>DATGMN010000028.1:0-33078 GCA_035293585.1 Bradyrhizobium sp. | reverse complement strand
GGTCGATCCAGACCGGACCGGCCTCGGATGCCACGCGCGAGCTGCATGCCATCGCCGACGAGATCGCCAAGTCCGGCGGCACGCCGCTTGCGGTCGCCAAGGACGGCCGGCTGCTCGGTGTCGTGCAGCTCAAGGACATCGTCAAGGGCGGCATCCGCGAGCGCTTTGCCGAGCTGCGCCGCATGGGGATCCGCACCATCATGATCACCGGCGACAATCCGATGACGGCCGCTGCCATTGCCGCCGAAGCCGGCGTCGATGATTTCCTGGCGCAGGCAACGCCCGAGGACAAGCTCAAGCTGATCCGCGATGAGCAGGCCAAGGGCAAGCTGGTCGCCATGTGCGGCGACGGCACCAACGACGCGCCTGCGCTTGCGCAGGCCGATGTTGGCGTCGCCATGAACACAGGCACGCAGGCCGCGCGCGAGGCCGGCAACATGGTCGATCTCGACTCCAACCCCACCAAGCTGATCGAGGTGGTCGAAATCGGCAAGCAGCTGCTGATGACCCGCGGCGCGCTGACGACGTTCTCGATCGCCAATGACGTGGCGAAATATTTCGCTATCATCCCCGCGATGTTCCTGGCGTTCTACCCGCAGCTCAACGTGCTCAACATCATGCACCTGGCGAGCCCGCAGAGTGCGATCCTGTCGGCGATCATCTTCAACGCGCTGATCATCATCGCGCTGATTCCGCTCGCGCTCAAAGGCGTCGCCTATCGCGCGATCGGCGCCGGCGCGCTGCTCCGCCGCAACCTTCTGATCTATGGTCTCGGCGGCATCATCATTCCCTTCATCGGCATCAAGGTCATCGACCTCGCGGTCGCGGCCCTGCATTTGGCTTGACCGTCAATGCGAGCGGAGCAATCCGGAATCGCTCTCAACTACTGGATTGCTCCGTTGCTAACGCTCCTCGCAATGTCGGATAGACTTTAGGAGACCAACCATGCTTCGCGAAATTCGTCCCGCCATCCTCGTGCTGCTGGCACTCACCCTGATCACGGGGCTTGCCTATCCGCTCGCCATGACCGGCGTTGCCGGCGCCATCTTTCCGAAACAGGCTCAGGGCAGCCTGATCGAGCGAGATGGCAAGGTTGTCGGCTCGGCGCTGATCGGCCAGGAGTTCAAGAGCGACCGATATTTCCACGGCCGCCCCTCGGCGACCACCGCGCCGGACCCGGCTGATTCGTCCAAGACGGTTGCTGCGCCCTATAATGCGGCCAATTCGGGCGGCTCCAATCTCGGTCCGACCAGCAAGGCCCTCGACGACCGGATCAAGGACGACGTGGAGAAGCTGAAGGCGGAAAACCCGTCAAGCCCGGTGCCGGCCGATCTCGTCACCACATCGGCCTCGGGCCTCGATCCGGACATTTCGCCCGAGGCGGCACTCTTCCAGGTGCCGCGGGTCGCCAAAGCTCGCAATTTGCCGGAGGCGCGGCTCCATGAGCTGGTCACCGAGAACACGCAGGGCCGCCTGCTTGGTCTGCTGGGCGAGCCGCGCGTCAATGTACTTGCCCTTAACCTTGCGCTCGATGCCGCCGCATCGAAATGAAGTGAGCTATGACAGCGCGGCTCCGCGCACTATAATAACGGCATGGTCCAGCAGCGCCGCGATCCCGAACAACGCCCCTCGCCGGAAGCCTTGCTGGAGGCCGCCAAGCGCGAGCATGGCGGCGTCGGCCGGCTGAAGATCTTCGTGGGCGCGGCGCCCGGCGTCGGCAAGACCTACGAAATGCTGCAGAGCGCGCATGCCCGGCTGAAGGGCGGGGCCGACATCGTGGTCGGCCTTGTCGAGACCCACGGCCGGGCCGAGACCGAGGCGCTGTTGCGCGGGCTCGAGATCATCCCGCGCAAGCGGCTCGAATATCGCGGTCAGATCATCGAGGAAATGGATCTCGACGCGGTGATCGCGCGCCACCCGCAGATCGCCATCGTCGACGAGCTCGCCCACACCAACGCGCCGGGCTCTCGCCATCCCAAGCGCTATCTCGATGTCGAGGAGCTGCTGTCGCGCGGCATCGACGTCTATACCGCGGTCAACATCCAGCATATCGAGAGCCTCAACGACGTCGTCGCCCAGATCACTCATGTACGGGTGCGCGAGACCGTGCCCGATTCGGTGTTCGACCGCGCCGACGCCATCGAGCTGATCGATCTCACGCCCGACGATCTGATGCAGCGCCTGAAGGAGGGCAAGGTCTATGTGCCCCGGCAGGCCGAGCGCGCGCTGGAGCATTATTTCTCGCCCGGCAACCTGACCGCGCTGCGCGAGCTCGCGCTGCGCCGCACTGCCGACCGGGTCGACGAGCAGCTGCTCACTCATATGCAGGCCAATGCCATCGCCGGGCCCTGGGCGGCGGGCGAGCGCATTCTGGTCTGCGTCAGCGAGGACCCGCGCGCCGCGGGGCTGGTGCGCCAGGCCAAGCGCATTGCCGACCGCGTCCACGCGCCCTGGACGGCGATCTCGATCGAGACGCGGCGCAGCCTGCAATTGACCGACGAGCAGCGCGACCGGCTCGCCGACACGTTGCGGCTCGCGGAAGCGCTGGGCGCGGAGGCGCTGACCATTCCCGGCGTCGAGCGCCGCATCGCCGACGACATCATCAAATTCGCGCAGGCCAACAACGTCACCCAGATCATCATCGGCAAGTCGATTCGCTCTCGCCTGTTCGAGATGATGCACGGCTCCGTCGTGCACGATCTGGTGCGCCGCGGCGGCAACATCACCGTCAACGTGATCGCGGGCGAAGAGCCGCCTTTGACGCCCGTGACCCAAAGCACGGTGCAGACGGCGCCGCGGTCCGAGCCGTTCAATCCGCGGCCCTATCTGATGGCCCTGGGGATCGTTGCGATCGGACTTGCGGCGGCCGAGTTGATCCAGCCCTGGTTCGGCATCGAGAATGTCGATCTTGTGCTGTTGACGGCGGTGGTCGGCGTTGCCGTGCGCTATGGCCTGTGGCCGTCGATCCTTGCCACCGTCGCGGCATCGCTTGCCTACAATTTCTTTTTTCTGCCGCCGATCTACACCTTTACCATCACCGATCCGACCAACATCGCGGCTTTCTGCCTCTTCATGGTGGTCGCGATCCTGGTGTCCAACGTTGCGGCGCGGGTGCGCACGCAGGCCGATACGGCGATTGGCCGGATCAGGATGACCGAACAGCTCTATGCTTTCAGCCGCAAGCTTGCGGGCACCGCGACGCTCGACGACGTGCTGTGGGCGACGGCCTATCAGGCCGCGCTGATGCTGAAGGTGCGCGTGGTGCTGCTGCTGCCCGAGGACGCCGTGCTGACGGTGAAGGCCGGCTATCCGCCTGAGGACCAGCTCGATCAGGCCGACCTCGCGGCCGCGAACTGGGCCTGGAGCAACGATCGCGTCGCAGGGCGCGGGTCGGATACGCTGCCGGGCGCCAAGCGTCTGTTCCTGCCGATGCGTACCGGGCGCGGCTCGATCGGCGTGATCGGCATCGACAACGACCGCACGGGTCCCTTGCTGACGCCGGACCAGCGCCGGCTGCTCGACGCGCTGATGGACCAGGGCGCGCTCGCCATCGAGCGCGTGCTGCTGGTGGAAGACATGGACCGCGTCAAGCGCACCATCGAATCGGAACGGCTGCGCTCGGCGCTGTTGACCTCGATCTCCCACGATTTGAAGACGCCGCTCGCCTCGGTGCTTGGCGCGGCCTCCACCATGCGCGACCTCGAAACCGGGTTGTCGGACCAGCAGAAGCGCGATCTCCTGGCCACCGTGATCGACGAATCCGAGCGGCTCAACCGCTTCATCGCCAACCTCCTCGACATGACCAAGCTGGAGTCCGGCGCCATCGTGCCAAACGCGGCGCCGCACGATGTCGGTGAGATCGTCGGCAGCGCGCTCCGGCGTGCCAGCAAGATTCTCTCGCGCCACAAGGTCTCGCTGGAGCTCGCCGGCGATCTGCCGATGCTTCAGCTCGACGCGGTTCTGTTCGAGCAGGTGCTGTTCAACCTGTTGGACAATGCCGCGAAATATTCCTCGCCCGACACCACGGTCTCGATCCGGGGCTTTCGCGATGCGGATTCCGTGACGCTGCAGATCGCCGACGAGGGCGAAGGCATTCCGCCAGGCGAGCTGGAGAGCGTGTTCGACAAGTTCTACCGGGTGCAGAAGACGGATCACGTCCGTCCGGGCACCGGCCTCGGCCTTGCCATCTCGCGGGGCTTCGTCGAGGCCATGCATGGCAAGATATTCGCAGCCAACCGCACCGACCGTCGCGGTGCCATCCTCACCATCCGTCTGCCGATCCCGGCAGACGCCAAGACGCTGGATACCGCCGCATGAGCGCGCCGCCGATCAAGGTGCTCGTCGTCGACGACGAGCCGCCGATCCGCAAATTGCTGCGGATGGGCTTGACCACACAGGGCTATGACATCCTGGAAGCCCCCAACGGCAAGGTGGCACTCGAGCTGCTCGCCGAGCATCCGGCGCTGGTCATTCTCGATCTCGGCCTGCCCGATATCCAGGGTCACGAGCTGCTGCGGATGATCCGTGCCCGCGACGACAGCGTGCCCATCGTGGTGCTGTCGAGCCGCGGTGACGAGGCTGGCAAGGTGCAGGCGCTCGACCTCGGCGCCGATGACTACGTCACGAAGCCGTTCGGCATGGACGAGCTGCTGGCGCGGCTGCGCGCGGCGCTGCGGCATCAATTGCAGGTCCATGGCGAGCGGCCGGTGTTTCGCACCGGCGATCTCTCGGTCGACCTGGTGCGCCGCATCGTGAAGGTCGGCGAGCGCGAGATCAAATTGTCGCCGAAGGAATATGAGCTCTTGCGCGTCCTGGTGCAGCACGCCGGCAAGGTGCTGACCCATCGCTTCCTGCTCAAGGAGCTCTGGGACGAGCTGACCGATGCGCAATATCTGCGGGTCTATGTCCGCCAGCTCCGCCAGAAGATCGAGGTCGATCCGGAGCGGCCGCAGTTCGTACTGACCGAGACCGGCATCGGCTATCGCCTGCGGGCGCCGGATTAGCTCCGCGCAAGGTTCTCGAACCTGGAACCATCGCGCGCTGCGATGAATTACTTCCCATTGCCGGGAGGATGACCATGGCACGCAAATATTCCAGGAAGGCATCGGCCAAGGTCGGCCGCGCGATGAAGAAGCGCAAGGCCGGGACCTTGAAGAGCGGACGCTCGGGACGCAAGGTCAAGAGCCGCAAGCAGGCGATCGCGATCGGATTGTCGGAAGCGCGCCGCGAGGGCAAGAAGGTGCCGCCGAAGAAGTCCTCGAAGAAGATGTCGAGCAAACGAAAGACTTCGAAGAAGCGGAAGTCGTCCAAGAGGTCGAAACGTTAGCGACAACTCGCTCCCGCGAGCCGCAGCGAAGCAATCCGGAGCCACACGCGCGACGCCGGATTGCTTCGTCGCGTTGCTCCTCGAAATGAAGTTTCAGCCAGCCTTCCGCCGCCTTGCGGACGAGCGATGGGCTTTCGTCGGGGAGCGTCGATGCGGCGCCCGTCGCCGCACCGGCGCTTGCGTCGTGCGTTTTGCCGATCCGCGACCCAGGCTCTGCTTCAGCGCGTCCATCAGGCTGACGACATTGTCCGGCCGCTCCTGCGGCGCCTGGACCTTGATCGGCTTGCCGGCCGCCTTGCGCCGCACCAGCGCCTTCAAGGCTTCCTCATACTCGTCCTGGAAGGTCGACGGATCGAAATGCGCAGCCTTAGCGTCGAGTATATGCCGGGCCAATTCGATCATGTCCTTGGTGATTTTCGGCGTCTTGATGTCGTCGAGATAGTCGTCGGCCTCGCGCACCTCGTAGGGGTAGCGCAGCGTGGTCGCGAGCAGGCCTTTGCCCCAGGGCTGGATCGCCAACACATGTTCGCGGTTGGTGAGCACGATGCGGGCCAGCGCCACCCGGCCCTGGTCCTTCATGGCGTCGCGAATGACGGCGAAGGCGTCGAGGCCGACCTTGCCGTCGGGCGCGATGTAATAGGGGCGGTTGATGTAGCGCTCGTCGATCTCCGCTTCGGGAACGAAGCTGTCGATGTTGATGGTGTGCGTGCTCTCGACCTGGATCGACTCAAGCTCCTCCTTCTCGATCTCGATATACTCGCCTTTGCTCCGCTCGTAGCCGCGCGCCTTCTGGTCGCCCTCGACGACATCGCCGGTCTCGGTATCGACCATCTGCTGCTTCAGCCGGTGATCAGTCTCCTTGTTGATCAGGTGAAAGCGGGTTTTTGTCGCGCTGGTCGTGGCGGGGTAGAGGACGACCGGGCAGCTGACCAGGGAGAGCTTGAGCGATCCCTTCCAATAGGCGCGGGGGGCCATTTGCGATCTCCGAGGATTTCCAGCCTTTTAAGGCCTTTTGAGCAATGATTTCGGAACCCCAACGAGGGGCCGCGGGTTTTTGTTCCGGGACGCAAAGCGTGCGTGATAGGGTTTCGCGTCAAGGCGACAGAGAAGGATGACAGGGGAAGATCGATCGTGCTGCTCAGGGATCTCTCCACCTACCGCAAGAAGCGGGACTTCGAGAAGACGGCCGAACCTTCCGGCGAGGCGAAGGTCGCGCCGTCCAAGCGGCGCCGCTTCGTGATCCAGAAGCATGCGGCGACCCGGCTGCATTATGATCTGCGGCTGGAGTTCGACGGCGTCTTCAAGTCCTGGGCCGTGACGCGGGGCCCTTCGCTCGATCCGCATGACAAGCGGCTCGCCGTCGAGGTCGAGGATCATCCGCTCGACTACGGCGATTTCGAAGGCACCATCCCGAAAGGCGAGTACGGCGGCGGCACGGTGATGATTTGGGACCGCGGCTATTGGGACGGCGACGACCCCGAACGCGGCTTCAAGAAGGGCGATCTCAAATTCACCCTCGATGGCGACAAGCTGCACGGCAGCTGGGTCCTGGTGCGCATGCGCCACGACCGCAGCGGCGGCAAGCGCACCAACTGGCTCCTGATCAAGCATCGCGACGGCGATGCGCGGGAGGGGGAGGAGAACACCGTCCTCGACGAGGACCGCTCGGTCGCCTCGGGACGATCGATGGATGAGATCGCACGAGGCAAGGGGCGCGCACCGAAGCCGTTCATGCTGACCGGGACCGGCCGAGGCAGGAAAGACGCGGTCTGGCATTCGAACCGCGGGGATGCCGCCGACACCCGTGCGGCGGCGAAGGCGAGTGTCGATACGGCGGCGAAGCCGGCTGCAAGGGCCGCCAAGATCGCGCAGATGCCTGACTTCGTCCCGCCGGAGCTCTGCACGCCGGTGAACGAGCCGCCGGGCAGCGAAGGCTGGGGCCACGAGATCAAGTTCGACGGCTACCGCATCCAGCTTCGTGTCGAGGATGGCGAGGTCAGCCTGAAGACACGCAAGGGGCTGGACTGGACGGCGAAATTCGCCGCCATCGCCAAGGAGGCCGCTGCGCTTCCCGATGCCATCATCGACGGCGAGATCGTCGCGCTCGATGCCGGCGGCGTGCCGAATTTTTCCGCGCTGCAGGCCGCGATTGCGGACGGCAAGACGGACAAGCTGGTTTTCTTCGCCTTCGACCTGTTGTTTGCAAAAGGAATGGACCTGCGCCGCCTGCCGCTCGCCGAGCGCAAGGCGCAGCTGAAGCAGCTGTTGGGCAGGAGAGCGAAATGCATCCGCTATGTCGAGCATTTCGAAGCGGACGGCGAGACGGTGATGGAATCGGCGCGGCAGCTGTCGATGGAGGGCATCGTCTCCAAGCGGCTTGCCGCGCCGTATCGTTCGGGGCGCTCGGAGAGCTGGACCAAGACCAAGGCGCGGCCGGGCCATGAGGTCGTGCTCGGCGGCTACAAGACGACCAACGGCAAATTCCGCTCGCTGCTCGCCGGCGCCTATCGCGATGGTCATCTGACCTATATCGGCACGGTCGGCACGGGATTTGGCCAGGACACCGTGAAGCGGATCATGCCGGCGCTGAAAGCCGCAACATCGGACGAGCGCCCGTTCGTCGGCAAGAATGCGCCGCGCAAGACACGCGACGTGCACTGGCTGAGGCCCGAGCTCGTCGCCGAGATCGAGTTCGCAGGCTTTACCGGCGACGGCAACATCCGGCAGGCGGCGTTCAAGGGCCTGCGGCAGGACAAGCCGGCGGACGAGGTGAGGGCGGAAGAGCCTGTCATGACCAAGGCAGCCAAGCCCATTGGGCGTGTGAGCGCCAAGGCACGGGGCGCGGCGCGCGCGCCTGGACGTGTCGCGCAGGCAAAATCCTCCGAGGTGATGGGCGTCGTCATCTCGAAGCCGGACAAGGAGCTGTGGCCCGATGGCGGCGATGGCGCGCCGGTGACGAAGCTCGACTTGGCGCGTTATTTCGAGGCGGTCGGCGAGTGGCTGATTCCCCATATCAAGGGCCGGCCTTCTTCCATCATCCGCGGCCCCGACGGCATTCACGGCGGATGCTTTTTCCAGCGCCATGCCATGCAGGGCACGCCGAAGTTCCTCGAACTCGCGCGGGTCTCCGGCGACCGAAAGCCTTACCTGCAGATCGATCGGATCGAAGGGCTCGCCGCGGTCGCCCAGATCGGCGGGCTCGAGCTGCACCCGTGGAATTGTGCGCCCTCCGCCTATGACACGCCGGGGAGACTGGTGTTCGATCTCGACCCCGCGCCCGATGTCGGATTTGCGCATGTGGTGACGGCCGCCAAGGAGATGCGCCAGCGCCTGGCCGATGTCGGCCTGGACAGCTTCTGCAAGACGACGGGCGGCAAGGGCCTTCATGTCGTGGTGCCGCTGCTCCATGGCGCGAAGGACAAGGTCGGTTGGAAAGAGGCAAAGGCCTTTGCGCAAGGCGTTTGCCAATGGATGGCGAACGACGCCCCCGAGCAGTATCTGCTGAACATGTCGAAGCAGAAGCGCACGGGCAAGATCTTCCTCGACTACCTGCGCAACGATCGCATGTCGACCGCGGTGGCGCCGCTGTCGCCGCGCGCCCGCGAAGGCGCTCCCGTATCGATGCCTCTGACCTGGGCCCAGGTGAAAGCCGACCTCGATCCGAAGCGCTACACCATACGCTCGGTGCCGGCGCTGCTCGCCAGGAGCAAGGCGTGGCAGGGCTACGACGATGCGGCGTCCTCGATCAAACCGGCGATGAAGAAGCTGGCCGCGAAGACGGGATAGGCTGTTTCCCGCGCACGCTCGCCATCCTCTACGCAAAGCGGAAGATCCGGTCGCGCCGCGACAATCCAGTCACGACAGATGCCGAATACTCGATCACCCGCTTTCGCGGGTGATGACGGTTGACACGGATGTGACGTGGAAATTGCGCCGATCAAATCCGACCTAACAGTATCAGGATCAGCAAAATCACGATGACGAGGCCCAGGCCGCCGCCGCCGTAATAGCCCGTGCCGTAGAACGGTCCGCCGCCGATGCCGCTGAAACCGCCGAGCAAGGCGATGATAAGAATGATCAGGATAATGGTTGCAATCGACATAGATGACCTCCTCCAGCCCGTTTGCCTGCGAGCTATCCAGGCGAAGCAACCGTGGGGAATGTTGAAGGTTCCGTTGCTGCGACGCGATAATTCGGCCATCGCGGCCTTCACTTGCCCGGTCGAGGAAATTACATCGAGCAGGCAAGGAGGAATTTGTCGATGTCAGAACCGCTTGTTGTTTCGCTCCCGCACCGATTGGGCCGCGAGGAAGCCATACGCCGCCTCAAGGGCGGACTCGCGCGCGCTGCCGCCAGCGTGCCGGTGCTGAAGATCGACGAGGAACGCTGGGACGGCAATCGGATGTTCTTTCGCGTGCGCGCCATCGGACAAGTGGCGAGCGGACAGATCGATGTCGACGACGACCATGTCCGTCTCGAGGTCATGCTGCCCTGGCTCCTGCAACGCTTTGCACAAGCCGCACAGACGGCGATTCGGAGCCGCGGCCAGTTGCTGCTCACGAAGAAGGATTGACCGGCTGCCGCCGCGTTGCAGCAACGAAAGTCTGTGCGAAAGACGCGCGCGGCGCGAGGTGTAAGCTTGTCGTTAACGCAGTCCTGCGGATACTGGGCTTCGTGCGGGGGAGGGAACCGACCCACGAGTCGGCACGACGTCCGCCGGGCCGTCCGGCCGTTCGATCCCGGACGGCCTTTCCCGTTTCAGGCAGTGATGCGATGCCGCAGACGCTTGCTTGCGGTCGCGGGGCGCGCCTTCAGCACCGCGACAGGCAAAGTTGCAAACAGCGATGCCAGGGGAAGCTCCCGCAAATTCGCATTCTCACCGTCGAGCGAAAATCCCTGCATGCTGACGCTGCCTTCCAATGAGTCCATACGCGGCCAGACACGGCCGTTGTCGGTGAACGGCGCGAGGCATCTGGCAACGGCGACGATAGCGGCGTCGCGGCCGTGGCGCCGCGCGAAGGCGATCACGTGCTCGCGGTTGGGGCCGCTCACCTCGAGCGGCTGGTAATCGCCCGATGTGAACAACTCGGCCTGCTCGCTGCGCAGCTTCAGGAGCCGTCGCGTCCAGGCGAATTTCAGCTCGCCGCTCTGCCAGTCCCGTGCGAGCCGCGCCCAATCGGGCGTCTCGAGCGCGGCGAGCAGCCTGGCGTGGGCTGCGAAGTCGACCGGTCGGCGGTTGTCGGGATCGACAAAGGACAAGTCCCAGAGCTCGGTGCCCTGATAGAAATCAGGCACACCCGGCAGCATCGCCTTGAGCGTCACCTGGCCGAGTGAGTTGAGGGCGCCGAGAAGCGCCAGGCGCTGCGCCAGCGTATCCAGCATGCCCAGGAATTCGCCTGAGACTGCCGGCTCAAGGATGCGTTCGATGAACGATCGCAATCCCTCCTCATAGGCCGTGTTCGGGTTGAGCCAGCTCGTCTCCGCCTTGCTCTCGCGCGCCGCCTTCAATGCGTAGGCCTGAAAGCGAGCGGTGAAATCCTTGTCCCTTTCCCCGACGGGCCAGGCGCCAAGCAGGGCCTGGTACAGCATGTATTCGGCCGTCACCGAGGGCGTCCGCGTCTCGCCGGCGACGATGAGATGCGGCGCGTTCAAAACTTTCCAGCGCGCGACCGCTGCGGCCCATTCGTCCGCGATTTCGGGTAGCGCCGTCAGCCGCGCGCGGGCATCCTCGCCGCGCTTGGTATCGTGGGTCGCCGTTGCGGTCATGCCGTGCGGCCATTCCCCGGCGCGTCGTGCCATCATGGCATGAAACGCGTCGACGGACAGGCCGCTCGAGGCCGGATTGCCGCCGACCTCGTTCAGCGCAAGCAGGCGGTGATAGCGGTAGAAGGCGGTGTCCTCGAGCGACTTCGCCATCACCGGCCCGGTGAACTGCTGCAGCTTCAGCGCAAAGCGCCGCACCCGCAGCGCGCTATGCGGGGGGCGTCCCGGCTTGAGCAGGTCCATGGTGATGGTGTCGCGCAGGAAATCGAAAATGCCATCGTCGGCCGCGAACCAGTCGGCGCGTGCGCGCGCGATGGTCTCATCGATCAGCTCGCGATCATGCGCGTTCGGGCCCTGGCCCGCGAGATAGGTGCGGTAGACGGGGAAGTGCAGGATGTAGAGCTCCAGCGCCTGGCGCAGGCTGTCGGATGAATAATCGCGGGTGGAATAGTGGCCGTTGGCGATGCGCGCGAGCAGGCGGCTCAACACGGTGAACTCGCTGGCCAGCAGCGTCTCCAGCACCCGCCGCTTGGCCGCCTTGAGCACGGGATCGAGGCGCGGCGGCGCGTTGCTGATCTGCCGCCAGATTTCATCGAGGCGGCTTAGTCCCTTGGGGTCGATCAGGACCTGGGTGATCGCGTTCATCCACTCATAGCCGGTGGTGCCATGCACGCCGGGGAGCGTCGGCAGCTGCTCCTCTTCGCCGAGGATTTTCTCGATTACGACATAGAACGGGCCGGCGTCCTTGCCTTGTGCGTTGCGGATCAGGCGGCGCAGCCGCTGGCAATATTGTGCGGGGTCGCGCAGGCCATCGATGTGATCGAGCCGCAGCCCTTGCAGTCTGCCCTCGGCGATCAGGCGCCCGACCAGCCGATGCACGGCCTCGAAGGTGCCGGCGTCCTCGACCCGCAACCCCGCCAGCGAATTGACGTCGAAGAAGCGGCGATAGTTGATGTCGCTCGAGGCAAGCCGCCAATGGCCGAGCTTGTAATGCTGGCGCTCCAGCAGATGATGCAGCGCCAGCGTCTGCGCGGGACGGTCGGCCCCGGCGCGATAGGCGGCGAGCCCGCGCGCGATGAGGTCGGCGGCGCCCGCAATGTCCTTCAGCTCGGCCTTGAAGGCGGGGGCTTCCTTGCGATTGGGATGCCGCAGGCCGGAATAGCGGGAGGCGAGGGCGTTGAGCCGCGCGCCCGCCTCGCTTGCTTCGGCGCCGGCTTCCTTGCTGATCACGCGCAGGATCTCGCCATAGCGCTCCGGCGCGATCGGCAGGCGATGCTCGTAATACCAGCATGAGAAGCTGCCTTCGTTGGCGTCGTAGCGCAGCTCGATCTGGCCGCCTTCCAGGGCCTCGCCGTAGGAAGTGCCCAGGATCGGCAGCAGCACGCCGCCGCGGGCCCGGTGCGGCAGCTGGTCCCAATCGATGTCGAAGGAGACGGCATGCGGCGATGCCTCGCCCCATTCGAGAACGTCGAGCCACCAGGGATTGTCGTCGAAATGGACGCCAACATGGTTGGGGACGAAATCCAGAATGAGGCCGAGGCCATGCGCCTCGAGCGCGCTGCTCAACTGCGCAAAGCCGTCCTCGCCGCCGAGCTCGGGATTGAGCCTGGTGTGATCGATGATGTCATAGCCATGGGTCGAGCCGCGCCGTGCCTTCATGAAAGGCGAGGCATAGAGGTGCGTGACGCCCAGCGCCTTCAGATAGGGAACGACCTCGGCGGCGCGCGCGAAGCCGAAATCCCCCGTCAGCTGCAACCGGTAGGTGGCGAGCGGAAGCGTGGCCGGCATCCTATCCACCAAGCCGCCAGAACACCGACCACGGCGGCAGGCGGTCACCGGGTTCACCGCCCCAGATCGGCGATCCCCGATCTTGCCAGCTGTCCGGCGTGGCCGCATGGCCGATCGGAAGCGAAGACAGGTTGGCAAGGAGCTGCAGCGCGAGCCCGTCGCCCATGGTCCAGCGCGCCGTCAACAGCCCGTCGTCCTGGACGCGCGCCTCGCCGAAGGCGGCCCCTGCAAGTCGCGGCACGATCTCCCGCTGCCGCGTCTTCAACAGCCGCTGCACCAGCGCGAGCCGCTCTGCGCCCGGCGCCGCGTTGATGGATTGCCAATCCAGCACGGCCGACTGGAATGTCGTCAGCTCGAGCGGATCCGGCACCTCGTTGCCGTAGCGCGCATAGGCCCAGCCATATTCGCTGCGGCGGCCCCGGCGGACCGCTTCGGCCAGATCGCCGTGGAAGTCGCAGAAGAAGGGAAACGGCGCCTGCGAGCCCCATTCCTCGCCCATGAACAGCATCGGCGGCATCGGTGACAACAGCGTCACGGCGAGGGCAGCCTCGATCGCCTCGGCGCCGGCAAGCCGCTCCAGGCGATCACCGAGCGCGCGGTTGCCGATCTGGTCATGGTTCTGCAGGAAATTGACGAAGGCTGCCGGTGCGAGATGGCCGCTGGCCTCGCCGCGCGGCTTGTTGCCCCAGAACGCGGAGGTCTCGCCCTGGTAGACGAAACCCGAGCTGAGTGAGCGCACCAGCGCCGGCAGCGGCGCTGGATAGTCGCCATAATAGCCCTGGGTTTCGCCGGTCAGCAGCACATGCCAGGCATGGTGATAGTCGTCATTCCACTGCGCGCGGTATTTGCCACGCGGTGCGCCTTCGGCCGGGTCGAGCAGGTTGGCGAGATTGTCGCCGTTCTCCAGCACGAGATGAATGTGACGGCCGGTCTCGTCCGCGAATCGTCCGACCGCCTCGCTCAGCTCGTGCAGCACCGGAACGTCGCCCGTGGCGGCCACGATATGGTTGGCCGCGTCGAACCGCAAACCGTCGAAGCGATAGTCGCGCAGCCAATGCAGCGCGTTCTCGATGGCGAAATCGCGCACCTGTCGTACCCGATAGTCGATCGCGCTGCCCCAGGGCGTATGCGCCTCGGTGAAGAAGGGAGGCGCATAGCGGCCGAGATAGTTTCCTTCCGGTCCGAAGTGATTATAGACCACGTCGAGGAACATCATCAGCCCGCGCTGGTGCGCGGCATCGATCAGAGCTTTCAGATCGTCGGGCCGGCCATAGGCGCTGTCGGGCGCGTACCACAGCACGCCGTCATAGCCCCAGTTGCGTTGCCCCGCGAAATCGGCAAGCGGCATCAGCTCGAGCGCTGTGATCCCGGTCTCGACCAGATGGTCGAGCCTGTCGATCATGGCGCGATAGGTCCCTTCGCGCGTGAAGGTGCCGACATGGGCTTCGATCAGCACGGTCTCATGCCAGGGACGGCCGCGCCACTGCGTTTGCTGCCACCGGTAGCGGGCGTGGTCGATCACCTCGCTCGGGCCGTTGACGTCCTCCGGCTGGAAGTCGGAGGCGGGGTCGGGCACGTCGATCTCGTCATCGATGCGGAATTTGTAGCGGGTGCCTGCGCCCGCGCCTGCGATCTCGGCTGCGAACCAGCCGTCGGTGCGCCGCTGCATCGGATGCGGTCGGTCGAGCATGAGATCGACGCGCTTGGCGGCCGGCGCCCACAGGCGAAACGTTGCGCCGCTTCCGGTCAGCTTCGGACCGAATTGCCGCGCGGTCATGTTCGCCCCATGAAGGCGAGCACCGACCGCGGGGGCGCCTTGGTATCGGCACCGGAGTCGAAATCGACGGCGACCTGCTTCGCCTCGGTCGTGTTCAGGACCTGTCGCCAGTTCTTGTATTCGGGCATTTTCGGCAGCTTGAACGGAATTTCTTCAGGGGCGGCATTCAGAACGATAAAGATCGGGCGCTGTCCTTGTTCCAGAGGGCCCAGCACATAGGCCAGAAATCGCCCTTCCGGAAATTTCCAGTCCTCCTCCTTCATCTCCTCGGCATCGGGCCTGAGCCACAACACGCCGTAAGAGCCGTCGGCGCGCCGTCCGTCGAGCCAACGCCGGACCCGGATTTGCGGAAAGCGCCGGCGCAGCTCCGTCATGTGGCCGACAAAGGCGGTGAAGTCGTCGCCCTCCTTGCCCAGCGCGTCCCACTTGACCCAGCCGACATCGTTGTCCTGGCAATAGGCGTTGTTGTTGCCGAACTGGGAATTGCCGACCTCGTCGCCGGCGAGGATCAGCGGCAGGCCTTGCGCCAGCAGCAGGCAGGCGAGCTGGTTCTTGCGGAGCTGGCGGCGCAAAGCGAGGATATTCGGATCGTCGGTCGGGCCTTCCACGCCGCAATTGTTGCTGTGGTTGTCGTTGGAGCCGTCGCGATTGTCCTCGCCATTGGCCTCATTGTGCTTCTGGTTGTAGCTGAAGAGATCGGCCAGCGTGAAACCGTCGTGCACGGTGATATGGTTGACGCTGGCGCGCTGCGTGCGCCCGTCGTGATTGAAGATGTCGGAGGAGCCGGTCATGCGTCCCGAGATTTCGCCGATCAGGCTGCCTTCGCCGCTCCAGTAGCGCCGCATGGCGCTGCGATAGCGATCATTCCACTCCGACCATTGCGACGGAAATGCGCCGACTTGGTAGCCGCCGAGTCCGAGGTCCCACGGCTCGGCGACGAGCTTGACCTGCGCCAGCACCGGGTCCTGGCGCACGGCGGTGAGAAAGGACGAGTTGCGGTCGAAGCCGTTGGGGCCGCGGCAGAGCGTGGTGGCGAGGTCGAAGCGGAAGCCGTCGACGTGACAGACCTCGACCCAGTAGCGCAACGAATCCATCACCATCTGCAGCACGCGCGGATGGGTGAGATTGACCGAGGAGCCGCAGCCGGTGAAGTCGTCGTAATAGCGCGGGTTGTCGGGCTTCAGCCAGTAATAGGAGGCGTTGTCGATGCCGCGGAAGCACAGCGTCGGCCCGAGATGGTTGCCCTCGGCGGTATGGTTGTAGACCACGTCGAGCATCACCTCGATGCCGGCATCGTGCAGCCGCGCCACCGTGGTGCGGAAGGCATCGAGCGCATTGTCCTGCGCATAGCGCGGCTCCGGCGCGAAGAAGGCAAGCGTGTTGTAGCCCCAATAATTCGCCAGCTTCTTCTCGACCAGCACGCGGTCGTCGAGGAAGCCGTGGATCGGCAACAGCTCGATGGTGGTGACGCCGAGCTTCTTCAGATGCGCGATCATCGCCGGCGAGGACAGGCCGCCATAGCTGCCGCGCAAATTCGGCGCCACGTCCTCGCGCTTCTGCGTCAGGCCCTTGACATGGGCCTCGTAGATGATGGTGTCTTCCCAGGGAATGTTGGGGCGGATTTCGCGGCGGCCCCAGTTGAAGGTCTCGTCGACCACTACGGCCTTCGGCATGCCGCGCGCATTGTCGCGACGATCGAAGGAGAGATCCTCGCGCGGGCTTCCCGTGCGATAGCCGAAATGCGCATCGCTCCAGACCAGGCGCCCCGAGAGGCGTTTGGCGTACGGGTCGAGCAGGAGCTTGTTGGGGTTGAAGCGGTGGCCGTGCTCGGGCTCGTAGGGGCCGTGCACGCGGTAGCCATAGACCTGTCCCGGCGAGACGTCGTTGAGATAGCCGTGCCAGACATCCTCGCTGCGCTCCGGCAGCTCGATGCGCTCCAGCTCGCGCCGGCCGAGGCTGTCGAACAGGCACAGCTCGACCTTGGTCGCATTGGCGGAAAACAGCGCGAAATTGGTGCCGCGGCCGTCCCAGCTTGCACCGAGGCGCGCATGGCTTCCGGCAGTCAATCGCATCTGTCAGTTTTCCGGTACCAGGAAGATGGCGGCCAAGGGCGGGACGGTGAGGTTGAGCTCGGGCGCCTGCGCATTGGATGTCAGGACTTCGCCGGTGTTGCCGACATTGGTCCCGCCGTAATGCGAGGAATCCGAGTTGAAGACTTCGTACCACTTGCCGGCGAGCGGCACGCGGACACGGTAATTGTAATACACATTCGGCGAGAAATTCACCACCACCACGCAGACCGCGCGGTCCTCGTTGCCCCTGCGCAGCCAGGCGAACACGTTGTGGTCGGCATCGTCGGTAATCAGCCACTCGAAGCCCGAGGGCTCGCAATCGCGTTCGTGCAGCGCCGGCACCGCGCGATAGACCCGGTTGAGGTCGCGCACCAGCGACTGGATGCCGGCATGCTTCTTCTGTTCGAGGAGATGCCAGTCCAGCGAATGGTCATGGCTCCATTCGCGCGCCTGGCCGAACTCGCAGCCCATGAACAGCAGCTTCTTGCCGGGATGGCCGAACATGAAGCTGTAATAGGCGCGCAAATTGGCGAAGCGCCGCCAGTCGTCGCCGGGCATGCGCCCGAGGATGGAGCGTTTGCCGTGCACCACCTCGTCATGCGACAGCGGCAGGATGAAATTCTCCGAGAACGCGTAGTGCAGGCCGAACAGGATATCGCCGTGGTGATGTTTGCGATGCACGGGATCCTTGCCGATATAGCGCAGCGTGTCGTGCATCCATCCCATGTTCCATTTGTAGCCGAAGCCGAGGCCGCCATATTCGACTGGGCGCGACACCTGCGGCCAGGCGGTGGATTCCTCGGCCGCGGTCGTCGCCTGTGGAAAGCGGGAAAACACTTCGGTGTTGACGCGGCGCAGGAAGGCGATGGCCTCGAGATTTTCGCGGCCGCCGAACTGATTGGGGATCCATGCACCGGCCGGCCGGCTGTAATCGAGATAGAGCATGGAGGCGACGGCGTCGACGCGCAGGCCGTCGATGCCGTAGCGTTCCAGCCAGAACAATGCGTTCGAGACCAGGAAATTGACCACTTCGGTGCGGCCGTAATTGTAGATCAGCGTGCCCCAGTCGAGATGCCGGCCCTGCAGCGGATTGGCGTGCTCATAGAGCGCGGTGCCGTCGAAATGGCCAAGCCCGTGCGGATCG
Organism: Bradyrhizobium sp.; assembly: GCA_035293585.1. Lineage (GTDB taxonomy): Bacteria > Pseudomonadota > Alphaproteobacteria > Rhizobiales > Xanthobacteraceae > Bradyrhizobium. The sequence continues at coordinate 15,208 of DATGMN010000028.1, read as the reverse complement.
TCGGGGAAATGCCCGGGCACCCAGTCGATCAGCACGGCGAGGCCTTCGCGGTGACAGGCGTCGACCAGCGCGGCAAAATCCTCGGGCGATCCGAAGCGGCTGGTCGGCGCGTAGAGGCCGGTCGGCTGATAGCCCCAGGAGCCGTCGAACGGATGCTCGCTGACGGGGAGAAACTCCAGATGGGTGAAGCCGAGATCGCGCGCATAGGCCGGCAGCTGCTCGGCGAGGTCGCGATAGGACAGCCACTCATTGTTGCCCTTGCGCCGCCACGAGCCGAGATGGACCTCGTAGATCGACATCGGGGCGCCGAGCGCATTGGCGCCCGCCGGCAGCGGGCGTGGACGCGGGATGCTCTTCTCGTCATAGACGATGGAGGCGGTCTTCGGCCGCACCTCGGTGGCAAAGGCCAGCGGATCGGCCTTCAGCGGCAAGGGCTGGCCCTGCGCGCCGATCATGTCGAACTTGTAGTGGTCACCAACTTTCGCGCGCGGGATGAACAGCTCCCAATAGCCGACGCCGCGCACGCGCATCGGATGCCGGCGCGCGTCCCAGAAATTGAAGTCCCCGACCACGCTGACCCGTCGCGCATTCGGCGCCAGCACCACGAAGGCGACGCCCTCGACGCCGTCGAGGCTCATGGGGTGCGCGCCGATCTTGTCATAGAGCCGCTGGTCGGAGCCCTCGCCGAGCAGGTAAAGGTCGTAGTCGCTCAGGACGGGCGGAAAGCGGTAGGGGTCCTCGAGCTCGACGACATTGTCGCCGAACTGGGCGCGCAGCCGGTACGCCTCGGGGCCGTTCGGCAGGTCGCCTGCAAACAATCCCGCATCATGAATGCGCGCCAGCGACGCGACATCGCCGCGCGCGCCGACCGCCTCGACCTTGGAGGCCTCGGGCAGGAAGGCGCGCACCACCGTCTTGTCGCCCTCCTTGTGCAGGCCGAGATAGTGGAACGGATCGGAATGGCGGCCTTCGATGATGGCATAGGCCTCGGCGGACAGCTTGTTCATGAGGCCTCGTTGGCGGGTTCCGACAGGATCAGAAGCGTGGTGCTGAGCGGCATGCGCAGCCCCTCCGGCCGGCGCGCCAGCTCATATTCGATTTTCGCGACGGCATTATCCAGCAAAAAGAAGTTCAAGAGCTCATGTCCGGCGCGCGGGTCGGCGGGCCACAGGCGCTCGTCCGTCATGGTTTCGTTGTAGCCGGCCAGGAAGGCGGCTCGCGCGCCGGCCCGCCAGCCGGACAGCGTCGCGGCGAGCCTGACCAAGTCGTCGACGCCGGCCTGACGGGCGCGGTCGACCGCCGCGGTGACCGATGCGTCGATGGAGCGGATCAGGCTCGCGGCATCGGATGCCGCCGGCATCTTGCGCCGCCGCTCGGCGAGCGGCCGGTGGGGATTGCCCTCGACATCGATGATGAAGATGTCGTCCCTGACGATCAGCGTTTCGCCAAGGTCGAAATCGCCGTGACGGCGGATGTTGAGGCCGCCGATATCGGAGGGCAGCGCGGTGAGCCGGTCGTGCAGCGTCGCGCGGCGTGACAGCAGCTGGTCGATCAGGACCTGGTCCGCCTCCTTGAGGCCGTTGCGGCATTGCTTCAATGCGTCGAGGACGCGATCCGCGCGGGCCGCGGCTTGCGAGATCCAGTGCTCGACATCGGCAGGCCGGATCGGCTCGGGTGCAAAGTCCGGCAGCTCGGGATGCGCGGCGAGCGCAACATGCAGCTCGGCGAGGCGGCGTCCGATCTGCGACACCAGGCGCTGATAAGGCGCGAGCTGCCCGCTGTCCTGGCCGTGCTCGCCATGGGCATGCACGCGCTGCTCGTCGACAAAACGGTCGAGATAGCCCGTCGTGACGGTCCAGCCGTCGCCCTGGTTCTCGACATAGGCGTGCACGACGCCGATGGCGGTGTGCCGGTTGCCCTCGACGAGCTCGCTGCTGCCGAGCAGGGCCGGCGTGTTGGCAAAGCCCACGACGTCGGCGAGATAGCGGCCCACTTCGATCTCGGGGTGAATCCCCGGCTCGATCTCGCGATACATCTTGACGACGTATTCGTTGTCCACCAGCGAGACGGTGTTGCGCCCTTCGGCCTCGATGGTGCGGATGTGTTCGGGCTGCCGAACCGGCCGGTCCGCGAATTTGTCGGTCGGGATGAACTCGAGCCGCAGCCCGTTCTCCTCGACGATCTCGCGCTCACGCAGATTGCGCAGGAACAGGCCGATGAAGATGCTCTCGCTCGCGACATCGAGCAGCGTGCCCTCGCGCGCACCCTGGCGCACGGCCGCAAGCGCGATCGGATTGTAGCGCTCGCGATCGAAGCGGACCCATTCGATCTGCATCGGCAGCACGTAGCGGCTGGTCACGCCGCGCCGCGAGGCCTCGAAGAAGGCAACCCAGGGCCGGTTGTCGCCGATGGTGCAGAAGGGCACGGCGGCGGTGAGGACCGGCTGGATCTCCTTCGGATCGCGCTCCGGATACCAGCGGCTGCGCGCGAGGAAGCCCGGCAGCACGTCGTGCTCGAACACGCCGCGGGTGCGTGCCAGCGACACCCAGGTCGAATTCAGCGGCACCACCAGCGTCTCGAATTCCGGCACCGCGCGCGGCGCCGGCTGCTCCGACTTGTCGGGCTCCTGCAGCTCGAACCAGTAGAAGCCGTAGGGCGCCAGCGTGATCATGTAGGGCAATTCGCCGATCGCGGGGAAGCGCGTGCGGCCGAGCATCTCGAGCGGGATGCGGTCCTTCCAGGGCGACAGGTCGAGCTCGGTCGCCTGTGCCGCGCGCGAGAGGTTGGCGACGCAGAGAATGACCTCGTCCTTGTGCTGCCTGACATAGGCGAGCACGGCTCGGTTGGTCGGCCGGATGAAGGTCATGCTGCCGCGGCCGAAGGCGAGCGTCGACTTGCGCACCGCGATCAGCCGCCTGGTCGCGGAGAGCAGCGACGACAGGCTGCGCGACTGCGCCTCCACATTCACGGCTTCATAGCCATAGACCGGATCCATGATCAGCGGCGCAAACAGCCGCGCGGGATCGCAACGCGAAAACCCGCCATTGCGGTCCGGGCTCCATTGCATCGGCGTGCGCACGCCGTTGCGGTCGCCGAGATAGATGTTGTCACCCATGCCGATCTCGTCGCCGTAGTAGATGATCGGCGTGCCCGGGAACGAGAACAGCAGCGAGTTCATCAATTCGATCTTGCGCCGGTCGTTGTCCATCAGGGGCGCAAGCCGGCGGCGGATGCCGAGATTGATGCGCGCGCGCGGATCATGCGCATAGGTCGACCACAGATAGTCGCGCTCGACGTCGGTGACCATTTCGAGCGTCAGCTCGTCATGATTGCGCAGGAACAGCGCCCATTGGCAGTTCGCCGGGATATCGGGCGTCTGGCGCAGGATGTCGGTGATGGGGAAGCGGTCTTCCTGCGCGATCGCCATGTAGATGCGCGGCATCAGCGGGAAGTGATAGGCCATGTGGCATTCGTCGCTCTGGCCGAAATATTCCTGCACGTCCTCCGGCCATTGATTGGCTTCCGCCAGCAGCACCTTGTGCTTGGAATAGCGGTCGAGCTCGGCCCGCAGGCGCTTGATGATCGCATGCGTCTCGGGCAGGTTCTCGTTGCTGGTGCCCTCGCGCTCGCAGAGATAGGGGATGGCGTCGAGCCGGAAGCCGTCGACGCCGGCATCGAGCCATCGCTTCATCACCTGGATGATGGCGCTCACCACGCGCGGATTGTCGAAATTGAGATCCGGCTGGTGCGAGAAGAAGCGGTGCCAGTAGAACTGCCCGGCCTCGGGATCCCAGGTCCAGTTGGATTTCTCGGTGTCGGTGAAGATGATCCGGGTGCCCAGATATTTCTGGTCGGTGTCGCTCCAGACATACCAGTTGCGGGCGCTGGACTTCGGGTCGCTGCGGCGGGCGCGCTTGAACCAGTCGTGCTGGTCGGACGTATGGTTGATGACGAGCTCGGTGATGACGCGCAGGCCGCGCTTCTTCGCTTCCTGGATGAAGCGCTTGAAGTCCTTCATGGTCCCGAAATCGGGATTGATCGAGCCGTAGTCGGAAATGTCATAGCCGTCGTCGCGGCCGGGCGACGGATAGAACGGCAAAAGCCACAGCGTGGTGACGCCGAGCTGCTGCAGATAGTCGAGCTTGTCCGTCAGGCCTGCGAAATCGCCGATGCCGTCATTGTTGCTGTCGGCAAACGCTTTGACGTGCAGCTGATAGATGATGGCGTCCTTGTACCAGAGCTCGTCGCCGTCGAGATCGGTGACGGGCAACTCGTGGGTATCGATCGATGACAGCACGTTCATGGCGCTTTCCTCACGCGAGGCAGCGAAGAAAGACGGCCGGATCGCGGTCCGGCTCGATCCGCACGCTCAGGCCGCCCCAATCGAGCACCGTTCGCGCGCCACTGACAAGGTTCTCGACCGCGGCAACATGCCGCCGTTCGCCGCCGACCTCGAGCTTGGTGTCGCCGATCGGCAGCCAGACGTCGTGAACATCGCGCGATAGCGCGATCACGACGGCGACCGCGTTGGTGAGATCGGCGGATTGCTTCACGAATGCGATCACATTGCCGTCATCGATGGTGATGAAGCGCAGATTTGCGGTCTGTTGCAGGCTCGGGTTGTCCCGCCTGATTCGGTTGATGAGTCCGAGATAGGGCTTGATGTTCCCGGCCCTGTCCCAGTCCCGCGGCTTGATCTCGAATTTGTCGGAGCCGCGATACTCCTCGCTGGCCGGCAGCGCGTCGTGCTCCAGCAGCTCGAAGCCGTTGTAGATGCCGTAACAGGACGACAGCATCGCAGCCAATGCCGCGCGCGACTTGAACATCCAGGCTTCGCCGCCCTGCAGATGATGGGGCAGGATGTCGGTCGTGTTGGTGAAGAAGTTGGGACGGAAATATTCCCGCGTCGGATAGCAGGTGAGCTCGCCGAGATAATGCATGAGCTCGTCCTTCGTGGTTCGCGAGGTGAAATAGGTGTAGGACTGGCTGAAGCCGAGCTTGGCCAGTCCCTTCATCAGCTTTGGACGGGCGAAGGCTTCGGCAAGGAAGATCACGTTCGGATCGCGGCGCTTGACCTCCCGAATCAGCCATTCCCAGAACGGCAGCGGCCTTGATTGCGGATTGTCGGCGCGGAAGATCTTGACGCCCTGCTCGACCCAGAACAGCACGACATCGCGGAGCGCGTCCCAGAGCGCAGCGGAATCGTCGCAGGCGAAATCGAACACGACGATGTCGTCGCAGGTCTCGGACGGATTTTCCGCCTGGCAGAGCGAGCCGTCCGGGCGCCGCCTGAACCATTGCGGATGCTGCCTGACCCAGAGATGGTCGGGCGAGCATTGCGCGGCGAAGGTCAGTGCAACGTCCAGGTTGCGCTCGGCGCAGGCTGCGACGAAGTCGCGAAAATCATCCAGCGTCCCGAGCTCGGGATGCACGGCGTCGTGACCGCCCCTGGCCGCGCCGATGGCGTAGGGGCTGCCGGGATCGCCATCCATGGCTGGCAGCGTGCCGTTGCGGCCCTTGCGATGGGTCCAGCCGATCGGGTGGATCGGGGGCAGGCAGATCACGTCGAACCCCATCGCCGCAATGTCGGCGAGCCGCGCGGTGCAATCCTTCAATGTCGCATGCCCGCCGCCTACCGCGCCCTGACTGCGCGGCATCATCTCGTACCAGGCGCCGAACCCCGCCCGCGGGCGGTCGACAACCAGCGGAAACAGCGGTGAGCGGCTGAGATCCGCGCGGAATTGGCTTTCAGCCATGGCGTCCTTGAGTTCGTCCGTCAGCAAAGCTGCTACATCCCCGGTTTGCAGGAAAGTCTCGCATTGCCTCAAGATGACGGCTGTCGCGTCCGGGCCGCCGGCGCGGGCCTTGGTCAACATGCCGGCGCCCGCGATGGCATCGACCGTGGTATCCGCGCCCGACTCGTGCTTCCTCGCAAAGGCATCGCGCCAGGTGGCGAATTCGTCGGTCCAGGCCTCGACCGCATAAACGTAGCGGCCGGGCGTCGTGGGGACGAAGCTGCCGACCCAGCGGTCGTCATCGTGATGCGTCATCGGCGCGCTTTGCCATTCCGGCTCGCTTTCGCGCCGCCACGCCAGGTTCGCTTTGATGAGGCCAAAGCCGTCGCGGTAGATATCGGCCCAGACCTCGACCCGCTCGCCGGCAATTCGCTTCACTGGAAAGCGGCCGCAATCGACGGCGGGATAGATCTCTTCAAAATGGAAAGCGCCCTCGGCGGCGCCCTCGACAAGTTGAAATGATTTGTTCACGGTGATGCCATTGACATGCGAAGGACGTCCCGCTTCCCTTAACGAAAGGAGACGCACCCGACCCCCATAACAAGCCTGCGACAAGCCATTGGTTCCCTTTGGAACCGCCAGCCCGATCGAGAGTTAAACACGGCTATCCTCTTCCTGCATCTCAAGAATTTCGCGATCCGGCTGATTGCCATCGCGTGCAAAGCGCGTGCCGAATGGACATTTACAAGAAAGCCCAAAGTCTCGGAGTCCTCACAGAGTACATAGACGGCCAGGGACGCCAGCGTGTGACGGACGCTGCCGCGCTCGAAGTCATTCTCGGGGCGCTGCCGCCATCGGCGTCACGGCGACTTATGGACGGGCCGGCAGTGGTCCGCACCGGACTGCCGCCATCATGCGCGCTGAGCGAGACGGCGGCTCTTCCGGTCGCCTGGAAAATCCTGGCCGGCGCTGTAGTCATTGCAGAAGGCAAGACTGAGGCGCCCAGCATTGCATTCCCCGAAGGGCTCGCGCTCGGCACCTACCGGCTGCATCTGACCGATGCCGCCGGGACGACCGAGGAGGTGCCGCTGGTCGTGGCGCCGGAACAGGCGTTTGGCGGAAATTTCGACCGCTGCTGGCTGCTTGCCGTGCAGCTTTATGGCGTCCGTTCGCCGCGCAACTGGGGCATCGGCGATTTCACCGATCTCGAGGGGCTGCTCCGGCTCGCCAACTCCTTAGGGGCCGACGGCGTCGGCCTCAATCCGCTGCATGCCTTGTTCGACGATCGCCCCGGCGATTGCAGCCCATATTCGCCTAACAGCCGGCTGTTCCTCAATCCGCTCTATATCGACGTCGAGAAACTGCCGGAGTTGCCGCCCGACACCGTCGCGCGCAACCGGGAGACGATGTCGCGGCTGCGCGCGCTCGATGTCGTGGACTATGTCGGGGTCGCCGAGCTGAAATGGACGGCGTTGCGGCAGGCCTTCGCGAATTTCATCGCCAACCCGGCGCTGGAGCGGCGGCGCGATTTCGAGGCGTTCCGGAAAGAGCAGGGCACGCTGCTGTCGCGCTTTGCCTGTTTCGAGGCCTTGCGACACCGGCTCGGCAAGCCCTGGTGGGAATGGCCGGAACAATGGCAACGGCCGGACGATGCGAGATGCGCGGAATTGCGCGCCGGCGAGGATGCGCGGGAGATAGAGTTCGTCGAGTTCGTGCAATGGACGGCGGGTCGGCAGCTGCTGGGCTGCAAGCAACTGGCCACCCGCCTCGGCATGAAGGTCGGGCTTTATCTCGACGTCGCCGTCGGCGTGCAGTCCGACGGCTTCGATGCCTGGAACGAGCAGGAGGCGATCTCGCGCCTGCTCGGCGTCGGCGCCCCGCCGGACCTCTTGAACACGCTCGGCCAGGACTGGGGCCTGGCCGGCTTCAACGCCGCCGGTCTGGAGCGGCGGTCGTTCGAGCCGTTCCGCGAAATGCTGCGCGCCTCGATGCGCTATGCCGGCGCCATCCGGCTCGACCATGTGCTCGGGCTGAAGCGGCTTTATCTGGTGCCGCGCGGCTTCCGCGCCGACAATGGCGCCTATGTGCTGATGCCGTTCGAGGCGCTGCTTGCGGCGACCGCGCTGGAGAGCGCCGCACATGCCTGCGTCGTCATCGGCGAGGATCTCGGCACGGTGCCGCCGGGCTTCCGCGAGCGGATGAACGGCTGGGGCATCTGGTCCTACCAGGTCATGATGTTCGAGCGCGACGATGCCGGAAAATTCCACATGCTCGACCACTATCCGGCCAATGCGCTCATCACCTTCAACACCCACGATCTCTGCACCTATGCCGGCTGGCGCTCCTTTGCCGATCTGAAGCTCAAGCGTGCGCTCGGCATCGACCCCGGCGAGAGCGACGAAGCGCGCTGGCAGGCGCTCGGCGCGCTGGACGACGTGCTGCGCGACAGCGGCATCGAAGGCCACACCGTCTATTCGGTCGCGAGCTTCCTGGCGCGCACCAAATCGCGACTCTTGGCGATCTCGCTCGAAGACCTGCTCGGCGTCATCGACCAGCCCAATATTCCGGGCACCGTCAATGAGCATCCGAACTGGCGGCAGCGGGTCCCGGTCGCAATCGACCAGATCGCATCCGCCATCGATGTCGAGGCGTTGAAGTCGGCGACGGCCGAGCGCATCAAGCACTGAAAACGGGCAGGGCTAACGGTGAGCAAACATTGTCCTCGAGGATTGAAGATTATGGCCTGATCGGCGACTGCGAGACCGCAGCGCTTGTCGGCCGCGACGGCTCCATCGACTGGCTGTGCTGGCCGGCCTTCGATTCCGACGCCTGTTTTGCCGCGTTGCTCGGCGATCGCGGGAACGGCCGCTGGCTGATCGCGCCGGCCGAAAGCGGCGCGGCGTCCTCGCGCCGCTACTGGGGCGACACGCTGATCCTGGAGACGCGTTTCGAGACCGCACAGGGCGCGGTGGCGCTGATCGACTTCATGCCGCCGCGGGGCAAGGCATCCGATGTCGTCCGCCTGGTGCGCGGCGAGCGCGGCAAGGTCAGGATGCGGATGGAGCTGATCATCCGCTTCGGATTCGGCAGTGAGATTCCCTGGGTCAGGCGGGACGACGGTCGCGCCACGCTGCTCGCGATCAGCGGGCCCGACATGACGGTGCTGCGCACGCCGGTCGAGATCCGCGGCGAGGGCATGACCACGGTTGCCGAGTTCGAGATCGGCGAGGGTGAGACCGTTCCCTTCGTGCTGACCTACGGGCCGTCGCATCTGCCGCCGCCCCCGGCCATCGATCCCGAGACCGCCTTGCGAGAGACGAGGGAGTTCTGGACCGATTGGTGCGGCCGCGGCACATATGAGGGCGAACACCGCAATCTCGTGATGCGCTCGCTGATCACGCTGAAGGCGCTGACTTTCGCGCCTACCGGCGGGATCGTCGCCGCGCCCACGACGTCGCTGCCGGAAAAGCTCGGCGGCGCGCGCAACTGGGATTATCGCTTTTGCTGGCTGCGTGACGCCACCTTCACCCTGCTCGCACTGATGAACTCGGGCTACACCCAGGAAGCCGTGGCCTGGAACGACTGGCTGTTGCGTGCTGCCGCCGGCGCGCCGGCCAACATGCAGATCATGTACGGCATCTGGGGCCATCGCAGGCTTCTCGAATGGGAGGCGGAATGGCTGCCCGGTTATGAAGGCGCCCAGCCGGTCCGCATCGGCAATGCCGCCCATGCTCAGCTGCAGCTCGACGTCTTCGGCGAATTGATCGACGCCTTCCATCAGTCGCGCATGGCAAAGCTGAAGCTGGACGAGCAAAGCTGGGGCCTGGAATGCGTCGTGCTCGAGCATCTCGCCGAGGTCTGGGACAAGCCGGATCATGGCATCTGGGAGCGGCGCGGCGACGGCCGGCACTATGTCTTCTCCAAGGTGATGTGCTGGGTCGCCTTCGACCGCGGGATCAAGAGCGCCGAAACCTTCGGTTTCAAGGCGCCGATCGAAAAATGGCGCTCGTTGCGCGAAACCATCCACCGCGACGTCTGCGCAAAGGGTTTCGACCCGGTGCAGAACGCGTTCGTCGAATCCTACGGCTCGCAATTGCTCGATGCGTCGATCCTGTTGTTGCCGGGGGTCGGATTCCTGCCGTCCGACGATCCCCGCATCTGCGGCACGATCGCCGCGATCGAGCAGCACCTGATGCGCGACGGCTTCGTGCTGCGCCACGACCCGCGCGAGGCGAGCAGCGAGGAAGAGCAGCCGATCGAGGGCGCGTTTCTCGCGTGCACGCTGTGGCTGGCGGATGCGCATGTGCTGGCGGGCAATATCGACAAGGCGCAGGTGCTGTTCGACCGCGTCGTGACCATCGCCAACGATCTCGGCCTGCTTGCGGAGGAATATGATTTGCCGGCGCGCCGTCAGGTCGGCAATTTCCCGCAGGCGCTGACCCACATCGCGCTGATCAACACCGCCCAAAATCTCGACCAGGTGCGTGGGGCCAGCGAAAGGCCGGCCATGCAGCGGTCGAAGTAGCGGATGATGCCTGCGCCTCTTTCGCCCCCGGGGCGCTGTCTTGGAAGGGCGCGCCGTCTATGTGCGGGGGGCGCCAGGAAGCGCCCGCCAGCTCAGGCGGCCGCCGGTTGGATCCGGGGATTGAGCACGTACTCCTTGAGGACCTTGTCGTTGGCATCGACTTCCTGCAACGACACGTCATAGCTCCAGAGGTCGGCGAGGTGCTGGAGCACGCGCTTGGCGTCGGCCTCGTAGAGCTGGGCGCCCTTGACGACATGATGGCGCAGCATCAGCCGGCGATCGCCGGCGAGGTCGACGTCGACGACCTCGATGTTCGGATCGATGTAGCCGACGTCATATTGCCTGGCGAGCTCGCGGCGGACGCGGCGATAGCCGCGCTCGTCGTGGATCGCGTCGACCCTGATGCCGGCGCGCTCCTCCGGATCGTCATGCAGGTGGAACAGCCGAAGCTGGCGGATCAGGTTCGGACTGAGGAACTGACTGATGAAGCTTTCGTCGCGATAATTGGCCCAGACATCGCGCAGCACGGCCTCGACCGCGCCCGTACCTGCGATGTCCGGGAACCATTCGCGGTCCTCTTCCGTCGGCTCGCGCACGATGCGCTCGATGTCCTGCATCATGGCAAAGCCGAGCGCATAAGGGTTGAAGCCGGAGAAGCGCTGGTCGTCGAATTCCGGCTGGAACACCACGTTGGTGTGCGACTGCAGGAATTCCAGGAAGTTGCCGTCGGTGATTTTGCCCTGCTGGTGCAGGCGATTCATGATGCGGTAATGAACATAGGTCGCGGTGCCCTCGTTCATCACCTTGGTCTGGCTCTGCGGGTAGAAATATTGCGCGATGTGGCGGACGATGCGCAGCAGCTCGCGCTGCCAGGGCGCCAGCCGCGGCGCGCTCTTTTCCAGGAAATAGAGCAAATTCTCCTGCGGCAGGCCGAGCAGCTTGCGGCGCCGCTCGATGCTGAGCGCCTTGCGGCTCTTGGAAGGGCCCGACGGCACGGTGCGCCAGAGATCGTTGAAGGCGGCCTCCTCATGAGCGCGGCGGTGGCCGGCGCGCTTCTCCTCCTCGCGCAGATCGATGTGCTTCTTGCCGGGATAGCGGTCGACGCCGTGCGACATCAGGGCATGCGCAGCGTCCAGCGTATGCTCGACCGCGACATGGCCATAGCGCTCCTCGCAACTCTTCACATAGCGCTTGGCGAATTCGAGGTAATCGAGAATGCCCTCGGCGTCGGTCCACTGCTTGAACAGGTAGTTGTTCTTGAAGAAGTGGTTGTGGCCGAACGCGGCATGCGCGATCACCAGCGTCTGCATGGTCGCGGTGTTCTCCTCCATCAGGTAGGAGATGCAGGGCGAGGAGTTGATGACGATCTCGTAGGCGAGCCCCATCAGGCCCTTGCGGTACGAGGCCTCGTGAAAGGCGAAGTGCTTGCCGAACGACCAATGCTTGTAGAACAAGGGCATGCCGACCGAGGAATAGGCATCCAGCATCTGCTCGGCGGTGATCACCTCGATCTGGTTCATATAGGTGTCGAGCCCGAGCTCGCCGCGCGCGACATCCTCGCAAGCATCATGAATGCGCTGCAGGGTGTTGAAATCCCAGTCGGCGCCTTCAAAAAGCAGTTCGGTCATGAAGCGGCCTTCTCCTGATTGGCGCGACGCTGGAACAGATCGTGGAATACCGGGAAGATCTCGCTGCGATCGCGCACCTTGCGCATCGAGAGGTCCGCGCCGTTGCCGCGCAGCTTCTCGTAGAGCGACCACAGCGACGAATCCGGCATCTCGAAGGAATAGCCGCCGGCCTCGCCCACCTCGAGATAGGCGAAGAACTGGCAGACCGGCAGGATCGCCCCGGTCAGCAGCCGCGAGACCGCCTCGCTGTCGGAGATCGAGTTGTCGCCGTCGGAGGCCTGCGCCGCATAGATATTCCAGTCCGAGGGACGGAAGCGGGAGCGGACGATGTCGTTCATCGTCTGCAGCGCGCTGGAAACCAGCGTGCCGCCCGAGGCCGGGCCGTAGAAGAAGGTCTGCTCGTCGACCTCCTCGGCGCGGTCGGTATGGCGGATGAAGACGATCTCGACGTGGCGATAGCGCCGCTTCAGGAACACGTAGAGCAGCATGTAGAACCGTTTCGCCAGGTCCTTCATGTGCTCGGACATCGAGCCGGAGACGTCCATCAGGCAGAACATCACCGCCTGCGCCACCGGCTTCGGAATGGTCTCGAAGCGGCGGTAGCGGATGTCGATCGGATCGATGAAGGGGATGCGTTTTGCCTTGGCTTTCAGCGCCGCAATCTCGGCCTCGAGCTGGGTGCGACGCTCCTCGTCCTCGCACTCGGCGAGCTCGGCCTCGAGGGCCGCGATGGCCTCGGGGCGCGGCCGCCGCAGCGCGACCCGGCGGGCGAGCGCCAGCCTCACCGTGCGGCTGACCGAGATGTTGGCCGGCGAGCCCGACGTGGCGTAGCCGGCGCGCTGCAGCCCTTCGCTTTCGGCTTGCGCGAGCTTGCGCTTGGCAAGATCGGGCAGTTCGAGATCGTCCAGGAACAGATTGACGAACTCCTCCCGGCTCAACACGAAACGGAAGGCGTCCTCGCTGTCGCCCTGTCCCGGCTGCGACTTGCGTCCGCCGCCCTCGCCGGAGCGCGGCAGGATGTCGCCTTCCACGAACTTCTTGTTGCCGGGCAGCACCATGTCGCGCGTGCCGCCCTCGCGGCGGAAACGCGGCTCGTCCATCCCATCGAGTGCAATGGAGACTTCACCGCCTTCCAGGACATCCTTGATATCGCGGTCTTGCGAGGACTTCTTGACGGCACTTTGAACCTGAGCCTTCGCCCGCCGCAAAAAGCGCTGACGGTTCTCAAGACTCTTGCCCCCGGGGTTCAGGCGCCGATCGATGACATGAAAAGCCACTCTATATCCGCCTCCGCTACCTCAGCCCCGAAGCGCGACGATATCATCGCCGCGCTCCAGGTAGCCACTTTCTAACCCGCCTGCTTCACGCGCATGTACCACTCGACAAGCCTGCGCACCTGCCGCTCGGTATAGCCGCGCTCGACCATCCGGGCGACGAAGTCGGCATGCTTCTTCTCGGTATCGCCGTCCTTCTTGGAACCGAAGGAAATGACCGGAAGCAGGTCCTCGACCTGCGAGAATATCCTTTTCTCGATGACCTCGCGAATCTTCTCGTAGGAGGTCCAGCTGGGATTTTTGCCGCCATTGGCCGCCCGCGACCGCAGCGAGAACTTGACCACCTCGTTGCGGAAGTCCTTGGGATTGGCGATTCCGGCCGGTTTTTCGATCTTGGTCAGTTCCTGGTTCAACAGCTCGCGATCCAGGAGCTGCCCGGTGTCGGGATCCTTGAAGTCCTGGTCCTCGATCCAGGCATCAGCATAGTCGACGTAACGGTCGAACAGGTTCTGGCCGTAATCGGAGTAGGATTCCAGATAGGCCTTCTGGATCTCGTTGCCGATGAACTCGGCATAGCGTGGCGCGAGGTCCGCCTTGATGAATTCGAGATAGCGCTTCTCGATTTCCTCCGGCAGCTGCTCGCGGCGGATCGAATGCTCCAGCACATACATCAGGTGGACGGCGTCGGCGCCGACCTCCTGCGTGTCGTGGTTGAAGGTCGCCGCGAGGACCTTGAAGGCGAAGCGGGTAGAGATGCCGTCCATGCCCTCGTCGACGCCGGCCGCATCGCGATATTCCTGGACGCTGCGCGCCTTGGGATCGGATTCCTTCAGGCTCTCGCCGTCATAGACCCGCATCTTGGCATACAGCGTCGAGTTCTCGTGCTTGCGCAGGCGCGACATCACGGAGAAGCGCGACAGCGTGTCGAGGGTTGCCGGCGCGCAAGGCGCGGACGCAAGCTCCGAGCCCTGGATCAGCTTCTCGTAGATCTTGCGCTCCTCGGTGACGCGCAGGCAGTACGGCACCTTGATGACGCAAATACGGTCGATGAAGGCCTCGTTGTTCTTGTTGGTCTTGAAGCTCTGCCACTCCGCCTCGTTGGAATGGGCGAGGATGACGCCGTTGAACGGGATGGCGCCGATATTCTCGGTGCCGATATAGTTGCCTTCCTGCGTGGCGGTGAGCAGCGGGTGCAGCATCTTGATCGGCGCCTTGAACATCTCGACGAATTCGAGGATGCCCTGGTTGGCGCGGTTGAGGCCGCCCGAATAGCTGTAGGCATCGGGATCGTTCTGGGCGTAGGTCTCGAGCTTGCGGATATCGACCTTGCCGACCAGCGAGGAGATGTCCTGGTTGTTCTCGTCGCCCGGCTCGGTCTTGGCGATGCCGATCTGGCGCAGCCGCGACGGCTGGATGCGCGCGACGCGGAATTGCGAGATGTCGCCGCCGAAGGCTTCCAGCCGCTTGTAGCACCACGGGCTCATCAGGCCGGTCAGGCGGCGGCGCGGAATGCCATATTTCTCTTCCAGCATCGGCCCGAGCGTATCGGGATCGAACAGCCCGAGCGGCGATTCGAACACCGGGCTCAGCTCGTCGCCGGCCTTGAGCACGTAGATGGGATGCACTTCCATCAGCTGCTTCAGGCGTTCGGCGAGCGAGGACTTGCCGCCGCCGACGGGGCCGAGCAGATAGAGGATCTGCTTGCGCTCCTCGAGGCCCTGGGCCGCGTGGCGGAAGAAGCCGACGATGCGCTCGATCGTATCTTCCATGCCGTGGAAGCCGGTGAACGCCGGATAGGAACGAATCGTGCGGTTCAAAAAGATACGGCCAAGGCGGGCGTCCTTGGCCGTGTCTATCATCTGGGGTTCGCCGATCGCCGCTAGTAGTCGCTCGGCTGCATTTGCATATCGCATCGGATCTGTTCGACACGATTCCAGATATTCCGCCATCGACATGTCGGTCTGGCTTCGCGCCTCGAACGATCGGGCGAAGGCATTGAATAGAGAATCGTTGTACATGATCCCTCTCTCTCCGCGATAGGTTGCT
>DATGMN010000027.1:0-6979 GCA_035293585.1 Bradyrhizobium sp. | reverse complement strand
TTGTCACTGATGCAGCCCGAGCCGCTCGGCCGCCTTCCAGATCCGCCACGGATCGTGGGGCATCTGAATGTGGGTCGACCCCAGGAACGCGAAGGCGTCGTTCACCGCGTTGGAGAAGCACGGCACGCCGCCGACATGCGGGCTTTCGCCCACGCCCTTCGCGCCGATCGGATGGTGCGGCGACGGCGTGACCGTGTAGTCGGTCTCCCAGTACGGTGTTTCAACGGCGGTCGGAAGGAAGAAATCCATGAAGGATGCACCCTTCACGTTGCCGGCTTCGTCGTAGTCGATCTCCTGCCCCATGGCGACGGCGAAGGCCTCCGTCAGGCCGCCGTGCACCTGTCCCTCGATGATCATCGGGTTGATGCGCGTGCCGCAGTCGTCGAGCGCGTAGAACCGCCGCGTCTTCGCCACTCCGGTGTCGACATCGATATCCATCACGCAGATGTAGGCGCCGAAGGGATAGGTCATGTTTGGCGGGTCGTAGTAGCTCACGGCCTCGAGCCCCGGCTCCATGCCGGGTGGCGGCGCGTTGTATGCGACCCACGCGATGTCCTTCATCGTCTTGAACTTTTCCGGCAGCCCTTTCACTTGGAAGCGGTCGACGTCCCATTCGAGATCGTCCTCGTGGACCTCGAGGAGATAGGCCGCGATCATTTGCGCCTTGGCCTTGATCTTGCGCGCGGCCATGGCGATCGCGGCGCCGGCGACCGGCGTGGAGCGCGAGCCGTAGGTGCCGAGCCCGTACGGCGCGGTGTCGGTGTTGCCTTCCTCCACCATGATGTCGTCGGCCGGGATGCCGATCTCGGTGGCAATGATCTGCGCGTAGGTCGTCTCGTGTCCCTGTCCTTGCGTCTTCGTCCCCATGCGGGCGATCGCCGAGCCCGTCGGATGGACGCGGATCTCGCACGAGTCGAACATGGCGACGCCGAGGATGTCGCAATTCTTCGACGGGCCCGCCCCGACGATCTCGGTGAAGAACGAAACGCCGATGCCCATGAGCTCGCGCGTCTCGCCGCGCTTGAAGGCCTCGCGCTTGCGCGCCTGTTCCGCCCGTAGCTCCTTGTAGCCGACGGCGTCCAAGGTCTTCTGCATGGCCATATGGTAGTCGCCGCTGTCGTATTCCCACCCGAGCGCCGATTGGTAGGGAAACTGCTCCCGGCGGATGAAATTCTTCATGCGCAGGTCGACCGAGTCCACGCCGAGCTTCTGCGCCAGCATCTCGATCGCCCGCTCGATCGCGTAGACGGCTTCTGTGACGCGGAACGAGCAGCGATAGGCGACACCGCCCGGCGCCTTGTTGGTATACACACCGTCGACGGTCAGATGCGCGACCGGAATGTCGTAGGACCCCGTGCAGATGTTCATGAAGCCCGCCGGCCACTTGGACGGATCGGCGCAGGCGTCGAAGGCGCCGTGGTCGGCGAGCACGTGCACGCGCATCGCGGTGATCCTGCCGTCCTTCGTCGCGGCGAGCTCGGTCGTCATGTGGTAGTCGCGGGCGAAGGAGGTGGTGGAGAGGTTCTCCATGCGGTCCTCGACCCACTTGACCGGCCGGCCCGTGACGATCGATGCGACGATGGCGCAGACATAGCCGGGATAGACGCCGACCTTGTTGCCGAAGCCGCCGCCGATGTCGGGCGCGATCACGTGAATTTTGCTCTCAGGGATTTTGGAGAGCAGAGAGGCGACGGTCCGCACGACATGGGGCGCCTGGAAGGTTCCCCACAGCGTCAGCTCACCCTTGACCTTGTCGAAGGAAGCCAGTGCCGCACAGGTCTCCAGGGGGCATGGATGGGTGCGGTGGTAATAGAATGTTTCCTTGATGGTGACCTCGGCCCTCGCGAACGCCTCGTCCGTCCCTGGCCTATCGCCCACCTGCCACTTGAAGATGTGGTTGTAATGCTCGCGCCGGCCGTGGGCGCCCTCCGTCTTGTCCTTGATGTCCTCGCGCAGGACAGGCGCGTCCGGGGCCATGGCCTTCCACGGGTCCACGAGAACCGGAAGCTCCTCGTACTCCACCTCGACGAGCTCGATCGCGTCGGCCGCCGTGTAGCGATCCTCGGCGACGACGAACGCAACCTCCTGGTTCTGGAAGAGCACCTTGCCGTCGGCGAGCACCATCTGCATGTCGCCCGCGAGTGTCGGCATCCAGACGAGGTTGAGGCCCTTCAGCTCCTCCGCCGTCAATACGGCGATGACACCGGGCAGCGCCAACGCCTTCGAGGCGTCGATCCTTTTGATGCGGGCGTGAGCGTGCGAGGAGCGCACGAAGTCGCCGTAAAGCATCCCCGGCAGCTTGATGTCGTCGACATAGTTGCCCTTGCCTTGCGTGAAGCGGATGTCCTCGACGCGCTTGCGCTTGCAGCCCATGCCCTGAAGCTGCGCCTCGCGCTGTTCCCGAGTGGGGGTCATGTCGTTCATTCTGCGGCCTCCTGGACTGTGCGGCCGTTGAGTTTCGCGGCAGCGTACTGAATGGCTTTCACGATGTTCTGGTAGCCCGTGCAGCGGCAGAGGTTGCCGGCGATGCCGAAGCGGATCTCGTCCGCGGTGGGGTCCGGATTCTCCTTGAGGAGCACGTGGGCGCGCATGATCATGCCCGGCGTGCAGTAGCCACACTGCAGCCCGTGCATCATGCGAAAGCCCTCCTGAAGTGCGTGCAGCGTGCCGTCAGGCGCGGCCATGCCCTCGATCGTCGTGATCGAGGCGCCGTCCGCCTGCACCGCGAACATGGTGCAGGACTTCACCGCCATGCCGTTCATCTCGACCGTGCAGGCTCCGCAATGGGAGGTATCGCAACCGATATGGGCTCCGGTCAGGTTCAACTCCTCGCGGGTGAAATGGATCAGGAGCATCCGCGGATCGACAAAGCGCTGGTATTTCTTGCCGTTCACCGTGACGGTGACAGGCACCTGCTCGATGGTGCTCATTGAATGCTCTCCGAAAATCAGGCTGCGGCGCGGCGGGCGGCGCGTTGCAGGGCGCGCGACAGCATCACGCCCGCCATCTTGGTGCGATAATCGGCTGGTCCGCGCCCATCGGAAGCCGGCGCGGTGATCGCCTCTGCAGCGGAGACCGCCCCGGTGATGCTGGCGGGGTCGAGGGCTGTGCCGATGAGGATTTCGGCTGCCCCCTCCGCAAGCAGCGGCGTTTCGGAGACGTTGGTGAGGCCGATCGCGCATGTCGCGACCTTGCCGCCGGAGAAGGACAGCACCACCGCCGCCGCGGCGGTCGCATAGTCGCCGATCTTGCGTTTCAGCTTTTCGTAGGCGTAGCCATGGCCGGCGGGAGGGACAGGGATCTCGACCGATGTGACGATCTCGCCCTCCTGCAGCGCCGTGAAATAAGCGCCCTCATAGAAGTCGCGCGCCTTGATGGTGCGGTTGCCCGACGGGCCGGCAACGTGATACGCGGCATCGAGGCACATCATCAGCGCCGGCATGTCGTTGCCGGGATCCCCGTTGGCAACGTTGCCACCGAGCGTGCCCACATATCGGATCTGCGGATCGGCGATAAGGAGTGATGTCTCGCGAATGATCGGCAGCTTCGCGGCGAGGAGATCCGAGTGGATCAGCTCGTTCTGCGTCGTCATCGCGCCGATGATGATCGAGGCGCCCCGGTCCCTGATTCCCTTCAGGTCGGCGATGCCGCCGAGATCGATCAGGTGCTCCGGGGCGGCCATGCGCAATTTCATCATCGGGATCAGGCTGTGACCACCGGCGAGCGGACGCGCCTCGTCACCGAGGTCGGCAAGGAGGCGTACAGCCTGTTCGATGGATGACGGCCGATGATAGGCAAACTGACCTGGAATCATGAGCGGCACCTCCCGAGGCGCTTTGAATGATTATTGTAAGGTTAAGGACCGGCCTGAAACGCCGTATTCACAGGTGCTTGAAGATGCTTGAAACGCCAAGCGACCACACCAGGAATTGCACGAACCAGCTCAGTTTTGCACGAACCGCCGCTCGCTCAGCATGGAAAACGACAGCTTTGCTGTCCTATTCGCAGGAACTGTCGGCGTGCTGACAGGGACCGGGCACTTGCGCTGCCCGCCGGACCGGCCCGTGCGAGAATCAGCAACTCGGCAGGTCGCATTTTGGAATGATCCGATTGGCCGCGCGCGGTCCACAGTGGCCAGACGGACGAGCACTGCCGCTTGATCGGTCGAACTCTGGGGTTCCGCCCCCTGCCGAAGCCTTTGGGAACGACGATGACCGCGCGACGACCATCGCGCGGAGCGGACCCATTCTCCGCATTTTCCCCGAACTTGGCTTGCGCCCGGCGCGGCCTTGCTAGCCCCTGAACGCCTGCTGCACCGTGGACAGCGTGAACGAAGCGCGCTTTTGCACGAAATGCCGCCTATTCCGCACGAAAGGCGTCTTTGGGGCCGATTTAGACGCTCGAACTGCCAATGCGCGAACCGAGCTGAGCCTTCAGTGCTCCGCTCCGAGCCAGACTTACGGGAACGGTGCGGCGGACGTCGCCGGCCAGTTCTAGGACGGTGCTGTCACCGACTTTCTTGAGCGACGTGATGTGATCGAGATTGACGAGGTGGCTGCGATGCACCCGCACGAACTTGCTGGGGTCCAGCCGGTCCGCAACGTCGCTGATGGGAAGAGGGCAAAACAGATCATTGGCGCCATCGAAGAGGAATGTGTAGTGCCCGTTCGCCTGCACGCCAGCGACCTTGTCGACGTGAATGAAATCCGTCGCGCCTTCCCGCTCGACCGGCAGGCGGTCGGCATAGCGCCGCGATGGCTGCCCCGCCCCACCGAGGGGCCCGCGCCCGGGAGTCTTCTGTGCTTCACGCGTCGGAGCAATGCTTGCCGGTGCAGCGACTTCCGGTTGCAGCACAGCCAATTCATTCGGCTCAACGCCGGCGTCCGGCCGGTCCGGAAGAAGCGTGAGCAGGAAGATGCCGGAGACGAAGAACGCGATTATGGCGACGACGATCGCCAGCAGGTCCGCGGAGAGGGCCGGCGAAAGCGCGGCTACGCTGCCGGCGCGCGGCCGCACGGTCAAGCCCGCCATGGCGGTGTAGTGCATGCCGGAAATGGCGAGCCCGAGGGCAATGGCCGCCACGGTCGGCGACGGCTTCGGTCCCTTGCCGAAACAGCGCCAGAGCGCCAGTGCCGAGGCACCGATGGCTACCGCCGCGCTCAGGATCACAAACAGCCAGTCATGGTCAAGGTGCAGGCTCGCGTGCAGCGCCATCATCCCGATGTAGTGCATTGAGACAATCCCGAGCCCCATGAAGACGGCGGCGGCGCCGATACTCCATGGTTTGGGAACATGGACGCTCGCCGCCAGCAGCGCTAGGGCGACGACAATTACGCACACTAGAAACGACAGGAGCGTCGGCAAGACCAAATAGTCAACCGGCCCTGGCAGCTTGGCGGCAAGCATGCCGACGAAATGCATCGCCCAGATGCCGACGCCAAGGGTCAGGGCGGCGCCGGCTAGAAGCGGCCGGCGGCGGACGCCGCGTACGGCGTCGAGCTTGAGCGCGAGATTGAGCCCGACATAGGCCCCCTGAATCGCAACGAAGAGTGACAGCGCTACAAGCCAGGGCTCATGTGCAACGCTCACTTAGCGCTCCTCCCATTCTCCCTCTCGATCTTTTTTCTTCTGAATAGGGAGCACGTTAACCTCATCTGGAAACGTGCGGCAAGTGGCGGTCGCTCCCGGGCCCGAGGGAAGACGTGAGACCCGAAAGCCCTCCTTTTCCACGGCCGCCGCATGCCCGCTTTCGGTGCAAGCCCCCTCCTGCGCAACCTCCACGAAGCCCTCAAGCGAGCATGATCTTGGGAAGATAGCGCCTTCCCTCGTTCGCGAAAAACGTGCGAATGGCGCTCGCCGCGGGCATCAGTTGTCGCTGCCGCAGATGGACGATGTACCACTGTCGCGTGATCGGCAGACCCTTCACGTTCAGGATGACAAGACGGCTCGTACCGACCTCCGCCTCGACCGTATGGCCTGAGATGAAGGCGATGCCAAGCCCGGCGATCACGGCCTGCTTGATGGTCTCGTTGCTGCCGATCTGCATGCCGATGCGCGGGGCGATGTCGAGCCTGGCGAAGAAGCGCTCCATGAGACTGCGCGTTCCGCTGCCCGGTTCGCGCACGAGAAAAGTCTCTGCTTCGAGCAGCTTGGGGTCGATGGCGCTGCGCCGCGCCAGCGGATGATCGGGCGGAGCGACGATGACGTGCGGATGATCGCCGATGACGGTCGCCGCGACATCGAGCTCTTCGGGCGGGCGGCCCATCACCGCGACGTCGATTTCGTAGTGGCGCAGTCCCGAAATGATGTCGGCCCTGTTGCCGACGGTGATGCGGAGATCGATGCCGGGATGCGCCCGCGCGAAAGCGGCGAGTGCGCGCGGGGCAAAATACTTGGCCGTGCTGACGACGCCCACGGAGGCCGTGCCCCGCTCCGTTCCGGCGAGGGCGGCGAGCACGGCACCGCAATCGGCCAGGATCGCCTCGATCCGCTCCACCGCTGCCAAAAGCTCGCGGCCGGCGTCCGTCGGTGTGGTGCCGGACGAAGAACGCTCGACGAGCGGCAGTCCCACTTGGCTCTGCAGGAGCTGCATCTGCAACGTGACGGCGGGCGGAGAGACGTTGAGCCGTTGCGCCGCCCCCGTGACCGAGCCTGTTCTCACGACTGCGGCAAAGACGCGAAGCTGCTTGAGGGTAACGTTTCGCATGGAACCGCTGCATTCAGAATTTCTGAAGAGAATCGTAACATGATTTAAATTTACTTACCATCGGGTTTCTCCCCATGATGTTCCCTGAGTGGCATCGCACCGCGAATGCCACCGCGATCAGGTCGCCAGTTTGGAAGGCGACGAGCGGGGAGACGTCCATGGCGCATGGCATCAAGCTTGAGGATCATCTCGAACGCCACCTCAAGGGGGCCGATGCGGTGCGGGCCGCCGCGGCCCAGGCGATCCTCGCGATCGCCCGCGCCGGATGCAGCA
>DATGMN010000026.1:0-15992 GCA_035293585.1 Bradyrhizobium sp. | reverse complement strand
ATCAAGCGCAAGAGGTCGCGCGTTCCCGATGGTTGGTCGGTCGCCGTCTCATCTCGTTTCTGCGCAAGGAACCCCAGAGCCTTATAGTAAACGCTCTCGGTTACACGAACGTATACACGCATCAGTAGTTCTACCAATGGCTGCTTGGCCTGACCCTGGACATCAGCGCCAGGACGAAGCATTACGCCTAGACCGGATTGTCGTCCTGGTTCTTGCTCGTGCAAGAGCTTGCCGGATCGGATTAGCTGGCGACCGATTGTCGGTTGGCCGACAGCTTTGGTGGTTGACCCGGCGCTTCCGCGCAAAGTGACAGGTTGCGAGCCCGTGTTGCTTGCCGCTCTTGCCGACGATCCGCGCCAGCCATGGAATGCTGCAAGGCACCGGGATCGGCTGGTCGTCTTCAGGGCCCATTGACTCCAAACAGCTGGTGGCGGGCGTTCGAACGGCAACTAATCTAGCTGGAGGATTTTGCGCACGATCAGCGCATTGACGACGTCGTCTGCAAGTTGTTCTGGGCGCCGCCCCACCGTTCCCAGGCGAAGCTCCGGTGCGGCCGGCACTTCGTAAGGGGCATCGATCCCGGTAAAATTCTTGATCTTTCCTGACCTTGCTTTCGAATAGAGTCCCTTCGGGTCCCGTCGCGCGCACTCCTCGATGGGTGTATCCACGTGAATCTCGATGAACTCGCCGCTCCCGACGAGATTGCGCACCATATCGCGCTCGGCCCTGTAAGGCGAAATGAACGAGCAGATCACGATCAGGCCGCTGTCAACCATCAGTTTGGCGACTTCGCCGACGCGGCGGATGTTCTCGACGCGGTCGGCCTCGGTGAAGCCGAGGTCGCGATTGAGTCCGTGCCGGACATTGTCGCCGTCGAGCAGCATGGTGTGACGCGACATCGCAAAGAGCTTCTGATCGACGATGTTGGCGATGGTCGACTTGCCGGCGCCGGACAGGCCGGTGAACCAGAGGATACAGGGCTTCTGGTGCTTGAGCTCGGCACGCTCGGCTTTGCCGATCGACAGCGGCTGCCAGGCGATGTTGGTGGCGCGGCGGAGCGGGAAGGCGATCATGCCGGCGCCGACGGTGCGGTTGGTGTAGCGGTCGATGATGATGAAGGAGCCGGTGCGGCGGTTCGTTTCATAGACGTCGAAGGCGACCGGCAGGGCCGTTGCGATGTTGCAGAAGCCGATTTCGTTCAAGGCCAACGTCGTGGTCGCCAGGTATTCGCGTGTATTGACATCGATCTTGTGCTTGATGTGGGTGATGCTCGCGGTCGCGCTCGATTGGGTGCCGACCCGCAAGACATAGGAGCGGCCGGGGACCATCGGCTCATGATCCATCCAGATCACGTGCGCGGCGAACTGGTCGGCGACCTCCGGACGCTCGGTGGGCCTCGCGAGCATGTCGCCGCGGCTGATGTCGATCTCGTCGGTCAGCGTGATGGTGACGGCATCGCCGGCCTCGGCGACGGCGAGGTCGCCGTCGTAGGTGGCGATCCGCTTGACGTGCGAATTGCGGCCCGAGGCCGCCACCACGATCTCGTCGCCGACCGCGATGTGGCCGGAGGCGACCGTGCCCGCATAGCCGCGGAAATCCAGGTTCGGCCGGTTCACCCATTGCACCGGAAAGCGGAACGGCAGTCCCGCCGTCTCGGACTGGATGTCGATGCTCTCCAGATAGTCCATCAGGCAGGGGCCGTGATACCAGTCGGTATTGCCGGAGCGGTTGATGATGTTGTCACCATAGCGCGCCGAGATCGGCACCGGCACGATCGAGGTGAAGCCGAGCGCGGAGGCGAAGGCCACATAGTCACCGACGATGCGGTCGAACACCTCCTTGCGGTAGTCGACCAGGTCGATCTTGTTGACGGCGACCACGACATGGCGGATGCCGAGCAGCGAGCAGATGAAGGAGTGGCGCTTGGTCTGCACCAGCACGCCCTTGCGCGCATCGATCAGGATGATGGCAAGCTGCGCATTGGAGGCGCCGGTCGCCATGTTGCGGGTATATTGCTCATGGCCCGGCGTGTCCGCGACCATGAAGGAGCGGCGCGGCGTGTTGAAGAAGCGGTAGGCGACGTCGATGGTGATGCCCTGTTCGCGCTCGGCCTCGAGACCGTCGACCAGCAGCGCAAAATCGATGTCGTCGCCGGTGGTGCCGTGCTTGACGCTGTCGCGCGCCAGGGCCTGCAGCTGGTCCTCATAGATCATCTTGCTGTCGTGCAGCAGGCGCCCGATCAGCGTCGACTTGCCGTCGTCGACCGAGCCGCAGGTGATGAAGCGCAGCTGGTCCTTGTCATGCTCGGCGCGCAGCGCCTGCGTGGCGTCCTGGTTCATCAGAAATAGCCTTCCCGCTTCTTCTTCTCCATCGACGCCGCTTCGTCGGTGTCGATCAGCCGCCCCTGGCGCTCGGAGACCGTTGCGACCTGCATTTCGGCGACGATCTCCTCGATCGTCGTCGCCTCGGACTCGATCGCGCCGGACAACGGGTAGCAGCCGAGCGTACGGAAGCGGATGGTCTTCATCTGCGGCTTCTCGTTCGGCTGCAGCGGCAGCCGGTCGTCATCGACCATGATCAGCGTGCCGCCGCGCTCGACCACCGGGCGGGGCTTGGCAAAATAGAGCGGAACGACCGGGATCTTCTCCAGCATGATGTATTCCCAGACGTCGAGCTCGGTCCAGTTCGACATCGCGAACACGCGCATGGTCTCGCCCTGCCGGATCCGGGTGTTGAACAGGTTCCACAGCTCGGGCCGTTGGTTGCGCGGGTCCCAGACATGGCCGGGCTGGCGGAATGAGAAGATGCGCTCCTTCGCCCGGCTCTTCTCCTCGTCGCGCCGCGCGCCGCCGAAGGCCGCATCGAAGCCGTAGAGGTCGAGCGCCTGCTTCAGCGCGTCGGTCTTCATGACCTGGGTGTGCAGCGCCGAGCCGGACGCGATCGGATTGATGCCGCGGGCGACGCCGTCCTGGTTGATGTGGACGATGAGATCGACGCCGAGACGCTTTGCGGTCTCGTCGCGGAACGCGATCATCTCGCGAAACTTCCAGGTGGTGTCGACATGCATCAGCGGGAAGGGGAGTTTCGCCGGATAGAACGCCTTGATCGCCAGATGCAGCATGACGCTGGAGTCCTTGCCGATCGAATAGAGCATGACCGGCTTTTTGAACTCCGCGACCACGTCGCGCATGATCTCGATGGACTCGGCCTCCAGCCGCCGCAAATGGCGGGGCAGGGTGTGAGTATCAGGCTTGGTGATGTCTTGTGCGTTCATCTCTCAGGATCCCGGGGCCGTTCCCCACGCGACGAAATCGCCGTTTCGATAATCGGGCTTGCCATAGCGCATGGGGCAGCCGTTGAGGTCGGTGACGGTGCCGCCGGCGGCGAGCAGGACGGCATGGCCGGCGGCGGTGTCCCATTCCATGGTCGGCGCCAGCCGCGGATAGACGTCGGCTTCGCCTTCCGCGATCACGCAGAATTTCAGCGAGGAGCCGGAGGGCTCGAGATCCCTGATCCCATGCCGCTCCACCCATTCCTTGGTCGCGGTGTCGAGGTGGGAGCGGCTGACCACGGCGCGACAGCCCGCCGCTGGGATCTTTCGCACCGTGATCGGGTGCATCCTGCTGAAGGACAATTCGCCGCCGTCGGTGTTCCGCGTGTCGAGCTTGTAGGCATTGGTGCCTCCAACATAGAGCTGGTGCAGCGCTGGCGCGTAGACTGCGCCGGCGACCGGCATGCCGTGCTCGATCAGGGCAATGTTGACCGTGAACTCGGACCGGCCCTGGATGAACTCCTTGGTTCCATCCAGCGGATCGACCAGAACAAATCTCTCGGGCGCAACTCGTGGGGCGGTAGCGCAGGTCTCCTCAGTAACCACCGGAAGATCAGGGAGGTTTCGTGCCAGGCAGGCACGGATGGTCTCGTCGGCCGCGAGGTCGGCGGCGGTCACAGGCGAGCCGTCCGCCTTGTAGTCTGGGCGGCACGTATCGGCCTGAGCCCTCATGATGACCTCGCCGGCTCGGATGGCGATTACGCCGAACAGTCGCGCGAGCCTGTCGAACTCGTCCAGTTCAAGCTCCTCGGTCAAAGGGGTACCTTCCGCCTCATTACCATGTCGCTGCGACCATGCGGGGCCGCAAACAGAAAAAAGGGGTTTCGTCGCTGGCCTTGATGTCTGACGAGCAGCGATTTTCGAGGCGATTTGCCTGGTTCCGGTGCGATTTGCAAGGTTCTGGTTGCAATGGAGCTTCATGCCGCCCGGAGCGAACGAGCAAGCACCACCATTCTGTCTCCAGCTTTCGGAGGAGAATATCTTGCTCCCGCCGATCGTAAGGAAACGAGCGAGGTCCTTCAGGCGGCGAAAGGATTTTAGCGCCAGCTGTCTCAGAAAGTCCAGTTCGTCGCCGAGAAGGGTGGCGACCGTGCGCGCGGCTTTGCAAGCCAACCAAACAGCGCCGCAATATTGGAGCCTTTTGTGTGAATTTAGCCGTTCTGGCTCACATCGCGGCTAGCGCAGCCGTCTCGTGTCCTGAGAATTCGGAATCAGGCGGTGTTTCCGATGGACGAGCCCCAAGATATCGCGCAATTGGCTGAAAACCTGCGGCATAAGGTGAGATTGGCATCACGACGGCCCAAATCGATCCCTTGAAGGGATCACGCCCCAACAGTCGTAACGGCGGTTTTTGTTCGTCACCAAAGCCTTCATCCGGAAGCGATACTTCCGGACCTGGGTAGACAAGCAGATACCCTAGACGATCCCCAGCGATCTCGCGATTTGAGAAAACAGGGAAGCTGCTGCTCGGGTGTATCGTGCATCATTGTATTGCTCATCCGTGAAATGGAGGACGAGGACAGCAACCAGAACTGCAACTGCACATTTCATTGGAAGATCCGTCTGGATACCCAAACGAACCTGGCGGAATATCTTAGGCTGGTTGGTTTGGGCTGAGTGTTAAAACTGTCAAAATTCTCTGTCGGCATTATGTAGCGGTCTAATTAGCAAAACCTTATGGTAGGCCGAAGTTGAAGCATTGCCATTATTTGCGCCCAGGGGTTACCAAGGAAAGTGAACTTTGGGGCGGTGAGAGCGGCACCTTGCCTGAAGCCAGCGAGGCGGGTCCGGCGCCGGGTTGCTTACCCCATATTGAGCACACCGCTGTTCAGGCGACTTCACCGGAGACAGCATTTTGGGCTGTGGCCGCGCGGGACAGTAGCTGCTTACGGATGGCCTGCTCCGCAAAAGCCAACGCTTCGAGAGCCTCACGCGCCTTCATCTCGGCGAGCTCGGCCCGTACTTCGGCAGCTGTAGCTTGGTCCTGTGCAGCGATGACTTCTCGTTCAGCTCGGTCTAGGGCTATCGAAGCTGCCTGAAGCTTGGAATCGGCTTCGACGAATACTTCTCGCCGGGACTGTTCAACTTCCTCGATCCGAGCCTCGGCGGAATGTAGCTTGTGAAGCAATAATTCCGCGCGCGTCTCCGCTCCACGAGCCTGCTCTTCGATCTGACTGAACAGCTCAGCAGCCTGGTGCACGAGATCAAGCACCGCGGTGCCGTACTGAGCGCCTCCGAGTCCGGACCCGGCCTTCCGACTGGACTGCGCCATGATGGTGCTGCGCTTCCTTGGATCGCACTCTCGCGAGGATGAACGATTATGGTAAATTTGGAGTTAATCGCCTGGTGACGTGAATCTAGAGCTGGCCACAAAAAGTCTTCTGAGCTTTATGACAGAAGCGTTTGACAGAAGCCGAGATCTGGTCTGCGGATTTGCCCCATTTGAAGGGCTCCGGCTTGTTGTTGTGCAGTTCGATGGAGGTGCGGATGTCTGCCCCGAGCTGCCCGACGGAGGTGTGAACGCCTCGTTAGACTTGCTTCTGGTGAGCTCAGCGAACCAGCGCTCGATCTGATTGGTCTATGACGCGGAAGTCGGCGTGAAGTGAACATGATAGTGCGGCCGGCGAGCGAGCCATGCTTTATCTTGGGCGTCTTGGGTGGCGTGGTCGTCCATGACGATATGGACAGCGAGCCGCTCAGGGATTTGACCATCGCTGCGCTCGTAGCATTTGCCGATGACAAACCCCCAAAAGCGACATCGAGCGCGGCAAAAACCGTGATCGTACCACGCCGCACCTAGCTGTGCGTGCGACGTTCCCGTACGCCAAGTATCACCGGCAAGACCGGTTGCTCGCGGTCGAGCGCCTGTATCCAACTCTTCTCATCTACGCTGAGGACAACGGCTCGGTTCGGTGGAGACAGGAAAAGCCCGACAATATCGCGCACCTTGTCAACGAATAGGGGATCGCCTGACAGTTTAAACGTCTGGCTGCGGTGCGCCTGCAAGCCAAACGCCGTCCAAGAGGAAGCAGCGCCAACGGCGGCCAGATAGTTATGCGCGCAGGCTACGATGCACCTTTGTCCTTCAAGAGCGCAGTATCGGCGTGGCCGTAGCGGGTGACGGTGGTCGCGGCGCCTGTTAACCATGAAACAGGTTTACCGATGCAAGATGGTAAAGCTTAAGTTAAATTCGATCCATTGAAGAGCTCACCCACGCGTTGCGTCTCGTGAGCAAGCCAGAATCGCTTTTTCTTCTTCGTGTTGCCGTCGGCGGACGGCTGAGAAGTGTCATTACGACCGGCGCACGGAGAACTAGTCATGAAGCGGCTTTTGTCGGCCGCCATCATTGCGATGGCGTCGAGCAGCTCTGCATGGGCTCAATCATCCGCCACGGCGGCGGGATCTGGTGTCGGCGTTGCCAAATCGACATCGAATTCGCAAGCGATCTCAGGGCAGGGCGGCACGGGAGTCGGCGTCGCGGCAATCACCACGAACAGCACAGTGCCGGCCGATCAGACGGTCAGAAATGTGCCGGGGGTTGTTGCACCGGGCTTGGCCGCGGCCGGGCTCGAAACGTGCCTCGGGTCGGTTTCCGGCGGCGGCGCGTTTGTCGGGACCGGATTCAGCTTTGGTACCACGGTTCCTGATCCCGGCTGCGCGGCGCGACTTGATGCGCGCACCTTGTGGAATTTTGGCCTGAAGAAGGCGGCGGTCGCCCGGCTTTGCCTTAACCCCGACATCAATCGTGCGATGCCGGAGGTTTGTGTCAAGTACCTGCCGCCAGCGCAGGGCTATCCTGACACGCCGGTCCCCACCCGATACGCGCAGGCGGAAACCTCCGGAGACATCTCGGACATTTGGCTGGTGGAAGGAGCGACCGGCAGGAGCCGTCTTTGCAAGGACTACGACGTGACCCAGCAGCGCTGCCGTGTCTGGGCTCATGTCGCTCACCGTTCGGCGCCGAAGAAAAGCGCGACGTCGAGTGGTGAAAACTCTCACACGGCGGCACCACCCGCCCCGGCACCCGTCGTGGCGGAAATCCAAAGGAAGGAGAACTCACAATGAAGAAGCTTTTGATGAGTGTTTCGCTGATCGCTGTGTTGGGAAGCATTGTGCCGGCCGATGCTGGCTCCACGCTCGCCATCGGCGGCGGTGCCAATCTTGGTAATGTGACCACGCTCACCGGCGCTGGAGCTTTGGGCAACGCTGCGGCTGCTTCGGCGGCCAATGGTATCAATACCTCAGTGGGGAGCGGCGTTGCCGTTGCTACGCCTGCGGGGAGCCTCAGTGCGGGCATTGGCACGTCCATCGGGCAGTCAATTGGTCAATCGGGTGCAGTGGCCGGTCCGGGTGGCGCGGCCCTGAGCGGCGCTTTCTCCAACAATGGCGGGGTCGGCGTCGGCGGTGGTTTCACGAACGTGCTGCCCTGACATAGATGGCAGCAGCATGGTGACGAAGAGTCGCCACCATGCTGCTGGTCGGGTCGGGGTTCAATGTTCGATCCCTCGGAGGTGTGAAGGCGAAAGAGAACCTGTTTTAGACAAGTCCATATCGGGACAGGCGCCGTACACACGGCGGTGGAACCTTTCTTCTATGCGCAAGGGACTTGTTGAGGACGCGCTCAGCGAAGCCGTCTTGGGACTGCAACCCAGCGCTTCTAGCGACATTCGTCCTGCTGCATTGGGTCGACGATCAAGACCATCGACTGCTTGGACCACCAACGGCCGAGAGACCCAGGAAATCCTGCGCAGTGCCCATGCCGACATTCCGGACGAGGCCATGCGTCGTTAGTGGTTGCCGACCTGCTACGCGCGCACAGGCTGATCGGCTGATGACGGGGAGCTCATACCGGTTACGATCGAGGTGCCATAGAAGGGCTCACCGCCGCAAGGTCTTTTCGACCAACGAGCTGCTTAGCGTAGCTGAACGGGCGCGACATGACGGAGAGTCAAGACCGAGACCCGCAACAAGGAAAAGGTATCAACAATGATGAAAGAAACAGCGCGCCAAGACGCAATTCGCGCTATTCTCTAGCCCATTTCAAGAGTGGGGGATGTTGCACAATGCCAGTTTACTGTTTTGGAAATCTGTCGCAGCTCACTATGAAGCCGCTCGGGGCGGATCAAGGATTGAGGAGCGACCTGACATTTTACTCAAGGCGACGCCGGCGCGATACCGTCCACCTCGAGCTGTTCCCTAAACGGGCCATGTGCTTTTTGCAGCCTGTGAAGGAGATGCCGCAAAAATTCGCTCGGGTTGTGCCGGGCGTCCTTAACGTTTTGGGCAAGCCGTCCCAGCATGCGGTTTGTGGACAATTCTGAGACAGATCAGGAGAAATGACCTGGCGCCGACAAAGGGCCCTCATGTCTGAGGCAGATCAGGATCTTGCGATTATTCTAGCGCGCGCTTTTGATCGAGCTTGGGCGGCCTACGACGCGCTTGGATTAGCTCCCACGATCTCTGAAGACGCCGCTCGCCCTGAGCTCGCAAAAAAGCTAGTCAGAATGGCGAAGGAGGGGATAGAGAACGAAGACGCCTTGGCCGTAGCCGGCCTGCAACACTTGTTCTTGCTGTCACCTGGCTTGCACTTTTCCGCCAAGAATGTACGAGCCACAATGATCCAGCAATGGCGCGTTCCGTGGCTTCGCTCAACCAGAGATGATTGAAATCAGCGCCACCTGAGCCTCCTCGGAAGTGATAGATACCTGTCGCGGGCTTGAAGAGCCAGGAAGGTGCCCGTCAATTCGCAGGAGATCAGTTCGGGCTCCAACACCGCGTTCAGATCCCGATTCCCTCCGTGCGGATGGCGTTGGCATGTCCGTCCTTTGGCGGAGTACTGCTGCGCCGTGGATTGGGCTCGCCTGCCAAAGGTCCTTCGCGATTGGTAGCGGCTCAATCTGCATGTTCACCCACCACGCCTTCTCATTGCCATGACGATGTAGGTCGTGATGGTGGGTGCGGCAGAGCGGGACCGTAAACTCATCGCTGACCTTAAGGCCCAAGGCTTTCGGTTGCGCGAACTTCAGGTGGTGAGGGTCGCAGGGCGATTGACGACAGACAAGGCACGGCTTGACCGCGAACGAATGAAAGATGCGCCTTGCTCCGTTTCCGTGCCGGCTCCTTCGGAAGGGCGAGGCCGGCCGTTGCATCGTCCGACGTCGCCGAACCCATGCTCGCTTTGGTTTGCGGGCTGTCATCTGCCGCATCCCGTACCGGCGGCACAGGTTGAGCGAACTTCTCCTGGTAGGCGGCCTCGGCTGCTCGGGCGTCCGCCTCCAGCAGTGTGTTCTTCTTGGGAAGCTCTTCCTTGGCCCACGCCAGCAGCTCCTGATCGGTGCTGGACATCCTCCGGATGGGTCGGGATAAGGAAAGCCTGCTCGCGGCGGTGCGGGCAACCGCGATTGAACGCAACCTGCATGGCCTAATCGATGCGACGGAAGTCCAGGCGCTCCTCAAAGGCTGGCGCGCAGGCAAGCCGTCGGCCATAAGGCGCATCGACAAAATCCTGACCGCGGCGAACCGGAACCTCGCTGCTGCTCTCGCCTACGCCTTATCGAACGAGATCTACAGGATCGAGCGTCTCGATCGGCTGATCACGCTCGCCGAGGCACGCCGCAATGCCGCGCTCCGCGAACTCGACCTTCATCGCGCCAGTGCTGCACAGCAACTGCGCGCAGAAATCCGGCAATTCGGAACAATCCTGCTCGGAAACGTCGAGTCTGGGCCGATCGCACCGGAGCATGCGAGGATCAAAGCTCCATCATGAGGAGCCCAGGTAGCCGTGCTGCTAACCGCGCCAATGCGCTGGCCGGCACAGGGCCACGAACAGTTGGCGGCAGGGCTCGCGCGGCACAGATCGCGCGCAAGCATGGCCTGAGTGTGCCCGCCTTGTCCGATCCGCTGTTATCGAAAGCAACCGATGCGCTTGCGACCAAGGTCGCCGGCGAGCCAGCCAATGCGGAAATCCGCGAGCTCGCCCGCAACGTCGCCACGGCGGTGCTCGAGGTCTGCCGGATCCGCGCGGCGCGTTTCCAACTCTTGTTCAAGGCGATGGACGATCCGGAGTGGGATACCCGCGCCAACCAGCAGGCGAAAAACCGAGCAGTGTTTCGCCGTGCGCGGGGCGCTGGTGCACTCGCGCCTATGCCCAAGGAAGTCCTCGAGTACGTGTACTCCCGTTCGGAGGGAGCCTAAAAATTCTCAATGATCTTGGAAGAGAGGCGCGGCGAGCTTCTTGCTCTGGACCGCTACGAACGCCGCGCGCTGTCCAGGCGCAAGTTTGCAATTCGCGCCCTTGATGAAGCGCGGCGCCTGGCGGCAAACACGAAGGCGCGTCCCGCGGCCTAAAGCGCAGGTGGAAGATCAAATTTATTAAACCATAGGTAGAACATTTGACCCGCCAATTAAAGTCCGTTTTGGCAAAACGAAGCCAAGTTTCTTGAATGAAACAAGATACTTAACTGCTTATCGATGCGTAAGAATTCGTCTTCCGCATCGCCCAGGCAGCGAAAATGGGGCAAAGCTGCCGACCGGCCATACGGCAAGCGGCGTAGCGGCAGCCTAGGCAAATATTGTGCCAATTCCGCAATACCGCGTTTAAATTATGCTAGTTGGGAGATTATGAATTTTGTTACTGTGGAAGCTCTCAGTTTGTCCCATTAATATCAGGGAATTGTTCCATGAGTAACAATGAACCATTTCGCCGGATCGCCTCGCTAGACTTGGCTAAACTTCAGGCCGACGTTGAAGCTGCTCTCCCAAATCACGCGTCATTGCCATCGGTCCGGGCGCCCTCGGTTCAGTCGGGGCCGTCAATGCCGGATTACGTAGAGCACCAGGAAGGTGTTCCGCGTGTTGGTGCGCTTAGTGCTGAGGCTTTGGTACGCGAGTATGAAGCCGCCGCCAAGGAAATCGAGGCGATGGGGAGCGAGCTCATAGGCGCGGCGCAAAAATGCGAGGCAATGACTGCCGATGTGCACAAGGCAATCGCCTTTATGCAGGAAACCGCAGCAGCCTACCGCGAAGAGGCCAAAAGGATTTTCAAGCGCATCGAGGATTGCGCATTGCTAACCGACGACGTTCGCAAAACCTGCGAAACGCTTAAACGTAGAATCGAAGATACCGTCCAGTAGTCTGCCTGCAGGACCCAGACTGTTTAGAACGGCCCCGAGCATGGGAGTGCAACGGGGCCGCCAACCTTGGGGGTTGTCTCCCGGCCGGGGTTTGGGGGGGTGGGTCCGGGAGTATTGCGTTTGACTCTGCCGGGGCTTCTCAGGTTCAAAGTCAAGTGTCGCTGTTGGACTTTCTTCGATTCAGGGCGTGCACTGCGCGCTCGGCATAGCCCTCGTCAGACGAGTGAGTGCGGCTTTACTCGTGCGGTTCGTAAAATCGTGCAGAGCCGACATTTTGTGGTGCACCAAGCTCATCAAGCGTTGGCGCGATTGATGGCGCCGCCGTTTGTTCTAGCTCCTCGAACCGTTGAAGGAGGGCTGCCAGCCGGGCCGGTGGCTCCTGAACTGACCGATCCATCATAAATTGAAGGCGCTCGCCGATCTCCACGCAGATCGCCCGCATATGTTTTTGGCGTACCGCGTCACTCCAGGGCTGCGACATTGGTCTTCGTCTCCAAAGCTCGTACAACTTGCGACGACTAAATGACCCAGCGTTTAATGCTTTCTAGCAGTTGCCCGACATGGTGAAGGCCGAGTGAACGGCCGCTGTGGTGGCCTTTGCCGCCATCGCCATTGACAGCTGCAGGAGCTGCGAACGGGCGATCTGGTCCAGGCAAGGAGGCAGCCGCTGTCCCACGGCCGGGCAGCACGATCATGAGTCCTTGATTGGTTTCTCGATGCCAGTATAAATCGAAGCATTTGAAACGTTGCATTAATGGCACGCCACTTCCGTCGCCGCTTGAGCTCTGGAGGTAATTATTTGAGCGAAAAAGCGTCGGATGAAGAATCGAGCACTATTCTGCTCGCGCGCGCATTCGATCTGGCGTGGGAGCGCTACTTCACTGCTTGCCACGTCGCGCGACGCGAGCTCGCAGCTTTCCTCGTCGAAATGCTAAGAAGCGGGGTCATAGAAGAGCCGTTGGCTGCGTGCGGCGTGCTCCATTGATCGCGATAACGCCGGACCACCGATAGCCCGGTTGCGGAGTCGCTCGCCTGCTGCGAGAGCTCGATAAATCCTTGGAAAACAGGTGTTTGCCGGACTCTTATGCAGACAGCGGTGTGCCGGGCGTTTTATGTTTTCCGAAATTAAATTTTTTGTGTTTTCCGGAATTAAATTA
Source organism: Bradyrhizobium sp. (assembly GCA_035293585.1). Lineage (GTDB taxonomy): Bacteria > Pseudomonadota > Alphaproteobacteria > Rhizobiales > Xanthobacteraceae > Bradyrhizobium. The sequence goes on along the minus strand of DATGMN010000026.1, from coordinate 3,372 downwards.
TGGCATACTTGGAATTGCACCCATTTCTCGAAGGTGTGTTTTATGGCCATCGAATTTTCACCGAGTGACGACGGCGGGCCGTCGTTAACGCCCATGATTGGCCGAATTAGGCCGCGACCAGATGAGTGACGCCAGCTACATCGAGGCCGCGCGCGACTTGTGCGAGGATCTGGAGAATCTCGTCGAGCTTGCGAAACAGGGGCGGGCGCCCATACGCGCGATCTCGCTGGTCGAACGCGCGTGCGTTGAACTCTACGCAAATCTCGATGAAGTCGAAGGCACCCGGGCCTGGTTGGCTGATTTCCGGTTGAAAGCGAAGACCAAATGAAGCTCGAGTCTCGCCGTCCGCTCTCTCGATCGTGGTTGCCGGAAGAGGACGAGCGATTAAGATCAATGATCGTGGCAGGGCACGCTCCAGTAGAGATTGCCAGCGAGCTTCGCCGATCTGTCGGCGCGGTATATGCTCGGGCTCACCGCTTTCGCCTCTCATTCAGGCGCGTCCATCTAGTGTCGCGACGTCGTTTTCAACATGAGGGACGGCAGCGCTGAAACCAGTGCGGCGCCGCTCGGGTTAGACGAAGCGAAAGCTTGCGCGGCGTTAAGCAATGCGAACAGCCGCGGCTTCGATGACTTCGGGCGCGAGCGAGCGGCCGACTATGTCACTCCCGTGCAACGGCGGCTACCGATCATACGAACGCCGCATTGCCGCCCAGGCCCATCCTCATTGCTGCCACCACCAGCAAAGATGTTTGCGTATCGACGGAGGAGGAAATGCTCGGCAAAGTCTTTGCGCTTACCGTAGTCATCGGTCTGCTTGTGACCAGCTCAGCTGCTTTCGTTGCGAACCACCTCCGAACGCCGGCTGCCTGCGCTGTGAGCTGCGAGTAGGCACAAGTGCGCCATCCCAGCGCATCGATGCCCTCGGTGCAACGTGCGAACTTAGGACGGCCTTTCCCGGGACCCAAAGCCGCCTTCGATCTGCCGCCAAACCGCCCCACGACTCAAACAGGTGATACTAAGCGCGACCCTGGGGCCAATGCGGATGCGTGCAGCGATGACGTTCGATCGATATCTGATGGCAGCTTTGAGCGGGCTAGTGGTAGGAACTGTGCTCTTGCTCGGCGCGGTTGTTGTTCGGGGGGTCGAAGTAAGCGGCAAGGCTAGAGCCGACAGCTCGATCGTCGGCCTGAGAGGAGCGGTGCAATAGGACTTACGGCCGCAGCGGCTCAGAGGAATTGACGTTGCTCTTGGAGGAACGGCGGCGCAAGCAATATAACGGACTAGACGCGCGTTCCGGCGCGGTGCCCAGGCGGAAGATCCCACAACAGGTGCTCCGCTCGCTTTCACCGCCGATCAGTGGCGTGCTACGCCCCCCGTCCCACAGGTCGATCCTGTGATCACGCGGAAGGGGGGCAATGGCCCGATACTGGATCAAGCTGAAGAACCGAAAGCACCCGGCGAGGGGCGGCTAATGGGTGAAATTCCGGTGATGGGAACATGCTGGTCACGTCTGCGCGCACATTATGGCGCGACAATCAGGATGCGAGCGCGTATCACCTTGATCGCCGCCGCCCAGCGCGTTGTCGATTGTGACTGCGCGCGAAGCAAACGCCATCCGCGCTCCAACACATTTACTGCGTTGTATGTGAGATCATTCACAGACGCGCGCGGCGAACCTATGGAACAAAAGGCGGCTATCCCCCGCCAGCCATGGTGCTCAGTTCGATGACCAGATACTTGTCATATAGTGCCGCGTCTCACAGGCTTCCAACTCTGCAGAGCGCGCTCGAGGTGCAATATCGGGAATTGCTAGACTTGCGCGAGCGCGTCAGAAACGCCGAGATCGCTGCCGCGGAGAGACCGCGAATTAAGGCGTTTATGTCGGGCGACAAGGTCAGGCGCGGTGATATCGACCTAACCAGCTTGGGGCGCTAGGCGCCCGTGGCATCCACCGGAGCAGAAGCGTTTTGTTTAAGTCTTTGATCATGGCCACGCTTGCCTCGTCTTGATAATCGCAATCAATTCAGCTGATGGCGAGACCTTGCTGAAAAGATACATCTGAAGCTAGGCGATTCGCCCGCTTTCGCCTGAGCCGGATCGCGCAGCGCTCGGGATGAGGCCTGGACGAGGGCGCACCACCGTGCTTCAAAAAGGGCTGGTACGCGGGCTGTCGCTGCCACCAGCCAGCTCTATCTCATTGTGCGCTTCCCGGCACCAAAACCCTCGTCCGTTATTTCTATTTCCGCTGTGGTTCACTCGCGCGAATTCCGACGCAATCACAACAACCGGCAGAAAACCGATCGGCCTTGCCAGGATGCTGAGCAGTTCAACTGCGAACGGTCGTGCCGGCCGAGCGCCTGAAGGAGACGGCTGATTGTCCCGCGAATAATCGCGCTAAAACAGCGGACATTAATGGATGAGGTGCGCTTCCGACCGTCGCGCCCGGGGCCGAATATGCGGTAGCGTCACAAAAGTCACATGACGACGAATAATTCGCTGCGCGATTGCCAAACTTCAAGTCCAGCCTATTATGCTGTGCGGATCATTCGCCCAAGCCCCACCCCAATCGTCGCGAGGAACGTGTCCATGCCAGACGTTCGAGACAGGCGACTTCAGCGATACGAAACGTGGGCGGCCGAATGCGAGATGTTGGCTCGAGTAGTGACTGATCGCACGAAGCAACAACACTATGAATACCTTGCGGCGCACTATCATTTTCTCGCTGCGAGCTTTCGCGACGCGCTCGCAATGCACAGCACAGTGTTGGCGAAATTGACGCTGCATTAACCGATCGCGTCGGACCGTATGGCGAAGGATTTGCTTACCGCCCCGCATTGGCATAAGAAGAGTCTAACGGTCTTTCCGCTTTTTGGATCAAGCATCTTGCAAATAAGGCGAGGCTTGCTTCCGCAGTTGCGACAGGCGGCGATCTCTTCACCCAAATGTATGGTCAGGAAGCTCATTGACAGCCTCGCTGCACAACTGAAGGAATAAACTAGAGGTTCATCCGGGATCGACCTATGATCCCAAGCCTCCGACGATGGCGACGCGCGTCGTGTTGTCTCCTGAGCCGTTTGTTTACTGCAAACGCAATCAAGGGCGCACCCGCGGCCGCAGCTCCGAAAATATGAAGACGCCGTTGACCGCGCTCCTTGTCCTATGGCTCAGTCCGAGGCGTCGCCCCCTATCATCCTGCGCTTGACCTCCTCGCAGGTTTTGCGGACGTCCTGGGTGAAAAGCGCACAATCTTCGATGCGTTTAAAGATCTTCTTGGCCTCCTCTCGATAGGCCGCCGCCGTATCGCGCATGTATGCGATTGCATTGTGGACCTCGGCAGTCATCGCCTCGCATCTTTTTGCGGCCTCGATCAGT
>DATGMN010000025.1:0-33207 GCA_035293585.1 Bradyrhizobium sp. | reverse complement strand
AAAGGGCGCGTGACCACAGGTACAGGCGAAGACACTCCGGCCTTCCCTGCGCGATGGTTTGACGGCTTATACGTGATCTCCCCGGTGAACCATCTCGTTTGCCACCGTCATCGCCGCGATGCGCAAGCATCGTCGGCAACTTGACGCCAGAGCCTTGGGGCGCCAGGACCACACGATTTCGCCGTACGCCTCCGTGCCGCTCGTCAGTCAGGCACATCCGCGTCCACCGCATCCCCGCCTCAGGTTCGTGACGATCGCGAAACGTCCCTCTGCAACGAGGCGCGATGCGCGATGCGCGATGCGCGAACCATACAACCGATTCTACATTTCGAAAAACAGAAATATTTTTGAGTGCAAGGCTTGACAGGAATCCGCCGCCCCCGCCCGTCGGGCAAATCAATCCGGGACCGGACGACGAAACACTGCTGAAACAGAGGCGCGGTAGCGTGCCGGATTCGGTGAGACTGTTTGGTCTGCGCCGCAAGGCTGCCGGCAAGGTTTATCTCGGTCTTGCCGACAGTTTAGGGACGTCGCGTGTGAACCGGTTCACATCGATCGCTTGCGTGTCCTGCTTATCCTTCCTCGCGGAAGTCGCATTGCAACCGCGCCCCCTTGGTCCAAGAGGGACGGACTTTTGAAAAATCATATTTGAGGGGAATTCATAATGACCAGACTCGGCATCGGTTCGACCATCGATCCTCAGACCGGCTCGCGCGTTCCGTTGGCGTTGCTCGTCGCCGCCTTGATGGCGTTTGGCCTGTACGGGGTCCTCGTCGCCGGTCCGGCCATGCGCGCGGACGCGCAAGCCGCCCTGGACCGAACGCTGGCGGACGAGACCAGCGCTTTCTGCGAAAAATTCGGAATGCGGGCCGGGACCAGCGAGTTTGTCTCGTGCAGCCAGGAGCTGACGACCATCCGGAAAAGACAAACCGACCGGGACAGCGAAGCAGGCATGCTCTAGTGTTGTGACCCAGACGCTTGATTCACTCGGTGTCATTCCGGGCGCCCGAAGGGCGAACCCGGAATCTCGCGCCGCAACCTCGAGATTCTCAGGTGCGCAATTGCGCACCGTAGTTCGCCGCTGACGCGGCGCCCCGGAATGACGGAATGAAGTGTCAGAGTCGCGGCGCAATCACAGCACGAAAGGCACGAGCATGCTGGTTCGGCGCATATAGGCGCGATAGGTCTCGCCGAATTGCTGGCACATGAACTCTTCCTCGCGCCGCGCGCTGTAGATGGCGTAGGGAATGAACACGATGAGCGGGAGCGCCCAGATGATGCTCAGTCCGAGCGCCGTCCCGAGCATGGCGAGGATGATGCCGCTGTAGATCGGATGACGAACAAGGGCATAGGGCCCGCCGGTGACAAGCTCCGGATTCTCCTTCTTCGACATCGGCATCCCCCAGTTCCGTCCCAGATGGACACGGGCGAAGATGGCAAGGCCGATGCCGAGGCCGACCAGCATCGTGCCGATCGTCCCCATGAGCGCGCCATCCGCGGCATGGACCTGCACAAGCCGCAGCGCGTCTCGCAGCGCATGGCGCAGCGGCGGGATGGTCAATGCGACGATGACGAGTGCGGCAATCGCCAGCCGCGGCAGGATTTGTTTCCACCACGCCACCGGTTCCGCATTGCGTTTCACGCCAAAGGCCGCGATCGCCCAATAGGCGGCGAAGACGAGCCAGAGTGCGGGGATGATCCGGTGCGCGATGGTCATGGCCTGACACGTCCACGGGCGAAGACTGATTCGGCGGCAATTGGCGCAGAGGCGATTGCTTCAGTGTCGTGCCTGGCGACGGCCGGGACGGCACCGCCTGTGCCGTCCCGGCCGCCCGCTACTTCGCAAACGACCGTGACGGCACCTTGTGCAGGGCAAACGCATCGACCTCGTCGCTGGCGCGCGGGTAGATTTCGGTCACGATCGGATCATGGCCGGGGATGAAGCGGTCGGGATGGCCGGCGAGGCGCTCGACGGTCTCCCAGCCGGCGGCCATGTCGCCGACGTTGTAGACGATCGGAAACGGGCTCCGGCGCTGCAGATTGGCATAGTAATGCGCGGCGTCGGAGGCGAGCACGACCGGGCCGCGTTCGGTCTCGACCCGCACCACCTGCAGGCCGTCGGAATGGCCGCCGACGCGGTGCACGGTGACGCCCGGCGCGACCTCGCCGTCGCCGGAATGGAAGGTGACGCGCTCGCCATAGACATGGCGCACCATCTGCGTCACGTGCTCGACCGTGAAGGGATGGCGCAGCAGCCCGTTGCACATGCAGCGGCCCGTCGCATAGGCCATCTCGCGCTCCTGCAGATGGAAGCGCGCCCTGGGAAAGCGGTCGAGATTGCCGGCGTGATCATAGTGCAGATGGGTCACGATGATGTCGCCGATATCGGCGGCCGCGACGCCGAATCGCGCCAGTGCATCGACCGGGTTGAGGGTGAGCTTGCGGGCGCGCTGCTCGGCCTCTTCGGCATTGAACCCGGTGTCGACCAGGATGTCGCGGCCGCCGCCGCGCACCAGCCAGACGAAATAGTCCAGCGCCTGTGCCGTGGTCTCGTGCGGATCGGGCGACAGGAAATTCATCTGCGGCGTGCGCGCCGCCATGGTCGCATAGCGAAGCGCATAGATCTCGTAGGCGTTTCCCATTTTTTTCTTTCCTGAAAGACGAGAGCCGACACCAAGCCATCGCAGCCGCGAAAGGTCAATTCGTCACAGGCCCTGTCACCGACTTGACGCAGGCATGTCGTAATGTGAGCCCAATCACACTCATACTCCTGCGAGGTACTTAATAGTTGGAACTTGCGATTGTGAGCCGAGCATCCCGATGCAACCAGCAGAGGCGAGCTGCAAGGCCGCGCGTCGCACCGTCGACCGCCAATGGCGGGCAGCAATTGCCGCTATTCTCCAAGCGGTTGACGGGTGAGAAGGCCGGTTTGATAATGCCCCATGCGTAGAGTAAGGTCGCTGGGGCGCAAGCTGGTATCGGCGCCTATTTCGCTGGACCGCTGAGTGATGAAAATTCGCCTTGCATTACTGCTCGCCTTGATTTTCTCGGTCGCCTCGACCGTTCCATCGTCCGCCGCCGGCGACCGTTATGCCCTCGTCATCGGCAACGCAAAATATCCCGACGCCGACACGCCGCTGCGGGAACCGGTCAACGACGCCCACGACGTCGCCGACGAGCTCAAGCGCGACGGCTTCAAGGTCGACATCGGCGAGAACCTCAACGGCGACGCCATGCGGCGCGCTTTCGACAAGCTCTATGCCAAGATCAAGCCCGGCGACGTGGTGCTGCTGTTCTTCTCGGGCTATGGCATCCAGTCCAACCGGCAGAGCTACATGATGCCGGTCGACTGCCAGCTGTGGCAGGAATCCGACGTCCGCCGCGACGGTCTCAGCCTCGAGGCTGTCCTGAACGAGATCAACAACCGCGGCGCCGGCGTCAAGATCGCCCTGCTCGATGCCTCCAGGCGCAATCCCTATGAGCGGCGCTTCCGTTCCTTCTCCGCGGGCCTTGCGCCCGTGGTCGCCCCCAATGGTACGCTGGTGATGTATTCGGCGGCGCTGTCGTCGGTGATCTCGGACAATGGCGGCGACCACAGCCTGTTCGTGCAGGAGCTGCTCAAGGAGATCCGTGTCCCCGACCTGATGGCCGAGGAGACGCTGAACAAGACGCGCATCGGCGTCAGCCGCGCCTCGCGCCAGGAGCAGATCCCCTGGATTTCATCCTCGCTGTCCGAGGACTTTTCCTTCGTCCCGGGCGCCGGTGGCCCGCCGCGCCCGCCGGCGCCGTCCATTGCGACGCTTCCGCCGGCCCAGCCGCCGGCTGCGCAGCCCCCGGCCTCCGGTCCGGCGCCGCAAGTCGTGCCGCCCCCTCCTCCGCCGCCGCCCGCAAAGGTCGAGATTGCGCCTCAGCCGCCGCCTGTCCCACCGCCGCCTCCCGCGGCGACCGACAACCAGCCGGCTCAACCCGCTCAGCCGACGCAGGTGGCGCTCGCCGACGACCCGACCATCAAGAGCCTGACGGCCAAGATCGACGCCAACCCCGATGACGTCAACGCGCTGTACCGGCGCGGGCAGGTCTATGCCAGCAAGGGCGCCTACAGCCTCGCGATCAAGGATTTCGACGACACGATCCGGCTGAATCCCAAGGACGTCGAGGCGCTCAACAATCGCTGCTGGGCCCGCACGGTGGTCGGCGACCTGCAATCGGCGCTGCGGGACTGCAACGAGGCGCTGCGGCTGCGGCCGAATTTCGTCGACGCGCTGGACAGCCGCGGGCTCGTCAACCTCAAGGCAGGCCAGAACAAGAATGCCATTGCCGATTTCGACGCGGCGCTGAAGATCAATCCGCGCCTGACCTCCTCGCTCTACGGCCGCGGCCTCGCCAAGCAGCGGAATGGCTCGATTTCCGAAGGCAATTTGGATATAGCCAATGCCAAGGCCATGGACCCCAATATCGTGCAGGAATACGAGGGCTACGGGGTTCGCTGACGTCATATTTTGAGCGTGCAGGCCGGCAGCCGCGCGAACCGATCCGCGCCGCCGGCGACATACAATAGGTGGCTGGGACCGGCGATTTGGGCTGCCCGTCCCCCGCAAATGATTGGGAAGCGCGCCAGACAGCGCAGGAGGGACTGGCAATGTCGAGGATGTTCGCAAGGCGATCCGGCGTCATGCTTGCGGCGGCCGCGATCGGCGCCGCACTCTGGTTCGGGCTCGTACAGGCGCAGGCGGGCGACGCCAATGTCACCGAGGACCAGATCGTCCGTGCGCTCGCCCCGCCCAAGAAGCCCCTGACCCGCGGACTGTCGATCGGCCCGCAGACCGACCCGGCCGCAACCGAGGCCGAGGGCAAGTTCGTCCAGAGCATCCGCGGCCGCGCCACCCGCTCGCTGTCCACGGCCGAGCGCGAGGAGATCGCGACCATCGCCAAGGACAAGCCGAATATCGATCTCGAGATCACCTTCGACTACAACTCCGCCGACATCAGCGCAAAGTCGCTTCCGTCGGTGCAGGCGCTCGGCCGCGCGCTGACCAACCCGGACCTGAAGGGCGCGACCTTCATCGTCGCCGGCCACACCGACGCCGCCGGCGGCGAAGGCTACAACCAGGATCTGTCCGAGCGGCGCGCCGACGCCATCAAGCGCTACCTGATGCAGAATTACGGCATCGCGCCGGCCGACCTCGTCACCGTCGGCTACGGCAAGAGCAAGCTGAAGGATCCGAGCCAGCCGCTCGCCGAGGTGAACCGCCGCGTGCAGGTGGTCAACATGGAAAACAAGACCACCGCCTCGAAGTAGCCGGCCGGTTACCGCCCGTGGCGCCCATCTCATGCTGAAGAAGCGCGTCCCGCAAGGTTGCGGGACGCTCGTTTGTCCGGATTGACCTTGCAATGACGCTCACCGAATACGTAAAGCCCGCAGGCGGCGTGGTGTTCTTCGCCGTGCTGATCGGCATCTATTATTGGTTCGAGCACCGTCACCATGTCGTGGAGACGGAAAAGCCGGGCGATGCGCTGGTGGTGGTGACCAAATCCACCAATGGCTGCTTCTCCGACCAGGTGCGGGTGACAGGCCATCTCGTGCCGCGCCGCGAGGCCGTGGTGGGCGCGGACCAGGAGGGCTCCAAGGTCACCGACCTCTATGTCCGCGAGGGTGACCTCGTCACCGACAATCAGGAGCTGGCGCGGCTGTCGGCGCCGCCGCAGCAGCAGCCGGGCGCCCCGGCCGGCCGCACCGGCCCGGTGTCGCTGCGCGCGCCGGGACCCGGTCTCGTCACCGAGGTCAGGACCGCGGTCGGCGCGCCGGCCTCGCCCCAGGCCGGCCCGATGTTCCGCATCTCCATCAACAACGACATCGAGCTCGACGCCGAGGTGCCGGCGGTGCACCTGCCCAAGCTCAACCCGGGAGCGCCTGCCCGCATCAGCCGCGACGATGCCCCCGACATGGTCGGGCGCGTCAGGCTGATCTCGCCGCAGATCGACCGCGCCACCCAGCTCGGCCATGTCCGGATCGCGCTCACCAACAATCCGACCCTGAAGATCGGCATGTTCGCCCGCGCCTCGATCGACGCCAAGCGCTCTTGCGGCGTCTCGATCCCGAACAGCGCCATCGATCATCTCACCGTCCAGGTGGTCAAGGCGAACACCATCGAGACGCGCAAGGTGCGTGTGGGCCTCGTCACCGACACCGACACCGAAATCACCGACGGCCTCGAAGTCGGCGAGATCGTCGTCGCCGACGCCGGCTCTTCGCTGCATGATGGCGACCAGGTGAAGACCATGTTCGCCGAAGAACTCGACCGACAGGTACGCTGATGGCAATCAATATTTCGGCATGGTCGATCCGCAACCCGCTGCCGCCGGTCGTCTTCTCGATCATCCTCCTGGTGCTCGGCTGGCTGAGCTTCACCAAGCTTGCGGTGACGCACTTGCCGTCGGCCGATATCCCCGTCATCTCGGTCGCGGTCGGACAATTCGGCGCCGCGCCGGTCGAGCTCGAATCCCAGGTCACCAAGATCATCGAGGACGGCGTCTCCGGCGTCGAAGGCGTGCGGCACATCTCCTCCTCGATCACCGACGGCCTGTCGGTGACCACCATCGCCTTCGCGCTCGAGACCAACACCGATCGCGCGCTCAACGACGTCAAGGACGCGGTCACCCGCGTGCGCTCCAACCTGCCGCAGAACGTGACGGAGCCGCTGATCCAGCGCGTCGACGTGATCGGGCTGCCGATCGTCACCTATGCCGCGATCTCGCCCGGCAAGACGCCGGAACAGCTGTCCTATTTCGTCGACGACGTCGTCAAGCGCGCGCTGCAGGGCGTGCGCGGCGTCGCCGAGGTCGAGCGCATCGGCGGTGTCGACCGCGAAATCCAGGTCTCGCTCGATCCCGACCGGCTGCAGGCCGCGGGGCTCACCGCGGTCAATGTCAGCCAGAGCCTGCGCGGCACCAATGTCGACCTCGCCGGCGGACGCGCCGAGATCGGCACCAACGACCAGGCGATCCGCACGCTGGCCGGCGCCAAGTCCCTGAACGACCTGCGCGGCACCATGATCCCGCTGTTCGGCGGCGGCGAGATGCGGCTCGGCGATCTCGGCACGGTCACCGACACCATCGCGGACCGCCGCACCTTCGCCCGTTTCAACGGCGAGCCGGTGGTCGCGCTCGGCATCAAGCGCGCCAAGGGCGCGAGCGACGTCGTGGTGGCCGCGGCGGTGCAGAAGCGCATCGACGAGCTGAAGGCCGAGCATTCCGATGTCGACCTCAAGCTGATCGACACGTCGGTGGAATTCACCAAGGGCAATTACGAGGCGGCGATCTCGACCCTGTTCGAGGGCGCGATCCTCGCCGTGATCATCGTGATGCTGTTCCTGCGCGACATCCGCGCCACGCTGATCGCCGCGATCTCGCTGCCGCTGTCGATCTTCCCGGCGTTCTGGGCGATGGACATTCTCGGCTTCTCGCTCAACCTGGTGTCGTTCCTGGCCATCACGCTCTCGACCGGCATCCTGGTCGACGACGCCATCGTCGAGATCGAGAACATCGTGCGGCACATGAACATGGGCAAGACGCCCTATCGTGCCGCGCTCGAGGCCGCCGACGAGATCGGCCTCGCGGTGATCGCGATCAGCTTCACCATCATCGCGATCTTCGCGCCCGCAAGCTTCATGCCCGGCATCGCCGGACAGTTCTTCAAGCAGTTCGGCATCACGGTGTCGGTGCAGGTGTTCTTCTCGCTGCTTGCCGCGCGCTTCGTGACGCCGATGCTGGCGGCCTATTTCCTCAAGCACCACAGCCATGCGGAGCCGCCCCCGGGGCGCATTCTCAACACCTATCACCGCGTGGTCGCCTGGTCGGTGAAGCACCACTACATCACCGTGCTGATCGGCATCGGCATCTTCGCCGCCTCGATCTGGAGCATCACGGTGCTGCCGCAGAGCTTCCTGCCGGCGCAGGATTCCTCGCGCTCCTGGCTCGGCCTGGAGCTGCCCCCCGGCACCCAGCTCGACTACACCGAGAAGGTGACCGAGGACATCGTCACGCGCCTGCGCAAGCGCCCGGAGATCCGAAGCGTCTTCGTCGACGGTGGCCGCTCGCCGCAAGGCGCCGAGGAGGTCCGCCGCGCCACCCTCATCATCAACTATACGCCCAAGAACGAGCGCAAGATCACCCAGCGCGAGCTCGAGCTCGCCATCGGCCATGAGCTCGACGACGTCCCCGACATCCGCTTCTGGTTCCTCGACGACCAGGGCAACCGCGCGATCTCGCTGACCGTGCTCGGCGCCGACAGCAACATCGTCAACAATGTCGCAAGCGAGCTCGCGACGCAGATGAAGCGCATTCCGCTGGTCGCCAATGTCGTCTCTGAAACAGCGCTGGACCGGCCCGAGCTGCGCATCCGGCCGCGGCCGGATCTCGCGGCACGGCTCGGTGTCTCCACCGAAAGCCTGTCGCAGACCATTCGCGTCGCCACCATCGGCGATGTCGGACCCGCGCTCGCCAAATATGACGCCGGCAACCGGCTGGTGCCGATCCGGGCGCAGCTGGAGGACGCCGCGCGCAGCGACCTGAAGACGCTGGAGCAGTTGCGGGTGCCGCTCGGCGAGCATGGCGAGAAGGGCGGCGTGCCGCTCTCCGTGGTCGCCGACATCAAGCTCGATCAGGGCCCGACCAGCATCAGCCGCTTCGACCGCCAGCGCCAGGCCACGGTCGCTGCGGATCTCGCGGGCACCGCCGCCTCGGGCGACGCCATGGCCCAGATCGACAATCTGCCGGTCATGCGGAGCCTGCCGAGCGGCGTCAAGGTGACCGAAGGGCAGGACGCCGAAGCCATGAAGGAGCTGCAGGGCGGCTTCTCCAGCGCCATGGCCACCGGCCTGATGATGGTCTACGCCGTGCTGGTGCTGTTGTTCGGCACCTTCCTGCAGCCGATCACCATCCTGTTCTCGCTGCCGCTCTCGATCGGGGGCGCCATCGGCGCGCTATGGATCACCGGCAAGCAGCTCACCATCCCCGTCTATATCGGCATATTGATGCTGATGGGCATCGTGACCAAGAACGCCATCATGCTGGTGGAGTTCGCGCTCGAATCCATCCACGCCGGCACGCCGCGCGACGAAGCCATGATCGACGCCGGCCTGAAACGCGCCCGCCCGATCGTGATGACCACCATCGCGATGGTCGCCGGCATGACGCCCAGCGCGCTTGCGGTCGGCGCCGGCGGCGAGTTCCGCTCGCCGATGGCGCTCGCCGTGATCGGCGGCCTGATCTTCTCGACCGTGCTGTCGCTGGTGTTCGTGCCGGCGATGTTCATGGTGATGGACGATTTCGGCTCGCTGATCTGGCGTCTCGCCAAGCGGCTCGTCGTCACCCACCACGACGATGCCGACCACGCGGCCGGCGCACCTCAGGACGCGCATACGACCTCGTCCGAGAAGCCGGCGGCCGCCGCGGAGTAGGATTTCGACGCATCGCTTCGCGCGAGCGGGCCGGCCGCCGGCCGGCGCCTTGCCTGGCTATTCGTTTCGCGCGATGGCGTGCAGCCGCTGCAAGTTCTGCAAGAGGATGCGGCCGCGCTGCAGGTCGAGGATGCCGTCCTTGCGCCAGCTCTGCAGCTGGCGATTGACGCTTTCGCGGGCGGCGCCGACGAAGATGCCGAGCTGCTCCTGCGAGATATGCACCTCGGAGCCGAAATCGTCGGCGAGCGCGCAGAGCCGTCGCGCCAGACGCACCGGCAGGGGCTGCAGCACCGACTCCTCCATCCGCTCGCTCTGCCAGCGGATGCGCTGGCACAGCAGCGCGATGATCTTGATCGCGACCTTCGGCTCGCGCTCGAGGAAGCCGAGGAAATCCTCCCGCCGCAGCACGAACAGCTCGGTCGTCTCGCCCGCGGTCGCATCCGCCGTGCGGCTCTGCCCGTCCAGCACGGCGACCTCGCCGAACAGGTCGCCCGGTCCCATGAAGTTCAGCGTCAGCCGGCTGCCGTCGGAGGCGCCGGTCTCGATGCGGATCTGGCCGCGGCGCACGCCGAACAAGGCATTGCCCGCGTCGCCCTTCTGGAACAGCACCTCGCCGGAATTGAGATGCTGGGTGTGACACAAATTGGCCAGGCGCGAGAGCTCGTCGGCGCCGAGATCCGCAAACATGGGATTCATTTTCAATATGACCGCAAATTCGGCCTGTTTGCTCATTGCAATACCTTTAAATTTGCAGTGCGCAGGATCTGAAATAATTCCCGCTCCCAAAGTGTGCCATAAGTCACATAACTTTGCAGCACCCAGGATTATTTTTGAGCCCCTTTTGAGCCGACCCGCATTTTGCGGGATAAGCTCGACACGCTTTGGCCCGGGGTGGCTGCCCGAGCCTGACACGATGCCGTTTGCCCCGGGAATGTCGACATGAGAGTCCTCAAAACCGCCGGCGGTGCGATCGCCGCCATTGTCGTCGTGATCGTGCTGCTGATGGCCGTGGGAATCCCCTCGAGCTTCGTCAGCGCGACCATCAGCGACCATGTCGAGCGCGCAACCGGCTATCGCCTGACCGTCGCCGGCACCACCCGGATCAGCCTGTGGCCACGGCTCAACCTCACACTGCACGATATCACGCTGCAGGACCCGAAGGACCGCGACGGCGCCGGCCGCATCACCATCGGCAGCGTCGAGGCCGAGATGCCGCTGTCGAGCGCCTGGTCCGGAAAGCCCGAGATCAGCGAGCTGATCATTACCAAGCCCGTGTTCCATGTCCCGCTGCTGCGCAATCGCGAGGCCGCCCCGGCCAAGCCCGCCAGGCCGGCGGGCGAAGCCGAGGCGATCGCAGTCGACCACGTCAGGCTCAGCAACGGCACGATCGTTTTCGCCAACGTGCACGACCGGGTCGAGAACCGCATCGACGGGATCGAGGCCGATGCCATCATCGGCGCCGACCAGACACTGAAACTGACCGGATCCGCGCGCACGGGCTCCTCGCCGATCAAATTCGAGGTCTCGGCCGTCGCGCCGCAGCCGCCGGTCGAGCGGCAGAATATCCCCGTCGACATCAAGATCGACGCGCCCGATCTGTTGCCTGCGCTGCTCGCAGCGAAAGCGGAGGTGCGGATCTCCGGCTCGCTGATCCGCTTCAACGGCGTCAGCGGAACGCTCGGCAATGGCGGTTTCTCGGGCTGGGCTTCGGTCGACGCCACCAGCAAGCCGCTGGTCAAGCTCGATCTCGACTTCCAGCGTCTCGACATTCCGCTGGCCAAGTCGCCGCCCGGCACCAATGTGCAGGCCTGGAGCAATGCGCCGTTCGACCTGACCGGCCTCAATTATGTCGATGCGCAGCTGCGCATCTCCGCCGCCGGGGTCACGCTCGGCCAGGCGCAGTTTGCGCCGGCGGCGATCGAGGCGACGCTGGCCGGCGGCATCATGAAGACGGCGGTCGCCAATCTCGGCGCCTATGGCGGCCAGGCCAATGGCGAGATGATCCTCGACGCCACGGCGCCGAGCCCGACCTTTGCGATGCATTGCGACCTGGTCAATGTCGGCGCACTGCCGCTTCTGACCTCGCTCGCCGATTTCGACAAGCTCGAGGGGCGCCTGCAGGCCAAGATCGCCGCGCGCTCGGCCGGCAACAGCCAGCAGGCGATCATGTCCAACATGTCCGGCACCGTGTTCGCGAATTTCCAGGACGGCGCCATCCGCGGCATCAATGTGGCGCAGATGATCCGCAGCCTCACGGCTTCGACCCTGTCGGGATGGCAGGAGGATCCGACCAAGGAGCAGTCGACCGACCTCTCCCAGCTCTCCGCCTCCTTCCGCATCGACCGCGGCCAGGCCCAGACCACCGATCTCAATCTGGTGGGCCCCTTGGTCAAGGTGACAGGCACGGGCACCGTTGACCTCTCGACCAAGCAGATCGGCTTCCGCGTCGAGCCCAAGCTGGTGCTGACCACGCAAGGCCAGGGCCGCACATCCGATCCCGTCGGCTTCGGCGTGCCCGTGATGATCGAGGGCCCCTGGGTGCAGCCGCGCATCTATCCCGACATGGCCGGGATCATGGACAATCCCGACGCCGCCTATGCGAAACTCCGCGAGATGGGCAAGGGCCTGTTCGGGCCGAATGGCGGGCTGAACGGCATTCTGGGCGGACTCGGCGGACTGGCCGGCGGCCAGACCAGCGGCACCGGCGGTGGCACCGACGCCGGCGGACAGGGCAATCTGTTGGGCGGCCAGCTCGGCCAGACGCTGGGCAACCTGATCCAGCAGGGGCTTGGCTCCCAACAGGGCAGCGAGCAGGGGACCGGCCGCCGCAACCGGTCGATCCCGCCGAATTCCGCACCGCAGGGCCAGGCGGCGCCGACGCCACAGCCTCCGCTGCCGGACGGCAGCTCCACCCAGGCCCAAGGTAGCCAGCAAGGCAACCAGCCGGACGCACCGCAGGACAGCGCGCCCATGAATGACGTGCTGCGCCAATTGTTTAACCGGTAGGCTGATCCGTCATCCTGAGGCGCCGGAGCGCAAGCGCAGGCCTCGAAGGATGAACGGCCCCGCTGCGAGAGCCGGGCCGTCGCCCTTCGAGGCCGCCGCTTTGCGGCGGCACCTCAGGGTGACGGTTTGAGTTTGTCTCCCGTCATTCCGGGGCGATGCGCAGCATCGAACCCGGAATCTCGAGATTCTGGGTTCGGTCCGGTCGGACCGCCCCGGAATGACGGAGCAAAGGGCGCCGCCCCCGCTAACCACGCCGGCAGGCTCACACTGGGGTTCCGCCAATTGTGCTACAACGGACCCGTCACCGCGGCCCGTCCCCGCAGCGCAGGGGCGGCCCGCATGAGGGTCTTGGATGATCGGCGTCAAACCGAAGGTCTGGTTTCTGCGCGAGGGGCTGTTCGCCAAATATGTGGTCTCCCTCGTCGGCCTCGTCGTGTTCGTGCTGGCGGTGAACGGCGCGATCGAGACCTTCATCAGCTACCGCGCCACCAAGGCCTCTCTGACCGGCGCCATGAGCGAGAAGGCGGAGGCGACAGCCAAGCGCATCGACCAGTCGATCTCGGAGCTGGAACGCCAGATCAGCTGGGTGACCCGCGCCAGCGTCGACACCATCGAGAAGCGCCGCACCGACTATGCCCAGCTGATGAACCAGGTTGCCCCGATCAGCCAGCTCACCTGGCTCAACGGCCAGGGCCGCGAGCTGCTTCGCCTGTCGCGCACCCAGATCGCGTATTCGAGCGGCATCGACTTCTCCCACGACCCGCGTTTCACCGAGACCGTCGCGCGCGGCGTGAGCTATTCGCCCGCCACCTTCTCCGGCGACCGCCCGTCGATGTCGATCTCGGTGGCGCATTCCGGCTTCAACAACGGCATCACCGTTGCCGACATCGATCTGCGCTTCCTCTCGGACTTCCTCGGCGATGCCCAGGTCGGCAAGGCGACCTTCGCCTATGTCGTCGACCCCCATGGCAAGGTGCTGGCCACCTCCACCAAGGGGCCGGATGTCGGCCGCGACCTCTCCACGCTGCCCCAGGTCGCCGCCCTGATCGCGCCTGACGGCACGCCGCTCGCCGCCGGAAGCGACGTCGACGGCAATTCGGTGCTGACGGCATCATCCAGCCTGCCGAAGCTCGGCTGGGTGGTGTATTTCGAGCAGCCGACCGCGCAGGCGCTGAGCCCGATCCGCGACCAGCTGATGCGCGTGGCGCTGCTGCTCGGCCTCGGTCTCGTCGTGGCGATTGCCGCCGGCACGCTGCTGGCGCGGCGCATGCTGGTGCCGATCACCGCGCTGCGCACCGGCGCGCGCAAGCTCGGGGCCGGCGATTTCAGCCATCGCATCGACGTCAACACCAAGGACGAGCTGGAGGAGCTTGCGGACCAGTTCAACAGCATGGCGGGCCAGCTGCAGGAGACGTATTCCGGCCTCGAGACCAAGGTGGAGGAGCGGACGCGCGATCTCGCGCGCTCGATCAACGAGCTCAAGGTGCTGGAGGAGGTCGGCCGCGCGGTGGCCTCCTCGCTCGATCTCGATGCCGTGCTGCCGACGGTCGCCGCGCGCGCGCTCGAGATCACCCATGCCGATGCGGTGCTGATCTATGGCTACGACGCCGCCAGGCGCCGGTTCGCGCTGATGGAATCGAGCGGCATCGACAAGGCGGCCGACGGCGCGCATCTGGTCGTCGACCAGGGCGCCAACATCCTCTCCGAGGCCGCCGAGAAGGGCGAGCCGATCGCGCTGTCCGATCTCTACGCGGCCGACAACCAGCTCCTGCGCGAGATCGCGATTGCCGCCGGCTTCCATGCGGTGCTGGTGGTGCCGCTGATGGACCAGCAGGGCACGCTGGGCGCGCTGGTGCTGCTGCGGCGCCAGGTCGGCACCTTCGCGCCCAACCTGATCGGCCTGATGCGCACCTTCGGTCACCAGGCGGCGCTCGCGATGCGCAATGCGCAGCTGTTCTCGGAGGTCGACCACAAGGGCCGCGAGCTCGCCTCGGCCCACGCCACGGTGCAGCAGCAGGCGGCCAAGCTGCAGGAGCAGACCGACGAGCTGCGCAACTTCAACCGCTCGCTTGCAGAGCGGGTCGAGAAGCAGCTCGCCGAGATCGAGCGCATCAGGAAGCTCGAGCGCTTCCTGGCGCCGCAGGTGGCCCAGCTGATCGCCTCCTCCGACGGCCACGATTCGCTGCTGCAGAGTCATCGCCGCGAGGTGACGGTGGTGTTTTGCGATCTGCGTGGCTTCACCGCCTTCACCGAGGCGACCGAGCCCGAGGAGGCGATGAACGTGCTGCGCGAATATCACGCAGCGCTCGGCGAGTTGATCTTCAAATACGAAGGCACGCTCGACCGCTATGCCGGCGACGGCGTGATGATCCTGTTCAACGCGCCGATCCAGTTCGAGGACCACACCAGGCGCGCGGTGAAGATGGCGGTCGAGATGCGCGAGGCGATCGGCAAGTTGACCCAGAAATGGCGCAACCGCGGCCACAGCCTCGGCTTCGGCATGGGTATCGCGCTCGGCTACGCCACGCTCGGCCAGGTCGGCTTCGAGCACCGGCTGGAATACGCCGCCATCGGCAGCGTCACCAACCTCGCCTCCCGCCTCTGCGCCGAAGCCAAGGCCGACCAGATCGTGGTCAGCCGCCGCGTCTACGGCATGGTCGAGCAATGGGTCGACGCCGCGCCGCTGGACGACCTGCAGCTGAAGGGCTTCAATCATCCGGTGCTCGCGATGGAGATCTTGCGCTGGCGCGAGGAGGCGGACAATGTCGTCGATGCGGCGGCGACGGCGGCGAGGCGCCGCGCGACCTAGGGCGACTGCCGGAAATGTTCCGGCATCAGCTCTTGTTGATCTGGGAACAGCTTCCGGCAACCACGCTTGTTATAGCGAATGGAGGTTGCCATGCTGTTCTTCTATCTGCCGCTCATCATTCTCGAGGCGATGGTTTCGCAGCCCAAACGCGAGGCGAGTGACTCGCAGTAGCTCGACGACGACACATCTGAATCACGCTGCGGGCGCGGCGGATTTCAGTGTGCGGACGGGCCGAGAACGCGGTCTCCGCCTGCCCGCCCCCTTCTGCGGCGCCGAAGCCGAGGCGTCCGCGCAAAGCGTGCCGCTGACCAGCTCCACGGAGGGCCCGAAGGATACGGCCCGCTGCTGGCAGTCGGGCCGTCTCCTTCGAGGCTCGCGTTCCGCGAGCGCCTCAGCATGACGGGCGGAGATCTCGCATGCCGCAGCGGGGCTCACGGATCTAATCCTCAAGCAGCGGCGCGGACGACACCCTTCCACATTCTCGCGGCGCGTTTCGGAGCCTTGCATCGATCCATAGGGTCGCGGCAGCCACATCGTTGGCCTAAAGCCGGCCGTTCTGGTATCGATGCCCGTGAACCTCACCGGCACGCCAATGACCAATTTCATCATGCCCCCTTTTCCCCGCCCCCTCCTTTTCCTCCCCCTCGCCGCCCTCGCGTGCCTCGCCCCCGCCCGCGCTGATACGGCCACCGAGCCGCGCGGCGCGGCGGTTTCCGTGCTGAAGGCCACCCGCGCCTGTTTCAACAACACCGTCGAGGTCTCCGGCACCGTGATTGCGCGGGAGGAGACGATGGTGCGCCCCGAGCGGCCGGGGCTGAAGGTGGCGGATGTGCAGGCGGATGCCGGGGATACGGTCACCGCCGGCCAGGTGCTGGCGCGGCTGACGCTGCCGGAGGGCGGGTCGATCAATGTGACGGCGCCGGTGGCCGGCGTGATCGCGTCGTCGACCGCGACCATCGGGGCGATCGCCTCGGGGCGGGGCGAGGCGCTGTTCTCGATCATCGCGCGCAGCGAATATGACCTCGTCGGCCTGGTGCCGGTCGAGGATCTCGGCAAGCTCGCGGCCAACCAGACCGCCTCGATCAACATCGTCGGCGTCGGCGCGGTGCAGGGCGTAGTCCGGCGCGTGGCGCCGACGGTCGAGCCGAACAGTCAGCTCGGCCAGGTCTTCATCGCGATCACCACCAACCGCAGGCTGCTGATCAATTCATCGGGCCGCGCCACCATCCGCACCACACAGAGCTGTGGTCTTTCGGTGCCGCTGGCCGCGATCCTCTATTCCAATGCCGGCACCGTGGTGCAGGTGGTGAAGAGCCAGCGGATCGAGACGCGGCGGGTCGAGATCGGGCTGATGTCGGGCGGCAATGTCGAGATCAAGGGCGGCCTCTCCGAAGGCGACGACGTGGTCGCGCGCGCGGGCTCGCTGCTGCGCGAAGGCGATCCGGTGCGGCCGTTCGTGAATGGCGCCGAGGTCAAGTAGGGGGCGTTTTCTTATCCTCCCCTGGAGGGGGAGGATCGACGCAGCGGGCACTGCCCGGTGCTCGAGGTGGGGTGAAGCCGCGAGCGCGGTCTCGAGCTGACGCCGCAACGCTCCTGCAAAAACCGACTGCGTAGAGAGGTAGAGAGACTGTCACCCCGCCCCGATCGCGCATTTCATGCGCGACCGACCCGCCCCCTCCAGGGGCGGGTGGAGAAATCAGCTGCCGGCGTTGGCGGTGTCGACGGCGCCGAAGCGGACGTCCTCGAGCAGCGAGGACGACACCGACGGCACCTGCTCGCCATCGGAGGCGCGGGAGACGGCGACGCGGGTCTGGTTGAAGACGGCTTCCGCACCGCTCTGCTTGCCGTTGCCCTGGGCATTGAGGTGATTGAGCAGCTCGGAGATCAGCACGCTGTTCTGCCCCTTCGAATCGTCGGCGACCTTGCCGGGCGTGGCCGAGGAGAGCACCAGCGCATTGTCGGGCGCGGCGATCGGGGCGAGGCCGTGCGAGAAGGCACGGAAGCGCCGCTCATAGGGGTTGCGCCTGCTGGCATCGAGCACCACGAGCTTGGCGCGGGCGCCCTGGTCCTTCATCACGTCCAGCACGCCCTCGACGCTGACGCCCTCGCGGCGGACGTCGCTTTCCTTCCAGATCGTGGCATCGACCGGGATCATGTAGCTCTCGCGGCCGGCCTGCACGCCATAGCCGCCGAAGAACAGCATGACGACGGAATCGCGCTTGATGCGGCTCTTCAGCCGCTCGATGGCGCGGCCCATGTCGTCCTTGGTGGCGTCCTCCACCACGTCGACGTCGAAGCCGTCGCGGCGCAGCGCATGGGTGAGCGCGCGCGCATCGTTGATCGGCTGGGCCAGCGGCTCGCCGGCGTCGGGATAATGGCCATTGCCGATGACGAGCGCGAGCTTCGCCGGCTTGTTCACCGGCAGCGCGGCCTGCTCGGTGGCGACGGCCTTGGCGGCATCCAGCGCACGGATGGACAGCGCAGCATGGGCGCCGATCGCCAGCGACAGCGTGCCGGCAAGGCCGGCGGCAATCGCGAGCGAACGGCGGGAAACGGAAAGCTGCGTCAGTTTCATCAGGCGTGTCCTACTCAAAAGCGCACGAGACCCATTAGTCGCGCCAAAATCGTTTTCGTTTTTGGGATAGGCAGGGTGTGTCGTTGAATTATGCTCTATTTGCGGCATTGCAATAAGGGCTCCCTTAACCTGCCCGACGCCGCACCGCAATACGTCAAATCAACTCGCGTTTAACTGCCTAGAATCGTTCAATAATTTGGCGGCGCGGCGATATGTCCCAACAGCTCCGCCCGTAATCATGCGGCCATGAGTTTTTCCGGGCTGTGACTGCGATCACATTGCGTTTCCGCCCGCTTTGGGCCAGTTTTCAATGACTTGAGGGTTTCTTGAGGGGGCGGCCGCAAAATCTGCGGCAACAGGCGCCATCTCGAGGACGGCTGACCTGTCCCGGCATTAAGACCATTGCATGAATTTCCATTATTTTGCCGCTGCCGCCTGCCGCACGCTGACAGCGGCCAAAGACGGGCCGTCGCTTTACGACGTCTGCGATCCCCTGCTCGCGGTTCCGCACGGGGGCGACGCGCACCTGTCGAAATTCTACAAGGCCGCGCTGTGCAATCCGGCGCTGCGGCTGTTGTTGCGGCGGGCCGGGCTGCCGGAGCTTGCCGATCACGGCCGGCGCGAGGCCCTGAGCAGCGCGCTGCTCCGCGCCCGTGACGACGCCTCGCCGGACTGGGCCGCCGTGGGCGCGCCGGTCGCCGCGCTGCTCGAAACGGTGAAGCTCAGCCACCCCAGGCCGAAGCCGGTTTTCGCCCACGGGCCCGCACCGGCGCTGGCCGAGATCGACCACGCCATCCGCGTCGCGGGCGCGCATCTGTTGCGCTCCTTTGCGAAAAACGGCTTCCTGCCGACCTACGCCGCCTTCAACCTGATCGGCGACCCCGATTTCGGCGGCCGCGAGCTGTTGATGGCGCTGACCGGGCTGAACGCCCGCGGCTACAAGAACTCGACGCTGCTGTTCAACCTCGCCCGCGTCTTCATCGCGCGCTCGCCGCTGGGTGCGCTGATCAACCCACCCTGGACCGGCATTGCCGAACCGATGTGGGCGCCGGTGCAGATCCGCCACCGCTCGGCCTATTACGATGCCTTCTTCACCGAGGCGCTGCTCGCCTTTGTCGAGACCGGGCTTGCCACGACCGGGGAGACGGGCGCCGCGCGCAAAGCCATTGCGGACATGGTGGCGTTCTGCATCTCGACCAGCCGCGAGGAGGTGCGCGGCGCCGACGGCACGCCGTTCAACGTCATCACTGCGCTGGCGCCGCCGCCGCATCCGCGCTTCTCGCGCTACTTCGCCCAGATCAAGCAGGATCTCGGCTTCGGCATCTACGTGCCCGATTGCGACACCACCGCCTGCTCCTTCTCCGCGGCAACCCAGGCCGGCTCGTCCGATCCGATCCTGGACCAGCCGCTGCTCGACTTCTATGCCGGCTACCAGGTGCGCGCCGGAGACAACGAACGCCGCGTCACCGTGCCGATCAACGACAACATCGATTTCGAGGGCGGCATCGCCACCTGGATCGACAATCTCGACGGCGAGCGGCCCTACGGCAACGATCTCGATCCGACGCTCAATCTCGATGTGCTGGAGGTGAGCTTTCGCAACCTCGCCCGCTGGAAGGTGTTGGAGACGCCGTCACGGCTCGAGACCATGCAGCGCATCATCGGCTTCCAGCTCAGGCTCGCCGAAAGCGGCGCCTTCAGAAATCCGCGCTCGCACATCTATTACTTGCCGGAGCTCTATTGCGCCTATTTCGGCCGCTGCTTTGCGGCCTTCCGCGCGCTGCCGCGCGAGGCGCAAGCGACGATCGATCCCGCCGGCGCGTTCGATGCGATCAGGGCCAAGGTGCTGGCCTACGTCCAGGGCGAGATGCTGAGCGCGGAGATGAACACCTTCGACGCGGCGCTGGCGCTGATGGCGCTCGCCCATCTCGGCGCCGAGGTCGCGACCTTTGCGCCGGCGCTCGGCTGCATCGTCGCGGCGGTCGGCGAAGGCGGCCGGCACGGGCCGTTCAAGGCCTATGAATGGAACAAGATGAAGACCCCGACGCGGATCCTGGTCGGCGGGCCGGAGGTCACCTCGGCCTTCGTGCTGATGGGGCTCGCGCTGGCAAGGCAGGCGATGGCCGGGCGACGGTAGCGCGAAGTTGAAACCTTTCCTGGCAACTCGCCGCTTTCCGTTCAGCCCAATCCGCACCACAATCCGCATCGTTAATCGTCCCGATCCCATTTCATTGGCTCTTTGCATGTCCCGATTCGCCGCAGCGCTTCTCGTCCTGCTCGCCCCCTCGCTGGCGCAGGCCGCCGACGTCACCGGCGTGGCGAAAATCCGCGAGGCCGATTCCATCCAGATCGGCAACAGCCGCATCCGGCTGTCGGCGATCGATGCGCCGTCGGTCGACCAGCTCTGCCTCAACACCAAGGGCGAGCGCTGGACCTGCGGGGTCGCCGCGCGCGACGAGCTGACCAAGCACACCGAGGGAAAGAGCTGGACCTGCCATCTCGGCCAGACCGACCGCCGTGGCCGATCGCTGGCGCGCTGCGAGGTCGACGGCGAGGACATCCAGAAATGGCTGGTGCGCTCAGGCTGGGCGCTGGCCTACACCCGCTTCTCCCGCGACTACGAGGCGGACGAGAAGGAGGCGCGCGAGGCCAAGGTCGGCATGTGGCAGGGCGCGTTCATCGCGCCCTGGGACTGGCGCGTGCGCAACAAGAAGACCACCATTCTCGGCGCCGTGAAGGTGCCGGAGAACGCGCATGCAATCCTGCTCGCCTCCGCCTCCGGCGACGTGGCGCCCTCGCCCGACTGCACCATCAAGGGCAACGTCAACTCGTCAGGCGAATGCATCTATCATCAGCCGACCAGCCGCTGGTACGCCCAGATCAAGATGAAGATATCCAAGGGCACGCGCTGGTTCTGCTCGGTCGAGGAGGCGGAGGCCGCGGGCTGCCGCGAGACAAGGCGGTAGGGACTGGTTCGATTTTGAAGCGGGCCTCGCTCTCGACCCGTCATCCAGAGGTGCGAGCGCAAGCGAGCCTCGAAGGATGCACGGCCCGGGTGCCGCAGCGGGGCCGTCGCCCTTCGAGGCCGACGCTTCGCGTCGGCACCTCAGGGTGGCGGAGATTCGGCGCCTCAGTGTGACAGAGATAGAGGGAGCGCGAAGCTGGCATGAGCGACGACCTGCACCCTGACGATCATGCCCGCGCGCATAACCATGCGCGGCTGGAGCGCGTGCTGCTTGTGCTGATCGCGATCCTGCTCGGCTACACCTCGCTCGCCTATATCGTGCTGCCGGCGTTCTGGACGCACTATGAGCATCAGCGGGGGCTGGCGACCTTGCCGATGGTGACGCGCACCGCGCAAGGCATTCCCGGCGACCCCATCAATGTCGGGCTGATCGGCAATGAGCGCGAGGTCCTGTGCGCCATGAACGAAGCGGGCTGGTTTCCCGCCGATCCGGTGACCCTGCGCTCGTCGATCGAGATTGCCGGCAGCGTGCTGCTCGACCGCCAGTACAAGGACGCGCCGGTGTCGAACCTGTTCTATCTCGGCCGGCGCGAGGATCTGGCATTCGAGAAGCCGGCGGGCAAAAGCGCCGACCGCCGCCATCATGTCCGCTTCTGGAAAGTGCTGGACAAGGGCCAGGAGGACCGCCCCGTCTGGCTCGGCTCCGACACCTTCGACAAGGGCGTCGGCATCAGCCATTTCACCGGCGCCATCACCCATCATATCGATGCCGATCTCGACACCGAGCGCGACCACCTCGCAAGCGATCTCGAGAACGCAGGCATGGTCACCGCGAAATATCAGGTGACCGGCGTGGGCCTGACGTTGACCGGGCGCAATGGCGGCGGCGATCCCTATTTCACCGACGGCGAGGTCTGGGTCTTGCGCCTGGTCGAGGCGTGCCAGAAGCGGACGGGGCCGGTGGACGTCATTCCAAGCCCGCCCGCCACCGAGCTGAAGGACCAGATCCTGAGAAGCATAACGGATGCGCTGAAATCGTGATGGCGCAAGCCTTGAATTTCGCGGCCATAAACGGCATCCATGGCCGGCTCTCCACCTGCAAGGATCCCACCCCATGACCGTGCGCGCCGGCCGGGAGTTTCTGGCCATTCCCGGACCCACCACCATGCCGGACGAGGTCCTGCAGGCGATGCATCGGCCTGCGCTCGACATCTATTCCGAGCAGATGGTGGAGCTCAGCGACAGCCTGCATCGCGACCTCGCACAACTGTTTGCGACCAGGGGCAAGTGCTACATCCACATCGCCAACGGCCACGGCGCCTGGGAGGCGGCACTCTCCAACGTGCTCTCGCGCGGCGACAAGGTGCTGGTGCTCGAGAGCGGCCGCTTTGCGGTCGGCTGGGGCAATGCGGCGGCTGCGATGGGAGCCGAGGTCGAGGTGCTCAGGGGCGACTGGCGGCGCGCGGTGCGCCCCGCGGAGGTCGAGGCGCGGCTGCGCGCCGACAAGAACCACGAGATCAAGGCGGTCCTGGTCACGCAGATCGATACCGCCTCGGGCGTCTGCAACGACGTCGAGGCGATCGGCCAGGCGATCCGGGCGGCCTCTCATCCCGCGCTCTACATGGTCGACACCGTGGCCTCGCTCGGCTGCATGCCGTTCGAGATGGACAAATGGGGCATCGATGTCGCGATGTCCGGCTCGCAGAAGGGCCTGATGACACCTCCGGGGCTTGGCTTCGTCGCCGCCAATGATCGCGCGCAAGCCGTGCACAAGACGGCGAACATGCGCACGCCCTATTGGGACTGGACCGAGCGCGAAGGTATCGAGCATTACCGCCGCTACGCCGGCACCGCACCGGTGCATCTGCTGTTCGCGCTGCGCCAGGCCATCGACATGCTGCTCGCCGAAGGCCTGCCCAACGTGTTCCGCCGCCATGCGCTGCTCGCCGAAGCCGTGCGCCGCGCCGTCGCCGTGTGGTCGGAGGGCCAGGTGCTCGGCTTCAACATTTCCGACAACGCCGAGCGCTCCAACACGGTCACCACCGTCCTGGTCGGCAACGGCCACGACCCGGTCAAGCTGCACCGCTATTGCAAGGAAAAATGCGGCGTGGTGCTCGGCGTCGGCATCGGCGACCTGCAGGGCCAGGCCTTCCGCATCGCCCATATGGGCCATATCAACGCACCGATGATCCTGGGCACGCTCGGCGTGATCGAGGTCGGCCTCAATGCGCTGCAGATTCCGCACGGCAAGGGCGGAACGGAGGCCGCGATCAGCTATCTCGGCGAGACGGTAGCGCCGTAACTCCGCTCGATCGTGGTAACTGGAGGCGTGCGGATTGCCATGGCAATCCGCTGGCCTTGGGCCCATATGTGGCCGAGCCCTCCCCTCTTCCGACCACGAGGCTTCGAGTGACCGAGACCAAGGACAAGCAGGCTGCCGCCAATCCGCCGGTGGCGCCCCGCCGGCCGCATTCCTTTACCCGCCATGGCATCACCGTTGCGGACGATTATGCCTGGCTGAAGGATGCCAACTGGCAGGAGGTGCTGCACGATCCCGGCGTGCTGGATCCGGATATCCGCGCCTATCTGGAAGCCGAGAATGCCTATGCCGACCGCCTGCTCGGCCATACCGAACCGCTGCAGAAGAAGCTGGTTGCGGAGATGCGCGCACGCATCAAGGAGGACGATTCGTCGGTCCCCTCGCCTGACGGCGCCTACGCCTATTTCCGCAAATTTCGCGAGGGCGGACAGCATGAATTGTTCGGCCGCTGCAAGCGCGATGGCAGCGCGGAAGAAATCGTGCTCGACGGCGACGCGCTGGCCAGGGACCACGGCTATTTCAAATTCGGC
This sequence comes from Bradyrhizobium sp., assembly GCA_035293585.1. GTDB lineage: Bacteria > Pseudomonadota > Alphaproteobacteria > Rhizobiales > Xanthobacteraceae > Bradyrhizobium. The sequence goes on along the minus strand of DATGMN010000025.1, from coordinate 9,544 downwards.
GGCAGCCGCCATTCCTGGGATCACCGCTTGCAGGCCTGGAGCGCCGACACCAAGGGCTCGGAATATTTTGCGATTCGCATCCGCGACTGGGAGACCGGCAGGGACCACGCCGATGTGGTCGAGGAGACCGATGGCGGCGTGGTGTGGAGCGCGGACTGCAAGAGCTTCTTCTATGTCAAGCTCGACGACAATCACCGCCCGATGCAGGTCTGGCGCCATCGCCTCGGCACCGCGCAAGCCGACGATGTGCTCGTCTACGAGGAAAGCGATCCCGGCTGGTTCACCCATCTGCATGAGTCGACCAGCGGCCGCTTCTGCGTGATCGCCGGCGGCGACCACGAGACCTCGGAGCAGCGGCTGATCGACCTGAGCAACCCGGACGCGCCGCCGCGGCTGATCGCCGCGCGCGAGACCGGCGTGCAATATTCCATCGCCGATCGCGGCGACGAGCTGTTCATCCTCACCAATGCGGACAAGGCGATCGACTTCAAGATCGTCACCGCGCCGCTTCACGCGCCCGGTCGGGCCAATTGGCGCGACCTCATTGCGCACCGCGCCGGCGTCTACATCCTCGACCACGATCTCTATTCCGGCCATCTGGTGCGGCTGGAGCGCACCAATGCGCTGCCCTCGATCGTCATCCGCGATCTCGGAACCGGCGAGGAGCACGCCATCGCCTTTGACGAAGCGGCCTATTCGCTCGACACCATGGGCTCCTACGAGTTCGACACCACCAATCTGCGCTTCTCCTATTCGTCGATGACGACGCCGTCGGAAGTCTATGACTACGACATGGAAAAGCGCACCCGGACCTTGCGCAAGCGCCAGGAAATCCCCTCGGGGCACAATCCGGCCGATTACGTCACCACCCGCATCATGGCGCGGTCGCATGACGGCGCCGAGGTGCCGATCTCGCTCTTGCACCGGCGCGACTTCAGGCGCGACGGACGCGCGCCGCTCTTGCTGTACGGCTACGGCTCCTATGGCGCGGCGATGCCGGCGTCCTTCAGCACCAACCGCCTGTCGCTGGTCGACCGCGGCTTCGTTTACGCGATCGCGCATATCCGCGGCGGCACCGACAAGGGCTGGGGCTGGTATCTCGACGGCAAGCGCGAGAAGAAGACCAACACGTTCGATGATTTTGCGGCCTGCGCCCGGGCACTGTGCGAGGCGAGCTACACCGGTCCGAGACGCATCGTCGCCCATGGCGGCAGCGCCGGCGGCATGCTGATGGGGGCGGTCGCCAACCGGACCGGCGAACTGTTCGGCGGCATCGTCGCCGAAGTACCGTTCGTCGACGTGCTCAACACCATGCTCGACGACACGCTGCCGCTGACGCCGCCGGAATGGCCGGAATGGGGTAATCCGATCGAGAGTGAAAGAGACTTCCGCACCATCCTGTCCTATTCGCCCTATGACAACGTCGCCGCCAAGGATTATCCGGCGATCCTGGCCATGGCGGGCCTGACCGATCCGCGCGTCACCTATTGGGAACCGGCGAAATGGATCGCGCGGCTGCGCGCCACCATGACCGGCGGTGGACCGGTGGTGCTGCGCACCAACATGGGTGCCGGCCATGGCGGCGCCTCGGGCCGCTTCAACCGCCTCGACGAGGTCGCCATCGTCTATGCTTTCGCGCTCTGGGCGGTCGGTATGGCCGATACGGTCGAGGCGTGACAGCGCGCGAGACACGCGATCCGTCGCTCAACCTGTGGTAGCAAAGCGCCGCCGCAGGCGGGAACCAGGCATGGATATGCACGACATGGTGCACAAAAGCCGCCGATCGACATCGCCTGCGCGGGGGAACAATCTGATAACGCCGACGTAAGCGCTTGCGGCGGGTTGCGCAAAAACAGCAAATCTCCGCAACCTTGCATTGATGCTGATTCATTGCGGATCAGGAGATTTGGCTTTGGCTGATATTCTCGTTGTCGATGACGATCCCGCAGTGCGAATGACGATCCAGTTGTTGCTGGAGCGGGCGGGACATCGGGTCGTTCTGGCTGCCGACGGCCAAAAGGGACTCGTGGAGTTCGAAGCGTACGCGTTCGATCTCCTCTTCCTGGACATCTTCATGCCGGGCATGGACGGGCTCGAGACCATGCGGCTGATGCTGCAGCAGCGCCCCGGTACCCCCATCATCGTGATCTCCGGCCGGCCGATCGTATCGGACGCGACGAGCGAGCCGGACTTTCTGTCCATGGCGACCAAGCTCGGCGCGGTGCGCACCCTGCCGAAGCCGTTCCGGGCGGCAGAGCTCGAGGCCGCGGTTTCCAGTTGTCTTGCGGCCGCAAAGCAGACATCGTTGGAAGAGAGACCGGATCGCGATAACGCGCCCGGCTCATGACACCTGTGGCGGCAGCGCCGCATGGCGCGGCATGGAGAGCGCGAGGCGGCTGAAGACAAAGATGACGCTCACCACCCGGTTGGCCATCGCGATGATCCTGCTGGTCGCGGTTGCGGTCTCGGCCGTCGGTTGGCTGAGCTTTCATGCGATCCAGCAGGCGCTGCTGCCGCGCATTCTCGACCGCATCGAAGCGCATAGCAGGCTGATCGCCGGCGAGCTGCAAAGCTCGCTCCGCAGCGCCGAAGCCGACGTCCGGCTGTTCAGCGCCGCAGTCGCCGCGCGCGGCATCGTGACCGCGCATTTCAACGGCGGCGTCGATCCGGTCGACCATGTCTCGGAGAATTCCTGGCGCGCTCGCCTCGCAAACCGACTGGTCGCCGGCCTCCAGGCCAAGCCCGCTTATTCGCAATTCCGCCTGATCGGTATCGAGGATGGCGGTCGCGAGGTGATCCGGGTCGACCGCTCGGGCCCGAACGGCGCAATTCGCATCGTGCCGGACCTAGAGCTGCAGCGGAAGGGCGACCGGCCGTATTTCAGCGGGACCATCAAGCTGCCGCCCAACGAGATCTATGTGTCGCCGGTCGACCTCAACCAGGAACATGGCGCGCTGGAAATTCCCTATGTTCCGACCATCCGAGTGGCTGCACCGGTCTACACGCCCGAGGGCAGGCTATACGGCTTGGTCATTATCAATGTCGACCTGCGCGCGACGCTCGACCATATCCGCGAAGCGGCGCGGAGCGGCGAGATGATCTACCTCGTCGACGCCAAGGGCGACTATCTGGTCCATCCCGACAGGATCCGGGAGTTCGCCAGCGACCTCGGCGGACCGCGCAACTGGCAAAACGACTTCCCCTATTTCGCGGGGCTGGTCGGCCAGACCAGGAGCGCGGCGCAATCCGTTCCGGATGCCTCGGGAAAGCTCGGGGGGGCGACCCTGGTGCCGGCATTCCTGATCGGTCAGCAATGGGTCGGGGTCATCGAGACGGTACCGAACGCCGTATTCCTCGCCCCTGCGACCGCAATCGGCCGCACCACCACGCTGGTCGGCCTGGTCGCGATGCTCTGCGCGGCCGTGCTTGCGGTCATCGTCGCGCGCTCGCTGACACGTCCGATCAACCAGCTGCGCTCGTCCATCGAGGGCATCGGCCGGGGCGAGCCGGTCAGGATTCCCATTGACGCCGGCGGCGAGACGGGCGTGCTGGCGCGGGCGTTCGAGCGCGTGCTCGGCGAGCTCAAGGCCAAGACCGTCGCGCTCGAGCACGAGGTGCAGGAGCATCGTCGCACCGAGGCCGCGCGCGACCATCACGCCGCGCGCGAGCGCCTGTTCAGCGCCGCCGTGGAATCCTCCAACGACGCGATCGTCACCACCTCCCCGGACGGCACCATCACCGGCTGGAATCCCGCCGCCGAGCGCATGTTCGGCTACAAGGCGCCGGAAGCGGTCGGCGGCAGCATCGGCCTGATCGTCCCGTCCGACCGCGGCGGGGAGGTGCAGGCGATCCTGCGCCGGATCGCCCGCGGCGAACGCATCGAGCATCACGAGACCATGCGCCGCCGCGCGGACGGCTCGCTGGTCCAGGTCTCGCTCAGCATTTCGCCGATCAAGAATCCGGCCGGCGAGATCGTGGGCGCCTCCGAGATCGCGCGCGACGTCACCGAGCTCAGACGCACCGAGCGGGCGCTGCACCAGCAGCTCGAGGAGCGCGAGCGCATCTTCGAAACGTCGCAGGACCTGATCCTGGTGCTCGATGCCAAGGGCTACCTGGTTCAGATCAGCCCGAGCTGCGAAACCATTCTGGGCTACCGGCCCGACGAGATGATCGGCCATAGCGGGGACGAGTTCATCCACCCCGACGATCTCGAGATGTCGCGGAACGAAATGCGCGCGCTGCGGAAGGGCGAGCGCGGCAAGATTTCCGATACCCGCGTGCTCCACAAGGACGGCCGCCAGGTCGCACTGTCATGGCTCGGCACCTGGTCCGAGCCGGTCGAGCGCTACTTCTTCGTCGGCCGCGACATGACCGAGGCCAGGATCGCGCAGGAGACCCTGCGCGAGAACGAGCGCATGGCGCGCAATATCGTCGAGACCGCGCTCGACGCCTTCGTGCAGACCGACGACAGCGACGCCATCCTGAACTGGAATTCCGAGGCCGAGCGGATGTTCGGCTGGCCCCGCGAACAGGTGCTCGGCAAGAAGCTGATCGACCTGATCGTCAGGGAAGCCGACAAGCACGACATCAATGAGCGGCGGGATCGGCTGCTGCGGGGCCCCCACCACGACGTGCTGCGCCGCCGCCGCGAGCTCTGGGTCCGCCGGCGCGACGGCAGCGAGTTCAAGGCCGAGCTCAGCGTCACCGCCCTCAAGACCTCCGGCGGCACGGTGTTCAACGCCTTCTTCCGCGATCTGACCGACAAGATCGCGGCCGAGGAGCGCATCCGGCAGTCCGAGAAGATGGAGGCGGTCGGCCAGCTCACCGGCGGCATCGCCCATGACTTCAACAACATCCTCACCGTCATCACCGGGACCATCGAGATTCTGGCGCAGGCGGTCGCCAAGGAGCCGCAGCTTGCCGCCATCACCAAGATGATCGACGAGGCGGCGGCGCGCGGCGCCGACCTCACCCAGCATCTCTTGGCATTCGCGCGCAAGCAGCCGCTGCAGCCGCGCGAGGTCGACATCAACGCGCTGGTCATCGATACCGCCAAGCTGCTCCGTCCGACGCTCGGCGCGCAGATCGAGATCGAATCGGTGTTCGAGGACGAAGCCTGCATCGCGGTCGTCGACCCCAATCAGCTGGCGACCGCGATCCTCAATCTCGCACTCAACGCGCGCGATGCCATGCCGGATGGCGGCAAGCTGATCCTGGAAACCGCATCCGTCCATCTCGACGAGACCTATGCGAGCCTGCACGACATCCGCGCGGGCCGCTATTCGCTGATCGCGGTGAGCGACACCGGAACCGGCATTCCGACGGCCATCATCGACCGCGTGTTCGATCCGTTCTTCACGTCCAAGGGGCCCGGCAAGGGCACCGGGCTCGGCCTCAGCATGGTCTATGGCTTCATCAAGCAATCGTCCGGACACATCAAGATCTACAGCGAGGAGGGCCACGGCACCACCATCAAGATGTATTTGCCGCCGGGCACCGGCGGTTCGCTCGCGCCCGAGAACCAGCTGGTCGCGGACATCCAGGGCGGCCACGAGACCATCCTGGTGGTCGAGGACGACCGGCTGGTGAAGGACTACGTGCTGGCCCAGCTGCATTCGCTTGGTTATGCCACGCTGGATGCGGCAAACGCTGCGGAAGCGCTCGCGCTCAGCGAGCAGGGCCGCAAGTTCGACCTTCTGTTCACCGACGTCATCATGCCCGGCACCATGAACGGGCGGCAGCTGGCCGACAGGCTGCTCAAGGACCATCCGAACCTGAAGGTGCTGTTCACCTCCGGCTATACCGAGAATGCGATCATTCACAACGGCAGGCTGGATTCCGGCGTGCTGCTGCTCGCCAAGCCCTACCGCAAATCGGATATGGCAAGGATGATCCGCCGTGCGCTGGAGGCGTGATGGGGCAGCGCGCGTTCGCCGCTAATTGGCACACTGGATGCCAGATGCACCTCGCCCCGCTTGCGGGAAGAGGTCGGACTGCATCGTCGGATGCAATCCAAGTGAGCGGAGTCTCCGCGTGCTCCACTCTTGAGCATTTCCGGTTCTGATTGAACCAGAGCCGGGTTCCAGCTTTTTGTTTTGAGGCGTTTTCTTCACGCGGACCGGTATCCAGGTCGCTCGAAACCGCGCTGACCCGAATATGTGGAAATGGCCCCTCATCCCGACCTTCTCTCCGTCAGAACGGGGAGAACGAGAACGATCACACCACCCGCTGCTGCGCGGTCATCACGATTCGCACCAGGTCGGCGGCGTTCTTGGCGCCGAGCTTCTTCATGATGTTGGCGCGATGGTCCTCGATGGTGCGCGGACTGATGCCGAGCGTGCGGCCAGCCTCCTTGTTGGAGGCGCCTGACGTGAACTGCTCCAGCACCTCACGTTCGCGCCGGGTCAGGGGCTCGCGGCCGGGGAAATGCAGCGTGGCGATGTTGGAGCCGGCGAATTGTGCCTGCCTGCGTGCATAGGCACCGATCGCCTCCTCCAGCCGGGTTACCAGCTCGCTGCCGCGAAACGGCTTCTCGATGAAGTCCAGCGCGCCATTCTTGATGGCGCTGACCGCCATCGAGATATCGCCGTGGCCCGAGATCATGAAGATCGGCGCCGGATAGTCCTCGCCGTGCAGCTCTTTGAGGATATCCAGGCCGGATTTGCCGGGAATATGGACGTCGAGCAGGATGGCCGCCGGCGTGCGAGTCCTCGCGACGGCGAGCAGCGCCGCGCCGTCGGCAAAGCAGATCACCTGATAGCCCGCCGTCGACAACACCATCGACAAGGTGTCGCGAACGGCGGGGTCGTCGTCCACCACGAAGATTTCACCGCGGGAGTCATTTTTTTCGACCATGTGCTATCGTCCGGCCAGTTAGAGAATGACGCGCACCCGCCTAACGAATAACCGCTCGGCATGGATCAGACCCACCCGTATTTGTAAGGGACAACCCCTTAACCCACAAGTATAGCAGCCCTCCTAGAACGCATCCTTGGAGAACGCGATGCAGGATGCCGCGGCCGGACGCGAGTTGGTTCCGCCCGATGATCGGGACAAGGGCTTTTGCACGGTCATACTTTTGCACAGTCGTATCCGACCTCGAAGCCCTGATCGATCACGTCCAGGCCAGCATCAAGCTGATCGAGACCGTGCAGGCTCAACAGGCAGCGGCCGACGCCGAACCTGCCGACGTCGTCGTGCTGGATGATGTCACGCCACTCTATATGCAGGCAAGCGCCGCGCTCGACGCCTGCAACGCGCGGCTGAGTGCAGCTCTCGATTATTTGATCGAAAGCGCGTCCAAGACGCCGGATTGACGCGTTCGTTCCATGGAGCGCCGTCGCTCACGCGACGCATGCGCACGACACATGGCCCGAGGCCCGCACCGCGACGACGCCGCAGGCCCGATGCGGACCCGAAACGAGAGCCTGGAGCCGCTACGCCGTCCGCTTCACGCGTCGATCATGGCCTCGTTGACCGAGGCGCCGCCGGCGCGCTTTTTCTTGTTCTTGCCCTTGATGAACTGAATGTCCATCTCCGCGCCGTTGACGCGGACCAGCTCGCAGCGGCGATAGGCAAGTCCCGTCGAGGACAACAGCAGGAAGAATTCCTTCAGGTTGAGGCCCTGGATCGAGCCTTCCACCGTCAGGATTGCATCATTGTCGGAGATGGCGTTGAGCTGGCAGTTCCGCCGCCAGGTGCCGTCGATCGCCATGATGCAGACGTCATATCCACGACTGAAGGTGACGCGCTCCGTGCCTTTGCTTTCGTCTGACATTTTCTAGAGCCCTGCTATTGCCGCCAGCTTGGGTGCTCCCGCCGGCAGTCCTTTACCCGGCACGTTCTGCGCGCCGTTCGGCCGATAGAGACCGCGCCGATCCGGGAATGGTTTGAAGACCTCGGTCAATCCGACCACGGTTTCCGCCGCACCGAGCACCAGGAAGCCGTCGGGCTCGATCGCCTTGGCAAGCCGGGCGAAGATCCTGCTCTTGGTGTCCTGATCGAAATAGATGAGCACGTTGCGGCAGAAGATCACGTCGAATACGCCGAGCTGCGAGAAATCATGCAGCAGATTGAGCTGCCGATGCTGCACCATGCCGCGGATGTCGGCATTGATCTGCCAGAGCTCACCCATCTGCTTGAAGTACTTGACCAGGAGCTGAATCGGCAGGCCGCGCTGCACCTCGAACTGGCTGTAGATGCCGGCCTTCGACTTCTCCAGCACCTCCTGCGACAGGTCGGTTGCCAGGATCTCGACGCGCCAGCCCGCAAGCGCGGCCCCCATCTCCTTCAGGCACATCGCAATCGAGTACGGCTCCTGTCCCGTCGAGCCCGCGGCACACCAGATCCGAAGGCTCTTGCGCGCGGCGCGTGCGCGCAGGACCTCCGGCATGATCGTGTCGCGGAGGTGGTCGAACGGCACCTTGTCGCGGAAGAAGAAGGTCTCGTTGGTGGTCATGGCCTCGACCACCTGGTTGATGAGCGCCGACGAGCCCCCCTTCATCTTTTGCACCAGATCGCTGATGTCGGCCATGCCGGCCTTGCGCGCGAGCGGCAACAGGCGGCTCTCGATCAGATATTGCTTGTCGGCGGAAAGGTCGAGACCGGAGAGGTCCTTCAGAACTTTACGCAGGTACTCGTAATCGGGCGGATTCACTGATGGCCTCTTGAAAGCAAGACTTGAAGATCGGCCGATTTCAGGCGCTCTCGACCTCGATCAACCCGACCTCCCGGAATTTGTCCGAGACGATATCCTTGTCAAACGGCTTCATGATGTACTCGTTGGCCCCCCCGCCCATCGCGCGGGTGATATGGTCGACGCCGGTCTCGGTGGTGCAGAACACGACCTTGGGCTCGTCGCCGCCCGGCATGCGGCGCAGCGTGCCGAGGAATTGAAAACCGTCCATCACCGGCATGTTCCAGTCGAGCAGGATGGCTTCTGGCATGGCCTTCTTGCAGACGACCAACGCCTCTACGCCATCTTCCGCTTCGATGACCTCGAAACCTAGCGTTTCGACGATGCGCCGCGCGATTTTTCGGACGATGCTGGAATCGTCCACGACCAAACAAGTCTTCATGTCTTTCTCCAAACGATGGTTAGGGCAATTTCTAGGCGGCCAATTTTTCCGGCATCATTTCGAGCACGCGGTCGACATCGAGCACGACCATGAGCTGGCCATCGAGACGGTGAACGCCGCTTGCAAAGCTTGCCATGCGCGGATCGAGGTTGACGGGGTTTTCCTCGCGGCCGTCTTCGGGCAGCCGCAGCACCTCGCCGATCTGGTCGATCAGCAGGCCATAGGATTCCCCGCGCAGGTCGACGCCGACCGCCATCGGCGGCTTGCCGGAGCTCTCCTTGGGCAGGCCGAGCCGGGCGCGCATGTCGATCACGGTGACGATGCGGCCGCGCAGGTTCAACACGCCCGCGATCTCGGTCGAGGCGAGCGGCACCCGCGTCAGCCGCTCCGGCATGAACACGTCCTGCACGCGGGAGATCGGCAGGCCGAACAGCTGCCCGCCGATCACGGCGGTGACATATTCGGCC
>DATGMN010000024.1:0-35308 GCA_035293585.1 Bradyrhizobium sp. | reverse complement strand
GATGTGCTCCACCACCCGCGCGGCGTTGCTGACCGGGCGCAACCATCATTCGGTCGGCGTCGGCTGTCTCGCCAATTTCGATTCCGGCTATCCGGGCTATCGCGGCAAGATCGCGCGCGAGGCGGGCACGCTCGCGGAGATGCTGCGCGAGCACGGCTACCGCAACTACATGATCGGCAAGTGGCATGTCACGCCGCTGACCGAGAGCGGCGCGACCGGGCCGTTCGACGGCTGGCCGTTGGGGCGCGGCTTCGACCGCTTCTACGGCTTCCTCGATGCCGAGACCGACCAATACGCACCGGAGCTCGTCGCCGACAACACGCATATCGATCCGCCGGGGACCTATGCGGGCGGCTATCATCTCACGGCCGACCTGATCGACCAGGCCATCCGTTTCATCAGCGACCACATCGCCGATCGGCCCGACCTGCCGTGGCTGACCTGGGTGGCGTTCGGCGCCTGCCATGCGCCGCATCAGGCGCCCCAGGACATCATCAAGGGCTATGACGCGCTGTTCGAGCACGGCTGGGACGTGGAGCGCGACCAGCGCCTGGCACGGCAGAAGGCGATGGGACTGGTGCCGGCCGACACCAGGCTGCCGGCGCGCAATGACGGCGTCAAAGCCTGGGAGGCGCATTCCGCGGACGAGCAGCGCGTCTTTACCCGCCTGCAATCGGCGTTTGCCGGCATGCTCGACCATGCCGATCGGCATCTCGCACGCCTGATCGCCTTCCTCGAGACAGCGGGCGTGCGCGACGACACGTTGATCATCGTGATGTCCGACAATGGCGCGAGCCAGGAGGGCGGGCCGCTCGGCTTCATCAACGCGATGGGGCCGTACAATTTCCGCCCCGAGCCGATCGCCGAAAAGCTGCGCCGGCTCGATGATATCGGCGGGCCCGACACGCACTCCAATTTCCCCCATGGCTGGGCGATGGCGTCGAATACGCCATTGCGGCGCTACAAGCAGAACACCCATGGCGGCGGCATTCGCGATCCCTTCGTCATGAGCTGGCCCAAGGGCATCGCCGCGCGCGGCGAACTGCGGCATCAGTTCGTGCATGCCTGCGACCTCGTGCCGACGCTGCTCGACGTCATCGGAATCACAGCGCCCGCGACGCTTGCGGGCGTTTCGCAAATGCCCATGGAGGGCGTGAGCTTCGCCCGCTCGATTGCGGACGCCGCCGCGCCGGCAAAGGCGGCGTCGCAATATTTCGAGATGTTCGGCCATCGCGGGCTCTGGCATCAGGGCTGGAAGGCGGTCGCCTATCATCCGCCGGGCACGCCGTTCGAGAACGACAAATGGGAGCTGTTTCACCTTGACCGGGACTTCTCCGAAGTTGACGACCTCTCGGCGAAGGAGCCCGAGCGGCTCGTCGAGATGATCAAGCTATGGTGGAGCGAGGCGGAGAAGCACCACGTGCTGCCGCTCGACGACCGGTTCGGGCCGCGCTTTGCCGAGAACGCCGCGCGCTTCCATGGCGCGCGTCACCATTTCACCTTCCACGCCGGCATGGGCCACGTGCCGACCGACGTCGCGCCGGATGTGCGCAGCCGCAGCTACACCATCGAGGCGCATGTCGAGATCGATGCGGCGGGAGCGGAGGGCGTGCTGATCGCCCATGGCGATGCCACCTCGGGCTACAGTTTCTACATCAAGGACGGCCATCTGGTGCACGATCTCAACATCGGCGGCGGCCATGAGACCGTCAGATCCGACCGCAAGGTCGCGTCGGGCGCGCGTCGGCTCGGCCTTCGCGTCGAGCGGCTGGTCCGCCAGACCGAGCCCGCCAAGGGCGCGCGCACCGGCGAGAGCGAATACACGCTTTTGATCGACGGCGAGCCGGCGGGCTCGCTGAAGACGCAAGCGGCCTTCCACAATCTGATCTCGTGGTCGGGGCTCGATATCGGCCGCGACCGCGGCAGCCCGGTGTCGCATTACACCGCGCCGTTCGCGTTCACCGGGCGGCTGTTGAAGGTGACGGTGGCGATGGACAACGACCAGAAGCTCGACGGCACCGGCGTGGGGAATGCGCAGATGGCGCGGCAGTAAGGATGGTCGATGTGACCTTACTCCGCGGCCTCCTTGACCGCGCCGCGCTCGTCGCCTTCACCCTCGCCCTCGACGTCGGAGCGGCCCCAGTTGGAGAAGGCATTGGTGAGCTTGTCGAGATAGAGATAGATCACAGGCGTCGTGAACAGCGTCAGCGCCTGGCTGACGATGAGGCCGCCGACCATCGCATAGCCGAGCGGCTGGCGGATCTCCGAGCCGGTGCCGGTGCCGAGCATCAAGGGCACGCCACCCAGCATGGCCGCCATCGTCGTCATCATGATCGGGCGGAAGCGCAGCAGCGCCGCCTGCCGGATCGACTGCTCGGGGGTCATGTGCTGGTCGCGCTCGGCGGCGATCGCGAAGTCGACCATCATGATGCCGTTCTTCTTCACGATGCCGATCAGCAGGATCACGCCGATCAGCGCGATTAGGCTGAAATCGTAGCCGAACGCCATCAGGATCGCGAGCGCGCCGACGCCGGCCGACGGCAGGGTGGAGAGAATCGTGATCGGGTGGATGTAGCTCTCATAGAGGATGCCGAGGATCAGATAGACCACGACCAGCGCCGCCAGGATCAACAGCGGCACGGTGCCGAGCGATTGCTGGAACGCCTGCGCGGTGCCCTGGAAGCTCGAATTGAGCGTCGGCGGCGCACCGAGATCGGTCATCGCCTTCTGCACGGCTTCCGTCGCCTGGCCCAGCGCCACGCCCTGGGCAAGGTTGAAGCTGATGGTGATCGCCGGGAACTGGCCCTGGTGACTGATCGAGAGCGGCCGTACCGGACTGGAGGTCCAGGTGGCGAAGGTCGACAGCGGCACCTCGTCGCCGGTCAGCGGCGACTTGACATAGATCTTCTCCAGCGAATCGATCTTGCCCTGCAGCTCGGGCAGGATCTCCAGGATCACGTGATAGCTGTTGAGCTGGGTGAAATACTGCGTGACCTGGCGCTGGCCGAAGGCGTCGTACAGCGTGTCGTCGATCAGCTGCGGATAGATGCCGTAGCGCGAGGCGGTGTCGCGGTTGATCTTGAGCTGAAGCGTGGTGCCGTTGGTCTGCTGGTCGGTGGCGACGTCGCGCAGCTCCGGCAGGGTCTGCATCTTGCCGAGAATCTTCGGCGCCCACTCGTTGAGCTCGTCGAGATTGGCGTCCTGCAATGTGAATTCGAACTGGGTGCGGGTCGGGCGGCCGCCGAGGCGGACGTCCTGCGCCGCCTGCATGTAGAGGCGGGCGCCTTCCACCTTGGCAAGCTTGGGCCGCAGCCGCGCGATCACCTGCTGGGCGGACGCATCGCGCTCGGACAGCGGCTTCAGCGTGATGAAGAGATTGCCGTTGTTGCCGGCGCGGCCGCTGCCGCCGATCGCCATGGCGACGCTGGCGACCGCCGGATCCTGCTGCACGATCTTGCCCAGGATTTCCTGCTGCCGCTTCATGTCCTCGAAGGAAATGTCCTGAGAGGCCTCGGAGGTCGCGGTGATCAGGCCGTTGTCCTGTTGCGGGAAGAAGCCCTTGGGAATGATGACGAACAGGTAGACCGACAGGGCGAGGGTCGCGAAGAAGATCAAGAGCGTGGTCCGCCGCCAACGCAGCGCGAGGTCGAGGCCGCGTTCATAGCCATGCAGCATGGCGTCGAAGGCGGATTCGCTCCACTGATAGAAGCGGCCATGCTGGACTTCGCCATGCGCGCGCAGGAAGCGCGAGGCCATCATCGGCGTCAGCGTCAGCGACACCACCATGGACACGAAGATGGTCATCGCCAGCACGACCGCAAATTCGCGGAACAGGCGGCCGATGATGCCGCCCATCAAGAGCAGCGGGATCAGCACCGCGACCAGCGACACGCTGATCGAGACGATGGTGAAGCCGATCTCGCCCGAGCCCCGGTAGGCGGCGGCGAGCGGATTTTCGCCTTCCTCGATGTAGCGGGAGATGTTCTCCAGCATCACGATGGCGTCGTCGACCACGAAGCCGACGGCGATCGTCAGCGCCATCAGAGAGAGGTTGTCCAGCGTGTAGCCGAACACCCACATCAGCGAGCAGGCGCCCAGCAGCGCAAGCGGCACCGTGATCGCCGGAATGACCGTCGCCCAGAAGCTGCGCAGGAAGATGAAGATCACCATCACGACCAGGGCGACGGTGAGCAGCAGGGTGAACTGCACGTCCTCGACCGCTGCGCGGATGGTCTGGGTGCGGTCGCTGATCACCTCGATCTTGATCGCGGGGGGGATCGCGGCGACCAGCCGCGGCAATGTCGCCTTGATTTTGTCGACGGTGTCGATGACGTTGGCACCGGGCTGCTTGAAGACGACGAGGAACACGCCGCGCTTGCCGTTGGCCCAGGCCGCCTGCTTGGCGTCTTCCGGCCCCGTGACGGCCTGTCCGATGTCGCGGATGCGCAAGGGACCGCCGTTGCGGTAGGCGATGATGACGTCGTTCCAGTCCTTGGAATCCAGGAGCTGGTCGTTGGCGTAGATGGTGTAGGCGCGCTTGTCGCCGTCGATGTTGCCCTTGGGGCTGTCGACGGTGGTCAGCGTGATCTGGTTGCGGACGTCCTCCAGCGAAAGGCCCTTGGCGACGAGCTTGGCCGGGTCGACCTGGACGCGGATCGAGGGCTTCTGCTGGCCGCCGATGATGACCTGCGCGACGCCCGAGATCTGGCTGATCTGTTGCGCGAGCTGGGCGTCGACGGCGTCGCTGACGGTCGTCAGCGGCAGGGTGTCGGAGGTCGCGGACAGCAACAGGATCGGCGAGTCCGCCGGGTTGACCTTGCGGTAGGTCGGCGGCGAGGGCAGGGTTTTCGGCAGCTGGCCGCTGGCGGCATTGATGGCGCCCTGAACGTCATTGGCGGCGCCGTCGATGTTGCGGTTGAGATCGAACTGGATGGTGACGGCCGCCGTGCCGAGATAGCTGGTCGAGGTCATCTGGGCGATGCCGGGGATCTGCGCGAACTGCCGCTCCAGCGGCTGCGCGACCGAGGTCGCCATGGTCTCGGGACTGGCGCCCGGCAGGGTCGCCGTGATCTGGATGGTCGGGAAGTCGACCTGCGGCAGCGGCGCGACCGGCAACAGCGGATATGCGACGAGGCCGACAAACAGGATACCAGCCATCAGCAGCGAGGTGCCGATGGGGTAGCGAATGAAAGGTGCCGAAATCCCCTTGCCGCTGCCGCCGCTCATTCCTGCCGGACCTTGCCTTGTGCCGCATCTGCCACCGCGGTGCTGACGATCGTCCCCGGCTCAACCTTGAACTGGCCGCCGGTGATGGCCACGTCGCCCGGCGTTAGTCCCTCGTCAACCACCGAGCGCCCGTCGATGGAGTAGCTGACCTTGACTTTGTGCATGACGGCCTTGTTGTCCGGGCCTACGGTATAAGCGTAGAGGCCGTTGGTCGAATGCTGGATCGCTTCGTCCGGGGCCACCGTGGCGTCCTTCAAGGTCTTGACCAGAAGCCGCGTCGAGACCGACTGGCCCGGCCACAACGCGTGGTTCTTGTTGTCGAACACCGCCTTCAGCCGAATAGTCCCGCTGGTCGTATCAACCTGATTGTTGATCACCGCGAGCTTGCCTTCGGCCAGCACTTTCTTGCCGTCGGTGGTGATGGCGATCACCTTCAGCGGGCTGACCGCCTGGGCCTCGCTGATGTAGGGAAGCTGGTCTTCGGGCGCGGTGAAAATGACGGTGATCGGCTCGACCTGGGCGATGCTCACGATTCCGGTCTGGGTCGCGGCATTGACGATATTGCCGATGTCGACCTGCCGCAGCCCGACCACGCCCGAGATCGGCGCCTTCACCTGGGTGTAATCGAGCTGGGTCTTGGCGTTGAAGATGGCGGCGTCGTCCGAGGCGATCTGGGCCGTCAGCTGAGCAACGGTCGAATGCTGGGTGTCGAGCTGCTGGCGCGTCGCGAATTCGCCGAGCTTGGTGTAGCGCTGCAGGTCCAGATTGGCGTTGGCGAGATTGGCCTCGTCCTGCTGCTTCTTCGCGACCGCCTGATCGTATGTCGCCTGATAGGGCCGCGGATCGATTTCGGCGAGGAGATCACCCTCCTTGACCATCTGGCCTTCCGTGAAGGCGATCTTGTCGATCTGGCCATCCACACGGGTCCGAACCTGGACGGTATTGAAGCCCTGAACGGTGCCGAGCCCGGTCAGGTAGACCGGGAAATCCGTCTTGTCGACCTTTGCGGTGTTGACGGGAACGGCGGGGCGTCGCGCGGCTGCCGCCTGCTGCGCGGCCTTGGCGGCCTCAGCGGCCTGATACTTTTGCCAGCCGTAATAGCCCGCCCCGCCGAGCGCCACGAGCACCACAACCGACCAGATCGTCCGGGATTTTTTCATGTCGGCTCATACGCTGAAGGAATAGGAATAATGGGTCTTTAAAACCGTTCCCAGCTTAACCAGATATAATATGCGTGCACTTTATGTGTAAACACACTATGGCTTGATAATCCTAAACAATCGGCAATCTTGGGAACGTCCGAGTTCTATGTCGCTGGACCTGAAACGGCAGCTCGTCGCTCAACTTGTGGAGAGTTCGCGGCTGCTGCGCAACTATATCGATCATCGCGCGAAGGAGAAGGGGACCACGCGCGCGCAATGGATCGTGCTGTTTCGGCTGCGGCAGCAGGAGGGACTCTCCCAGGTCGACCTCGCCGACGTGCTCGAGCTGCAGCCGATCTCGCTGGTGCGGCTGCTCGACCGGCTCGTCGAGCACGGTCTGCTCGAGCGGCGTCACGACCCCAAGGACCGGCGCGCCAACCGCCTGTTCCTGACCGCGCGCGGCAGGGAGCTCGTCGACAGTCTCGACTCCTTGCGCGACGCCATCGCCACCGACGTGCTGGCGGATGTTCCGGACGAGGCAATCGAAACCAGCCTGACCGCGCTGCGCGACATCAAGGAGCGCATCAAGGCGCTGTCCGATTCGTCCGGCCACGTCGCGGCGAAGTAGCGCGGGCGAGCCCGCGGCTTGCGACCTCGAGCGCGTCACGCGCTTCGCTGGCGTCAATTTAGAACGAATTGAAACGCGCCTTGCTCCCATTGTCACGCGGCAGCATGTCGGTCATATCGCCCGACGACGTGTGCTGCGGGGCGGAGCAATGGACGAGCTGAACGGAAAGATGATCGCGTGTCAGATCCTGGTCGCGGGCCTGATCGCGCGCGTCGCCAACGATTCGCGGGATCCCTTGCGCTTCCTCACCGACTTCCGCGACGAGATCAAAGCCGTGGTGAAGGGCGTCAACATCGCAGGCACGCAGAATGCCGATCGCGTGCGGCTGATTGCGCAGCAGACCGTCGACGAGTTGTTCGCGCTGATGAAGCCGCCGAGCAGCGATTTGAGCGAATGACTTGCGCGAACAGCGCGGCGAATACGGCTTTTCAGCGCTGTCCTTAGAACGCTTACAAAGTTTTTCTTAGAACGCTTCAAAGCAAGAAATTAGAATCGTTTTGATCTGGACATATTCAAGCGTTTGATCGTCCTGATCGCGTTGACCATGAAATTTCCGCTCGATACCAAGCGTTCAGCGCGCATCGTTGGTGTGCGTATGAACTCAAACTTTGGAAGCAAGACTTCCTCGAAACTTGGGGCGCGTGGAATATGGGGCAGGTGGTCACACCGCGATCGTTGCGTTCGTTTGCCGCGGTCAATTTGGGTGCTGAAGGGTTTGACAACAATTCGGGCAGGACGGTCACGGCGGTCGCCGGCCTGATCGCGGTGGCTTCGGTCTTACCGGCGGAAGCGCAGCAATCCAATCTCCCACCGGTGACGGTCGATGCGCCGGTCGCGCGTCCGCGTCCCGCGGCGACAAAACCATCGCCGGAGCAGATTCGCGCCCGCAATGCGCTCCGCCGCGCCGCGCGCGAAAAACAGCAGCAGGCCGCAGCGGTGCCGTTTCCCAATGCCGGCGGCTTGTCGGCGGACCGCAACCCCTATGCCGATGCAGCCGCGCCTTACAAGGTCGATCATCTGCAGGCATCCGGCAAATTCCCCGAGCCGCTGCTCAATACACCGAAGACGGTCACGGTGCTCAGCAAGGAGGTGCTGGAGGACAAGAACGCCACAACGCTCAAGCAGGCGGTACTGAGCACGGCCGGCGTGACGCTCGGCACAGGTGAGGGCGGCAATGCCTTCGGCGACCGCTTCTTCATCCGCGGCTTCGATGCGCGCAACGACATCTTCATCGATGGCGTTCGCGACTCCGGTGTCAGCGTCCGCGAGAATTTCTTCACCGAGCAGGTCGAAATCCTGCGCGGCCCCGGTTCGTCCTTCGCCGGCCGCGGCACCACGGGGGGCGCGATCAACATCGTGACCAAGCAGGCCACGACGGAGAAGAGCTTCTACAACATGGATACGACGTTTGGCACCGACCGGACCAAGCGTGTCACGCTCGACGTCAACCAGGTCATCAGCCCGACCTTGGCCATTCGCGCGGGCGGCTTGTTCCAGGACGCGGGTGTCGCCGGTCGCAGCTATGTGAGCGACGACCGTGGCGGCGGTTTCGTGGCTGCCACCTGGAAGCCGGTCGACGCGGTCAAGGTCACGGCCGACTATGTCCATACCGATATCCACGGCCTGCCGGATTTCGGCGTGCCGTATTACCGGCCGAGCACAGCCTCGACGGCGGGCGGTCCGTTCCCGGATTACGGCGCCAACCGCAACAACTACTACGGCTTCGTGAACCGCGACTTCTACGAGGTTCACCAGGATCTCGGCACTGTAAACACGGAAGTGCAGATCACGCCGGACCTCACCGTCAGCGACAAGGTGAGAGCGTCGCGCTCGACCTTGAACTATATCGGCACGATCGCGGAGTCGGCTGTCCTGACCAATCCGCTGTCCGCTTCGACCATCAGCGCGAATCCGCAGAGCCGGTACCAGCCGACCGAGGTCGTCGCCAACCAGACGGAGGCGACCTACAAGTTCAACACGGACGCCTGGCGCCACACGATGCTGGGAGGCGTCGAAATCTCGCGAGAAACGTCCAGCATCGACAAATATACCGGCCTAAGCTCGGAAGCGCTGCCCGGTGGCACGACTACAGGCTCGGTCACCGGCGTCAGTGTGTTCAATCCGCAGGACACTTTCGCGGCCTTCTCGGGAACGCCAACGCTGACGGGGCTTCCGACCAAGATCGGCATCGACACCAAGAGCCTCTACCTGCTCGATAGCGCCAATTACAATGACCAGGTCATCCTCAACGGCGGTATCCGGTACGACGACTACAAGATCACGACGTCCGGCTTCGGCACCGTGAACGGCGTCGCGAATGTTTTCGGCGCGCAGGCGGCCGAGTTCGGGCTGCCCAACTTCAATCTCGGCCTCACGCTCAAGCCGTTGCCGATCACGAGCGTCTATGTCTCCTATGCGACGTCGTCAGATCCGGTCGGGGCGGAATTCGACGGGACCAGTTCGGCCTATGGCGGCCTGGCGCCTGTCCTCAACGGGAGCAGCAACCAGATCTTCGGGCCGGAGAAGAACAAGGCCATCGAACTCGGTAACAAATGGGAGCTGTTCGACCGGCATCTCTTGGTGAGTGGCGCGCTGTTCGAGACCGAAAAGGAAAACGCGCGGGAAGCGCGGAACATCACGGCAGCGACCGCGACCGCGAGTTGTCCCTACCCCGCTGGCACGACGGGCACGGTGTCATGCATCAGCGCGGGCGCTTCCTATGTGATCCGGGGCATCGATCTCGAGGTTGGCGGCAAGATCACCGACAAATGGAGCGTGTTCGGCGGGCTCGTCTTGATGCATTCAGAGGTGACGAAGTCGCTGGTGCCGCCGGCCAACACTGCGCTCTACACAACCAATGTCGGGCTGCCGCTCGCCAACGTCGCGCATCAGTCCTTCAGCATGCTTTCCAAATATCAGCTCAACGACACCTGGGAGCTCGGCGGGCAGGCGGTATATCGGTCCAAGATCTATGGCGGCACCTTGCTCGCTGCGAACCAGGGCACGTCGCTGCCGAGCTACTGGCGCTTCGATGCCTTTGCGGAAGCCAAGATCGACCAGCACTGGAAGGTGAAGCTGTTCGTCAACAATATCTTCAACAAGCTCTATTACGACGCGTTCTACCAGAGCTCGGCGCCGTTCACGCTGGAGGCGCCGGGGCGTGCCGCCTATCTCGTGCTGTCGGCGAGGTACTGACGCCGATGCTGATCTCTATCCCCAACGTCCTGAGCAAGCATGATGTGGCGGAGTTCCGCCACATCATGGATGCCTCGGAATGGGAGGACGGTCGCTCGACCGCCGGTGCGCAATCGGCGCTGGTCAAGCGTAACGAGCAGTTGCCGCCGGACAGCGAGGTCGCGCGCAGGCTCGGCAACCGCATCATCTCGGCGCTGACGGCAAGCCCGCGCTTTCTTGCGGCCGCCGTGCCGCAGCAGATCTTCCCGCCGCTGTTCAACCGTTACACGGCAGCGGACGGGCATCATTTCGGCATCCATGTCGACAACGCCGTGCGCGGCGACCGCCTCACGGGCCTGCGCATTCGCACCGACCTGTCGATGACATTGTTCCTGTCGGAGCCGGAGGATTATGACGGCGGCGAGCTCGTGGTCGAGGACTTCTACGGCTCGCACGAGGTCAAGCTGCCGGCCGGCGATGCCGTGCTCTATCCGGCGTCCAGCCTGCACATGGTGACCCCGGTGACTCGCGGGGCGCGGGTCGCCTCCTTCTTCTGGATGCAGAGCATGATCCGCGACGCCCATGCGCGCAGCATGATCTTCGACCTCGATACCGCGATCCAGGCCTTGAGCGAGCGGCTCGGACGCGACGATCCGGAGACGGTGAAGCTCACCGGCATCTATCACAACCTGATCCGCTACTGGGCCGAAGTTTAGATTCGCTCTCAATTGCGCGCGGCGACCTTGCAGCGCGCGACGCAAGCGGCATAAGCACAGCTCGCGTCCGAGCCGGAGATATGTGCGGCAATGTTTAGAACACTTCTTAAATGTCTCGCCGTACTTGCAATCCTGGTCGCCGTTCCACTCGCATATGCGCAACAAGGTCAGCCCTCGCAGTTGCCGTCGAGTTCACCTGCCGCCGGGCCCGCTGCGCCTGCGCCTGCAACCTCTGCCGCTGTGCCGGTCGATGCAGGCGGCTCGCACGAGCTGAAGTCGCAGCCGGTCGTGCCGCATGAGCTGTCGCCTTGGTCCATGTTCCTGTCGGCCGACATCCTGGTGAAGATCGTGATGAGCGGGCTCGCCCTTGCCTCGTTTGCGACCTGGACCATCCTGATCGCCAAGACCGTCGAGCTGTCGGTCATCAGACGCAAGCTCTGCGCCGCGCTGGCGGGGATCGGCAATGTCAGATCGCTCGCAGAGGCGCGGCTTGCGCTTGGCGCCGACAAGGGCGTGCTGCCCTCGCTGCTCGACGCAGCGACGCATGAGGTGCGGCTGTCGGCGGGGATCGCCAGCGACAGCGGTATCAAGGAGCGCGCTGCGTCGCGCTTTGCGGAGATTGCGCGCGCGGAAGGGCGCCGCATCCGCGTCGGCATGGGGCTGCTCGCGACGATCGGCTCGACCTCGCCCTTCGTCGGCCTGTTCGGCACGGTCTGGGGCATCATGAACAGCTTCATCGGCATCTCGAAGGCGCAGACGACGAACCTCGCCGTGGTCGCGCCTGGCATTGCGGAAGCGCTGCTGGCCACCGCAATCGGCCTTGCCGCCGCGATCCCAGCCGTCATCATCTACAATCACTTCGCGCGTGCGACCAAGACCTATCTCGAGCTGGTGGCGCGCGCCTCGGGGGCCGCCGCGCGGCTGCTGTCGCGTGATCTCGACCGCGGCAGCGCCGGCGTGATGGCGCGGGCAGCGGAGTAGGCGGTCATGGGTGCTTCGATCGCGGAAGGCGGCCTCGACGACGACGAGGAATTCGCCGAGGCCCACGAGATCAACGTCACGCCGTTCATCGACGTGATGCTGGTCCTGCTCATCATTTTCATGGTGGCGGCGCCCCTCTCGACGGTCGACCTGCCGATCGACCTGCCGTCCTCGACCGCAAGCCCGGAGAAGAAGCCGGACAAGCCGACCTATGTGAGCATCAAGCCCGATTTGTCGCTTTTCATTGGCGAGACGCCGGTCAAGCGCTCGGATCTCGTGCACACGCTGGATGGCACCGACGGCGCCGCCAAGGATCGTTTCATCTTCATCCGCGCCGACCGCGCTGTGCCCTATGGCGAGATGATGGACGTGCTGGAGATCCTGCGCGCCGGCGGCTTCACCAGGATCAAGCTGGTGGCGCTTGAGGGCGTTCCGGATCCGGCAAAGCCTTGAGACGAGCGGGGTGATGTCGGGATGACAGACCTCGAGGGAGCGCGCACGACATCGCGACGGCTGTGGGTCGTCGCAGCGGTGAGCGCTGTCGCGCTGCATCTCGGGGGCGCTGCGCTGGCGCTTGCCCATCTCAGGGCCGACGAGGCCTCGGACGATCTCGGCGCGCCGGCCATCGAGGTCGGCCTGGAGCTGAGCTCACCCAAGCGGGATCCATCGGATTTGCCGCCCGGACCGGATTCCGACGCGTCGGTGGCTTCGCCCGCCATTCCCCAGCAGAAGGCGGAGACCAAGGAAACCGACCTGCCGAAGGATATCCCGACCGAGACGGAGAATCCCGATCGCGTGGTGACGCCTAATGACGTGAAGAAACCTGTCGAGGACGAGGCCAAGGTAGCGGCGGTGCAGACCGCGGCCTCGCAGCAATCCGCAGCGGCGGAGGCGACCGCGGCCCCGAGCTCGGAGAACATTCCGCAAGGCGAGCGCTCGGTCGCGCCGGCGCAGGGCATCGGCGAAAGCCTCGCGCGTGTCAAAGTGCAGTGGCAGAAGGAGCTTGTCGCGCATTTCGACCGCCACAAGCGCTACCCGGCCGATCGCGCGCAGAAGAACGCCGAGATCACGGTGAGCTTCGTGCTGGACCGGCTGGGGCACGTGCTCAGCGTCAACATCGTCAAGAGTTCCGGCGATCCCGCCTTCGACGAGGCGGCACTTTCGATGGTCCGCCGCTCCGATCCGGTGCCGCAGCCACCGCCGGCCGTCGCCGACGAGGGGCTTACCTTCACGTTACCGGTGATCTTCCGCGTCAAGGGCAAGGGGTGACCGCGCAGCCGCCCGGTCCATCAGGCATCACCGCCCAAAATAATACCTGACCCCGACATAGACGATGACGAGACAGGTGAAGATCAGGGCGACCGGCAGCTGCGGTCTCTGGCCTTGCCCGCCGAAGCCGAACGTCGGCCGCAGCGACTTGAAGGGTGTTTTGGACCGCGCGGCCGGCCGGCGGAAGGCGGTGACGTTGTCGGTCACGGGCTCGGTCGGGGTGGAACGGACTTCGGGCGGCGCGCCGACCCCGCCCATTTCCTTGTAATAGGCGCCATACATCAGGCGGATGGTCGCCTCGCTCGCATCCGCCTCGTTCATCTCCTTGAGCAGGTCCTTGTAGCTTGCGAGGAACTTCTGGGCGTTGGCGGGCAGCGACGAGGCGCCATTGAGTTTCGCGATCATCTTCCAGGTCGCGAAATCGGCGCGGGCCCTGGTGTCGGCACGTCGCGCGATCATCATATCTGCAGCTTTGACCAAGGCGCCCTCGGTTTTCTCTCGCCAGTCCTTATGATGGGCCGGTTATCGACGGATGGCTACGCGTTACCGATGGGCCACGCTGTCACAAATACGCATGACGGCCGGGTTACGCGTTACCGGTTAAAACAAGAATGAAACGGATCATAAAGCCTGTCACCGTCCTCAGCCCAGCCGAAATAACATCAAGATTGAGACCGAACTGCGAACCCGCAAGCGGCAGCAGGATCAAAATTCCGATCAGAATCAGCATGCCGAACGGCTCCAATCGGGACAGCGGCACCGCCAGCGCCCGCGGCAACAACCCGACCGCCACCCGCCCGCCATCCAGGGGCGGGATCGGCATCATGTTGAAAACCGCGAGCACGACATTGATCAGAATCATGTTGCTGAGATTGTCGGCAACCCATTGCGAGCCGTTCGCTGGTATGAAGTCGACCAGGTGGAACGAAAGCGCCGCGGCGAGCGCCAGCAGGATGTTGGTGACGGGCCCGGCCAGCGCCACCAGCACCATGCCGAGCCTGGGCTCGCGCAGCTGGCGGAAATTCACGGGAACCGGCCTGGCATAGCCGAACAGGAACGGCGCGTGCGACAGCAGCAACAGCGCCGGCAGCATCAGGGTGCCGAAGGGATCGATATGGCGCAGCGGGTTGAAGCTGACGCGCCCGAGCTTGTAAGCGGTGTCATCGCCCAGCACGTGTGCCACGAAGCCGTGGGCCGCCTCGTGAAAGGTGATGGCGATGACGAGCGGCAGGATCCAGATCGAGAGGCCGTAGGGGGTGACGTTCAAGGGGCGGGTTCCATGGCGAGGGGCGCTGCACAGCTAAGTCTGCGAGGCCTCGCCGGCTAGGGTGCGGTTTCCGGATAGCACGGCAGGCCGTCGTCCAGCCTGACCCAGTCGATCTTTTCCGCAACCCACATATGGGCGGTCGGGGTAAAGGCGTTGCGGTCGTCGAAGGCGGCCAGCGCAACGCCGGCCCGCGTGTTTCCGACCTTCCGCCACGAGAACAGCCGGGTGCCGCAGCGGGGGCAGAACACGCGGTCGAGCTGGTCGGAGGTGGGGTAGCGCGCCGTTTCGCCTTCGATCATGAGCGCACTCTGCTCGAACAGGGCGCGGGCAAAGAACGGCGAGCCCATCGCCTTCTGGCAGTTACGGCAATGGCAGATGCGGACGTTGACCGGCTCGCCCTCGGCCCTGAAGCGAACCGCGCCGCACAGACATCCGCCTTCTCTTGTCATGGCATCACCTAGTAGGTCGCGCGTCCCCCGGATATGTCGAACACGGCGCCGGTGGAGAAGCCGCAATCTTCCGACGCGAGCCAGGCGACCATCGCGGCCAGCTCCTCGACCTGCACGAAGCGGCCCTTCGGGATCTTCGACAGCATGAAATTGATATGCTCGTCCGTCATCTGGTCGAAGATCGCGGTCTTGGCTGCGGCCGGCGTCACTGCATTGACCAGGATGTTGGTCTGCGCGAGCTCCTTGCCGAGCGATTTCGTCAGCGCGATCAGGCCGGCCTTGGAGGCCGAATAATGCGCGGCGTTGGGATTGCCCTCCTTGCCGGCGATGGAGGCGATGTTGACGATGCGGCCGTAGCCCAGTTTCAGCATCGAGGGTACGATCGCCTTGCAGCAGATGAAGGGGCCGTCGAGATTGATGCGCAGCACCTTGCGCCATTCCTCGAGGTCGGTTTCCCACACCGTCTTGTTGATGCCGGCAACACCCGCATTGTTGACGAGGATGTCGATCTTGCCGAAGGCCTTCACTGTGTCGTCGCGGGCGCGTTCCACCGCGGCGGTGTCGGTGACGTCGACCGCGAGGGCCCTGGCGGCGTCGCCGATGGCGGCCACGGTCTTTTCGGCAAGCGCCAGGTCGTGATCCCAGATCGCGACCCTCGCGCCGGAGGCGACAAAGCGTTCGGCGACGGCGCGGCCAAAACCCTGGGCGCCGCCGGTGACGACGGCGCTACGGCCATCGAGATCGATCTTGTTCATGGGCTATTCCGAACTTGGCTCATTGCGGTCCTACAGCGTCCAGCCGCCATCGATGACGTGAGCGACGCCCGTGGTGAAGGCGCTCTCGTCGCTGGCCAGATAGAGCGCGAGCGAGGCGATCTCCTCGGCCGTGCCGAGCCGGCCCATCGGCTGCCGCGACACGAACATCTCGCGCCCGTTGGGGCCGGCGGCCGCCGCGCGCTGCAGCATCGAGGGCGTCTCGATGGTGCCCGGGCAGATGCAGTTGCAGCGGATGCCCTTGGCGATGAAATCGACGGCGACCGAGCGGGTCAGCGCCGCCACCGCGGCTTTGGTCGCGCCATAGACATACCGGTTGGGCGCGGCCTTGAACACGCCGGCGGCCGAGGAGATGTTGACGATGGCGCCGCCGCCGCCCGCGATCATATCCGGCAGGAACGAGCGGATGGTGCGGTGCATCGATTTCACGTTGAGATCGAAGGAGAAGTCGAAGTCGTCGTCGGAGCAATCGAGCACGGTGCCGTGATGCACGAAGCCCGCGGCGTTGAGCAGAATGTCCATCTTGCCGACGCGCTTCGCGGCTGCCGCAACCGCGGCGCTGTCGCGGACGTCGAGCCGGGCGACGTCGGCAATGCCTTCGCCCTTCAGCGCGGCGAGGCCCTTCTCGTCGATGTCGGTCGCGAACACGGTGGCACCTTCGCGCGCAAAGGTCAGCGCACAGGCGCGGCCGATGCCGGCGGAGGCGGCGGTGATGAAAGCGCGCTTGCCTTTGAGGCGCTCGGACATGGGGGTCTCCTGGGAATTAGTTTTTGCTTGCGCCGTCATTGCGAGGAGACAACGGGTCCGCGCGAAGCGCGGCCCGATGACAGGCTCCGCGACGAAGCAATCCAGAGTCGTGTGCGCGGCCCTGGATTGCTTCGCTGGGCTCGCAATGACGGAGCGCGCGGTGGCTGCGAAGCGGGATCAATGATTGTCCCGCGCCACGCCCACCGTGTGGGCGATGTCGTGATAGCGGGTGGCGAGCTCCATGCAGGCGCCGGTCGCGTGCTGGCCGACGGTCGCGCGATAGAGCTCCTGCCACGGCGTCTGGTTGGCCGGGTGGGGGAAGCCGCCCTTGGCCTTCAGCTCTGCGTGCCGCTTCTTCACCTCCTCATCCGAGATCAGGATGTTGGCGCTGCCCTTGTTGAGGTCGATGCGCACCTTGTCGCCGGTCCTGAGGATCGCAAGCCCGCCATCGGCCGCCGCTTCCGGCGACGCGTTGAGGATCGACGGCGAGCCCGAAGTGCCGGACTGCCTTCCGTCGCCGATGCAGGGCAGCGAGAGGATGCCGCGTTTGATCAGCGCCGCCGGCGGCTGCATGTTCACGACCTCGGCGCCACCGGGATAGCCGATCGGACCGGTGCCGCGGATGAACAGCACGCAATGCTCGTCGATGTCGAGGGAGGCGTCATCGATTCGCGCGTGGTAATCCTCCGGGCCCTCGAACACGATGGCGCGGCCCTCGAAGGCGTTGAGGTCCTTCGGGTTGCTGAGATAGCGGTCGCGAAATTCCTTCGAGATCACGCTGGTCTTCATGATCGCGGAATCGAACAGGTTGCCGCGCAGGACCAAAAAGCCCGCGTCCTTGACCAGCGGCTTGTCATAGCTCCAGATCACGTCGCCGTCGGGCTTGGCTGCCTCGCGGCAATTGTCGCCCATGGTGCGGCCGTTGGCGGTGACGGCATCCTCGTGGATGCGGTTATGCGCCATCAATTCGCGCACCACCGCCGGCACGCCGCCGGCGCGGTGAAATTCCTCGCCGAGATAGAAGCCGGCCGGCTGCATGTTGACGAGCAGGGGCACGTCGTGGCCGAACTTCTGCCAATCGTCGATCGACAGTTCCACGCCGACATGCCGCGCCAGCGCATTGATATGGATCGGCGCGTTGGTCGAGCCGCCGATCGCGGAATTGACCACGATGCAATTCTCGAACGCCTTGCGCGTCAGAATGTCCGACGGCTTCAGATCCTCCCAGACCATCTCGACAATGCGCTTGCCGGTCTCGTAGGCAATCTGGCCGCGCTCGCGATAGGGCGCGGGGATCGCCGCGCAGCCGGGCAGCGAGAAGCCGAGCGCTTCGGCCAGCGAGTTCATGGTGGATGCCGTGCCCATGGTGTTGCAATGGCCGACCGATGGCGCCGAGGAGGCTACGATCTCCATGAACTCCTCATAGTCGATCTCGCCGGCGGCCAGCCGCTCGCGCGACTTCCAGACGATGGTGCCTGAGCCGGTGCGCTCGCCGCCATGCCAGCCATTGAGCATCGGCCCGCCCGAGAGCACGATGGCGGGAAGATTGACGGTGGCGGCCGCCATCATGCAGGCCGGGGTCGTCTTGTCGCAGCCGGTGGTCAGCACCACGCCGTCGAGCGGATAGCCGAACAGCACCTCGACCAGGCCGAGATAGGCGAGATTGCGGTCGAGCGCCGCGGTCGGGCGCTTGCCCGTCTCCTGGATCGGGTGAGTCGGAAACTCCATGGCGATACCGCCGGCCTCGCGAATGCCTTCGCGCACCCGGTGTGCCAATTCGAGGTGATGCCGATTGCACGGCGACAGGTCGTTGCCGGTCTGGGCGATGCCGATGATCGGCTTGCCCGACTGCAACTCCTTTCGGGTCAGCCCGAAATTGAGATAGCGCTCCAGATAGAGCGCGGTCATGCCGGGGTTGTGAGGATTGTTGAACCATTCCTGGGAACGGAGCTTGCGCCTGGCGACGCCGGTTAGCGGCTTGTTCATGGTTTCTCCCGCAGCGCACACACGCCTCATTTTTGAGCGGCGCCTGGTGCGGCATTGACGTTCCATCCGATGTTTACATCATGAGCAGCGGATCGCAAATCTCTCCTTACAAGCAGTTGGCAAGTGGGATGATTTTAGACTTTCATCCAACGACACCGTCAAAAAAGTCTGGTAAGACCCGAACCAATCAAAAATGCCCTGCGGGACAGCGTCCGCAGGGGGATTTAAGGAAATCGGGGAGGGACTGTATGTCCTCAGTGCATATCCGTGACGTCAGGAAATCATTCGGCGGGTTCGAAGTCCTGCACGGCGTGACGGTCCCGATCGAGGATGGCGAGTTCGTCGTCCTGGTCGGCCCCTCCGGCTGCGGCAAATCGACCCTGCTGCGCATGCTCGCGGGGCTGGAGAACATCACCTCGGGCACGATTTCGATCGGCGAGCGCGTCGTGAACAATGTCCAGCCCAAGGAGCGGGACATTGCCATGGTGTTCCAGAACTATGCACTCTATCCCCACATGACGGTCGGCGAGAACATGGGCTTCTCGCTCAAGCTGCGCGGCGCCTCCACCGCCGAGATCAACAAGCGGGTGCAGCGCGCCGCCGAGATCCTGGCCTTGACGCCCTTGCTCGCGCGCTATCCCCGGCAGCTCTCCGGCGGCCAGCGCCAGCGCGTCGCGATGGGCCGCGCCATCGTGCGCGATCCCCAGGTGTTCCTGTTCGACGAGCCGCTCTCCAACCTCGACGCCAAGCTGCGCGTGGCCATGCGAACAGAGATCAAGGAGCTGCACCAGCGGCTGAAGACGACCACCGTCTACGTCACCCACGACCAGATCGAGGCCATGACCATGGCCGACAAGATCGTGGTCATGCATGACGGCATCGTCGAGCAGATCGGCTCGCCGCTCGAGCTCTACGACAGGCCGGACAACCAGTTCGTTGCCGGCTTCATCGGCTCGCCCGCGATGAATTTCCTCAAGGGCAAGGTGACGGTGAACGGCAGCGCGTCATTCGAGGGCCCGAACGGAGTCAAGCTGCCGCTGAAAGCGGCGCCTGCCAATTCCGATGGGAAGCCGGTCGTCTATGGCGTGCGCCCCGAGCATTTCACCATCGCCGATGACGGCGCGGATGCCGAGATCATCGTGGTCGAGCCGACCGGCTCGGAGACGCAGGTCTATGCCAGGCTCGGCGGCGAGCAGGTAGTCGCGGTGTTCCGCGAGCGGCACCAGTTCAATCCCGGCGACAAGGTCAAGCTGAAGCCGGATCCATCGCTGGTGCATCTGTTCGACGAGACGTCAGGAAAACGGCTGTAGCGCGAGAGCTCGCGGGCGCTCGAGCCGGACAATCATAATCACGCGGCAACAACGCGAAACAAAGCACAAGAAAAGGGAGTGGAGACAATGGGAGACTTCAACAGGCGCGACGTCCTCAAGGTTGGCGTCGGCGCGACCGCGGCACTCGCCGGCGGTGCGATCGTGCCGGCGCGCGCAGCCACCTGGAGCAACACGCCGGAGGCCAATGCCTCGATCCGGGTGTTGCGCTGGAAGCAGTTCATTCAGGCCGAGTACGACAAGTTCGCCGAGCTGACCAAGAAATTTTCCGACACCACCGGCGTCAAGGTGAAGCTCGAGGCCGAAAGCTGGGAGGACATCCGTCCCAAGGCTGCGGTCGCCGCCAATGTCGGCGCCGGCCCGGACCTGATCATCGGCACGCTGGATGATCCCTTCAAGTTCCCGGACAAGCTGATCGACGTCACCGACATCGCCACCTATCTCGGCGAGAAGAACGGCGGCTGGTATCCGGTGGCTGAGAAATACGGCAAGAAGGGCAATAGCTGGATTGCCATTCCGCAAGGCGCGACAGGCGGATGCATGAACTACCGCATCAGCCACATGAAGGCAGCCGGCTTCGAGGAGTTTCCCAAGGACCTGCCGGGCTTCCTGAAACTGTGCCAGAACCTGAAGAAGAACAACACCCCGGCCGGCTTCGCGCTCGGGCATGCGACCGGCGACGCCAATGGCTGGACCCAGTGGCTGCTGTGGGCTCATGGCGGCAAGGTGGTCAACGAGAAGAACGAGGTCGTGATCGACTCGCCGGAGACGATCGCAGCGCTCGAATACGTCAAGCAGCTATATCCGACCTTCATCCCCGGCGTCTTGTCCTGGAACGACTCCAACAACAACAAGGCGTTCCTGGCCGGCGACATCAGCCTGACGCTCAACGGCATCTCGATCTGGACGGTCGGCAAGAACTCGCCGGATCCGAAGCAGCAGGAGATCGCCAAGGACATGGACCACGCGGCGGCGCCGATCGGTCCGGTCGGCAAGCCGACCGAGCAGCAGAACGTGCTGGTCGCCTACGGCTACAAATATTCCAAGTATCCCAAGGCGGTGAAGGAATATATTCGCTTCATGTGGGAGAAGGAGAATTACGACGCCTGGGAGGTCGCCTCCAACGGCTATGTGGCGCCGCCGCTGCCGGCCTACAACGACAATCCGGTGTGGACGTCGGACCCGAAGATCACGCCGTATCGCGACTGCCTCAAGCGCTGCCTCGACAACGGCTATGCCGGCGATCTCGGCAATGCCTCGGCCGGCGTGATGGGCGACTTTGTCGTGGTCGACATGTTCGCGGAAGCCGCGTCCGGCTCGGCAACCCCGAAGGAAGCGGCCGCGCGCGCCGCCGAGCGCGCCAAGCGCTACTACCAGGCCTGATCGACCTGTCGCTGGCGGCGTCCGGATCGTTCCGGGCGCCGTCTGGTCTCTTGCGGAGTGATATGAATGGCAGTTCTGGCCGAAAACGCCGTCGCACAGACGCCCCGCCCAAGCCTGCTGTCGCGGGCGCTCGAGAGTCGAAATGTCCTGGGCGCGCTGTTCATGGTGCCGGCGCTGCTCATTCTCGTGCTGTTTCTCGCCTATCCGCTGGCGCTGGGCTTCTGGCTCGGCATGACCGACACCAATATCGGCGGCACCGGGCACTTCGTCGGCTTTGCCAATTTCGTCTCGCTCGGCCACGATTCGGTGTTTTGGCTGTCGGTGTTCAACACCATCTTCTACACGGTGACCGCGAGCGTCATCAAATTCGCGATCGGCCTTTATCTGGCGCTGCTGCTCAACGAGCGGCTGCCGTTCAAATCCATGCTGCGCGCCATCGTGCTCTTGCCCTTCGTGGTGCCGACGGTGCTGTCGGCCATCGCCTTCTGGTGGATCTATGACAGCCAGTTCTCGATCATCTCCTGGGTGCTGATCAAGGCCGGGCTGATCCACAACTACATCGAATTCCTCGGCGATCCCTGGAACGCGCGCTGGTCGGTGGTCGTCGCCAATATCTGGCGCGGCGTGCCGTTCGTGGCGATCACGCTGCTGGCGGGCCTGCAGACCATCTCGCCCTCGCTCTACGAGGCCGCCAATCTCGACGGCGCCTCGAATTGGCAGCGTTTCCGCTACATCACGCTGCCGATGCTGTCGCCGATCATCGCGGTGGTGATGACGTTCTCGGTCCTGATGACCTTCACCGACTTCCAGCTGATCTACACCATCACCCGCGGCGGCCCGATCAATGCGACGCACCTGATGGCGACGCTGTCGTTCCAGCGCGCCATCACCGGCGGCCATCTCGGCGAGGGCGCCGCGATCTCCAATGCCATGATCCCGTTCCTGGTCGCGGCGATCCTGTTGAGCTTCTTCGGGCTGCAGCGCACGCGCTGGCAGCAGGGCGGGAGGGACTGACGATGGCGAGCGTCGAAGACAACAGCGTCGGCATGTCCTATCTGGAAAGCCTGCCGCGCCGGTTCGTTCGCGTCTACCTGCCGCTCGGGCTGATCGTGGTCTTCCTGCTGTTTCCGTTCTATTGGATGGCGGTGACGACCTTCAAGCCGGACGCGGAGATGTACGATTATGAGCAGTACAATCCGTTCCTGATCGCGCATCCGACGCTGGAGCATATCTACAAGCTATTCTTCGAGACCGATTATCCGCAATGGATGACCAACACCATCATCGTCTCGGTTTGCTCGACCTTCATCTCGCTGTTTGCCAGCGTCTGCGCGGCCTATGCGATCGAGCGGCTGCGCTACAAGGGCTCGCGCTATGTCGCGCTCGGCATCTTCCTGGCCTATCTGGTGCCGCCCTCGATCCTGTTCATCCCGCTCGCCGCCATCGTCTTCCAGCTCGGACTGTTCGACGGCAATCTCGCGCTGATCCTGACCTATCCGACCTTCCTGATCCCGTTCTGCACCTGGCTGTTGATGGGCTATTTCCGCACCATCCCCTATGAGCTCGAGGAGTGCGCCCTGATCGACGGCGCCACGCGGCTGCAGATCCTGACCAAGATCACGCTGCCGCTGGCATTGCCCGGCCTGATCTCCGCCGGCATCTTCGCCTTTACCCTGTCCTGGAACGAGTTCATCTATGCCCTGACCTTCATCTCCTCCTCGGAGAACAAGACGATTCCGGTCGGGGCCATCACCGAGCTGGTCAATGGCGACGTCTACCACTGGGGCGCGCTGATGGCGGCGGCGCTGGTAGGGTCGGTCCCCGTCGTGATCCTTTATTCTTTCTTCGTCGAGTATTATGTGTCGGCCATGACCGGCGCCGTGAAGGAGTAGACGGGCTTTCCAGCCGTGCTAGGTAGGACTTGGAGCGAAGAACGCTTAACCTCTCCCCAGCGGGGAGAGGTCGGATCGCTCCCGGCGATGCGCAGCATCGTCCGGCGCGATCCGGATGAGGGGCCGCAGCTCCAACGAGGGACCGTAACCCCTCACCCGGATTGCATCTGTCGATGCAATCCGACCTCTCCCTTCAGGAGAGGTGACCGAGTTCGTGGATAGCCCTTTCGCCTGCGGGTGAACAAAAACAACAAGGAGTTGGCTCTTGCATATTCTGGTTCTGGGCGCTGCCGGCATGGTCGGCCGCAAATTCGTCGAACGCCTGTTGCGCGACGGGCGGCTTGGCAAGAGCGAGATCACCCGGCTGACCCTTCACGACGTGGTGGCGCCCAACAAGCCGGAGAAGGCCGGTTTCCCGGTCGAAATCGTGGCCGGCGATTTTGCCGTGCCGGGCGCGGCCGAGAAGCTGATCGCGGGCCGGCCGGACGCGATCTTCCATCTCGCCGCGATCGTCTCCGGCGAGGCGGAGCTTGATTTCGACAAGGGCTACCGCATCAATCTCGACGGCACGCGGATGCTGCTCGATGCCATCAGGCTGGTCGGCGGCGGCTACAAGCCGCGCGTGGTCTTTACCTCCTCGATTGCCGTGTTCGGTGCGCCGTTCCCCGACGCCATCGGCGACGAGTTCTTCCATACGCCGCTTTTGAGCTATGGCACCCAGAAGGCGATCGGCGAGCTGCTGCTGGCCGATTATTCCCGCCGCGGCTTCCTCGACGGCATCGGCATCCGCCTTCCCACCGTGTGCATCCGCCCGGGCGCGCCGAACAAGGCGGCCTCGGGCTTCTTCTCCAACATCCTGCGCGAGCCGCTGGCCGGGCAGGAGGCGGTGCTGCCGGTGTCGGAAGAGGTGCGCCATTGGCATGCCACCCCGCGCTCGGCGGTGGGCTTCCTGCTCCATGCCGGCACCATGGATCTTGCGGCCGTCGGTCCGCGCCGCAACCTGACCATGCCCGGCCTGTCCGCAACCGTCGGCGAGCAGATCGCGGCGCTAAAGCGCGTTGCCGGCGAGAGGGTCGCGGCCCGCATCAAGCGGGTGCCGGATCCCTTCATCATGGGCATCGTCGACGGCTGGCCGCGCAATTTCGAGGCCAAACGTGCCCGCGAGCTCGGCTTCACCACCGCCGAGAAGACCTTCGACGACATCATTCGGATTCACATCGAGGACGAACTCGGTGGTAAGTTCGTCGACTGACAGCACGCATTCGGGAGAAAGACCATGACAGCCAGTATCGTCGGATGGGCGCACACGCCGTTCGGCAAGTTCGACACCGAGACCGTCGAGAGCCTCGTGGTCCGCGTCGCCAATGAGGCGATTGCGGATGCCGGCATCTCCGCCGCCGATGTCGACGAGATCCTGCTCGGCCATTTCAACGCCGGCTTCTCGCCGCAGGATTTCACCGCCTCGCTGGTGCTGCAGGCCGATCCGGCGCTGCGCTTCAAGCCGGCGACCCGGGTCGAGAATGCCTGCGCGACCGGCTCGGCCGCCGTCCATCAGGGCATCCGCGCCATCGCAGCCGGGCAGGCGAAGATCGTGCTGGTGGTCGGCGTCGAGCAGATGACGCGCACGCCCTCGGCCGAAATCGGCAAGAACCTGCTCAAGGCGTCCTACCTGCCCGAAGACGGCGACACCGTCGGCGGCTTTGCCGGCGTGTTCGGCAAGATCGCGCAGGGCTATTTCCAGAAATACGGCGACCAGTCCGACGCGCTCGCCATGATCGCCGCCAAGAACCACAAGAACGGCGTCGCCAATCCCTTCGCGCAGATGCGCAAGGATTTCGGTTTCGAGTTCTGCCGCTCCGAGAGCGAGAAGAATCCTTATGTCGCCGGTCCCCTGAAGCGCACCGACTGCTCGCTGGTTTCCGACGGTGCGGCAGCGCTGGTGCTGACGGATGCCGAGACGGCAAGAACCATGGGCAAGGCGATCAATGTCCGCGCCACCGCGCATGCGCAGGATTTCCTGCCGATGTCCAAGCGCGACATCCTGCAGTTCGAGGGCTGCACGGTGGCCTGGCAGCGCGCGCTGCAGAAGGCCGGTCTGCAGCTCTCCGATCTCTCCTTTGTCGAGACCCATGACTGCTTCACCGTCGCCGAGCTGATCGAATATGAAGCCATGGGCCTGACCCCGCGCGGGCAGGGCGCGCGCGCCATCAAGGAGGGCTGGACCCAGAAGGACGGCAAGCTGCCGGTCAACCCCTCAGGCGGGCTGAAGGCAAAAGGTCACCCGATCGGCGCGACCGGCGTCTCCATGCACGTGATGACGGCGATGCAGCTCGCAGGCAAGGCGCCCGAGGGCATGCAGCTCAATGCGCCCCAGCTCGGCGGCATCTTCAACATGGGCGGGGCTGCGGTCGCGAACTACGTCTCGATCCTGGAGCCCGTGAAGTAGAGGCCGAGAAATGAGCAGGGTGGGCCGGGGCGCGTGAGCGCCGCGCCCACCGAGGCTCGTCGCGCGTGGCAGCAAAACGTGCTGCTGGCGCGCCATGGGCTCAGTGAAGCGGTCGCTTGTCGGCGCGCTTCCTGACCGACGCCGGCGTGCGGATGGCGGCGTCAGCCTGCTGCTTCAGGCGATTGGCCTTCCATTCCAGAAATTCTCGATAGAGGACCGGGTCGTCCTGCGGCGTGCTCGCATGCGCACCCATTGCTGCGCTCACATCGCTCGACGCGACCGGGGCGGGGGCGTTGCGATCGACCCAGTCCTGCGCCGCCTTGAAGCGCGTCCAGCCCGCGACCGGCGCCAGCGGCGCGAGCTCCTGCCATTTCGGATGAAATGGCGGGCGCTGCAGCTTGTCCAGGTGGGTGAACAGGGAATCGACCAGCAGCGCCAATCGCCTGTAACGATCGCTGCCCGGTTGCCAATTATAGGCGGCAAGAACGGCCTCGGCTGCTACCGTGCCGACCGGCTGAGCGTCCGTGATCAGTCCGGGATAATCCTCCGGCAACAGCTGGGCCGGCAGATAGTCATCGCGCAGCGATTTGTCGTAGTCGACCGGCACCAGATGAAGGTTGGGGTCGTTGATCTGGCTCAGCCATTGCACCGGCTTTCCTTCCACCGCCACGATTGCGTCGATCTCGCCGTTGCGCAGCATCTCGAGCGCGGTTCGTGGCTCGATGTAGAGCAGATGCGGCCGGATGCCGAGCCGCTCGAACACGTTGATCGAGGTGACGAAGGTGCTGCTGTCTGGCACGTCAACCGCAACGGTCTTGCCGTCGAGGTCCTTCATGCTGGCGATCGAGCGCGGCGCCACCACGTGCATTTCCTCGTTGAACATCTTGGTGACATAGACGAACTGGTTGCGGATGTTGTCGGCAAAGCCCTTTTGCTCGAGATAGGACAGCGTGTCCTTGCGCACGATGCCGGCGTCGACCCCCTTCAGGAGCAGGATGTCGGCCACCGCCTGGACCGAGCCGCGGCCCGTCACCGGCAGGACGCGGAAATCGAAACCGTTGTCCAGCGCAGACGAGAGGTCGGCGCCCATTTGCGCGTAGGTGCTGCCGAACGCACCCGTCATCAGGGTCACGGTGTTGGCATTGATCTGGTCGGCGAGCTCGCGCTTGGCGGCGCCGTAGCGAAAGATCGTCTTGAACGAGTCGGAGACCGCGCCGGGATCGATGCCGCTCCGCACCGGCCCGAACCGCTGCCAATGCCCGTCCCTGAACTGCATCATCTGCATCTGCTCGAGCGGGGCGTGATCGCTGGCGCTGGTGTTGATCACGACGCCCGGGATCAGCATCGGCAGCTGCAGGCCCTTCAGCGAAGTCGCCTGCTTCATGATATTGTCGCGGGAGAGGTCGTCTCCGCATTTCCGGAGCACGTCGACCATCAGATTGGCAACAGCATAGCCGAACACGGCGAGACTGTTGCTCCTGCTGAGATCAGGCGCATAACTTTCCATGAAGGCATTCCAGTCCCGGTAGGCCGGATCGCTCGCCGCGGCCGGATCGTCTCCCTCCCAGGTGTATCCGCCGGACAGGATTCCTTCGGCGTTCTGCAGGCCCGCAGGAATCATCACCGCGGCGACCGATTCCGATACGGTCGAAATGATATGTTCGGGCTGCCACCCGATCTCGGCGACCCGACGGATTGCCATCGCGGCGAATTTCGGCGTCGTCACGTCGAAGAAGATGTCGGCACCGGTGGCCTTGAGTGCGGCGATCTGCTGATTGATGTTGGCATCGGTGACCTTGTAGGGCACCTCCGCGACAACGGGGATCTTGCCGCCGAGCGCGTCCTTGAGGCCCTTGACGTAGTCCTTGCCGAAATCGTCATCCTGATAAAGGATCGCGATCCTGCCGCCGCTGGGATGCTGCTCCAGCAGGTACTGCGCGTAGATGTGAGCCTCGGTCTGATAGCTCGGCTGGAATCCCATGGTCCAGGGGAAGTCGCGCGGCTGGTCCCACATCGATGCGCCCGATGCCACGAACAGTTGCGGAATCTTGTTGGCGTTCAGATAGGGTCGCACCGCGGCGCTCGGCGCCGTGCCGAGGCTTGCGAAGATGAGCTGCACCTTGTCATTTTCCACGAGCTTGTGGGTCAGCTCGACCGTCTTCTGCGGATTGTAGGCGTCGTCATACGAGATGAAGGTGATCTTGCGGCCGTTGATGCCGCCCTCGGCGTTGACCTTGTTGAAATAGGCCGCAATGGTCTTGCCGATGA
Organism: Bradyrhizobium sp.; assembly: GCA_035293585.1. GTDB lineage: Bacteria > Pseudomonadota > Alphaproteobacteria > Rhizobiales > Xanthobacteraceae > Bradyrhizobium. Next base: position 7,633 of record DATGMN010000024.1, on the reverse strand, counting down.
CGCCGTAGGCCGAAGCCGGGCCGCTATAGGGCATGGTGTTGCCGATCCGGATCTCGTCGTCAGCCGCGCGCGCGGCGGAGATTCCGCCAGGCAGGAGACCGATCGTGGCGAGCACGATCGTGACTGCCGCTGTCGTGGTGGCACGCAGCCCCGTCCTCGGCGGCGCGTGGCCCGCATTGCCTGCGCCACGCGCGTTCACGGCCACCTGCCAAGGCTTCTCGACGCTCCCTCGCATTCTGTCCCCCTGCTTCTGCGATCTTGTCGTTGCGGCGCGATCGGAAAATCCTAGCGAAGCGCCGATTGGCCGAGACGGTCGAGGCGCCGCCGGGCCTCTGTCGAGCCTTGCTCGGCGGCTCTCGCGTACCACGCGCGCGCCTTTGCGGGGTCGCCCTGCACACCGACGCCCCTGCGCGTCCCGAGCACGGCGGGATCGTATGTCCCCGCCAGGATGAGAGAGGCCTCGGCGTCGCCGGCTTCCGCAACATGGGTGAGAACGAGCCGGGCGCTGGCAATGTCGCCGGCCGCGATCAGGTCCTGCCCACGTCTGAGCAGGGACGCGATTTCGGGGCGCGTGAGCGTCACGCTTGGTCGAGGCTCCGGCGCGGGGGCTGCCTTGGGCGGCGCAATCTCGGGCCGCATCAGCTCAACCTCTTGCGACGGCTGTGGCGCAGGCAGCAGCGCTGCAGGCGGTTGCGTCATCGCAGGAGCGGATTTGGGCGCCGCTGCAATGTCGTTGGTCGGAACGGCGGCGAGCAAAGTCCCGGCCGGCACGGTGGCGATATCGGCAGCTCCCGTCCTGGTCTCGGCCGCGATCCTGGCTTCGACCGCCGCAATCCGCGTCAGGTGTCCCGGCGCTGCGCGCGGTGAGGATTGCACGCGTCGAACGTCATCGTCGCTGGAGCTGCTTATCACCGGGATCTGCACGACGTTCACCACAACGAGGGCGACGGCGGCGGCGACGAAGACCGCGCCAACAAGCCCGGTGGTCACGCCAAGACCCGGCAGGCTGAGCGGCTCGCGGGGAGGAGGAGCTATGAATTTCGGCATCAGCCCCGCCCAAATTCTCCGGTTCATCTCCTCGAGGTCGTTTTGCGGATCATTGTCCTGATCCGACTGCTGGCTCGACTCCTCGCTGGAGGGTCCCCGCGAAAGCGGAGTGGCGAGGCGGAAGCCCACGGCGCTTGGCCGCTGCGACTGTGCAGCAGCCTGGAGCGATGGTCCGACGGGTTCGCGCCCGAGGCGCTGGGCCGCCTCGATGACGGCCTGTTGCAGGCGGTTGGTTTCCTCTTCGCGGTGTAGGTCGCTCGCCCAAGGCACCGCATACAGCAGGCGCTCGTCCGTCTCGCTCTGGGTCTCGTTCTGCCGGGCCGGGATACTCATCAACTAACCTCCTGTCGGCCGATCCATCGCGCAAGGCGCAAGGCCTTGTGAAAGGCTTTCGCGGGCGTCCGCGATCCGGTCGCAACCGGCATCAAAAGTGATTAGGCCGCGTCTCGCATTCGAGTCGTTGGAAAGCGAACGATGTCTCGCAGCGTCACCACGCCACGCGTCCGACATGGGGCCCGTCCAGCCAGATCAAGCGACACTTACGTCCCTCCGACATGCGCCGCGGCCGCTTCCCGCGCGCGTCGACCGCTCCAGCTTGTTTGATTGCGGTCACAGCTTTTTCATTTTTTGGTTGCGGCTAGTCTCATCGAACTTTTTGGCGGGAAGGTTAAGGCGGGGAGGCGATTGTGTGGTCATTTTCCGGCACGGAAGGTGAGCGTGCAGCCGCCGTCGTTGCGAAGCATGGGGGGTGCGAAGTGTCCGGTATTCCCAAGCGTGCAGCGTGTCGGATCATCCGCATGCGCGGACGACGACCGCGAATGTCGTCTCGGGAAGGCGCTCAGCCCGCAAGGCTGCGGCGAGCGAGCCAAGCGGTGCGGCCGCCGGCCTGTGCGTCCTCGATCGCGTGGTCGATCAGCTCAAATTGGTGCCGGGTGAGCAACGCGCGATATTCGCCGGTATCGAGACTTGCGTGATAGAGCGGGTCGCCGCGATAGCAGCCGAGGGCGACACCGAAGGCCGGGCCGGTATTGAACATCAGGATCGTGCCGGGACCCGCATGGGCTGCGAAGACGTCAAACATGGCGCGTTGATCGTCGGGGCTCAGATGGAAGTAGCTGTCCCACGCCAGGATGCCGTCGAACGTTCCGGCAAGCGCGAGGCCGCGCATGTCCGCAACCAGCCATTCATGGTCGGCCAGGCGCTCGCGGCACAGCGTGATCAGCGACGGCGATGCGTCGACGCCGGTGATACGCAGGCCGTGGTCCGCCGCGTGCCGCGCCACCGGAATGCCGCCGCCGCATCCGAGATCCAGAACCGTTGCCCCCGGGGTCAGCAAGGCGACAAAACGGTCATGCCATTTCCGGTCGTTCCAGCCGGCACGGCGTCGATCCGCATCCCAGTCGGATGCGTGACGCTCATAATGCGCGATGATCCGTTCGGCGTGCTCCTGCATGGCGGAGAGTTGGCGAGTGCCGCGGCTCCTTGCAAGAGCCTTGGCCAACAGCCGTGGAACAACCGTATCAAGAACGTTGGAAGGCCTCGACCAGGTGCCTCACCGCTTTCGTGCACCGGTGACGCGCCAGATGACATCGCCGACATCGTCGGCGACCAAGAGCGAACCGTCGGGGCCGAGCGTCACGCCGACCGGGCGCCCGTAGGAGAACGTCTCGTCGTCTGCGAGGAAGCCCGACAGAATGTCCCGCGGCGGGCCGGAGGGGCGGCCATTTTCGAACGGCACGAACACGACCTTGTAGCCGCTCAGCGTCGAGCGGTTCCAGGAGCCGTGCTGGCCGATCACCATGCCATCGGGAAAGCCCGGCAAGGTGCCGGCCGGCAGCCAGCACAGGCCAAGCGAGGCGGTATGGCCGCCGAGCGCATAATCGGGCTGGATCGCCTTGGCGACCATGGCGGGATCCTGCGGCACGCGGTCGTCGACGATCTGGCCCCAATAGCAATAGGGCCAGCCATAGAAGCCGCCGTCGCGCACCGAGGTCAGATAGTCCGGCGGCGTCTCGTCGCCGATTCCATCGCGCTCGTTGACGACGGTCCAGAGCACGCCGGTGTTCGGCTCCCATGCGAGCCCGACCGGGTTGCGCAGGCCGGAGGCAAAGACGCGGCTCGTGCCAGCGACGAGATCGAGCTCGTAGATGGCGGCGCGGCCTTGCTCGACCTCCATGCCGTTCTCGGCGATGTTGGAGAGCGAGCCGACGCCGGCATAGAGCTTCTTGCCGTCGGTGCTCGGCAGCAGGCTTCGCGTCCAATGCCCGGCGGGCTTGAAGGTGACGAGCTTTCGCCCCTGCGCGGTGATGCGATCGGCACCGGCGGAGTAAGGAAAGGCGACGACGCCGTCGGTGTTGCCGACATAGAAGGTGTCGCCGATCAGCGCCATGCCGAAGGGCTGGTTCAGCCCCTCCATGAAGGTCTCGCGGATCTCGGCGACGCCGTCGCCATCCCTGTCGCGCAGCAGCGTGATGCGGTTGGCGCTGACGCCGAGCGCCGCGGCCCGCCGCATCGTCGCCTGCATCGCGTACTGAAACGTGTTCCTGATCGGTCCGGCGATCTGGGTGGCTTCCGCAATGAGAACATCGCCATTGGGCAGCACGTTGATCCAGCGCGGATGTTTCAGGCCGGTCGCAAAGGCGTTGACTTCGAGGCCGGGCGCGGCCGTCGGCTTCTCGCCATTGCGCCAGCCCCTGGCGGTCGGCATCTTCAGCGTCGGAATGGCGCCTTGCGGCTTTGCCAGCGGAATTTCGGGCTTGTCGCCCCAGGCCGCCTTCTGAGGGACGCCCTGCAGCCGGCGCCACCGCAGCGCGACGCCGCCGACCAGCGCCACGATTTGCGCAAAAATGCTGGAAAATGTCATGAGGTCCTCTTGATTGCGGCCGCACTATCCAATGCCGGAAGATGTGGCTCAAGAGGCAATCCGGAATGGGCGCATTCCCCGCGAGCGAGATCGGATTTGCATTCCGGCATCGAACAATCCGGGAGGTTTCGAGTTGGCTAGGTCGGGTGAACGGCGTTAGTCTCGCGGCCAGGCTGGCCGTGACCCTCGCCTCGGACGGTGCGCGCATGACGTTTTTGTTATCGCAGGGGAAGCGCGAGCGGCTGTTGCCGGCCTGTCTTGCGGTGGCGGCCGTGTTGCTATCGATCGGGCCGCAACATCCGGCACACGCCAGGGGTGGCGCGGGCGAACGCGCCATTCAGTCGAACGAGACGCGAGATGCCGGCGATCCGATTCTGGCGATCGTCTCCTTGCAAAAGCAGCGCATCACCGTCTACGACGCACAAGGATGGATTTTGCGCGCGCCCGTGTCGAGCGGCCAGAAGGGGCGCGAGACACCGTCAGGCGTCTTCAGCGTCATCCAGAAGCAGGCCGAGCACTACTCGAACCTCTATGACGACGCCTCCATGCCGCACATGCAGCGTCTGACGTGGTCCGGCATCGCCCTGCACGGCGGCGCGTTGCCGGGATATGCCGCCTCGCATGGCTGTGTGCGGATGCCGTACGAGTTTGCCGAGCAGCTGTTCGATCTGACCCAGGTGGGATTGCGGGTGATCGTGGCGCCGACCGATCCTGCGCCGGTCGAGATCGCCCATCCCGCCTTGTTGCAGCCGAAGCCGGGAGCCGGTGCGCAGATCGTCGCCCGCAATGCCGAGCTTGCCGAGGCCACATTGAAATTGAATCAGGCGAGGCAGGCTGCCGGGACGGCCTATCGCGAGGCGACGGCGGCCCTGGTGCCGGTGCGTGTCGCCGAAAATCAGAAGATCAAGGCCGACGCGCAACTGGCCGCCGCCGAGACCGCGGCTGCCAGCGCGACGACCGATGAGGCCAGGCAAGCCGCCGAGGACGCCAAGGCGAAGGCGAGCGCTGCGATCACCGAGCTGCAGACGCAACTGGACGCGGCGAAGGCCGAGCTGCAGGTGAAGGCCGATGCCCACAGCTCCGCGCGGGATGCCGTCAGTGCAGCCGAGGCCGCGCAGACCGCGGCCGCGGAAGCGGCGCGTCAGGCCGCGCGCGCGCGCGAGCCGGTCTCGGTGCTGATCAGCCGCAAGACCCAGCGGCTCTATGTGCGGCAGGGCTTTGAGCCGATCTTCGACGCGCCCATCACGATCGCCGATCCCGATCGGCCGATCGGCACCTATGTCTTCACCGCCACGGCGCGAACCGGCGCGGACGACAATGTGAGATGGACCGCCGTCGAGCTGGAGGGCCCCAATCCGCAAGTTATCGCGACCGAGCCGCGCGGCCGCATGGCTGCGCACGGTGTCCGCAATGCCGGGCCGAGACCGGCGTCAGCGGACGATGCCAAGGCAACGGATGCCGAGGCTAGGGATGCCAAGGCTGCACTCGACCGCATCACGATTCCGCAGGATGTGCTGGATCGCATTCCCGGCGCATCGCCCCGGTCGTCTCTGATCGTGACCGACGAGAGCCCGAGCCCGGAGACCTCCAAGGGCACCGACTTCGTGGTGGTGCTGAGCGATCAGCCGCAGGGCGGAATCAAGTTCCGCAAGCACGCGCCGGCGCAGGAATATGGCTTCGTCGGCGCCCGCTATCGCGCGCCCGGCTTTGGCTCGCCGTTCGGCGGGCGCGGCTTCTTCACCTGGTAATAAAGAGCCCCTTGGGACCACAGCGCGCAGCGTATCGTCGCTCGCGTTGTCGTGCCGCCAAGCCGGACATCGGCGTGCTGCTGGAGGCGCGCATCACGATCCCGCCGGACGTGCTCGACCGCATCCCGGTCGGAGGCCGGGGGGCTCTTCACATGCCGAACGGAGCCGAGGGAACGCGGCTGCGGCGGGGCGGACGCCCGGCCGGCGAGTTCCACGCTGTTTTGGCGACATCTGTATGCTATTGATCCCTCAAACCGGTCCAGGTCGCGCTAGCATATGATCGACAGGACAATCCCTTTCGAATTCGCGGGCGGGCGTGTGGGTAGCAGTATCGATGACGGCGAGCGTCTTAAGGTCCTTTCGTCCCTGGGTCTGCTGGACAGTCCCCCGGAAGCGCGCTTCGACCGCCTGACCCGGCTGCTGTGCAGGGCCTTGAGCGCGCCGGTCGCGTTGATCTCGCTGGTCGACGACAAGCGCCAGTTCTTCAAGAGCCAGGTGGGCCTGTCGACGTTCTGGGCCGAGGCACGGCAGACCCCGCTCACCCACTCCTTCTGCCAGCACGTCGTCACCTCCGAACGGCCGCTTCGGATCGACGATGCGCGTGCCGACCCCCTGGTCCGTGACAACGCCGCCATTGCCGATCTCGACGTCATCGCCTATCTCGGCGCGCCGATCCGCAGCGCCACGGGGCATGTGCTGGGCTCGCTATGCGCCATCGACAACACGCCGCGGGCATGGAGTGACGAGGACGAGGCGGCGCTGCTCGACATCGCCTCGCTGGTCGAGGAGCAGATCCAGTTCGCCGAGAACGAGAAGCGATGGCGTGCCTTCCTGGACGCGATCCCGCAGATGGTCTGGTCGGCGCTGCCGGACGGCTATGTGGATTTCTATAACCGGCGCTGGTACGAGTTCACCGGCCTCCCGGTCGGATCGAGCGACGGCGAGTCCTGGCAGGATGTCGTCCATGTCGCGGACCGCGACAAGACCTGGGCGAGCTGGCAGGCCGCGCTGTCGACCGGCCAGCCCTATGAGGTCGAATACCGCCTGCGCGACGGCAGCGGCGTCTATCGCTGGGCGCTCGGCCGCGCGCTGCCCCTACGCGACCATGGTGGCGCCATCGAGCGCTGGTTCGGAACCTGTACCGATATCGATGATCTGAAGCAGCTCGAATCGCAGCGCGATGTGCTGCGGCGCGAGCTCGGCCACCGCATCCAGAACATCTTCACGGTGGTCGCCGGGCTGATCTCGGCCGCGGCGCGCGTCGATCCCTCGGCGCGGGAGTTCGCCAAGTCGCTCTCGGATCGCATTGTCGCGCTCGCGGTCGCCAACCGCTATGTGCAGACCGACCAGGGCGCGCCGCAGCCGGTGCTGCAGGGCTCGCTCCACGACCTGATCGGCACCATCATGGCGCCCTATCGCCGCCCGATCGACGGGACTGCCAACGTCATCGTCGAAGGCGAGGACCGGCCGCTGTCGCGGCCGGAGCAGGTCACGGCCTTTGCGCTCATCCTGCATGAGCTCGCCACCAACTCGCTCAAATATGGCGCCCTTTCGGTTCAGGACGGCACGGTGACGATCGCCACCGGTCAGGAGGGCGGGCAGTCCATGCTGACCTGGACGGAGGCTGGCGGCCCCAGGATCCCCGGTGTCCCGTCCCGCCGCGGGTTCGGCTGGAAGCTGATCGAGATGATGCTCGACCAGATCGGCGCGCGGCTCGAGCGGCGGTGGGAGCCCGGCGGGCTGATCGCCTGCATGCAGATGGACGGCTAGCGGGCGCGCGCCGGCCGCCGGTGGCGGCTCGGCCGGAAAAGCGCATAGCCCCATACGCCCGGCCGGGCTTGCCCCGGCCGGCAGCCTGCCGTTACTTGGCCCGCGCAACAAGATTCAAGGGAGGACCGATGGGCCCGCTGCAAGGCATCAAGGTCGTCGACATGACCACCGTGCTGATGGGGCCCTATGCCACCCAGATGCTCGG
>DATGMN010000023.1:0-72630 GCA_035293585.1 Bradyrhizobium sp. | reverse complement strand
TATCGCATCGGATCTGTTCGACACGATTCCAGATATTCCGCCATCGACATGTCGGTCTGGCTTCGCGCCTCGAACGATCGGGCGAAGGCATTGAATAGAGAATCGTTGTACATGATCCCTCTCTCTCCGCGATAGGTTGCTGCACCTTCGATCCGGGGCCGAGTCAGGGAAGCGTCTCCTGCTCAACGACGAATCAACGCAAGCACGCTGTCACCATTGAACGCTCTGCAGGCGCCTCTCCGCAATCCGTAGCGCATGCAGCCTCTGCTATATCAACAGGCACTTCGCTCAATAGTTCGGCAAAATCCCTTCTAATCCCTTAGTTTTGGCCCATTGTAGCCCCTCCGCAACATCCGTATGAACCCGGAGATACCGTCTCTCGGCACTGCACAAGAGTTTGTGATCAGCCTTGAGGCAGCTCCCGGGCCGGCCGCGAAAGCCGGTCCAAGCCCTCTTGAACGCACTGCAGCGCTCGCGCGACCCATAGGTAACAACGGACGTGGCCAATCGTTCGGTGCCGCCACCGGGCGCGCCGCATGATGTCGCGCAATGTTGACGGAGTTGCGGAGAGCCAGCATGAGACGACCGATCCTGATTGCTCTGATGATCGCAAGCCTTGCCGGCGCAAGCCTGGCCCAGGTCGTTCATGCTCCTTACGCGCATGCTCAGGATGCCATCGACCAGAACAGGGCCGACACGTTCGACAAAAACATGTTCACGCGGCCGCCCGGGGACAAGGCCTTTGCCTGTTTTATGCGCCGTTATGACGCAGAGCATCTGGCGAAGCATCCCAGGCAAAAAGTTGCGGCGATGAAGCTCCTGGTGACCGCAGAGATTCCGGAAGGCGAGAAGCAGCTGGCCTATTCCTTCAATGTCGGCGTCAAATTTCGTCATCGCGCCGGCGGCATTGCGTCCTGGTTCGGCTCCCTGGGCTATTGCAATCACGCGATTGCGGAAGACGACCCGAACGAAATCCGCTTTGCCTGCGGCGTCGATTGCGAAGGCGGCGGCATCAATGTCGCGCTGTCCAAGGATGACAATTCCGCGATCGTTCGTCTGGAGCGGATCGTGGTCTGGAAAAACAACAGGCCTGGCGATGACGACGAGGCGGAGCTCGCCGGTGCCGACGACAAGATCTTTCGCCTCGACCGCGTCGATAACGGCGAATGTGCGTCGCTGCTGACCGATCGCGAGGAATTGGCAGCGCTCCGCCAGAAGTGATATCATCACTCAAAAGAGGGAAGCCATGCACCGCCGCAACATGCTGCAAGGCGTCGTGTCCGCTTTTGCCGGCCTGTTCGCCGCCGGATCGGCGCGTGCCGCGACAGAGGCGCCTGCGCCGGGCAGGCAGAAGGTGGTCTATCATCTGAGCGACCTCGAGAAGGCCAGCTTCGTGATGGGCAATATCCAGAATCATCTCGACGGCGTCGGCGGGCCTGACCACGTCACCATTGCGCTGGTCGTGCACGGCCCTGCGCTGAAGGCCTTTCATGCCGCCGGCGCCGGCCCGGATCTTGCCAGGCATATCGGGCAATTCTCGAAGGCGGGCCTCGAGCTCGCCGCCTGCAGCAACACCATGCGGGCGCAGAATGTCACGCTGGGCGACCTGCTGCCGGGTTTTGTCGCCGCCGAGAAGGGCGGCGTGGTGCGGATCGCCGAGCTGCAATCGCAGGGCTACGCGTACTTGCGGCCCTGAGCGCCGCCCCTGGCCACAAGGCCCCGTCACGAAATTGTGCTGCAATGGCTGTTTGAGGAAGCCTCCTTTGGGTGGATCGAAGCAGCGCCCGCGGCGTTATTCCTCTCCGATCTTTCAATGCGCGGATATTTCGTCCAGATAAGGCGGCGCTTCGCCTCGTCGGCATTCCTCATCGCGCCAGAAAGCTGATAGTGTTTTGTGAGAAGAGACCCAGTTCGAACGGAAGCAGGCATCATGAATCCCGTCAAAGAACTCGAAAAGCATGGACAGGCAGTGTGGCTGGATTTCCTCGCCCGCGGCTTCATCGCCAAGGGCGATCTGAAACGGCTGATCGACGACGACGGCGTCAAGGGGGTCACGTCCAACCCCGCCATTTTCGAGAAGGCGATCGGCTCGTCCGACGAATACGACGCCCCCATCGGCAAGGCCCTGCAAAAGGGCGACCGCAGCATCGCCGAGCTGTTCGAGCAGGTCGCGATCGAAGACATCCAGCATGCCGCCGACGTGCTGCGCCCGGTCTATGACGCCATGCAGGGCAAGGACGGCTATGTCAGCCTGGAGGTGTCGCCCTATCTCGCCAACGACACCGAGGGCACGATCGCGGAAGCACGCAAGCTCTGGAAGCAGGTCCATCGCAAGAACCTGATGATCAAGGTGCCGGCGACGCAGGAAGGCCTGCCGGCGATCCAGCAGCTGATCAGCGAAGGCATCAGCGTCAACATCACGCTGCTGTTTTCCCAGAAGGTCTATCTCGAGGTCGCGGAGGCCTATCTCAAGGGCCTGGAGAAATACGTCGCCTCCGGCGGCGATCCCTCCCATGTCGCAAGCGTCGCAAGCTTCTTCGTCAGCCGCATCGACAGCGTGGTGGACAAGCAGCTCGACGACAAGATCGCCAAGGCCAACGACCCCTCCGAGAAGGAGCGGCTTGCCGCGCTGAAGGGCAAGATCGCGATCGCCAATGCCAAGCTTGCCTATCAGGATTACAAGCGGCTGATCGACAGCGCGCGCTGGGAGAAGCTCGCCGCCAAGGGCGCCAAGCCGCAGCGGCTGTTGTGGGCCTCGACCGGCACCAAGAACAAGGACTACAGCGACGTCCTCTATGTCGAGGAGCTGATCGGCCCCGACACCGTCAACACCATTCCGCCGGCGACGCTGGATGCCTTCCGCGATCACGGCAAGCTGCGCGACAGCCTGGTCGAGAATGTCGAAGAGGCCCGCGATGCGCTGGCTGAGCTCGAAAAATCCGGCATCTCGCTCGACGAGATCACCGCCGAGCTGGTCAAGGACGGCGTCAAGCTGTTTGCCGACGCCGCCGACAAGCTCTATGGCGCGGTCGCCCACAAGCGCGCCGCCGTGCTCGGCAGCGCGATCGACCGTCAGAAGCTCGCTCTCGGCGGCGATCTCGCCAAAGCAGTCGCCAAGGACACCGAGGAATGGCGCGCATCCGCCAGGATCCGCAGGCTCTGGCAGCGTGACAGCAGCGTGTGGACCGGCACCGACGAGAACAAATGGCTGGGCTGGCTGAGCAGCCCGGCGAAAGCCGACATCGCCGATTACGAGGATTACGCCCAGCGCGTAAAGGGCCAGAATTTCTCCGACGCCGTCGTGCTCGGCATGGGCGGCTCGAGCCTCGGCCCCGAAGTGCTGGCGATGACCTTCCCGAAGAAGCACGGTTTCCCCAAGCTGCACGTGCTCGACTCGACCGACCCGGCCGAGGTGCGGTCGATGGAAGCGCGGATCGACATCAAGAACACGGTGTTCATCGTCTCCTCCAAGTCCGGCTCGACCACCGAGCCGAACGCGATGAAGGACTATTTCTACGACCGCGTCGCCAAGGCGATCGGCGCCAAAAAGGCCGGCCACCGCTTCATCGCCGTCACCGATCCCGGCTCGTCGCTGGAGAAGGTTGCGATCAAGCAGGGTTTCGCCCGCGTCTTCCATGGCGAGCCATCGATCGGCGGGCGCTATTCGGTGCTGTCGCCCTTTGGCCTCGTGCCGGCCGCGACCGCCGGCATCGATGTGCGCAGTCTCCTTCACCATGCGCTCTCGATGGTGCGCTCCTGCGGCGCCGACGTGCCGCCGAGCGAAAATCCCGGCGTCCAGCTCGGGCTCGCCATGGGCCAGGCCGGCCTGGAGGGCCGCGACAAGGAGACGATCATCTCGTCCGAGAGGATCGCCGATTTCGGTGCCTGGGCCGAGCAACTGATCGCGGAATCGACCGGCAAGGAAGGCAAGGGCCTGATCCCGATCGACGGCGAGTCCCTGGGCGCGCCGGAGACTTACGGCAACGACCGCTTCTTCATCGACATCCGCACCGAGGACGAGGAGGATGCGGCCCATGAAGCGAAGCTCGCCGCGCTCGAGCAGGCCGGCCATCCGGTAGCGCGCATCGTCATGAAGTCGATCGACCATCTCGGTCAGGAGTTCTTCCGCTTCGAGATGGCGACCGCGGTGGCAGGCGCCGTGCTGGGCATCAACCCGTTCAACCAGCCCGACGTCGAAAGCGCCAAGATCAAGACCCGCGAACTGACCGGCGCGTTCGAGAAGACCGGCAAGCTGCCGGCGGAAGCGCCAGTGATGGCCTTCGACGAGGCCGATATCTTCACCGACGACCACAACGCCGCCGAGTTGCGCAAGAAGGGCGCCGATGGCGGCTTCAGGTCCTGGGTGAAGGCGCTTCTGTCCCGCACCCACCAGGGAGACTATGTCGCCCTGCTTGCCTATATCGAGCGCAATGCCGAGCATATCGAGGCGCTGCAGGAGATGCGGATGAAGGTGCGCGATCACAAGCATCTGGCGACCTGCGCCGAGTTCGGCCCGCGCTTCCTGCACTCGACGGGCCAGGCCTACAAGGGCGGCCCCGACAGCGGCGTGTTCCTGCAGATCACCGCCGATGACGGCAAGGACCTCAAGATTCCCGGCCAGAAGGCGAGCTTCGGCGTGATCAAGGCGGCGCAGGCGCGCGGCGATTTCGACGTCTTGACCGAGCGGGGCCGGCGCGCGCTGCGCGTGCATCTCAAAGGCGATATCGCGAAGGGGCTGAAAATGCTCGATGACGCGATCACCGAGGCGCTGAACTAGAGACGCGCGCAGAGCGGAAGCGAAACCGGGATCAAACCCAAGAAAAAACCAAGCTCAATACCAAGACCAAGAAGGACATATGCGATGCAACTTGGCATGATCGGCCTCGGGCGGATGGGAGGCAACATCGTCCGCCGGCTGATGCGAAACGGACATACCGCCGTCGTCTATGACAAGGACGCCAAGGCTGTCGCCGGCCTTGCAGGCGAGGGCGCGGTCGGCGCGGCCACGCTGGAAGAGTTCGTGGCAAAGCTGACGCCGCCGCGCTCCGCCTGGGTGATGCTGCCCGCCGGCCACATCACCGAGACCACCATCGAGGCGCTGGCCAAACTGATGCAGAATGGTGACGTCATCATCGACGGCGGCAACACCTTCTGGCAGGACGACGTCCGCCGCGGCAGGGCGCTGAAGGAACGCGGGCTGTCTTATCTCGATGTCGGCACGTCAGGCGGCATCTGGGGCATCGAGCGCGGCTATTGCATGATGATCGGCGGCGACAAGGCTGTGGTCGACCGGCTCGATCCGATCTTCGGTACACTTGCGCCGGGCAAAGGTGACATTCCCCTCACGCCGAGCCGCGACGGCCGCGACTCGCGGGTCGAGCGCGGTTATATCCATGCCGGTCCCGTCGGCGCCGGCCATTTCGTCAAGATGATCCACAACGGCATCGAATACGGCCTGATGCAGGCCTATGCCGAGGGTTTCGACATCCTGAGGAATGCCAACAGCGAGAGCCTGCCGGCCGAGCATCGCTTCGATTTCGATATTGCGGACATCGCGGAAGTGTGGCGGCGCGGCAGTGTCATCCCATCCTGGCTGCTCGATCTCACCGCAACGGCGCTTGCGGAAAGCCCGAGCCTGTCCAGCTATTCCGGCTTTGTCGAGGATTCCGGCGAAGGCCGCTGGACGGTCAATGCCGCAATCGACGAGGCGGTGCCGGCCGAGGTCTTGACCGCAGCGCTGTTCGCGCGCTTCCGCTCGCGCAAGGAGCACACCTTCGCCGAAAAGATTCTCTCCGCGATGCGCGCGGGCTTCGGCGGGCACAAGGAACCCCCGAAGGGCGCAAAGGACTGACGACGCATGGCTGAAGGTCAATCGCAAAAAAAGCCGGACCCGTGCTCCTTTGTCATCTTCGGCGTCACCGGCGACCTCACCCACCGCCTGGTCGTTCCGGCGCTTTACAATCTCGCGGCGGGCGATCTGTTGCCGGAGAAGTTCTGCGTGGTCGGAGTGGCCCGCAAGGGCACGTCGAGCGACGACATGATCGACAGCCTGATGAAGGGACTGCGGCAATTCGCAACCCGCCCGGTCGACGAGGCCATCGCCAAGCGGCTGTTCTCATGCGTCACCGCGATCGAGGCGGACCCGAGCGACCCGGCCTCGTTCGACGCCATGCGCGAACGGCTCGACAAGCTCGAAGCCAAGCGCGAGACCGGCGGCAACCGGCTGTTCTATCTGGCGACGCCGCCGAGCGCGTTCCTGCCGATCAGCAAGGAGCTCGGCCGCACGGGAATGCTGCAGGAGAATGGATCCTGGCGGCGGCTGGTGATCGAGAAGCCGTTCGGCACCGATCTGGCGTCCGCCAGGATGCTGAACGGCGAGTTGTTGAAGCTCATGGATGAGCACCAGATCTACCGGATCGATCACTATCTCGGCAAGGAGACGGTGCAGAACATCCTGGTGCTGCGCTTCGCCAACGGCATGTTCGAGCCGATCTGGAATCGCAATCACATCGATCACATCCAGATCACCGTCGACGAGAAGCTCGGCGTCGGCCACCGCGGCAGCTTCTATGACGCGACCGGCGCGTTGCGCGACATGGTGCCGAACCATTTGTTCCAGCTGCTGTCGCTGGTCGCGATGGAGCCGCCCGCCCGCTTCGATGCGCATGCCGTGCGCTCGGAGAAAGGCGAGGTGCTCTCCTCGATCCAGATCCAGACCGAGGACGAGGCGCTGAGGAATTCCGTGCGCGGCCAGTATCGCGCCGGCAAGGTCGGCGACACCGAGATCGAGGATTATCGCAAGACCGAGGACGTCCGGCCCGGCAGCACCACGGAGACCTACGCCGCTCTGAAGCTCACCATCGACAATTGGCGCTGGGCCGGCGTGCCGTTCTACCTGCGCACCGGCAAGGCGCTCGGCGTCAAGCGCACCGAGATCGCCATCAAGTTCAAGCAGGCGCCGTTTGCGATGTTCCGCGACACCCCCGTCGACCGCCTGTCGCAAAACTATCTGGTGATCTCGACCGAGCCGACGGAGGGCATCGAGCTGCAGTTCAACACCAAGGTGCCGGGCCCGACCATCGACATCGACGGCGTCGAGATGAAGTTCCGCTACAAGGATTACTTCAAGACCGCGCCATCCACCGGCTACGAGACGCTGATCTATGACTGCATGATCGGCGACAACATCCTGTTCCAGCGCGCCGACAGCGTCGAGGCGGGCTGGGCGGCGGTGCAGCCGTTCATCGACGCCTGGAAGAAGGCCGGCGCGAAAGGATTGAAGATCTATGACCCCGGCAGCGAGGGTCCGGAAGAAGCCGACGAGCTATTGGCCCGCGACGGCCGCAGCTGGCGCAAGCTGACCTGATCATGGCCGGGCCCGTTCACGGCAGGATCATCCGGACGGCCGACGCGGCGACGCTGGCGGAGGCCGCGGCCGAGCGGCTGCTGGCGCGGATCACGGCCAATGCCGGCCGGATCGCGATTTGCCTCACCGGCGGCTCCAGCCCGAAGCGGCTTTATGCGCTGCTGGCGCGCGAGCCCTATCGGAGCCGGATTCCGTGGGACCGCGTGCACTGGTTCATCGGCGACGAGCGTTTCGTTCCGGCGGGCGATGCGCTGCACAACATGACCATGGCGCGGCACACCTTCCTCGATGAATGTGCGCCGGCCGCCAATATCCATCCCATCCCGACCGATGCCGCAAGTCCCGACGAGGCGGCGCGTGCCTATGCCTGCGAGCTGACGTCCTTCTACGGCGCCGAGCGCCTCGATCCCGCAAATCCGCTGTTCGACCTGGTCCTGCTCGGCGTTGGCCCCGACGGACATGTCGCGTCGCTATTTCCAAATTATCCCGCACTCGCCGAGCGCGAGCGCTGGGTCGTCGGCGTTGCCAGCGCCCCCGTCGCGCCGGAGGTGCCGCGGGTCACCCTGACCTTCCCCCCGCTCGGCTCCTGTCGCGAAATGCTGTTCGAAGTGGCCGGTCCCGACAAGCGTGCGATCTTGACGCGGGTCTTCGCCAGCGAGAACCTGCCGGCGAACCGCGCGCATGCGGCCGGCGAGACGGTCTGGCTGGTCGACGACAGCGCGCTTCCGGAGGAAGCCGGTGGGAACTGAGGGGAACAGCCCCTGCGCGCTCATTGTCATGGGCGTGTCGGGCGCAGGCAAGAGCACGGTCGGCGAGGCGCTCGCTGCTCGGCTCGGCTGGCGCTACGAGGACGGCGATTCGTTTCATCCCGCAAGCAATGTCGCCAAGATGCATGCCGGCCAGCCGCTGACCGATGAGGATCGCTGGCCCTGGCTGCGCGCGATCGCGGCCGAGATCGACCGCGTGTGCAAGGCGGGCCTCCACGTGGTCATCGCATGCTCGGCGCTGCGGCGCGCCTACCGCGACGTGCTGCTGCACGGCCGCAAGGATGTCCGTCTCATCTATCTCGACGGCACCGAGCCGTTGATCGGCGACCGGCTCAGCCACCGTCAGGGCCATTTCATGCCACCGGGTCTGCTGGCAAGCCAGTTCGCGACCTTGGAGCCGCCCGGCGCCGACGAGCATGCCGTGCGCGTCTCGATCGACGCGCCGGTCGAGATCATCGTGGACGACGTCTTGAACCAGCTGGGTCTCGGGCGGCCCGAGACCGGCACATCAAGCAGGAACTGCACATGACCCGCATCGCGCTCGTCGTATCCGATGTCGACGGCACGCTTCTGACCAAGGAAAAAATCCTGACCGATCGCGCCAAGGCCGCGGTGCAGAAGCTGCATCAGGCCGGCATCGGCTTCACCATCACCTCCAGCCGGCCGACCATCGGCATGCATTTCCTGGTCGACCCGCTCGAGATCACGCTGCCCGTCGGCCCCTTCAACGGCTCATCGATCGTCGCGCCCGACATGCAGCCGATCGAGCAGCATCTCCTGCCGGAGGCCGCCACCAGGCGAAGCCTCGAGATGCTGTCCGATTTCGGCATCGACATCTGGCTGTTCACCAACCGGCAGTGGCTGACCCGCAACGGATCAGGCGAATACGTGCCGCGAGAAAAACTTGCGATCAAGGCCGACCCGACCATTGTCGACGACTTCACGCCCTATGTCGAAAGCGCCTGCAAGGTCGTCGGCTCGACCTCGGACGCTACGCTCCTGATCCGCTGCGAGCAGGCGATGCAGCAGGAATTGGGCGCAGAGGCGATGGCGGTCCGCTCCCAGACCTATTATCTCGACGTCACCCCGCCCGGTCACAACAAGGGGACGTTCGTGCAGGCGATGGCCGGCCGCCTGGGCATCGCGACCGATGCGGTCGCCACCATCGGCGACATGCAGAACGACATCGCGATGTTCAAGGAGAGCGGCATGTCGTTTGCGATGGGCAATGCCTCCGACGACGTCAAGAGCCACGCCAAGCGCATCACGGCCTCCAACGAAGAGGATGGATTTGCCCTGGCGATGGAGACAATTCTGAAGGAAAACGCTGGCGCCTAGTGCCCTGTGTCCGCGTCTGAGTTGCTGATGTCATTCCGGGGCGCCCGGAGGGTGAACCCGCAATCTCGCGCCGCAATCTCCGGATTCCGGGTTCGCCGCTGACGCGGCGCCCCGGAATGACGGAACGAAACGTTAGAGTCAGAAGATTGGCAAATCGTTTTGCGCTGCGGAACGCCGTCGCCGGGACGCGCCTTGATCCGGATTGAGCCGCCGCGCCCTTCATTATCGTGATTTTTTCTGCAGTTCCGGCCATGATCGCGCGCGGGCGCGCGGCTGGAGCGATCAGCTCCGCGGTTTTCCGATTGTCCGTCCGGCGGGGTTGAACGCATCACATGTTTTATCGAACGATTAGACGGAAGATAGTGAGCATTGCGCTTGCGCTGATCGTGCTCATGATCATCACATCGGTGCTTTCGATGTACATGACCGGCACGGTCGCTCATCTCCTCGACGAGCTCGCGACTAAATACATTCCGGCCTATGGCGATCTGGCGCGGGCGAACATCGTGTCGCTCGAGCGTGCGGTGGCGCTGCGGCGCCTGGTGATCGCCAGGCTGCAGACGCCACCGGACGACGAGGCCTACGCGGCACGTCTGAAGGTCTTCCGGGATACGGATGCTCTGGTCGGACGGGAGACCGATGATGCACGCAAGCTCATCAATTCGATCATCGACGACCCCTCGACCCCGTCAGACAATGCCGCGCTGGGACGAATCGACGACCGGATCGAAAACACCGTCCAGGACGTGCGCAAGCGCCTGAACGATGAGAACAACCATCTGCTGCACCTGCTCGAGGCAAAGGACTTTGCCGGCCTGAAGGAGTCGCTCGCGCGGGCGGACGAATTGCGCGACGAGTTCACCACCAGGATCGACGGCATCCGTGCCGACATGCTCAAGCAGGTGTTCTACTCGAGCAGCATCGTGATCCGCAATCAGCGGCAAACCGTGATCATCTCCGCGATCGTCACTGCGCTGGCCGCGACGATCGGCCTGGCGTTTGCGTGGCTCGTCGGTAGCGGCATCAGCCGGCCGGTCCGGCAATTGCTGGAAGGCACGCGGGATATCGAGGCCGGCCGTCTCGACCGGCCGATCAGCGTCAAGACGAGCGACGAGATCGGCGAATTGACGGCCGCCTTCAACCGCATGGTCGAGCAATTGCGCCGCAACGAGAAGGTCCGCGAGACCTTCGGCCGCTATTTCGATCCCAAGATCGTGGAAGGCATTGTCGACCAGCCGGCGCTGGTCGCCACCGAAGGGCAACGGCGGGTGATGACGGTGATCTTCTGCGACATGAAGGGATTTACGCATCTGAGCGAAGGCCTGACGCCGCAAGGCCTGGTCAAGATCATGAACCGCTATCTGTCGACGATGTCGGAGCCGATCAGGGAGCATCGCGGCATCATCGACAAATATATCGGTGACGCCATCATGGCCTATTGGGGCCCTCCGTTCGTCGGGGAGGGCGAGCATGCCCGGCTCGCCTGCGAGGCTGCTGCCGACATGATCGCGCGTGTCGCGACGTTGCGCAGGGAGTTGCCGGAGCTTCTCGAGGTTCGCTCGCTGCAGCTGGACTGCGATATCCGGATCGGCATCGCCACCGGAGAGGTGCTTGCCGGCAGCATGGGCTCGAAATTCATGATGAGCTACACCATCATGGGCGACACGGTGAACCTCGCCTCGCGCCTGGAAGCCGCGAACAAGGCGTACGGCACGAGGTTGCTGGTATCGGAGGCGACCATCATCGCCGCCGGCGATGCCGTCGAAGCCCGCGAGATCGATCGCATCGTGGTGCTCGGCCAGAGCCAGCCGCAGGCCGTGTTCGAAGTACTCGGCAAGAAGGACGGGCTGAGCGCAAGCCAGATCGCCCTGCGCAACCGCTACGCCGAGGGGCTGGCCGCCTACCGCGCTGGCCGTTTCGACGAGGCAAGCAATGCCTTCAACGCCGCCCTTGAGGCCGCGCCCGATGACGGACCGTCACTGACCTTGCTCGGTCGAATCGAGAAGCTGAAGAGCGATCCGCCCCCGTCCGGCTGGGACGGCGCCTGGCGGATGGATCACAAGTAGGAGCTTGCGGAGGCGCCGCGGGCTCGGTTCACCTCTCCCCGGTGGGGAGAGGGGAGCCGCGACGGCTCAGCTCGATGTCACCAAGTCCTAACGCAAGCTCGCATTGATCTTGTCGAGCACTACGGAGCCCGGGCACAGCTCGTCGGCTTCCAGCGAGTTCAGCGGCTTCTCCACCGTGTTGAGGTGGTGGTGCAGATCTTGGGCTTCGGGATCGACATAGAGCAGGCCGGTGACGATCTGCCCCTTCGCGGCATGCTTCTGCAGGAAGGCCTGCGCCGCCACGCGGTCGTGCACGTCGTAATCGGCGTCGATCTTGCGCAGCGCCAGGCGCGAGCCGTCGTGCTGCTCGACGATCTGCACCGTGCCCGGCGCGTAGTCGATGGTGATCGGGTCGCGGCCGGTGATCACGTCCAGACGGTTCACCGCGTCATTGTGTTCACGGACGTAGTCGAAGCTCTTGGTGGACCCTGCATGGTTGTTGAAGGCGACGCAGGGGCTGATCACGTCGATGAACGCGGCGCCCCTGTGCTGCAAGGCGCCGGCGATGACGGGGACGAGCTGGGTCTTGTCGCCTGAAAAGCTGCGGGCGACATAGGTTGCGCCGAGCTGCAGCGCGATGGCGACGAGGTCGATGGCGTTGTCGGTGTTGGTCACGCCCTTCTTGGACTTCGAGCCGCGGTCGGCAGTGGCGGAGAACTGGCCCTTGGTGAGACCGTAGACGCCGTTGTTCTCGACGATATAGGTCATGTTGACGCCGCGCCGGATCGAATGCGCGAACTGACCGAAGCCGATCGAGGCGGAATCGCCGTCGCCGGAGACGCCGAGATAGATCAGCTCGCGGTTGGCGAGGTTGGCGCCGGTCAGGACCGACGGCATGCGGCCGTGCACCGAGTTGAAGCCGTGGGAATTGCCGAGGAAATAGTCCGGCGTCTTCGAGGAGCATCCGATGCCGGAGATCTTCGCCACCCGGTGCGGCTCGATCGAGAGCTCGAAACAGGCCTCGATGATCGAGGCGGTGATCGAGTCGTGACCGCAGCCGGCGCACAGCGTCGAGATCTTGCCCTCGTAGTCGCGATGGGTGAAGCCCAGCGCGTTCTTCTTCAGGCCCGGATGATGGAATTTCGGCTTTGCAATGTAGGTCATGACACGGCCTTGCGGAGGGGCGTCACCTTGAGGTGATCCTGGTGGTCGCCGATGGCGCCGGCGATGAAGCGGGCAGTGATGGGTGTGCCGTCGTAGTGCACGATCGAGACCAGCCGCACCGGATCGATGCCGTTCTCGTTGATGATCAGCGAGCGCAGCTGCCCGTCGCGGTTCTGCTCCACCACATAGACGAAATCATGGTCGGCGATGAAGCTCGCGACGCTGGAGTGGAACGGGAAGGCGCGGATGCGCAGGCGATCGAGCTGGTGGCCGCGGGCCTCCAACAGCCCGATCGCCTCGTCCATCGCCGGCGCGGTCGAGCCGAAATAGATCACGCCGTATTTGGTCGGCCTTGCGGCATTAGCCTGCAGCGGCCGCGGCACCATGTCCTGCGCGGTCTCGAACTTGCGCACCAGGCGCTGCATGTTGTCGGCGTAGACGGGGCCTTCTTCCGAGTAGCGCGCGTAACGGTCGCGCGACGTGCCGCGGGTGAAGTAGGAGCCCTTGGTGGGATGCGTGCCCGGCAGCGTGCGATAGGGGATGCCGTCGCCGTCGACGTCGAGATAGCGGCCGAAGTCGCGGCCTTCGTCCAGCATCGCCGCGGTCATGATCTTGCCGCGGTCATATTGCCGCGCGTCGTCCCACTTCAGGGGGCGGCACAGCCGGTGGTTCATGCCGATGTCGAGGTCGAGCATCAGGAAGATGGTGGTCTGCAGCCGCTCGGCGAGATCGAAGGCGGTGGCGGCGAATTCGAAGGCCTCGGCCGGATCCTCCGGGAACAGCAGCACGTGTTTGGTGTCGCCATGCGAGGCATAGGCGCAGGCGATCACGTCGCATTGCTGGGTGCGGGTCGGCATGCCCGTGGAGGGGCCGGCGCGCTGCACGTTCATGATGACGGCCGGGATCTCGGCGAAATAGGACAGGCCGATGAACTCGGTCATCAGCGAAATGCCGGGGCCGGAGGTCGCGGTGAAGGCGCGGGCGCCGTTCCAGGAGGCGCCGATCACGATGCCGATCGAGGCCAACTCGTCCTCGCCCTGCACGATGGCGTATTTGGCCTCGCCCGTCTTCGGATCGTGCCGGTACTTCCTGCAATGCGCGCCGAACGCGTCGGCCAGCGACGAGGACGGCGTGATCGGATACCAGGCGCAGACGGTGGCGCCGCCATAGACGGCGCCGAGCGCGGCGGCGCTGTTACCCTCGATGAAGATGCGGTCGCCGACCTTGTCGGACTTCTTCACCCGCAGGCCGATCGGGCATTTCAGGTTCTGCAGCGCCCAGTCGCGGCCGAGATGCAGCGCATGGACGTTGGAGGACAGCAGCTTCTCCTTGCCCTTGTACTGCTCGCCGATCAGCTGCTCGATCAGCTTGGGGTCCATGTCGAGCAGCGCGCAGAGCGCGCCGAGATAGATGATGTTCTTGAACAGCTGGCGCTGGCGCGGATCGCTGTAGGTCGAGTTGGTGATCGCGGTCAGCGGCACGCCGATGACGGTGATGTCGGCACGAAATTTCGAGGTCGGCATCGGCTTGGTCGAATCGTAGAACAGGTAGCCGCCGGGCTCGATCGAGGCGACGTCCTTGTCCCAGGTCTGCGGGTTCATCGCCACCATCATGTCGACGCCGCCGCGCGCGCCGAGATGGCCGGCTTCGGTGACCCGCACCTCATACCAGGTCGGCAGGCCCTGGATGTTGGAGGGGAAGATGTTGCGCGGCGAGACCGGCACGCCGTGACGCAAGATGGCGCGGGCGAACAGCTCGTTGGCGCTGGCCGAGCCCGAGCCGTTGACGTTGGCGAAGCGGACGACGAAGTCGTTTACGCTGCTGATCTGCTTTTGCTCGGGCATGACGTACCTGCTTGAACCATATCGATGAGATATTTCTGCATGTCCCACGCGCCGGTGGGACAGCGCTCGGCGCAAAGCCCGCAATGCAGGCAGACGTCCTCGTCCTTCACCATGACGCGGCCGGTCTTGAGGTCGTCGGAGACATACAGCGCCTGGTCCAGATGCGGCGCCGGCGCCTTCAGCCGCGTGCGCAGGTCGCTCTCATCGCCATTCTCCGTGAAGGTGATGCAGTCCATCGGGCAGATGTCGGCGCAGGCATCGCATTCGATGCAGAGCGGCGCCGAGAACACCGTCTGCACGTCGCAATTCAGGCAGCGATGCGCCTCGCCAAGCGCGAGCTTGACGTCATAGCCGAGCTCGACCTCGGTGCGGATGTCCTTCAGCGCGATCACCTTGTCGCGGTGCGGCACCTTGTAGCGCCGCTCCGGCGAGATGTCGTTGTCGTAGCTCCATTCGTGGATGCCCATCTTCTGCGAGCTGACATGCACCTCCGGCAGCGGCCGCTCCGTGATGTCCTCGCCCGAGATCATCCGGTGGATCGACAGCGCCGCATCATGGCCATGTGCGACCGCCCAGATGATGTTCTTCGGTCCGAATGCCGCGTCGCCACCGAAAAAGATCTTCGGATGGGTCGAGGCCATGGTCTTCGGGTCGACCGTCGGCATGTTCCATTTGTCGAACGCGATGCCGCAATCGCGCTCGATCCAGGGGAAGGCGTTCTCCTGGCCGACCGCGACCAGCACGTCGTCGCAATTGATGGTCTCGTCGGCTTCGCCTGAAGGCACCAGGTTGCGGCGGCCCTTGGCGTCGTATTCGGCCTTCACCTTCTGGAAGGTGACCCCGGTGAGCTTGCCGTTGCTGTGCACGAAGGCCGTGGGCACCATGAAATTGAGGATCGGAATGTCCTCATGCATGGCGTCTTCTTTTTCCCACGGGCTCGCCTTCATCTCTTCGAACCCGGAGCGCACGATCACCTTGACGTCCTCGCCGCCGAGCCGGCGCGCGGTGCGGCAGCAATCCATCGCGGTGTTGCCGCCGCCGAGCACGATCACGCGCCTGCCGATCTTGTCGGTGTGGCCGAACGAGACGGAGGACAGCCAGTCGATGCCGATATGGATGTTGGCGGCAGCCTCTTTCCGGCCGGGAATGTCGAGCTCGCGGCCGCGCGGCGCGCCGGAGCCGACGAAGATCGCGTCATAGCCCTCGGCAAGCAGCGCCTTCATGCTGTCGACGCGCTGGCCGGCTTTGAACTCGACGCCGAGATTGAGAATGTAATCGGTCTCCTCGTCGATCACCGAGTCGGGCAGGCGGAATTTTGGAATCTGCGACCGCATCATGCCGCCGGCCCTGGCATCGGCATCGAACACGGTGCAGTGATAGCCGAGCGGGGCGAGATCGCGCGCGACGGTCAAGGAGGCGGGGCCGCCCCCGACCAGCGCGATGCGCTTGCCGTTCTTCGCCGACGGTCGCGGCAGGCGCTGCCTGATATCGTCCTTGAAGTCGGCTGCGACGCGCTTGAGGCGGCAGATCGCCACCGGATTTTCCTCCACCCGGCCGCGGCGGCAGGCGGGCTCGCAGGGACGGTCGCAGGTGCGTCCCAGGATGCCGGGAAACACGTTGGACTTCCAATTGATCATGTAGGCGTCGCTGTAGCGGCCTTCGGCGATCAAGCGGATGTATTCGGGGACGGGGGTGTGCGCAGGACAGGCCCATTGGCAATCGACCACTTTGTGAAAGTAGTCGGGGGCCGCGATGTCAGTCGGTTTCATTCCCTACCTGTCCGCGCCAACCACGTAACTCACGCGCGGCCTTTTTTTCGTGAGGACGCCGAGCGGGCGTCCTTTCGGTTTTCGAATTGCGTCATGTGCTTATCTTATTAGAACCAATCTCGTTGAGGCACAAAGGCAAATTTGTTCCATTGGCGCGTGATGGCCGGTGCAGTGCCGCAAGACTGCGTGATGGCGGCGTTATTTCGCGGCGCAACATGTTCACCACGACGTCAGGCGCGACGAATTCAGCCGGCGGCGATGTCGCTTTTGGCGAGGTCCCACATCAGCTCATAGATGCCCGACGATATTTGCATCGCGCCCGCGGGTGCTGCGCTGCCGGTGAAGCGGGACGCGAGCAGCGACGACACGGCGCTCACACTGGTGCCGTCGACCAGCACGAACCAGTCGCTCGCACCGCCGCCCGCGGCGGGCAGTTCCTTGGTCGGCCCGGACAGTCTTGCATCGCTCTCGAGCAGATGCATGGAGATGATGCCGTCGAGTTCCTGCGGATCGAGCCGCGTCTGCAGCGTCGCGCGCAACGCATCCGTATTGCCTTCGGGACGCAGTCGCACGATGCCGAGCACGGCGCCGCGGCCGGTGCCTCTGGAGACGGTGATGCGCGCCACCGCGCGGATCATGTTCTTGAAGCCTGCCATGGTCTTGACCGACCACGGCGTCGGATTGGCGAGCCTTGCGCGATAGGCGGGGCTGTCCAGCACGTCGATGCTCTTGGTCGAATAGAGGAACAGGAATTTCGGGCTGCCGCTATGCGCCACATAGCGCCGCGCCTCGAGGAAGCCGTCGATCGCGACACGTTCCTGCAGATGCTCGCGATCGTACCAGCGGTTGAAGTCGGCTTCGTCGGCGGCGTCGATGTCCATCGACGTCAACAGCATGCCTTTTCCGGCGAGCGGCATTTTCTTGTTCTCCTCTGTCACTTAACCCGTCATCCTGAGGCGCCCGCGCAAGCGGGCCTCGAAGGATGAACGGCCCCGCTGCTGCATCGGGGCCGTCGCCCTTCGAGACGCTGCTTCGCAGCTCCTCAGGGTGAAGGGGTGAACGCATCATCGCCAAATAACGCAGCTTCATCGAATCCTTGCCGCGAGATCCGCGATTGAGCGCATCACTGCATCGCGGATGCCGGGATCATACAGCGTGTGGCCGGCGCCTTCGATGATGCGGATTTCGGCATCGGTCCAGCGCGCCGCCAGCGCCTGCGAGGTCGATGGCGGGCAGAGCAGATCATAGCGTCCCTGCACGATGATGCCGGGAATGCCCGCCAGCTTCGATGCGTCATCGAGCAGCTGGTTCGGTCGCATGAAACTGTCGTTCCGGAAATAATGCGCCTCCATGAAGGGTGTCGACGGCAGCGGCCCGTTGCCCTGCAGCGCGGCGACATCGAGCCGCGTGCGCGGTGGCGTATGTTCTGAGAGACAGCGCTCGGCGTCATGCCAGGCGCGTGCGGCCGGCCCGTGCACGGCCGGATCGGGATCGAGGATACGGCGCCAGTAGGCTTGCATCGGCTGCCCGCGCTCGTCGTCCGTCAGCAGTCCGAGGAAATCGGCGCTCAACTGCGGGTAGAAGCGCGGCAGCGTCTCGCAGAACGCCGTCTCGACCTCGCTGGCCGTACCAAGAAACGTCGCGCGCAGCGCAATGGCCAGGACGCGGTTCGGATGCGCCTGCGCATAGGCCAGCGCCAGTGTCGCGCCCCAGGAGCCGCCGGCCACCAGCCACTTCTCGAAGCCGAACTTGTCGCGGATCGTCTCCATGTCCGCGATCAGGTGGGTAAGCGTATTGGCCTCGCGGCCGCCCTTGGGCCGGCTGCGCCCCGCCCCACGCTGGTCGAACAGCACGGTGTGAAAGCGCTCGGGATCGAACAGCCGGCGGTGATCCGGCTGGCAGCCGCTGCCGGGCCCGCCATGCAGATAGACCGCGGGAATGCCGCGCGCGCAGCCGACGGTTTCCACATGGATTTCGTGGCCGTCGCCGACCGGCAGCATCACCGATGTCAGGGGCGCGAAGGGATCGCCGCGCCGCGATTTGCCGGCATCGGCGTCAGGCGCCATCGTCGGATGGCTCCAGCGTGCCGCCGGCGAAATTGCGGTACAGGAAACGGGTCGCGCCCGCGGCCGATTCCTGCTCCGCCTGCCTGAAGATCTGCTCATGCATCGGCGACAGCGTGCAGGCGGGATCGGTGTTGCCGGCGTCGCCCGTCAGTGCAAAGGCCTGGCAGCGGCAGCCGCCGAAATCGACCTCCTTGTATTCGCAGGACCGGCAGGGCTCTGGCATCCAGCCGGTTCCGCGATAGCGGTTGAAGGCCTCCGAGTTCTGCCAGATCCACGCAATCGAATGGTTGGAGCGCACCGATTCGAATGCGAGCCCGGTGATGCTCTCGGCGGCGTGGCAGGGCAGGATCTTGCCCTGCGGCGAGATGTTGAAGAACTGGCGGCCCCAGCCCCCCATGCATTTCTTCGGCCGCAGCGCGTAATAGTCCGGGATCACGTAGTCGATGGTGAGCACGCCCCTGAGCCGCTCGCGCGCCTCCTCGACGAGGCGGGTGGTGTCCTCGAGCTGCGCGAAGGTCGGCATCAAGGCGGCGCGGTTCTTCAGCGCCCAGCCGTAATATTGCACGTTGGCGACTTCCAGCCGGTCGGCGTCGAGATCGACGGCCATCTGGATGATATCGGGCAGCTGGTCGAGGTTCTGCCGGTGCATCACCGCATTCACCGTGAGCGGCAGCTCCAGCTCGCGCGTCCATTTTGCGACTTCGAGCTTTTTCCGGTGGGCATCCCTGAAGCCCGCGACGCGGTCGGCGGAAGCGGCTTCGCTGCCCTGGAAGCTGATCTGCACATGGCAAAGCCCCGCACCCGCCAGCGCGGCCAACCGTTCGCGCGTCAGCAGCACGGCCGAGGTGATCAGATTGGTATAGAGCCCGACATCGCTTGCATGCTGCACCAGCTCGACCAGGTCTTTGCGCGCGGTCGGCTCGCCGCCGGAGAAATGCACCTGCAACACGCCGATCTCGGCAAGCTCGGTGAGCACCTTCTTCCATTCGGCGGTCGTAAGCTCGCTCGAGCCGCGGTCGAGCTCGAGCGGATTCGAGCAATAGGGGCATTGCAGCGGGCAGCGATGGGTCAGCTCGGCCAGCACGGCAAGCGGAATGCCGAACGTCTCGGCGGTCTTGGTGCCGGTATTGGCACCGGATTCCAGCACGGCGAGGCCGTCGCTCGGATCGTGCGCCGGCCTGGTTTCTGCGAGCTCGTCACTCATGGTGTCTTCTCGCTTGGTGTCTTCTCGCGCGCTTCGGTCAGAAAGCCCTTGTCAGCAAGATCCTGCAGCATGGCGACGACGTCGGTCGCGATCGCCTCGCGCGGCGCGGCATATTTCGCGACGAGCTCATCCACGATCGCCGCGACGCTGCGCGCGCCGTCGCAGAGCTTGAGCACCTCGACGGCGATCTCGTCCGGCGCCAGCACCCGCTCGGGTGCGAGGATGACCCAGACCTTGCGGGTCTCGTCGTATTTCAGCTTTGCATGCCGCGGCAGCACGGGCCGGCTCGCCTCGCTGACAGTGATGTTGCGTGCCGCGGCCATGATTTCAACCCCTCGAATTGTCCTGCGGCACAAAAGCCCCGGGCGGAATGTGGCCGTTGACATAGGCGTGATACAGCGCGTCCAGCTGCACCCACAGGACGTTGGTCTTGAAGATCAGCGCATTGCACACCGCCTCGCGCTGCTCCTGCGTCCTGGCGTGCTCCTTGACATACTCCAACGCAAAGCCGGCGTCGCGCGGCGCCTGCGTCAGCCGGCGCTTGAAATAGGCCATGATGTCAGGATTGACGAAGTCATAATGCTGCAGCATGCCGCTGATGCGCTCTTCATGCAGGTTCGGCGCGAACAGTTCCGTCAGCGAGGAGGCGATGGCCTCCAGCGGGGTGCGGTCGCGGCAGTAATGTACGTAAGCCTCGACCGCAAAGCGCGTCGCCGGCAGAATGCCTTCGGTGGATTCCACATAGGCGGTGTCGAGCCCGAGGCCTTCGGTCAGCTTCAGCCAGCGTTCGATGCCGCCCTCGCTGCCGACGTCGCCATCATGGTCCTCGATGCGGTGGCGCCATTCCAGCCGCGTGGCGCGGTCGCGGAAGCGCGAGATCACCACCGCATCCTTGATCGGAATCGTGCTCTGGTAATAGTAGCGGTTCAGCGCCCAGGCCTGCACCTGGCCCTTGTTCAGCTTGCCGCCATGCAGGAGCTTATGGAACGGGTGCAGGTTGTGGTAGCGCACCTCGCCGATCCGCCGCAGCGTGGTTTCCAGGTCGGCGGCGCTGTCGAGGGTCACGCCCTTGCCGATCGAGAGCGCGGTCATGGTTTGGGCGACGTCCTTGCTCACAGCACAATCTCCATTCCGTCGGCCGGGATCTGCCAGCCCGCCTGCTCCAACGCTTTGCGCTGCTCGGAATCCGCAAATAGCGCCGGGTTGGAGTTATTGATATGCAGGAATAACTTCCTGTCGATGGCGAGGCCAGCAAGACTTTCGATCGCGCCATCGCTTCCCGACATCGCGATATGGCCCATGTCCTGGCCTCTCTTCTGGCCAAGCCCGCTTTTGATCATTTCGTCGTCGCGCCACACCGTGCCATCGAAGAACAGAAGCGAGGCGCCGGCAAGGCGCGCTTTCAGATCGTCGGTGACATGGGCGCAGGCGGCGAGAAAGAAGACATATTTGTCCGTCGTCTTGTCGCGGATGCGAAGGCCGATGGTGTCGCCGATCTCGTCGCCGCGGCCGCCGGGGAGCGAGGTGTCGCGCAGATACCAGGCGACCTTGCCCGGCACCGCAAAGGGCAGGATCTCGATGCCGCTGGG
Source organism: Bradyrhizobium sp. (assembly GCA_035293585.1). Lineage (GTDB taxonomy): Bacteria > Pseudomonadota > Alphaproteobacteria > Rhizobiales > Xanthobacteraceae > Bradyrhizobium. The sequence goes on along the minus strand of DATGMN010000023.1, from coordinate 51,478 downwards.
CGAGCCGTCAGGCAGGCGCGGCTCGAACGGTTCGTCGATTGCGATCGGCTGACGCTTGACGTTTGCTTCGGACAGCACATTGAAGATGCTGTTGGCCTTCAGGATCGACAGCACGCCCGGGTGTGCGTAGATCGTGAACGGCGAACCCTCGCGCATCGAGAGCAGCCCCGCCACCGCATCGACCTCGCCGTTGCACAGGATCACGCCTGCGATCGGCGAGTGGCGCAACTGGCCGGCCCTGGGATGAAGCTGCGGCGTTGCGATCAGCTGCTGGCGCAGGTCAGGGGAGGCGTTGATCAGGAACCAGTGGTCGCCGTCGGCCGAGAGCGCGACCGAGCACTGGGTGCTCTTCAGTTCCGGCCGGTCGCTCCTCGCCGCCCGGCACACCGGGCATCCGCAATTCCATTGCGGAATTCCGCCGCCTGCTGCGGCGCCCAGGACGACGACGCGAAGCATGATCCGTCTCCTGGAGTCGAATGTGCAAGAAATCGAACGCGAAAGGGTCGAACGCAAAAGCGAAACAAAACGTGACGCAGGTGGACACCGGAAACGGGGCGTTCCGTCGCGGAACGGCTACGTCCGGAGGTCCACCTGCGTCAGGATTGATGCAAGAGCCGTCCGTCTACTTGCGGGCGGCGCAGGCATACATGTTGATTTCCATGCCCACGGGCACTTCGACGATCTTGGGGGCTTTCCAGGCCATTTTGGCTCTCCTTCGTTGGTCAGTTGTGACGAGGTTGATAGGGTGTCCGCCCTTATCCATAAGGTAACGCGCGGCAGGAAGTTCGCTAGTGAAATTTTCACATCGTGAGACAAGGCATGCCGCTTTTGCATCGCGAAAGGGCTGCGGTCCGATGGTACTCCCGGAGGGGCGCAAACAGGCAACAGGTCGGCATTTTCGTGGCGCTGCGCAGGTTCGAACGCGTTTGATGCGTAGCGGAGGCGCCACGCTTGTTGGATAAAGGGCTCGAATAAAGCAGTTGTGAGAGCCGCAAGTCTTCCAATTTTGCCGCGCGAGCCCCAATGGATTCCCATGGCCAGATATTTCTTCAACACCCGGATCGGCGATGAGCTGGTCGAGGATCCCGAAGGCGAAGAACTGCGCAACCCCGATCGCGCCTGGGAAGTCGCGCGGGCGATGATCCTGGAACTGTTGCGGAGCGAAGGCGCAGTCGGGCCGCTGCTCAGTGCCGTCATCGAGGTGACGGACGAGGAGGGCGAGGTGGTGCTCGAGTTTCCGTTCTCGGAAGCCTTCTTCGAGCTGCCGGATCAATCGGTGACCCGCCACTAGAGCTGTTCCGGTTCCGATTGAAGCAAAACCGGCTCCGGATTTTTGTCGTGACGCCGAACCGGTGTCCGCTTCGCTCGCAAGCGCCATCGCTTGGTATACGTGATACCCTTGCGCCGGCCCTGAAAAATACACAGACTGCCCTCCTCAAAAAGGCGGCCCGCGCCGGCTGATGGCCGGCACGAGGACAACCGCCGTCACATTGGGGAGGATGATATGAACGGCCATTCGTCGCCGCGAAGCATGCTGCTCGCCGGCGCTTTTTTTGTTGCATCGACACTCGTCGCGTCAGCCCAGCAAGCGGCGCAACCGCTGCCGCCCGGCTCGCCCCTGATTGGCCGCCCGGACAACGAGGCCGCGCAAAAGCTCGCCCCCGTGGCGCCGCCGCCGCTGCCCACGGCGCCCGACAATCTGCCTCTGGCCAAGCTGAAGGTGCCCTCCGGCTTCAACATCGAGGTCTATGCCGCCGGCATGGCCAATGCGCGCTCGCTCGCGGTCGGCGACAAGGGCACCGTGTTCGTCGGCAGCCGCCTGGTCGACAAGGTCTATGCCATCGTCAACAAGGACGGCAAACGCGAGGTCAAGGTGCTGGCCTCGGGCCTGTACCGGCCGAACGGCGTCGCCTTCCACAACGGCACGCTCTACATCGCGGAACTCTCGAAGATCTCCAAGATCGAGCATGTCGAGGATGTCTTGGACAACCCGCCCAAGCCGACGGTGATCTACGACAATCTGCCCAAGGACGAGGCGCATGGCTGGAAGTTCATCGCGGTCGGCCCCGACAACAAGCTCTATGTGCCGGTCGGCCAGCCCGGCAACAACGTGCTGCATGACGACGCCCACGGCCAGATCCGCCGGATCAATCTCGACGGCACGGGGGCGGAGGTCGTAGCCTTCGGCGTCCGCAACTCGGTCGGCTTCGACTGGAATCCGGAAACCAAGCAGATGTACTTCACCGACAATGGCCGCGACTGGATGTCTGAGGATGTACCTCAGGATGAGCTCAACCGGATCACCAAGGTGGGCGAGGATTTCGGCGCACCCTATTGCTATCAGGGCGACATTCCCGATCCGGAATTCGGCTGGGGGCATTCCTGCAGCGAGTTCACCCCGCCGGTCGGGCTGATGGGCCCGCATGCGGCCGCGCTCGGCTTCCGCTTCTACACCGGCAGCATGTTCCCGAAAGCCTACAGGAACGCGATCATCCTCGCGCGCCATGGCTCCTGGAACAAGAGCAGGAAGTTCGGCGGCGATGTCGTGGTGGTGAAGCTCGACCGCGACGGCAAGGTGAAGTCGATCGAGCCCCTGATCACGGGTTTCATCGAGAACAACAGCTATCTCGGCCGCCCGGTCGACATCGCCTTGCTCAAGGACGGCTCGATCCTGGTCTCCGACGATTACAACGGCGCGGTCTATCGGGTGAGCTACGGCAAGTCCAAGGTCGCGGCGAAGTAGTTGTTGAGGTCGTCATTCCGGGGCGCCTCGCAGAGGCGAACCCGGAATCTCGAGATTCCGGGTTCGGTGCTTCGCACCGCCCCGGAATGACGGAGTGAGTGGTGAGGCCGTCAGGACGAACCGATGCAAAAAACAACAATCGCGCTGGCGCTTGTCTTGGTCGCTTCATCCGCAAATTCAGAAACCATCGAGCAGCGTGCGGCCGTCTGTTTCGGCTGTCATGGCGAGAACGGGCAATCGGCAACCGATTTCACGCCCTCGCTGGGCGGCCAGCAGGCGCCGTATGCGCTGATCCAGCTCTTCATGTTTCGCGAGAAGTTGCGCAGCTTCGAGCCGATGAACGACATGACGAAGGCGATGACCGACGACGATTTGCGCAAGTTCTCCGATTTCATCGCCACGCTGCCGAAACCAAAGCCGCCGGCCGACACGCCCGACCCGGAACGAATGCGGCGGGCGCAGGAGCTTGCGGTAAAGTATCACTGCAACTCCTGCCACCGTCCGGATTTCGCCGGCGGCGCCAACGTGCCCCGCATCGCCGACCAGCGCGAGGGCTACCTCAACAAGACCTTGCGCGAGTACAAGGACAACTCCCGCCATGGCTACGACGGCACCATGGCCGACGTGATGGGCCCGGTGACACCGGACCAGATCAGCGACCTCGCCTATTTTCTGGCCCGGGTGCGGTAGGAATGACGTCTCATCCCGACCCGTCATCCTGAGGCGCGAGCGACAGCGAGCCTCGAAGGATGCACGGCCCCGCTGCTGCATCCGGGCCGTCGCCCTTCGAGGCTCGCGTGCCGCGAGCGCCTCAGGGTGACGGTGAGAACGGGTCGTGCAGGTCGGCCTGGCGCATGCCCCGTATCCCGTCCCCGTCTGGCCACACCGTGATCCCGGCGCTACAACACGTCCACAACAACGGAGTTGCCTATGACCGACCTCTGGCGCCTGTCGGCTGCCGAACTCGCCACGCTTGTCAAATCGAAGAAGGTTTCCGCAAAGGAGGCGGCCAGCGCCAATCTGGCGCGGCTGGATGCGGTGAACCCGACGCTCAATGCGGTGATCGATCACAGGCCCGAGGAGGTACTGAAGCAGGCAGCCGAGATCGACGGCAGAATCGCGCGCGGCGAGGAGGTCGGGCCGCTCGCCGGCGTCCCCGTGACGGTCAAGGTCAATATCGACCAGGAGGGCTTTGCCACCACCAACGGCTTGAAGCAACAGCGCGACGTGATCGCCAGGAGCAACAGCCCTGTGGTCGACAATCTGCGCAAGGCCGGCGCGGTCATTCTCGGCCGCACCAACACGCCCGCCTTCTCCTATCGCTGGTTCACCAGCAACCTGATCCACGGCGACACCAGGAACCCGCGGGATGCCTCGCTCACGCCCGGCGGCTCCTCGGGCGGCGCCGGCTCGGCCGTCGCGGCCGGGATCGGCCATATCGGCCATGGCACCGACATCGCCGGCTCGATCCGCTATCCGGCCTATGCCTGCGGCGTGCACGGCCTGCGCCCGACCGTCGGCCGGGTCGCAGCCTACAATGCGGCGTTTCCGGACCGCCCGATCGGGCCGCAGATCAGCGCCGTCTCGGGGCCGCTTGCGCGCACCATCGGCGACATCCGCCTCGCGCTCGCGGCCATGTCCGCCCGCGACGTGCGCGATCCCTGGTGGGTGCCGGCGCCGCTGGAGGGCCCGCCGGTGGCAAAACGCGCCGCGCTCTGTGTCAATCCGGACGGGCTCGATCCGGTGCCGGAGGTGCGGGCTGCCGTGCTCGACGCCGGCAAGCGGCTGGAGCGAGCGGGCTGGACCGTGGAGGAGATCAAGGACACCCCGCCGCTACAGGAAGCGGCCTTGCAGCAGACCAGGCTCTGGCTCGGCGACGGTTATGAGGCGCAGCTTGCGGCCGCCGAGAAGGAGGGCGATCCCGGCGCGCTGGCGTGCCTGCGTGGCAACCGCAACAAGGTGTTTCCGCTGGACGCCGCGGCCTTGTCCGCGGCGCTGACCATCCGGGCCACGCTGTCCCGCAAATGGCTGCTGCTGCTGGAGCAATATCCGGTCGTGCTGATGCCGGTCTCCGGCGAATTGCCGTTCCCCGACCAGCTCGACCGCAAGGACGAGGCCTCCTTTACCCGCGTCTGGCACGCGCAACTGACGCAGATCGCTATTCCCTTCCTGGGCCTGCCTGGGCTAACGGTCTCCACCGGATTGGTCGGCAAGGCCCCGGTCGGCGTGCAGGTGGTCGCGGGGCGCTACCGCGAGGACCTCTGCCTCGCCGCAGGCGAAGCGATCGAGGCCGGCGGCGTGCCGCCGTCGCCGATCGATCCGATGGACTAGGTACAATGAGATGCGCAAGGTGTTGCCGCATCGGTGGTGCGACACCTCTCCCCGCCGGGGAGAGGCGAACCGAATTCGCGGATGGACCATTGAACGAACGAAACCATGCCAGGCGTTTATGATTTTTCGGCCAAGTCGCTCGCGGGCGAGGAGGTTCCCTTGCAGCGCTTTGAAGGCCAGGTGCTGCTGATCGTCAACACCGCGAGCAAATGCGGCTTCACGCCGCAATATCGCGGGTTGGAGGAGCTGCACCGGGAGTTCGCCTCCCGCGGCTTTGCGGTGCTCGGCTTTCCCTGCAACCAGTTCGGCGGCCAGGAGCCCGGCACGGCCGGCGAGATCGGCGCGTTCTGCGAAAGCAGATACGACGTGACCTTTCCCATGTTCGAGAAGATCGACGTCAACGGCGCCAATGCGCATCCGCTGTATGACTACCTGAAGCGAGAGAAGTCGGGCCTGCTCGGCTCCGCCATCAAATGGAATTTCACCAAATTCCTGGTGGACCGCACCGGCCAGGTGACGGCGCGCCATGCGCCGACGACACGACCCGAAAGCCTGAAGAAAGATATCGAGGCGCTACTGTGACCGAGAAGAACGACACGACCTCAGACACGCTGCCGGACCGCCTGTCGGTCGATCCGAACAGCCCCTATTACAACGCGGACGTCCTGGCGCGCGACGTCGGCATCCGCTTCAAGGGGGTCGAGAAGACCAATGTCGAGGAGTACTGCGTCAGCGAAGGCTGGGTCCGCGTCACCGCCGGCAACGCCAAGGACCGCCACGGCAACCCGCTGACCATCAAGGTGCACGGGACCGTCGAGCCGTATTTTCGGGATAATAAGTGATCGCGAATTGCAGGTAATCAGCATGGCGCCGCACAGGCGCTCTTGCGATTGCCTCCGTCATTCCGGGGCGGTCCAAAGGACCGAACCCGGAATCTCGAGATTCCGGGTTCGATGCTACGCATCGCCCCGGAATGACGGTGCAAGAAGGGACATTCGAATCTGTAGGATGGGTAGAGCGCAGCGAAACCCATCATTCTTGCCGCGAACGCTATGGGTTTCGCTACGCTCTACCCATCCTACGCTGCCACAACTTGCTACGACAGCCGCATGTCCAACAGCCGGCGTCCTTCGGTCTTCAGCAGCTTCTTCACGGCGCTCGACGCCACCACCTCGCCGTCATTGGCGTAGGCTTCGTGGTTCTTCTCGATGTCGTCGAGGCGGTAGAGGTAGTTGACCATGATGCCGGCGGATTCGCGCAGGCCCTTCGGCGAGAGGTCGCCGAGCCAGTTGATGCGCTCGAGCCGCGCGCCGTTGCCGAGATGGAAGCGGGCGACCGAGTCGATCAGGCGCCCCTTGGCGGTGCGAGCCTTGAGGAAGTAATAGGCCGCGAGCGGTTCGACCACGGCGCGCAGCTGCGTGGCAAGCTCGGCATTGTCGAACCAGTTGGGCTCGTCGAGATGCTTGAGCGTCTCGCGCTCCTCGTCGGTGACCGGCAGGTCCTTGGCGTCCTTCAGCCAGGCCATGAAGCCCGGCACCGGCGAGAGTGTCACGAAAGTGTCGAGCCTGGGCAGCTCGCGGCGCAGCTCCTCGACCACCTGCTTGATCAGGAAGTTGCCGAAGGATATGCCGCCAAGTCCGCGCTGGGTGTTGGAGATGGAATAGAACACCGCAGTGCGGGCGCGATCGGCCGGCACGCTCTGGCGATTCGCCGCGAGCAGCGGCGCGATCGCGCCGGGAATCGTCTCCGTCAGCGCCACCTCGACGAAGATCAGGGGCGCATCGGGCATCGCGGGGTGGAAGAAGGCGTAGCAGCGGCGGTCGACCGGATCGATGCGGCGGCGCAGATCGTCCCAGTCGTGGATCTCGTGCACCGCCTCGTAGCGGATGATCTGCTCCAGGATGTTTGCCGGGGTCGACCAGTCGATCCTGCGCAGCACGAGAAATCCCCTGTTGAACCATGATCCCAAGAGATGCACGATGTCGCGGTCGAGCGCGGCGAGGTCCTTGTGCCCGTTCAGCAGCGAGAGCAGGTCGGCGCGCATCTCGACCAGGGCGCCGGTGCCGCCCGGCGCGCGGTTCAGCCGGCGGATCAATTCCTGGCGCCGCGGCTCCGAGGCGAAATGCAGCGCGCCGCCGTTGCCGTCGCCGGGCTCGGCGATCCAGGCCTCGATGGCCTTGTTGACCCTGTCCCGGTCGGGGCCGAAATTGCGCGACAGCGCATGGAAGAAGCTGCGCCGCTCGGTGGCGTCGAGAGCGCGGTAGCTCTCGAGCACCTCGCTCGCCATCGCCGTGCCGGACGCCTCGCCGCGGCCGGACAGCAGCGCCTCGCACAGCTCGATCAGGCTGGCGGCGTCCTCCTTGCCGTCATCCGGCTGAGCACGGCGGAGCAGGGTGCGCCCCCGCTCCGAAATGGTTGCAATCAGATCGGTGAAGAAGGCGTTGGCCATTGCAGCAATTCGAATCCGTGTGAATGGATGCGGATGTTACATCGATTTAAGGCGAAGTGGACGCCAATCAAGCACAACAATTCGTCATGGTGATCGGATTCCGGCGGATGCGCCGGGAAGCCATCAGGTCTTTCGGGCAAATTCGCTCGGGGTCCTCCCGGTCACCTGGCGAAACGCATGCGAAAAAGCGGGGATGCTGGCATAGCCGAGCTCGCCGGCGACCTGCTTGATTGCGACATTGGTATCGGTCGACAGCCGCTCGATGGCCGCCGCAATCCGCGCCCGCTGGCACCAGCTCTTGAAGGACAGCTCCGTCTCCGCCGCGAACAGCCGCGACAGCGTCCGTGCCGAGGTTCCGATCTTCTCCGCCACGAGTTCGATCTCATGGGCCCGGGCGGGGTCGGCCAGCACCAGCTCGGCGGCGCGGCGGCAGCGCGGCTCCTGCGGCAGCGGGATGAAGGTCGCGGAATCGTCGGCCCGGCGCAGCTCGAGCATGGCGAGCTTGATCAGCAGCGCGGTGCGGTCGCGCTCGCCGCAATCGTCGAACAGCGCCAGGATCGCCTGTTGCAGCAACGGCGTCACCCGCACCACGAACTCCCTGGCCAGGCTCTTGCTGCGGGGCGCGCGCTTGAGCCAGGCGAGGTCGAAATAAAGCGTGCGCATGTCGATGTCGGCGAGCACGTCGATGGCGTGCACGAGCCGGGCCGGGACCCAGACCGCGCGGTCCGGCGGCACCAGCCAGCGCCCCTTGGGCGTCGTGACCTGCATGGTGCCCCTGGCCGCATAAACCAGCTGCGCCTCGCGGTGCATGTGCGGCTCGAGCCTCGTGCCCTTCCGGTAATGCCGCGCCACCAGATGCACGCCGCCTTCCGCAGTGCGGCGGTCCGCGCCCAGCGGGCGGAGTTGGGGGCGCGTTGGCGTTTCGACGACAGTCATTGGCGGCATCCCGTCATGCCGACGACCTATAACAAAAAACCGGGACAAAGGAAATTTCCGGCAAGAAAAGGACCGCGACTGATGAACAATCCGGGACGGGTGATCGGCTTCGTCAATGCCGCGCATTTCATCGACCACTATTCCATGCTGATCTTTGCCGCCGCCGTCATCATCATGGGACCGGCGCTCAACATGGCCTATTCGGAGCTGCTGCCCTATGCGACGCCGGGCTTCATCGCCTTTGGCGCCGGCTCGCTTCTCACCGGCTGGTTGGGGGACCGCTGGAGCCGGCGCCACATGATGGTGATCTTCTTCGTCGGCATCGGGCTGTCGATGATCGCGGTCGGCTTCGTGGAGACGCCGATCCAGCTCGGCGCGGCGCTGCTGTCGATCGGTATCTTCGCCTCGATCTATCATCCCGTGGGCACCGCGATGATCGTGTCCTATGCCGACAGGCTCGGCCGCGAGATGGGGATCAATGGCGTGTTCGGCAATCTCGGCGTGGCGTCCTCGGCGCTGGTCACCGGCGTGATCGGGCAATATCTCGGCTGGCGCTTTGCCTTCGTCGTGCCCGGCATCGTCACCATCGCAATCGGGATCGCGTTTGCGCTCATGGTGGTGCACGAGGATCGCAAGGGGTCGAAGCAGGCGGCCGCGCAGGCGCGGGTGGCGAAGCAGGACATGTGGCGGGTGATCCTGGCGCTGCTGATCGTGGTGATCGCGATCTCCACCACCTTCAACGCCGTGACGGTGGCGCTGCCAAAGCTGTTCGCCGAGCGGCTCGCCGGCCTCACCAAAAGCCCGGCGCTGCTTGGCGTGATCGCGGCCGGCGTCTACGTATTCGGGGCGATGACGCAATACACCATCGGAAGGCTGCTCGACCGGCACTCGCTGAAGACGGTGGCGCTGCCGCTGTCCGTCGTGCTGGCGCCGCTGCTCTATCTGGCCGCCACGCTGTCGAACCTGCCGCTGATCCTGGTGTCGATCGGCATCGTGATGGGCGCGTTCGGACAGGTCACGGTGAACGACGCCATGGTGGGCAAGTACACCTCGGAAGAATGGCGGTCGCGCGCCTATGCGGTGCGTTATTTCATAGGCTTCACCGCGGCCGGCGCCTCGGTCGGTCTCGTGGCCTGGCTCTACGATCGGGGCGGCTTTGTCACCATGCTGCACGCCTTCGCGGCGCTGTGCCTATTGGTGATTGCAGCGGCCATCATCCTGCCGCGGGAGATCAGGACGCCGGCGGCGCTTCTGTGAGCGTAGATTAGCTTGATTTCCGCTTTGCTCCGAAAGCAACCGAATTGCTGCACGGCAACGAAATGACGCGAGGGGCCAACAACAGAAGTCGCCGACCGCTTTGCTCGAATCGCCCGGTGGGCGTCTCGAGCAATCATGCAAGTGGTCATGAACCTAATCCGCGATCAAAAGTCGCAAGATCGTCCTGAATCGAACGCTTTGCTTACCAAGGAGCGCGGTGTTGTCGCTTTCAGCGCCGTCATCAGTGTAGGTTCCGGTGAAGCCGATAGTGGCTACTTTTCGCGCAAAAGGCCGCGTAGCCGAAGCTTGCGTGTGCTCTTGGGAAGTCACTTCACCTTTCCACTTCCGACCAGAACAGCTGTAGCTGCCAAAGAAATAAAAGAACGAGTCGCCGCCACGGATCGTGCCGTCGCGCAGCACCACCACGCCATTATCGCCGCCTTGAACGCCGTCCTGTATTGCTACGCTCAATGCGTAAAGACCGTTCCTGATCTCGACTGCATCGCTTTCCTGCGGCTGCAGAACCGGCCTACTTCCTTCAAACGCGAGCCTCATTTCCGTCCTCCTCAATCATGATTGGGCGGCTGTAACCACCTGGTTCAATTAAGTTTGACTTCGACCTTTTCTATCTTGCCGTCGAACTTGAAGGGACGACGATCGAAATAATCGAGCGAAACGGTCGAACCGAGGTCCACGCCCACATCGAACGTTTCGCTCGCCGAGAATGCAGCAGGCACCGTGCGTTTGACCGTGGTGCGCGCAAGCTCCTGCCCGTCAACCGTCAGTAAGACGTCGGCAGGAGAAAGTGGCTTCGGGCTCACAAGCCGGGTCGTGACCTCGATGTGCCGTTTCCCGGGTTCGATCTTCGAGGCGGAACGTGCGATGTAGTGCTCGATGATCATCATGTTGTATTCGTAGACCAGCTCTCCCTTGTCCATGTACAGCGTGACGCCGCCACCGGCCCCGCCCAGTGCGTAGAGCACGCCGGACGCGTTCTCTCCGACCTCGGCATCGATGGTTACGGTATTGTTTTCGCGACCGAGGCCCGGCGCCGAAAATTCGGGCATGCGCGTAGTCGTCGCGTCGAACTGCCAACTCGTATACGGCGACTTGATGCGATCTTCGGGATGCAGCCGAAGCCAGATGCCGGCGCCGAGCGGGTAGACCTGGTTGGCCTTCGCCTGCTCGTCGAACACCTTTTGCAATTCCGCCAGACGTTCCGGCTCCTTGCCGGAGAGATCGTCGGCCTCGGAGAAATCCTTGGTGACTTGATAGAGTTCCCACTTGTCCTTGGCCGAATCCCATTCGGCGAGGCCCGGCGCGCCGGGTAACCATGGGACCAGCGGGCCGAACGCCGCCGCGATCCAGCCATCCTGATAGATCGCGCGGCTACCGTTGTTATCGAAGTATTGGACCTTCTTGCGTGAGGGAGCCTTCGGATCATTGAAGGTATACGCGAGACTGACGCCATCGATTGGATCCTGGACAAAGCCGTCAACCACTTTTGGTGGCTTGATGCCGATAATCTCGTAGAGGGTCGGCGCGATATCGTTGACGTGGGTGAACTGGGGCCGCGGTGTGTGATCCGGTTTGATACCCTTCGGCCAAGAGATCACCATCGGATTGCGTGTTCCGCCGAAATGCGAGGCGATCAATTTCGTGTGCTGGAACGGTGTATTGCCGGCCCACGCCCAACCGGCGTGATACATGCTGTCGGTCTTAGGAGAGCCTAGCGCTTCGAGACCGCCAATCGTCTCCAGCGCGGCAAGCTGCTGTTCAACGGTATTCGGAATCCCATTCTGCGCCAGCAACTCGCTGATCGTTCCGTTCTGGCCCTCGGCGCTGGCGCCGTTGTCCCCGAAAATATAGATCACGATGGTATTGTCCCGAATGCCGAGACGATCCAGTTCGTCCACCAGCCGGCCGGCTTGCGCATCGACATGCTCGACGAAGCCGGCAAAGATCTCCATCAGTCGCCGCTGGAACGGGCGCTGCGCCTCGGGAATGCTGTCCCAGCCGGGCATCGAGTCAGCGCGCGGGGTGAGTTTGGTGTCGGCCGGAATCCAACCCAGCTGCTTCTGCCGTGCGAATACGCGCTCGCGATAGGCATCCCAGCCGTCATCGAACTTGCCTTTATACTTGTCGGCCCATTCCTTGAAGATTTGATGTGGCCCATGTCCGGCGCCAGGCGCCCAATAGAGTAGGAACGGCTTGTCCGGCGAGAACGCCTGATGGTGGCGCAACCAGTCGATGCCGTGCTGCGCGAGATCCTCGCTCAGATGATACTTCTCGTCGTGCGGCGGCTCGATCTGGTTGGTATTCTCGACCAGCCGCGGCTCCCATTGCGACGTCTCGCCGGCGAGAAAACCATAGAAATAGTCGAAACCGTGCCCGGTCGGCCAGCGATCGAATGGCCCCATCGAAGTAGTTTGATCGGCGGGAGTATTGTGCCACTTGCCGATGGCTGCCGTTTTGTAACCGTAGTGGCGCAAGACCTCTGCCATCGTCGCCGAGCTTTTTGGAATGATTCCGGTATAGCCATCCCAGTCCACAGCGCGTTCTGCGATCGTGCCATTGCCGACACGCTGATGATTGCGTCCCGTCAACAACGCTGCGCGCGTTGGGGAGCAGATCGCAGTCGTATGGAAGCTGTTGTAACTTATGCCCTGTTCGGCAAGCTTGCTGAGCGTCCGAGTGTTGATCTCGCCGCCAAAGGTTGAAGCCTGTCCGAAGCCGACGTCATCGATCAGGATGATCAGCACATTGGGCGCATCCTTGGGCAGATGGTTCTGCTCCGGCCGTCGTTGGTGCTTGGAGTCCTGTAACCTCGGCGCGGCTATGCTTGCAGATGGCACCGGTGGAAACGGAAGCACTGAGCCGTCCGCGGCAGCGGCAGTCAGCACGCCTTGCGCCGTCGCGACGTCGAGAGGCAATAGCTGAGTTGCCCCAAGCGCCATGGCCAGAAAAAGCCCGATCGATCGTGCGCTCATTGCACTCTCCCTTTATGAGTGACCAAGTCCAACGTCTGCAGCCAAAATCTGTCGCGCGCGGGCAATCGCGCGAGCGCGACGAGCGGCACAGCTTGCGTTGTGTCCGCCATCAATGCTTCGGGAACGCGATCTTTGCGTGCGGCAACCCTGCATCATCGATGTCAAAGTCCGGATCGAAGATGGTCTGTCCTTGCGCGCCCAGGTAGTCCGGTTGCGTCTTGAGCCATTCGCTCATCTTCTGCTGCTTGGCATAGGCCAGCAGGCGACTTTCGAGATCGCGCACCACGTCCGCATTCTGGTCCGCGACATTGTTCTTTTCGCCCGGGTCGGCCGCGAGATCGAACAGTTCGGTCTTGCCCGGCAACAAGGCGATCTTCACCAGCTTCCATTTGCCTTTGATGATCGCACCGCGGAAAGCCTCGACATTCACCAGTATATCATCGTGCGGCGAAGGCTGCCCCTCAGCGACGGTCGCCCAGATATCCTTGCCATCGAAGGGCTTGTCTGGAGGGTTGACCTTACTGCCAGCGAGGGCAAGCACGGTCGGCATGATATCAACCATGTGCAGCGGCTCGTTCACGACCCGCGGCTTGAGCTTCGCCGGCCAGTTGAAAATGGTCGGTACGCGGACGCCACCTTCGTACAGGCTGCCCTTGCCGCCACGCAGATTTCCATTGCTCGCGGGCAATGATCCCTCCTTGACGCCGCTCTCGGTCCGTTCTTCCTTCGAGTGCGCGCCGCTCGCGACCACGGCATTGCGCGGGCCGCCATTGTCGCTGGAGAAGATGATCAGTGTATTGTCGCGCATGCCGCGCTTGTCCAGTTCCGCAACGATCCGGCCAACCTGGTCATCGAGCGACGTGATCATCGCAGCGTAGGTCCGACGCGTTGGATCCTTGATGGTGGCGGCGTAGCGGTCCTCGTCGGCCTTCTGCGCCTGGTACGGCGCATGCGGGGCCAGGGACGCGAAATAGAGAATGAACGGCTTGTCCTTCGGCTGCTTGTCGATCAGCTTGACGGCTTCATCGCCATCCAGCGTGAGCACATAACCCTTTTCGTCGATGAACGTGCCGTTGCGTTGCCAATCCACGATACCTGCGCGCTTGTGAGTGAAGTAGTCAACTTCGCCAACCGTATTGCCGTAGAAGTAGTCGAACCCGCGGTTCTGCGGCCAGAATTTCTTGTCGGCATGCCCCAGATGCCATTTGCCTACCATCGCCGTGCTGTAGCCTGCCTCCTTCAATGCTTGCGGCAGGGTCCGCTCCTCGGTCGGCAAGCCATAGGTATGGTTCGGGAAGATCACCAGCGTTTGCAGGCCGTAGCGCATCGGGTAGCGGCCGGTCATCAACGCTGCGCGCGCCGGCGTGCAAACCGGCATGCCGTGGAAGGATTCGAGCCGCACACCGCTTTTTGCAAGTTGGTCGATATTCGGCGTCTTGATGTCGCTGCCGCGATAGCCAAGATCGGCATTACCGAGATCATCGGCCAAAATAATGATGATATTAGGACGTTGCTCCTCCGCTTTAACGAAGCCGCAAGTCGACAATAGGTAAGTCGCGCTAGCGATGGCGACGGTCAGCACATGCTTCTTCTTCATGGTGTGTTGCACTCCCATGACTCTAGTTCGCCTGGCGCATTTTCAGAATTTGCGATTGAATGCCTTCGATGGTCTTGCCGACCTGGGCGCTGAGTCCGACCTGCCGCACGGGAAACTCCCTGAACGTCAAGAGATGCTGTTCGGCAATGCCAACGATAGGAGTCAGGACCCAGGCCTTGTGCTCGGCATATTGGCGGTTGAGGTCACCCCACTGACGTTCAAATGGGTCCATCAGCAGGTTAGTGACTTGGGGGCGCCCAAGATTTTCCAGCGGGCCGTCCCACTTTCCGTTTAATTTGGCGGAGAACGTGACCTTGAACTGCTTGTAGCGGATCGCCGTCAGCACAGTCTCGTCATAGTAGAAGATGAAGTTGCGCGCCGACTGGTCGCTCTTACCCGAAAACAGGGGGGTCTGGTCGTAGCCGTCGAGATGCAGCTTGTAGCTACGGTCGCCGTAGGACGCGCCATTCTTCAACTTGTCGACCACATCCGGCTCGCCGGCCGCGGCCGCTAGGGTCGGCAACAGGTCCGTCATGTCGACGATCTCGCTGCTGACACGTCCGCCCGGCGCTCCCGGCCAGCGGATGACAAACGGAACCCGAACGCCGCCTTCCCATGTCGTACCTTTGTCGCCTCTGAACGGCGAGGTACCGCCTTCGGGCCACATGTACTGGTAGGCACCGTTATCGGTCGTGTAGATGACGATGGTATTCTTATCGAGACCTGTCCGCGCAAGCTTGTCGAGAAGCTGACCCACATGGCCATCGTGCTCTTTCAATCCGTCGCCATAGACGTCTTCACGACCGGCTCGAGACTGACCTTGAGCTTCTTGTTTCAGGTGGAGGAATACATGCTGCCGCGTTGAGTTATGCCAAAGGAAGAATGGCTTGCCGTCTTTTGCGCGACGATCCAGGTAGTCGAGTGATTTGGCAGTGATCTCGTCGTCGAAGGTTTCCATGCGTTTGACGGTCAGGGGCCCCTCGTCTTTCGTCGGCCCGTCGGCCGTGCCGGAAACGATGCCACGCGGGTCAAATTTCTTACGGAACGCGGGATTGGTCGGCCGATCCGGGTCTTCCAGATCTTCATTGCCGTTGAGATGGTACAAATTTCCCCAGAACTCGTCGAAGCCGTGCCGATGCGGCAAGTGCTCTTCAAGGTCGCCCAGATGATTCTTGCCGAATTGGGCAGTGGCATATCCCCGCATCTTCAAAATCTCTGCGAGAGTGATGTCTTCCTTTTGCAGCCCCGCGGTCGAGCCCGGAGTGCCGACCGTTGTCAACCCCGTGCGGACCGGCAGTTGGCCGGTGATGAAGGCCGCACGTCCGGCGGTACAACTCGGCTGCGCGTAAAATGACGTCAGTCGCAGACCTTCCAGCCCGATACGGTCGATGTTGGGTGTCTGGACACCCATGATATCTCCGCCAAACGAAGACACGTTCATAAAGCCGACATCGTCGCCGAAGATGACGAGGATGTTCGGTTTCGTTTGCGCCGCCGCCGAGTTCGCTGGCAGCGCAAGCAGCGGAGCAATAAGTGCTGCCGCGAATGATGCCCGGCGAAGCATGGATCGTACTCCTGGTACCTGAATGCAAATCTTCGCGAAGCCGCGAGCTTCGCCTTTGATCCCGGGTCAGGCCGGTAGCGCCACGGCTGGTTGATTCAGATCAAATAGCTTTACCGGAGAGAGTGTAGCCGGAGATCTGAGAAACATTGATCATGGGCGACCTATTAGAGAACAATCTTGGACAAGAACGCAGCGTCCAAAATCGTCCTCGGCCGAGGCTGGCTCCGACACACGCCCGCGCCGTTTCAGCGTGCGGTGCTTGACCGATGTCTGCTGGAGCAATTCAAGGCGGGCAAAGCGATCTACTCGATTGGAGATGAACCGGGCGGCATCTTCGGCATCGTTTCAGGATGCCTTGGCATTTCGGTAGCTCCTCGGGAGCGAGGGCCCCACACCGCACATTTTGCGACGCCGGGTAGCTGGTTTGGGCAGGCCAGCGCCTTTACCCGTCAGCCTCGAAGGGTTGGTCTAACGGCTACTCGTGACACGGTGCTGTTGCATCTGTCCTTACGGGCGATTGACGAAATTGTTAGGTGTGACCCTTCTGCGTGGCGACTTTTTGGTCTTATAACCATTTATCATCTCGATGTTGCCATGGGGGGATCAGATGACCTGATGATACGCAACCACTTTAAGCGATGTGTCGCGGTTCTGCTCCGCATTGGGAATTGTCGCGTCGCCACCCCGCGAGATCGCCGCCCGATTGAAATCGACATAAATCAAGAACAACTAGCATTTAACGCAAATGTCGCCCGAACCACAGCCGGCGCCATCCTGCGCAAGCTTGAAGCAGAAGGCCACATCGCACTGTCCTACCGTCGCATCGACATTCTCGCGCCGGATGCGCTGAGAAAAATGCTGCGCGACTGAGGGGGCTCGATTGGGGCGAAGCGGCTGAAGTCTTGTGCTGCAATGTCAGATACGGCTCATTTTCGATCGATACCGCGGAATTTGCCTACCAACTTGATGTCAGCTTTGCCCCAAAAGCGACTCAGGCTCCGGCTTGTTTTGCCGGTTCGCCGGCCGGCACCTTCTTCGCCCGCTCGCCGCGCCAGTTCTCGAAGCGCTGCACCATCACGAAGAAGGCCGGGACGAACAGCACGGCAAGGCAGGTCGAGGCCAGCATGCCTGAGAACACCGTGATGCCGATCGACTTGCGGGCGCTGGCGCCGGCGCCGGTCGCCAGCACCAAGGGCACCACGCCGAGAATGAAGGCGAACGAGGTCATCAGGATCGGGCGGAAGCGGGCGCGCGCGGCGTCGATGGCGGATTCGATCAGCGGCTTGCCGTGGTCGCGGTGCAGCTCGACCGCGACCTCGACGATCAGGATCGCGTTCTTGGCGGACAGCGCGATCAGGAGGATCAGGCCGATCTGGACGTAGAGATTGTTGTCGATCTTGAGCCCCTCGAGCACGATGGTCGGCCCGAGCAGCGACAGCGGCACCGCGAGGATCACCGAGATCGGCGTGAACCAGCTCTCATACTGCCCGGCGAGCACGAGATAGACCAGCAGCATCGCCAGCCCGAAGGCGTAGTAGATCTGGTTGGAGACGGCCTTCTCCTGGTACGACATCGCCGTCCATTCGTAACCGGTGCCGGGCGGCAGCGTCTTCGCCGCGATCTGCTCCATCAGGTTTAGCGACTGGCCGGAGCTGTAGCCCTGCGCCGGCAGGCCGACGATGGTCGCAGACGGATAGAGGTTGTAGAGGCTGATCAGCGACGGGCCGACCGCGGGCGTGATCTTGGCCACCGTGCCGATCGGGATCATGTCGCCGTTCTGGTTGCGCACCTGCATGTTGGCGATGTCGCGCGCGGTCAGGCGGAATTGCGCCTCGCCTTGGGTGTAGACCTGGAACACGCGGCCGAACTTGTTGAACTGGTTGACGAAGGACGAGCCGAGATAGGTCGACAGCGCCGAGAACACCGCGTCCGTGGTGACATGCAGGGTCTGGGTCTTGATGCGGTCGATCTCGACATCGTATTGCGGCACGGTGGCGCGGAATGGCGACTGCACCCGTTGCAGCGCGCTCTGGGTCGTCGCGTTGGCGACCATCGCGCCGGTGATCGCCTGCAGCTTGCCGTAGTCGTTGTTGCCGTCGCGCAGCTCGACCTGCATGGCAAAGCCTGCGGCGTTGCCGATGCCCTGGATCGGCGGCGGCGGCAGCACCAGGACGCGGGCTTCCATGATATTGGCCATCTTGTCGTTGAGGCCATAGACCAGCGAGCGCAGATCCTCGCCCTTGCCGCGCGAGTCCCAGTCCTTCAGCACGATGTAGGCGACGCCGGCATTGGCAAGGCTTGCGCTGTTGTCGAGCGCCGAAATGCCGGCGATGGTGGTGACCTGCGCGACCCCCGGCGTCTTCTGGGCGATGTCGGAGACCTGCTTCAGCACGTCCTCGGTGCGGTCGAGCGAGGCGCCGTCCGGCAGCTGCACGGCTGCGATCAGATAGCCCTGGTCCTCGATCGGCAGGAAGCCGGTCGGGACGCGTGCGAGGCCGTAGAAGCCGAGCCCAATCAGGACCAGCGCGATTGTCACGGAGACGCCGGCATGGCGTGAGATCACGCCGATCAGCGCGGCATAGCGGCGCTCCAGCCGGCCATAGACATTGTTGAAGCCGCGGTTAAACCAGTTGCGCTGGTCCATCGGCACCGCCGGGCGCAGCCACAGCGCGCATTGCGTCGGCTTCAAGGTCGCGGCGTTGACGGCGGACAATAGCGCGGTGGCGGCGATCACCAGCGCGAACTGCGCGTAGATGCGCCCCGTCAGTCCCGGCAGGAACGAGGCCGGCAGGAACACCGAGATCAGCACCAGCGTGATGCCGACGATCGGCCCGAACAGCTGGTCCATGGCGCGGATCGCGGCATCGTGGCCGTTCATGCCCTGCTCGATATTGTGGGCGGCGCCCTCGACCACAACGATGGCGTCGTCGACCACGATGCCGATCGCGAGCACGATCGCAAACAGCGTCGACAGGTTGATCGTAAATCCGAGCGCCGCCATCGCCGCGAAGGCGCCGATGATGGTGACGGGCACCGTGGTCGCCGGCACCAGCATGGCGCGCCAGTCCTGCAGGAACAGCAGGATCACCACCAGCACCAGCACGCCGGCCTCGATCAGGGTCTTGTAGACCTCATGCACCGAGGCCGAGACGAATTTCGTGGTGTCGAACGGCGTGTCGTATTTGATGCCTTGCGGGAAGGCGCGGGCCAGCTCCGCCATCTTCTTCTCGACCGCCTGCTGCACCTGCAGCGCGTTGGCGCCGGGCGACTGGAACACGCCGATGCCGGCGGCCGGCTGGTTGTTGAGCGAGAAGAGCTGGCTGTAGGTCTGCGCGCCGAGCTCGACCGATCCGACATCGCGCACCCGCGTCACGTCGCCATTGTTGCCGGTCTTGACGATGATGTCCTCGAACTGGCCCACATCCTCCAGCCGCCCGTTGACGTTGAGGGTGTACTGGAAGGCCTGGCCCGGCGGCGTCGGCGGGCTGCCGACCTGGCCGGCGGCGACCTGCTGGCTCTGCTGCTGGATCGCCTGGATCACGTCCTGCGGCACGAGGGCGCGCGCCTGCAGCTTGTTCGGGTCGAGCCAGATCCGCATGGAATATTGGCCGGCGCCGAACACCGTGACGTTGCCGACGCCCGGCAGCCGCGACAGCTCGTCGCGCAGATTGATGGTGGCGTAGTTGCTCAGGAACAGGCTGTCATATTTGGCGTCGGGCGAGGTCAGCGTCACGAACAGCAGGATCGAGGTCGATTTCTTCTGCACCGTGACGCCCTGGTTCTGCACCGCCTGCGGCAGTTGCGAGAGCGCGCTGGAGACGCGGTTCTGCACCAGCACCTGCGCGAAGTTCAGGTCGACGCCGATCTTGAAGGTGACCGTGAGCGTATAGGTGCCGTCGGCGCCGCTATAGGACTGCATGTAGAGCATATCCTCGACGCCGTTGACCTGCTGCTCGATCGGCAGCGCCACGGTGTCGACCACGGTCTTGGCGCTGGCGCCGGGATAGCGCGTGGTGACCTGCACCGTCGGTGGCACCACGTCGGGATATTGCGCGATCGGAAGATCGAGCAGCGCCACCGCGCCGATCAGGATCATCAGCAGCGCGATGACATTGGAAAGGACCGGACGTTCGATGAAGAATTTGGAGATCATGGCCCGCTCCTGTTGGCGAAGACCTGAAGTGGCGGACGCTTATTTCGCAGCGGCTTGCGGTTGTTCGATCTTCTGCAGCTGCGGGTCGACCTTCTGGCCGGGGATGCTCCGCAAGATTCCTGCGATCACCACGCGCTCGTCGGGCTTGAGCCCGCTATCGATCACGCGCAGGCCGTTGTCGACCGGTCCGATCGTCACCTTGCGCTGCTCGACGACGTTGTCCTTGTTGACGACCAGCAGATAGCGGCCGCTCTGGTCGCTGCCGAGCGAGGTGTCGGGCACCAGCAGGGCGTTGTCCTGGGTGTCGACCGGGACGCGGACGCGGACGAAATAGCCGGGCAGCAGCACGCGGTCGGCATTGGGAATGATGCCGCGCACGGCGAGCGTTCCCGTCGACTGGTTGACCGTCGGCGCCACGTAGTCGAGATTGCCCGCGTGCGGAAAGCCGGCCTCGGTCTGCAGCCCGATCTCGACCGGGGTTTTCTTGAGATCGGCCGCGGTGAGGCCTTTGCGCCTGGCCTCGGCGCGGATCCGCAGCACGTCCTGCTCATTGACGTTGAAATTCACCCAGATCGGATCCTGGGCCACGATGGTCGCAAGCTGGGTCGGGGAGGAGACGCCGACGAGCTCGCCGACCGAGACGAGATGCGCGCTGACGATGCCGTCGAACGGCGCGGTCACTTTCGTATAGCCGTAATTGACCTCGGCGATCCTGGTATTCGCCTGCGCCTGCTGCAGATTGGCGCGGGCATTGTCGCGATTCGAGGTGGACGTATCGAGGGTCGCCTGCGACACCGCCTGGCGCGCCACGAGGTCGCTCTGGCGCTGGAAGTCGAGCTCGGCCTGCTTCAGCGAGGCCTGGGCGCCGGCTTCCGCGGCCTTGGCCTGGTCCAGCTTCAGTTTGTAGGTCTCGGGCTCGATGGTGAACAGGGTGGTGCCTTCCTTGACGAAGGCGCCGTCGGTATAATCGATCGACTGCAAAAAGCCCGAGACGCGCGCGACCAGGTCGACCTGCTTGACGGCTGCGGTGTTGCCGGTCGCCTCGAGATAGCGCGTGATCGGACGCTGCACGGGAAGCGCGACGTCGACCTTGGGCGGCGGCGGCGGCGCGTAGGTGTTCTGCTCGCAGCCGGCGAGCGCCACCAGCGCAACGCCGGCGGCTGCCAGTCGCGCAAGATGCCTGCCGCGGGCGAGCCTTTCCTGAGGCGGACGAGCAGGTATCATTGCAAGGTCCTCTGCGTTCAGCGCCTGCGCGCAGGCTCGCGTTTCCATAGCAACATTCCCCTTCGAGTGGAACCCGCCACCGGGCCCTAGTCTGTGGGTAGCCGCCGCCGCGTGCTATGCCACGAATATGGGAGGGCCAGCTCGAGCCCGCTTTCAGGATTTGTCTTTTCAAGGCACTGCGAGATGAACGACGATAGGCAGGATCGCCGACAGGCCAATTAATGGGAGGGAGACCCAATGCTGAATCGATTGTTGCCGGGCCTGGCGCGCCGGCGCCGGACGATCCTCGGCGCAATGTGCCGTGGCGTGCTGTTCCTTGGAGCGATGATGATGACGACGATGCCGGCTGCGGCCGATGGATTGAAGGACGAGATGGCGCCGTCAGGCAAATTGCGGGTGGCGATCGCGATCAGCCCGGCGGGCGGGGCCTTCTGGTGCACCAGGACGGAGAGCGGCTATGCCGGCGTTCCGGTCGACCTCGGCAAGGCCATGGCGGCCCAACTCGGCGTTCCCGTGGAATATGTCGTGCACCGCAATTCCGGCGAGATCACCGATGCCGCCGGCAAAGGCACCTGGGACGTCGCGTTCCTGCCGAAAGATGCCGAGCGTGAAAGCAAGATGTCGTTCGGCCCGATCTATGAGGTCGCCGACGCAACCTATATCGTCAAGGCCGGCTCGACCGTGACCAATTTTGTGACCCTCGACCAGCCCGGCATCAAGGTCGCCGCCGTCAACAACACCACCACCATGCGCGGCGCGCAGGCGCATCTGAAGAACGCCAAGGTCACGGGCTACGCGACCTACGACGAAATCTTCGGCCTGCTGAAGGCCGGCGAGGTCGACGCGTTCGCGCTCTCGCGCGACCAGCTCAACGCCATGGCGAAGCAGCTTCCGGGCACGAGGGTGCTGGACGAGACCTTCAAGAAGACGGTCACCGCAGTCGCCGTGCCGCTGAACCATCCGCAGTCACTTTCGTTCGTGACCAGGTTCATGACGGACGCGACAGCGAACGGCCTGTTACGACAGGCCTATGACGCCAACGGATTGAAGGACACGCCGATCAGGACGCAGTAGGTACCAGCCCCGCTCTCACCCCGTCATCCTGAGGCGCGAGCGGAGCGAGCCTCGAAGGGCGACGGCCCGGCTGCAGCAGCGGGGGCCGTGCATCCTTCGAGGCCTCCGCTTTCGCTCCGGCGCCTCAGGATGACGGGACAAACAGCCGGGACGCATCATACGCTCGTCTTCAGTGCTCCCGCACGACGGCGCGCAAGCTGGCGAATCTGCGTCCAGTCCCCGCGAATGAGAGCTTCCTTCTTGGCCCGGCTCCAGCCCTTGACCCGCCTTTCCATGGCGATTCCATCCGTGATCCGGTCGAAATATTCGGACCAAACCAGGACAACTGGCCGCCGCGAAAATGTGTAGCCCGGGTATGCTCCCGCATTGTGCTGATCCACGCGCGGCGAGAGATCGTCGCCCGTAGCACTGCCGACGTAGTACGATCCGTCCGAGCAGCGGAGCATATAAACGTAGATGCCCAATGCCATCGTCCTCGATGAGCTTGCCAGTTATCGGCAAGGATCACGATTGAAGATGTCGCACACCTCTTGGTTGTCAATCGCAAAAACGCCAAGTCCGTCACCCTGAGGCGCTCGCGTCAGCGAGCCTCGAAGGGCGACGGCCCGGCTCTCGCAGCGGGGGCCGCTCATCCTTCGAGGCTCGCTCCGCTCGCGCCTCAGGGTGACGGTGAGCGTGCGACGCCTGCCGCGAATGATGCCGGGCCTCAATTCGTCCCGCTCGGAATCGGCTCGAGGCCGCTCTTCTCCATCTCGGCCTTCGCGACCGGCGATGTCTGGAGAAACTTGATCAGCGCCTTCGCCGCCTCGGGCTCCTTCGACACCGTAGCGACGCCGGCCGAGAACACCGTGATCTTCTGCAGATCCGCCGGCAGGGGACCCACGATGTCGATGCCCTTGACCGGCTTCAATTCGCTCATCTGCTGAAAACCGATCTCGGCCTCGCCCTTGGCCACGATCTCGCCGACCGGAGTGGCCGGGATCATCCTGGCCTTGTCCTTCATCTCGGCGGCAATGCCGAGCTTGTCGAACATTTCGGTCGAGACATAGACGCCGCTGGCGCTGTCGGAATAGGCGACGGATTTCGCCGCCAGCAGCGCGCGCTTCACCGCATCGCTGGTCGAGATGTCGGGCCTGGGGCTGCCAGCCTTCACCGCAATGGCGATCGGGGATTTGACGAGGTCGGCGCGGCTTGCCTCGACCACCTTGCCCTTCTTGATGAGGTCGCCGAGCGCATAGCCGACCATGATGAGAACGTCCGCCGGCTCGCCGCGGTCGAGCCGCACCGGAATCGCATTGGCGGTCGTGCCCATCGAGGGACCGTAAGCGACCAGCACCTT
The DNA here is from genome assembly GCA_035293585.1 of Bradyrhizobium sp. Classification (GTDB taxonomy): domain Bacteria; phylum Pseudomonadota; class Alphaproteobacteria; order Rhizobiales; family Xanthobacteraceae; genus Bradyrhizobium. Next base: position 27,821 of record DATGMN010000023.1, on the reverse strand, counting down.
GTTGCCGGTCTGTTGCTCGAACTCCGGCACCAGCGCGTTGAACGCCGCGGTGAGCCCGCCCGAGATCATCACCCGGACCTCGGCGGCGTCGGCCGCGCCGGTGAACAGCAGCAGGGCTGCGAGGCCTGCAAACAGGCTGCGGAATCTGGCGGTCGACGGCGTCATGGTTGGTCCTCCCCGGACAGCACGCTTTTTCTGTGCCGCCTCATATCTTGGACGAGCGTACAAGGCAATGCGGGAAGGGCATATCAGGGCGTCGCCCGCGAAACCGGCGACGCCCGCCGGTCGTTACGAAGCCTGCGCGAGCGCGGGCCGCGGCTCGACCTGGTAGTGCGGCGCTGTCGCGAGGAATTTCGCATAGGCGTCGGCATCGGGCGGCGTGAATTTCTCCTTGAGCGCGCTGCGGCGGCGCAAGGATGTGCCGATGTCGGCGAGCAGCTCATCGAAATGCTTGAAGTGATAGGGCGCGACGCACAACCCGCCATAGACGCCGGCCGCCGGCCGTTCGACGCGCTTGAAATGCAGCATCATCTCGATGTTGTCGCGCATCTCCTGCGGGCTCGGCTGGTGCGCGAGCTTGCCGTCGGCATAGCGCACCAGCCACTGCGCGGCCATGTCGGCGCAGAGCACGGTGCAGAAAGACGAGTTGAAGCCGACAAAACCGAGCTCCGGCAGGTCGGGGTTGGCGATCAGGCGATAGAGGCGATATTGCCCGTCAGTCTCGACCAGCTTGCTGCGATAGGCCTCGGGCAGGAAGGGCACACCGAGCTTGTAGCCGATCGCGAGCACCGCGACGTCGGCGCCGACGCGCTCGCCACTGCTCATGACGATCTGGTCGCCGTCGTAATGGTCGAAGGTGCCGCGGATCGCCTTGATGCGGCCGTCCGCCACCATCGGGTAGAAGCCGGGCGTTGCGATCGGCACCGAGCAGTTGACGCCGTCCTCGATCCTGGTCTCCGGCACCATCTTGCATTTGGCGAGCTTGAGCTGCGCCTTCAACAGGCTCTCCAGCCCGCGCCAGTTGGCCCAGACCAACGGCTTTGCGATTTGGTGTGCCAGCCGTGCCATCGGCCCGATGCCCCAGCTTGCAAACATCTCCTCCTGGGCGCGGATGTAGAGGATGCGCTTGAAGTTGACGAGGCCGCCGATGAAATAGGGGATGCGCCAGACCGGCTCGCGATAGACGATGGTGACCTCGCGCGCGCCGGAATTGACGGCGTTCACCGCGATGTCGGTGGCTGATTTCGAGCCGCCGAGCACCACGACCCGGCGCCCCCGAGCGAGGGAGGCATCGCCATAGCTCGACGAATGCAGGATCTGGCCGCCTTTTGCCTTGAAGGCGTCTTCGCCTGCAAGCTTCAGCTCCTGCGGATCGTTGAACTGCCCGGTGCAGATCGCGAGGAAATCGAAATCCTCGCGGCTGGTCTGCTCCGCTGTCTTGAGGTCCAGCGTCCAGCCGGGCTTGCCGTCGGCGCGGCGGCTCATGCCGGCGACCTCGGTGTTGAAGCGCATCAGGCGGTCGAGGCCATGGCCTTTGGCATAGTCGGCCAGATAGGCGTGCACCTGCGGACCCTTCGGCCATTCCGGATAGGCGTCCGGCATGGCCTTGTCGGTGTAGCGATAGAGCTCCTTCGGGCTTTGCGTCTGCACGTCGGGATAGGCCCGCGCGGGATCCCAGACGCCGCCGAGATTGGAGCTCTTCTCGATCATCGTGACCTTGTGACCGCGCGCGGCAAACGCCTTTGCCGCTGCGAGGCCGGAAACGCCGGCGCCGATCACGCAAACCTGCTTCTGGCTGACCATGTCTGTGCTCCGATGCTTTGCGGCGTGCGCCGCCGTTCGCCCGCGAGGGGCGCGACACTGTCGGGAAATTCTCTCTTGCGTTCGCTAGCCGTGCCGAGATTTGGCGAAAACGGTGCCGCGGGTTCACCTCTCCCGTAGGGAGAGGTCGGATCGCACCCATGATGCGATCCGGGTGAGGGGGTGCGCTCTCTCGTTAGCTGCGGCCCTCACCCGGATTGCTTCGCAATCCGACCTCTCCCCGCCGGGGAGAGGTGCACATCGTGGCGACCATCTGGGACCAAATGTCGTCACGGTCCTAGTCGTTCGCTTCAGGCGGCAGGAAATCCACCTCATGCTGTGCGGAGATGCGCACCACCTCGGCCGGGTCGGTGAGGTTGTGCAGCTTGTCGAACAGCGCTTCGAGCTTCTGCATCGGCGAGACCCAGAACAGCGCGCGCGCCGGCTTGTCGGACTTGTTGAAATAGCCGTGCGGAATGCCGCGCGGCATGCGCACGAGATCGCCGGCCTTGGCCTGCACCCAGACGCCGTCGAGCTTGAGGTCGAGCACGCCCTCCTGCACCAGGATGAACTCGTCCTGGGTCGGATGGATATGCACAGGCACGAACTGCCCCGGCTCGCTGTTGGTCTCGAAGGCGAAGGTGGAATCGGTCACGGCCTTGGGGAAGTAGACCTGACCCAGGATGTTCCAGGTCTTGCCGTGAAATCCTTCGCCGTTGCGCGTGATGCCTTTCTCCAGTGCCGCCATGATGTCTCCCTCCGGTTGGATGCGCGCGCAGCATCGGACGGCCGGAGCGGGCTGTCTATCCGATAAACGAATCTTTCGATCCGGCATTCCTGAAAGCACGTGAAGCTTTTGAACCGTCATCCTGAGGCGCGAGCGACAGCGAGCCTCGAAGGATGAACGGCCCCGCTGTGGCAGCCGGGCCGTCGCCCTTCGAGACGGCCGCGGTTCGCGGCCTCCTCAGGGTGACGGTTTGGCATTGGCCTCTGCGACAGCAGGACTTGCGCAACGCAGCAGCGAAGACCTTGGGCAGTTTGCCTAATCTTCGCCCCGCCAGACGGCTTGCCAGCCGAGCAAACTGTTATAAGCTTAAAATAATTTTCGGAGGCGGTGCCTGTGGCTTACGCGGTCGTTCCGATGCCGGCTGGCAAACCGATGCCGCCCGATGGGCGGCTCGACGGCTTTTGCCGCGTCGCTACCGATCGCGTCGACGAGGCGGCCGAGCAGGTGGGGCGAATCTTCTGTCCTCACGATCTCGCGCCGCTGCGCGCGGCCTCGCCGGGCTTCTTTGCGCGGCACAATTGCGCAGCCTTCGACGGCTTCTCCATCAATTACGTGGCCTATGGCGGGTCGGTGGTGATCGATCCCGGCTGCCTCGAGCGCTTCTTCCTGGTGCAGATTCCCGTGCGAGGATCGGCGCGGGTGCGCACCGCCGCACGCGACGTTGCAAGCGCGCCGGATGTCGCGGCGTCGCTGCTGTCGCCGACCATGCCGACGCAGATGCAGTGGGAGAATGATTGCGCCCAGCTCATCCTGCTGGTGGAGCGGAAGCTGGTGGAGCAGCGGGCCGCGGCGCTGGCCGGCAAGGCGGCGCAGGCGGTCGAGTTCGATCCGCTGGTCGACCTGCAGTCGCCGGCAGGCGGCGGCTTGCGGACACATATGGAGCGGCTTGCCGATCTGGCCGAAGGCCTCGGCGCCGGCCGCAGCCTGTCGGCGGTCGCTGCCGCGGATTGGCGGGAGGCGCTGCTGGATGCGCTTCTGCTCAGGTGCCGGCATGGCCTGTCGGAGGCGATCAGAAAATTCTCGGGCGAGGGCGAGACCTTGCCCTGCGCAGTGCGGCGGGCGCGGGATTGCCTGCACGCCCATGCCGACGAGCCGCTCGACCTGGCGCAGCTTGCGGCCGCCGCCGGCGTCGGTGTCCGCGCGCTGCAGCTCGGCTTCCAGCGCCATTTCGGCACCTCCATCTCGGACATGCTCCTTGATATCCGCCTGTCGCATCTCAACGCGCAGCTCAAACGCGCCGCCCCCGACGCGCGCATCATCGACATCGCCTTCGAGCTCGGCTTCACCCATCTCGGCCGCATGGCCGCCGCCTACCGCGCCAAGTTCGGCGAGCCGCCGTCAGCGACGCTGCGAAGGTTGCATTGAACTTTCCGCTTCGTCAGAGCTGCGCGCTCTTCAAATCCGTCATCCTGAGGAGGCCGCGCAGCGGCCGTCTCGAAGGACGACGGCCCGGCTGCAGCAGCGGGGCCGTTCATCCTTCGAGGCCTGCGCTTTCGCTCGGCGCCTCAGGATGACGGAGCTGACTGCGCGCCCCGGGATGACGGTGCATGAAAAGGACCGCGGTGAACCGATCGGAATCTTGATGAGCACGTGTGATTTTCAATCCGTCATCCTGAGGCGCTCGCGACAGCGAGCCTCGAAGGATGCACGGCCCCACTGCTAAAGCCGGCCCGTCACGAATTCACGTGCACGAAGTCCCGCAGCAGCGGATAGATCTCGTTATTCCACTTCTTGCCGCTGAACACGCCGTAATGCCCGACGCCGGCCTGCATGTGATGCACCCGGCGATAGGCGCGCACGCCGGTGCAGAGCTCCTGTGCGGCGAGCGTCTGGCCGATGGAGCAGATGTCGTCGCGCTCGCCTTCGACCGTCATCAGGCCCATGCGGCGGACGGCCGCCGGGTTCACGGTGCGGCCGCGGAATTTCATCTTGCCCTGCGGCAGCAGATGGTCCTGGAACACGTCGCGCACGGTCTCGATGTAGAATTCCGCGGTGAGATCCATCACCGCAAAATATTCGTCGTAGAAGGTCTTGATCGCTTCGGCCTTGTCCGTCTCGCCCTTCACGAGATGATTGTGGAGATCCATGTGCTGCTTGATGTGGCGCTCCAGATTCATCGACACGAAGGCCGTGAGCTGCACGAAGCCGGGATAGACCTTGCGGAACGCACCCCTGCACTGGACCGGGACGTAGTTGATCAGGTTGCTCTCGAACCACTTGATCGGCTTGCTCTTGGCAAACTCGTTGACCTTGGTCGGCGCAATCCTTGTGTCGATTGGTCCCGCCATCAAGGTCAGCGTGGCGGGGCGGCACGGGTGGTCGTCCTCGCACATGATGGCGGCGGCACAGAGCGCCGAGACGGAGGGCTGGCAGATCGCGACCATATGCGGGCGCGGGCCGAGCTGGCCGAGAAATTCGATCAGATGGGCGGTGTAGTCCTCGAGGCCGAAGCGGCCTTCGCGGACCGGAATGTCGCGCGGATTGTGCCAGTCGGTGATGTAGACGTCGTGGTCCTGCAGCAGCGTCTTCACCGTGCCGCGCAGGAGCGTCGCAAAATGGCCGGACATCGGCGCGACCAGCAGCAGGCGCGGCTGCTCGGGTGCGTCCTCCTTCTTGAAGTGCAGCAGCGAGCCGAACGGCGTCGCATAGGCGATCTCCTCGGTGACCTTGAGCTCGCGGTTTCCGACGGTGACGGTGTCGATGCCGTAGGGGGGCCGCGTATAGGTCAGCCTGGCGCGCGTGATCAATTCGAGCGCGGCTGACAGCCGCGACACGACCCGGTCCGACATCCCCTGAGGGACCAGATTGAGGTATTTGAGCGCGTTGGCCGCTCCGGACCGCCACGGCTCGGTGAGATCCATCTGGTTCTGGAAGGCCTGATACAACATTGACTGCATTCACTTCGCCCCTGCCCGAGGCGCCATGCAATATCGAAGCCAGCGCGGAGTCAAATTGCCCTATAATTTGGCACGTCGCTTGCTGCATAATATGCGGGAAAAGCATGGACAAATGCGTGCTGGCTGCCCGCGCGGGGCAGGTGCTCGCCATCCAGGGTGACCCAGGGTAGTCTCGATCGGCGTGAGGGAAGGCCATATGGCGAAGGCGACACTGACAATCTCCAGCAAGAATTACTCCTCCTGGTCGCTGCGCGGCTGGCTGCTGACGAAGTTCTCCGGCCTCGACTTCGAGGAGGTGGGGGTTGCGCCGGACGACGCCTCGGCGCGCGCGGAAATCCTGCTGCTGTCGCCGACCATCCTGGTGCCGTGCCTGCGCCATGACGGGGCGACCATCTGGGACACGCTGGCGATTGCCGAATACCTCAACGAGACCATGCCGCAGGCGGGGCTGCTGCCGGCCGATCGCATCGAGCGGGCGTATTGCCGCTCGATCTGCGGCGAGATCCATTCCGGCTTCACCACGCTGCGCGCCTCGCTGCCGGTGAACCTGAAGCATCATTTCCCGGGCTTCAAGATCTGGACCCGCGCGCAGGCCGACATCGACCGGGTCTGCGCGATCTGGACCGAGTGCCTGGCGAAGTCCGGCGGGCCCTATCTGTTCGGCGAGCAGCGCACCATGGCGGATGCGATGTATGCACCCGTCGTGACGCGTTTCCGCACCTACGACGTCAAGCTGCCGGCGCGGCTGAACGCCTACGCCGACCTGATCATGGCCATGCCGGAAATGGTCGAATGGATCACGGCCGCGAAGGCCGAGCCCGAGGAAATCGAGGAGCTCGAGGTCGAATATTAGGCAGCGGCCGGCGCGGACTGCCTTATTCATGGCGCCCGCGGAAGGCATGTCCTGCATAAGTTGGCATCAGGCATGGGCGCGGGTGCAAAAGGCGCGGCGACACGTGCAGTCGCAGGGCCAAAGCGCCATGCAGAGATTTCGCTCTCCCGCCAGAGGCTTCCGCTGGCGCATCCGGCCGGCGCGCAGCCATTGCCGCGCCGCGGGATGGCTGGCGTGATTCTCGCATGGCTCGGCGCAGTTGCGAACGCCGTTTCGGTGTTGCCAAAACTTTGGACGCCGGCCGTTGCGATCGCGCCAACATGGTGGAGGCGTCATGAACCAGCCTGTCGAGATCAAGAAGTTCTCCCACGTCAAACCCGGCGACACCGATTTCAAGGGAGGAGGGCTGCGCGACTTCTTCCTCTACCGCGATCTCGGCATCGCGGATGCAACCGGCGGCCAGGTGATCTGCCATCTCGTCAAGGCCAATCCGGAGTGCCCGCCGGAAGAGGGCACCGGCTGGCATCGCCATGAATGCGAGTTTCAGATCGTGATCATGACCAAGGGCTGGGCCCGCTTCATGTATGAGGACAAGGAGACGCTGGTGAAGGCCGGCGACGTCGTGCACCAGCGGCCCAACATCAAGCACTATCTGTTCGATTACTCGCCCGACATGGAATATCTCGAAATCGTCAGCCCCGCCGATTTCAAGACCGTGGACGTGGCCCCGGTCGTCGACAACGTGCCGCCGCCCACGCCCTGGAAATAGAAGCCTGGAAATAGGGGCTTGGACATAGAGATTTGGAAACAGAGAAATCGCCTCGGCTGGCGAATTAACCTTTGACGTCCGCCGAGAGCCGTTCTGCCTTCCGATCATCGCTTGATGTGGTGCACTGTCCTGCCGCGGCGCCGACATCTAGCCGTGAACAAAGCACCGACAGGCCGCGAGCAGTGATTCGGGCGCGATTCGTTCCCACCGTGTTCCGAACATTAAGACCGCAACGATCCGCCGTCACATTTTGGAACACATGCACGGACCAACGGCATCGTCGATGCGATCGCGGCGACGTTCTCGTCGCTCGCCGCGATCCCCTGTGCTGTCGATAAACAAAAAAGCTGCCTGCTCGGTTGATGCTGTCGATCGGTGCTGTCGCTTTGCAAGTCGTCACGCGACAGCGTCATTCATGCTGTCACTTGGCACTGTGTGCGAAGCGCGGCAGCCGCCATCCGATCACGGTTGCTTCCAGAGCGCCGCCGGATTCGTGGTTGCGCCATTGACCGTCGAGATAATAGCAGGCGAACGGCAATTGGTAGGTTCCGCTCTGGTCCTCGCACAGCACCTGGACCGGCGTGCCCGGTGGCGGTTCGCCCGCGCCATCGAATTCAGCCAGTCGTCGCTCGCGTGTTGCCATCTCATCTTCCCCGCTGTTCGCGCGGCGCGGACGCGCCGTTCCTGGTTCCCCGCCCGCTTCCTCGATCCCAGCCTACCGGAATCAAAAGCGCTGGAATGAGGTATCAGTGTGGTATCTGTGGCGAGGCAAACAAAGCAATTTGATGTGATGAGACGGGGCGAGATGTGATGATGCTGCGCAATGTCGCCGCCACTTTGGCGGCTGCTGCCATGTTGCTGCCGATATCGGGGCGGGTCCGCGCACAGGACATTCCCGGCATTGAGATCTGCACGGTGGAAAAGACCATGGAGCGGCGCACCTCGTGCCTGCAGAGCAATGTCGACTTCCTGCAGAAGACGATGACGAAGTTGTCCGCCGATCATCAGCAGAAGCTCGATGCCGCCAATCGCCAGATCGAAGGTTTGAAGGCCGCGGTCGTCGGCTTGCAGAAGGTCGTCGCCGATCTGCAGGCCGCGCAAAAGCAGACGGCGGAGGATCTGAAGAAGAAGGCCGACGCGCCGGCCGCGAAGGATGGCGCCAAGTAACCGCACTCGCCGTCATTCCGGGGCGGTGCGTAGCACCGAACCCGGAATCTCGAGATTCCGGGATCACGCTTCACGTGCCCCGGAATGACAGGGTGTGCGAATCAGCTTCCTTTCTCGCCCGACATCAGCGGTCCGAACAGCTGCCAGCTCTCGCCTTCGAAGCGCTGCATCTGCAGTTGCTCCAGCGGAGCAAAGTCGGTCGGGCTGGTCTTGATCCTGGTGCCCGGCAGATAGATGCCGATCTCGAAATTGAGGTTGGCGGCCTGCCGCATCACGTTCTCGCGGGTGAGATCGTCGCCGCACTGCCGCAGCACCTGCTCCAGTCCCTTGGCGACACCGTAGCCGAACACGGTCGACGCATCCTCCTGGTCGCCTTCCGGATACCATTTGGTCATGAAGGCGCGCCACTCGTTCATGGCGGGATCGTTCTTCCACGCGGGGTCCTTGGGGTCCTTCAGATAGTTGGTGGAGAGGATGCCCTGGCTCGCCTCGTAGCCGGCCGGCTTGATCACGCCGCCGATCGAGGCCGAGACGTTGGTGAGGAACTGGGTCGGCTTCCAGCCGATCTCCGCGATCTTCTTGATGGCCTGGGCCGCGAATTTCGGCGTCGCGACATTGATGAAGATGTCGGGATTGGCGCCCTTGATCTGCACCACCTGCGAGTCGACCGTCGGCGAGGAGGTCTCATAGGATGTTTCCACCACGATCAGCTTGCTCGCCTGGTCGCCCAGGCCTTCATGCAGGCCGATCAGATAGTCCTTGCCGAAATCGTCGTTCTGGTAGAGCACGCCGATGGTCTTGCCGGGCAGGTTCTTCAGGATGTAGCTGGCATAGATGCGCGCTTCGGTCTGGTAGTTGGGCTGCCAGCCCATGGTCCAGGGAAAGTTCTTGGGATCGTTCCATTTGGCCGCGCCGGTGGAGACGAACAACTGCGGCACCTTCTTGGCGTTCATGTATTTCTGGATCGCGGTGTTGCCCGGCGTGCCCAGCGGATTGAAGATCAGGAGCACCTCGTCCGACTCCACGAGCTTGCGCGCCTGTTCCACCGTCTTGGGCGGGCTATAGGCGTCGTCGTAGGAGATGAAGTTGATCTTGCGTCCGTTGATGCCGCCTTCCGAATTGATCTTGTTGAAATAGGCGGCTTCGGTCTTGCCGATGGTCGCATAGGCCGAGGCCGGCCCCGAATAGGGCATGATGTTGCCGATCTTGATCTCGGTATCGGTCGCGCCGGGATCGTATTTCTTTTCCGCATGCGCAGTGCCTGCGAGCGCTGCCGCAAGCAGCCCCGCAAGCACGAGCCTCCTGACCTGGCTGAAGTCACAGTCCTGCATCATGGTCCTCCCTGGTGTCAGCCGACGGCTCCGGCAATTCTTGATGGCGCAGCTTCTCGAGCCGTCGGATCGATGCGGGAGCGAGTATGCACGATTGCGCCTGGCTTGCCAGCGCGGCACCTTCGTCATTTTCGGCAGGCGGAAGTGCGCGGGGAACATATGTTGCGCTGCTGCATTGCGACGCAAAAGCGCAAGGCGCGCCGGACCGAAAATGGCAGCGCTGCTGCGCGTGGCGCGCGGACCCCGCTTGCTTGGCAAGCGCGGATGACTTTGCCATAAGCGTGCCACCAACCAGATCTGCACGTGGCGGACGGCGTTTCCGCTTGCGGCCGACAAAATCGAGCGGGAGGCTTTGCGATGTCTGATATCCGCGTGCTGGCGAGCGGGCTGGAATTCCCCGAAGGGCCGGTCGTGCTGCCGGACGGATCGGTGCTCCTGGTCGAGATCCGCAGGCAGACGCTGACCCGGGTCTTTCCCGACGGCCGCAAGGAGATCGTGGCCAAAATTCCCGGCGGCCCCAACGGCGCGGCGATGGGCCCCGACGGCAAATGCTATGTCTGCAACAATGGCGGCTTCTCGTGGATCCCGACCCGCACCACAGTCATGCCCGGCGGGCAGCCGGAGGATTATCTCGGCGGCTCGATCCAGCGCGTGGACTTGCAGAGCGGCAAGGTCGAGACCGTCATCGACAGATGCGGCGAGCATCCCTTGCGTGGTCCGAACGACCTCGTGTTCGACAGGCATGGCGGCTTGTGGTTCTCCGATCTCGGCAAGCGGCGCGCCCGCGAGATGGATCTCGGCGGCTTCTATTACCTCAAGCCGGGGATGAGCGAGATCGTCGAGGGTGTGTTCGGCATCCTGCCGGCCAACGGCATCGGGCTGTCGCCGGACGAGAACACCGTCTACATCGCGGAGACGCCGACCGCGCGGCTGTGGGCCTATGATCTCTCGGAGCCCGGTACGGTGCGTCCGCGCGACGTGATCTATCGCGGCGAGCGCGGCAAGCCGATCGCGGGCCTCGGCGGCTACCAGATGTTCGACTCGCTTGCGGTCGAGGCGGGCGGCAACATCTGCGTCGCCACGCTGGTGTCCGGCTGCATCTCCGTGATCGCACCCGACGGCACTCTGGTCGAGCAGGTCCCGACCGGCGACCGCGTCACCACCAACATCGCTTTCGGTGGCCCCGAGCTGAAGACCGCCTACATCACGCTGTCGGGCAAGGGCGAGCTGATCGCCATGGACTGGCCGCGCGGAGGCCTGCCGCTGAATTTTTTGAACAAGTGACGGCGGAGCCGTCATTCCGGGGCTGCTCGAAGAGCCGAACCCGGAATATCGAGATTCCGGGTTCGATGCTAACGCATCGCCCCGGAATGACGGAAACGACGGTGCGCACCGACGAAAAGAAAGGACCAACCCATGCCCTGGCTTGAACCGGTCACCTTGCGGGGGCCACATGCGCGGCTCGAGCCGCTGTCGGCGGCGCATCGCGAAGGCCTGGTCGAGGCGGTGAAGGACGGCGAGCTCTTCAAGCTCTGGTACACCTCCGTGCCGAGGCCGGAGAACATGCAGAAGGAGATCGACCGCCGCCTCGCACTGCAGGCCGCGGGCACCATGCTGCCCTTCACCGTGTTCGATGCCGAAGGCTCCGTCGCCGGCATGACCACCTACATGAATGTCGATGCGGCGAACCGCCGGGTCGAGATCGGTTCCACCTGGTACGCCAGGCGCGTGCAGCGCACACCGCTCAACACGAATTGCAAGTTCCTGCTGCTCCAGCACGCCTTCGAGACGCTTGATTGCATTGCGGTGGAATTCCGCACCCATTTCTTCAATCACCAGAGCCGCCGCGCCATCGAGCGGCTCGGCGCCAAGCAGGACGGCATTTTGCGCAGCCACCAGATTGCGCCGAACGGCACGCTGCGCGACACTGTGGTGTTCTCCATCATCGCGGCCGAATGGCCGACGGTGAAGGCTCACTTGAACTATCAACTCAATGACAAGCCGCGTTAACGCAGCTACCCAGGGGACCATGGAAACGTTCGATTATGTGATCGTGGGCGCGGGCTCAGCCGGCTGCGTGCTCACCTACCGCCTCAGCGAGGATCCGAACACGTCGGTCTGCGTGCTCGAAGCGGGGCCGCGCGACTGGCATCCCTACATTCATCTGCCGGCCGGCTTCATCAAGACGTTCCACATGAAGAGCGTCAACTGGGCCTATCAGCAGGAGCCCGGGCCCTATACCGGCGGCCGCAGCATCTACGCGCCGCGCGGCAAGACGCTGGGCGGCTCGTCCTCCATCAACGGCCACATCTACAACCGCGGCCAGCGGCAGGATTTCGACACCTGGGCGCAGATGGGCAACCGCGGCTGGAGCTATTCGGACGTGCTGCCTTATTTCAAGCGGCTGGAGAAGCGGGTCGGCGAGGGCGAGGACGAGTATCGCGGACGCGACGGCAACCTCACCGTCACCACCATGGACTGGAAGGACACGCTCTGCGAGGCCTTCATGGCCGGCGCGATCTCGCTCGGCATTCCCCGCAACACCGATTACAACGGCAGGATCCAGGAGGGCGTCTCCTACGCCCAGCGCACCATCCGCAACGGCCGCCGCGTCTCGGCCGCGACCGCCTTCCTGCATCCCGCGCGCAGGCGCGGCAACGTCCACGTCAAGACGCATGCGCATGCGCTTCAGATCATGTTCGAGGGCAAGCGCGCGGTCGGCGTCCGCTACATGAAGGGTGGCCGTAACGGCACGCCGCACGAGGTTCGCGCCAACAAGGAGGTGATCCTGGCCGGCGGCGCCTACAACTCGCCGCAGCTTCTGCAATTGTCCGGTGTCGGCTCGCCCGAGCTGTTGCAGTCGCTCGGCATCGAGGTGCGGCACGCCTTGCCTGCCGTCGGCGAGGGCCTGCAGGACCACTACGCGCCGCGCACGGTGGCGCGGGTCAAGAACATCATGACCATCAACGAGCTCCGGCAGGGCTGGCATCTCTGGGTCGAGGCGCTGAAATGGGCGACGACACGGCGCGGCCTGCTGTCGCTGTCGCCCACCATGGTCTATTGCTTCTGGCATTCCGGCGAGACCACCGAAAGCTCCGACCTGCAGCTCACCTTCACGCCCGCAAGCTACAAGGAGGGCGTGCAGGGCCAGCTCGAGGACGAGCCGGGCATGACGGTGGCGTCATGGCAGCAGCGGCCCGAAAGCCGCGGCTATGTGCGCATCCGTTCGTCCGATCCGTTCCAGCAGCCGATCATCCAGACCAATTATCTCGCCGCCGAGCTCGACCGCCGCGTCATCGTCGCCGGCATGAAGCTCGCCCGTCGCCTGCTCAAATCGGCGCCGCTTGCGCCTTACTACGCCTATGAGGATTTTCCGGGCCCGAACGTGCAGAGCGACGACGAGTTCCTCGGCGCCGCCATCCAGCGCGGCACCACCACGTTCCACCCCGGCTGCACCTGCCGGATGGGACCGGCCGACAGCACCTGGGCCGTGGTCGACGACCAGTTGCGCGTGCACGGCCTCGAAGGCCTGCGCGTCATCGACGCCTCGGTGATGCCGCGCATGATCTCGGCCAACCTCAACGCCTCCACCATGATGATCGCCGACAAGGCCAGCGACCTGATCCGCGGCAGGAGCGCGGCGCTGAACTGACGCGTTTTGACGCGGGGGGACCCGTCACCCTGAGGTGCTCGCGGAACGCGAGCCTCGAAGGGCGACGGCCCGGCTGCGCCAGCGGGGCCGCTTCATCCTTCGAGGCCTGCGCTGCGCTCCGGCGCCTCAGGATGACGGGTCTGTCTGGTGCAAAGCTTCAGCCCAAGCGCCTCAGATCGGGGCTGGCGAAGCCGGCATAACCCGCTAGATTGGCCGCGGCTGAATTGGGGCGGACGCTTCTTGGTGGGACAGTCGTGACGTCGGGGCGGATTTTCCTGATCTCCTTTGTGGCGATCGTGGCCGGCATGGTGCTGGGCATGATCCTGCGCCGCCAGATTCCGGCGGTGCATCTGCGCGAGGATACCAAGGAGGTGATCCAGCGCGGCGCCGGCTTCCTGACCACGCTCGCCGCTGTCCTGATCAGCCTGATGATCGCCTCGGCCAAGACCTCCTACGACATCCAGGATTCCCACTTCCGCACGCTTGCCGCCTATCTGGTCGAGACCGACCAGCTGCTCGTGCAATACGGGCCGGACGCGATCCAGGTGCGCATCCTGATGCGGCAGGCGATCCCGGCCGCCGTCGACCGTATCTGGCGCGAGAAGCAGCAGCCCGTGCAAAACAGCGCCTTCACCGCGGCCTCGCTCGCCGAGCAGCTCCGCAGCGCCGTCGAGGGGCTCTCGCCCGCCAATGACGAGCAGCGTGCGATCAAGCGGCGGCTCGAGACCAATGCTGCCGAGATCGCGCGCACCCGCCTATTGATGTATGCCGATGGCGACAAGCCGATCCTGACGCCGTTCCTGCTGATCCTGATCTTCTGGCTGGCCGTGATCTTCGCCAGCTATTCCCTGTTCGTCGAACCCGGCCGGCTGATGCTAGCGGCGCTCTTGGTCTTTGCGCTGTCGGTGTCGAGCGCGCTGTTCCTGGTCGCCGATCTCAGCCAGCCCTTCGTCGGGCTGATGCAGCTGCCGAAGGAGCAGCTGGAGCATACGCTACAGCCGTTGAACTAAAGCGCTGCGTCTGCGGGCGCTTGATTGTCGGTGCCGGGCCTGATTGGCTGAGCGGCAACGCCGAGCACACCTCTGCACGGAAAGGATCGGGAATGCTGCACCGCCGGACCTTGTTGAAGCAGTCCACGCTCACGGGCCTCGCCACGCTGATGAAGCTGCCGCTGGCCCGGGCGCAGTCGGAGGCCAAACCGGAGGCAAAACCCCGGACCCGGATCGTTTTTCTCGGCACCAAGGGCGGGCCGCGGGTCGAGATGGGGCGTTCCAATCCGGCCAACCTGATCGAGATCAACGGCACGCGCATCGTGCTCGATTGCGGCATGGGCGTCAGCCATCAATTGGCGGCCGCGAACGTGCCGCTGACGTCGCTGAAATACGTCCTGATCGGCCATCATCATTCCGACCACAACCTCGAATATGGCAATCTCGTCTACAATGCCTGGGTCGCGGGCCTCTCGACCCCGATCCATTCCTTCGGCCCGAAAGGGCTTGAGGACATGACCAGGACCTTTTGGGAGCTGAACAGGTTCGACGTCGAGACCCGCATTGCGGATGAAGGACGCCCGGACCCCCGCACGCTCCTGATCGCCAGGGACATCGAGGCCGACGGCGAGGTGCTGAAAACCGCCGACGTCACCATCACCGCCTTCCGCACGCCGCATCCGCCGATCACCGACAATTTCGCCTACAAGTTCACGACGGGTGACGGCGTGATCGTGTTCTCCAGCGATACCGAATACAATCCGAAGCTCGCGGACTTTGCCAAGGGGGCCGACGTGCTGGTGCATGAGGCGCTCTACGCGCCGTTCGTGGACAAGCTCGTCGCCCGCATCAAGAACGGCGCCACGCTCGGCAAGCATTTGCGCGACAGCCATACGACGGCGCAGGATGTCGGCAGGATCGCCGCGGCGGCCGGCGTCAGGCTGCTGGTGCTGAGCCATCTGGTGCCCGGCGACATCGATGTCACCGACGAGCAGTGGATTGCCGCCGTGCGCGAGACCTATGCGGGCAAGGTCGTCGTCGCAAAGGACCTCATGGAGCTCGCGCTTCCGGTGTAGCCGCATCGAGGGCCGATTGCCCGTCGGGCGAATCGGGCGCGCCGTTGTCGCCGCGGGCTTGCGCGGCCTAAGCGCAAGGCCTTCAGGCGCGAAGGCGCATGCGCGAGGCTTTGAATTTCGCCTGCCCCATCAAGCCGATCGCGCGTTCAAGACCGGCGCGCGAAAATAAATAGATTTCGATTTTCAGAAATACATGATCTAACTCGTGCCGTTCCGCGCCGATGGAGAGGGGCGCGTCGCGATCGTCACGACCGTGGTGCGGAATGCGGTGGACGCGGATGTGCCTGTTGACGAGCGGCACGGAGGCGGACGGCAAAGGCGTGTGGTCCTGGCGCCCCAAAGGCTGGCGCTCAAGTCCAAGCGAAGCTGAAAGCTTCGCGGCGATGACGGTGGCAATCGGCAAGGTTCACCGGGGAGAGCGCGCTATAAGCCGAAAACCATCGCGCAGGGAAGGCCGGTTGTCACCGCCTGTACCCTGAGGTTTTCGCGCTCTTTGCGCAATTGTCGTGCGCGGGAGCCCCGGGTGCATGCGGCCACCCGGCCTTCCCTGCGCCCTCTTTGCCGAGGGCGGACGAGATCGATGCAAAGCTCGGACGCGACATGCGCCGCGAGAAGGCGAGGTGCTGGCTTGCGTTCAGTTCTGTCGATCGAGCGTTGCCGCAAACTCCCATCCGCCCCTGGAGGGGGCGGGTCGATCGCGCATGTCATGCGCGATCGGGGTGGGGTGACAGTATCTCCGCGCAGTTGGTGCTTCAGTGGAGTAAGCACTCGATTCGAATTGACGGCGAGACCATCGATGCGGCTTCACCCCACCTCGCTCGCATTCGCTTCGCTCATTGCGAGCGATCCTCCCCTCCAGGGGAGGATGAAGCCGAGAGTCGGCTCCTTGCTCCAACCCGACCGATCGCGCCGCCGATCAAACCTCGCGCCGGCTCAGGAACGCCAGCCGCTCGAACAAATGCACGTCCTGCTCGTTCTTGAGGAGCGCGCCGTGCAGCGGCGGGATCAGCTTGCGCGGGTC
The DNA here is from genome assembly GCA_035293585.1 of Bradyrhizobium sp. Lineage (GTDB taxonomy): Bacteria > Pseudomonadota > Alphaproteobacteria > Rhizobiales > Xanthobacteraceae > Bradyrhizobium. The sequence continues at coordinate 11,500 of DATGMN010000023.1, read as the reverse complement.
GCGCTCCCTGAGCATCTCGGGGGTGATGTCCTCGTTGAGCAACAGCTTCAGCCAGTCCAGCAGCTCGCTGGTCGAGGGCTTCTTCTTCAGGCCTGGCACCTCGCGCACCTCGAAGAAGATGCGCAGCGCCTCTTCCACCAGGCGCTTCTTGATGCCGGGGAAATGCACGTCGACGATGCGGCCCATGGTGTCGGCATCGGGGAATTTGATGTAGTGGAAGAAGCAGCGGCGCAGGAAGGCGTCCGGCAGCTCCTTCTCGTTGTTGGAGGTGATCATCACGATCGGGCGGAGCTTCGCCTTGATGGTCTCGCCGGTCTCGTAGACATGGAATTCCATGCGGTCGAGCTCGAGCAGGAGGTCGTTGGGAAACTCGATGTCGGCCTTGTCGATCTCGTCGATCAGCAGCACCGGGCGTTCGCCGGCCGTGAAGGCCTCCCACAGCTTGCCGCGCTTGATGTAGTTCTTGATGTCGGAGACGCGGGCATCGCCGAGCTGGCTGTCGCGCAGGCGCGACACCGCGTCATACTCGTAGAGGCCCTGCTGGGCCTTGGTGGTGGACTTGATGTGCCAGGTGAGGAGCGGGGCCTTCAGCGCCTTCGCCACTTCCTCGGCCAGCACCGTCTTGCCGGTGCCGGGCTCGCCCTTCACCAGCAGCGGACGCTCCAGCACGATCGCCGCATTGACGGCGACCTTGAGATCATCGGTGGCGACATAGTCCTTGGTGCCGGTAAATTTCATCGAGCCTTGCCTCGCCTTCTGCTCTTGTCGACGTCTGTTCTTGTGATCGTCTGCTCGCGTTACAAGCAGGTTCCATGCCGCTTTAGCAGGAAAGAGCCGCCAAAACAGCCTAATTTGCGGGATTTGAGGAATGCGTCAGGCGCGTCTGATCAAGGACAGAAGCACCAGCACGATCACCGCGCCGATGGTGGCATCGATGATCGCGCCGAGCGTGCCGCTGGCGAGTTCGACATGCAGCTGCGGCAGCAGCCAACCGGCCACCAGGGCGCCGATGATGCCGACCACCATGTTGCCGATCAGCCCAAATCCCGCGCCGTGGACAATCAGGCCGGCCAGCCAGCCGGCGATCGCGCCAATGATCAGTGCCGCCAGAATACCCATGAACAAGCCCCCCGAAAGTCCCGTGCCATCGCCTCTCGGACATCGATTTTAGATGAAACGGGCGACCGGTCCAGGGTCAGAACTGTACGCGCGCCCCTTGACGTTCATGACACGACGGGCAATCTGTCAGCCATGTTCCTGCAATTCTTCACCTCGCTCCGCGATGCCCAGGTCCCCGTGACCCTGCGCGAATATCTGACGCTGATGGAGGCGCTGGACGCCGACCTCGCGGACCAGTCGGTGGAGAATTTCTATTACCTGTCGCGCGCCGCGCTGGTGAAGGACGAGCGCAATCTCGACAAGTTCGACCGCGTGTTCGGCTCGGTGTTCAAGGGGCTGGAAAGCTTGCTCGACGCCATGGAAAAGGCCGACATCCCCGAGGAGTGGCTGAAGAAGCTCGCCGAGAAGTATTTGACCGAGGACGAGAAGAAGCAGATCGAGGCCATGGGCTGGGACAAGCTCATGGAGACGCTTCGCAAGCGGCTCGAGGAGCAGAAGGGCCGCCACCAGGGCGGCAACAAATGGATCGGCACGGCCGGCACCTCGCCGTTCGGCGCCCATGGCTACAACCCCGAAGGCGTGCGTATCGGCCAGGAGAAGAACCGCAACAACCGTGCGGTGAAGGTCTGGGACCGCCGCGAGTTCAAGGATCTCGACGGCAATGTCGAGCTCGGCATCCGCAACATCAAGGTCGCGCTGCGCCGCTTGCGCAAATTCGCCCGCACCGGCGCGCCCGACGAGCTCGATCTCGACACCACGATCAAGGAAACCGCCAACCACGGCTATCTCGACGTGCATATGCGGCCCGAGCGGCGCAATGCGGTGAAGGTCCTGGTGTTCTTCGACATCGGCGGCTCCATGGATTCCCATGTCGAGCAGGTCGAAGAGCTGTTCTCGGCGGCGAAGAGCGAATTCAAGCACATGGAATATTTCTACTTCCACAACTGCCTCTATGAGGGCGTGTGGAAGCAGAACCGGCGCCGTTTCACCGACCGCACGCCGACCTGGGATGTCCTGCACAAATACCCGCACGACTACAAGGTCGTGTTCGTCGGCGACGCCTCGATGTCGCCTTACGAGATCATGGTGCCCGGCGGCTCGGTCGAGCATGTCAATGAGGAGGCGGGGTCGGTCTGGCTCGACCGCATCATCCGCACCTATCCGCATGCGGTCTGGCTCAATCCGGTACAGCAGAAGCACTGGGACTATTCGGAATCCACCACCATCATCCGCCGCATCTTTGCCAACCGCATGTTCCCGATCACCATCGAGGGACTGGAAGGCGCGATGAAGGAATTGGTGCGGTAGCCACGTGCACCGGCCGCACGCACCGGCCACACGCTCGTCATTCCGGACGGCCCGCAAAGCGGGCCGATCCGGAATCTCGAGATTGCAGGCGCGGCGCGAGATTCCGGGTTCACTCGCTCGCGCGAGTACCCCGGAATGACGGAGAAGAGAATGCTCGTCATTCCGGACAGCCCGCAGAGCGGGCTGATCCGGAATCTCGAAGTTGTAACATGCGGATCGGGATTCCGGGTTCGCTTGCTATCGCAAGCGCCCCGGAATGACGGAGTGCCAAACGAACAGAAGCGAAGAGGGAGAGCGATGCCCCAGACCATCCACCGCGGCATCAAGGCCATGATCGACGAGGCCAATGCCGAGATCGAGACCTTGAGTGCCACCGACGCCATCAAGCTCGCCCACGATGGCGACGTGGTGATCGTCGACATCCGCGATCCCCGTGAGATCGAGCGCGACGGCAAGATCCCGGGCGCGTTCTCCTGCACCCGCGGCATGCTGGAGTTCTGGATCGATCCGCAAAGCCCCTATGCCAAGCCGATCTTCCAGGAGGACAAGAAGTTCGTCTTCCATTGCGCCGGCGGCCTGCGCTCCGCACTCGCCGCCAAGACCGCGCAGGACATGGGCCTGAAGCCGGTGGCCCACATCGCCGGCGGCTTCGCGGCCTGGCGCGATGCCGGCGGTCCGACGGAGAAATGGGAGCCGAAGAAGAAGGGGTGAGGTGCCCGTCATTCCGGGCGCGCGAAGCGCGAGCTATGGTGCGCAATTGCCCACCTGAGAATCTCACGCCACAACCTCTGGATTCCGGGTCTGCGCGCTGTCGCGCGCGTCCCGGAATGACGAACAAGGACTAAAACGCAATGACCACCACCACCGATCCCCTCGTCACCACCGACTGGCTCGCCGACCATCTGAACGATCCCGGCATCCGCATCGTCGACGCCACGTTCAAGATGCCCGGCGTGCTGCCGCTGCCGAAGGACGATTATCTCGCCGCGCATATCCCGGGCGCGGTGTTCTTCGATGTCGACGCCGTGTCGGATCATTCCAATCCGCTGCCGCACATGTTTCCGAGCGCCGAACAGTTCGGCCGCGACGTCGGCGCGCTCGGCATCGGCAACGACGCCACCGTCGTGATCTATGACGCCGGCGGCTGGGTCGCGGGCCCGCGCGCCTGGTGGATGTTCCTGGCTTACGGCCACGACAAGGTCCGCCTGCTCGACGGCGGCTTGAAGAAGTGGCGTGCGGAAGGACGCAAGGTCGAGAGCGGCGAGGCGGCGCCGAAGCCTGTGACGTTCAAGGCGACATTCGATGCCGGGCGCGTGCGCTCGATGGCGCAGATGGTGGCCAATCTCTCCTCTCATGCCGAGCAGGTGATCGACGCGCGGGCGGCCGATCGCTTCGAGGGCCGCGTGCCGGAGCCGCGGCAGGGCCTGCGGTCGGGGCACATCCCCGGCAGCCGCAGCGTCCCCTACAACCAGCTGTTCGATGCGGCGACCGGCACGATGAAGCCGCTTGCCGATCTGCGCGCCGCCTTCACGGGCGCTGGCGTCAGGCTCGATGCGCCGATCGTGACGAGCTGCGGCTCGGGCGTCTCCGCCGCCGTGCTGACGCTCGCGCTCTACCGGCTCGGTATCGGCAATCCCGCCATCTATGACGGCTCGTGGTCGGAATGGGGCAAGCTCGATGGACCGCCGGTCGCGACCGGGCCGGCGTGAGCCATCGCGTTGTCGAGCGAAGTGGATGCGGGTTCGCGCGAAGAACACGCGTCAGAACAAGGAGCGAGAGCCCGGTTCCGATTCAATCAGGGCCGGGGCTCTCGCGGCGATCAGCGTGTCTGCACACCCGCGTTGGCCTGAGCGGGCTGGATGAATTGCGGGGTCTGGTTGGTCTGCCCGAACGGATCGACGGCCTGCCGCTGCGCCGCCTGCGCTGCCAGCCTGGCGCGCCGCGCGGCGAGGCGGCGGCGCCGGGCCCGCTCCTCGGCGCGCTCCTTGTCCCGGTCCTTCTTCACCTCGCCCGGATCGGGAGCGCCGCGAACGGCCTTCTCCGACGCGGGCTGCTCGATCACAACGGGCGGGCCGCCGAGGGTCGCGATCCGCGATGCGGCCGGCTCGGTCGCAGCCGGCGTGCCCGGGTGCTCCGGTGCGGCCGGAAACGCTTCGCTGGTCGCGACGGCGGCCGGCGCATTGGCCGGCGGCGGCGGCGAGATGGCTGGCGCTGCAGTCAGTGTTGGCGGCGCCGCAGCAGGGGTGGGCTCGACAGCGGTGGTCTTCGCATCGCTCGCCGATGGAGTATCGGCCGCGGCAGCAGGCTGCGCTGCCGGCGCGTCCTGGTGCGCCGGCTCAGATGCGGCCGGGAGCGCCGCGACGGCGGCAGGCTGCGCCTCCTTGTCGTCCGCCTGCGGCGGCTCGGGCGCGGTCTCGGTCCTCGTCAATTCGGGGGGGGCGGGCTTGGTCTCGGGTTGGGCGCTGTCCGGCACGGGGGCGGCGGGCGAGTCCAGCGCTGCGGTCTTGTCGGGTTCGGGCGACGGCGCCACTGCGGCCGGTTGCGCGGGCGGGGTCACCGGGGCGGCATCGGCTGTCGGCGCCGGCGGCGGTTGGTCGACCCGCAGCACGGCCAGCACCGGCCGCGACATCTCGCCCTGCTGCGCCGCCGAGGTGTCCGGCGCCGGGCGCCAGGATCCGCTTTCCGCAAATTGCTCGTGCGCGGCCCGCAGGACGGCTGCGGCTCCCAGGCCAAACACCAGAACCGACATGGACAGGACGATCGCGGCGAACAAGAAACGAAAGCCGGGAAGCATGGGGAACAGATTTCCGCCTTGCAAGCGAAGTCCTTGCGAAGGCCTCGAGCCATCAGGAACGCGGTGACCACAGGATTGACCACATTCGCTTCCATAAGGGCCGCCGGCGGAAAGCGAATCAGGCTCGGTCCAGAATACCGCAAGGCCTGTTGCGCCGTTGGTGAAAAATCGAGGCCGATGAACGGCCGGAATGCTTCAGAGAAGCATTTTTCTCTGCCTGCGGCTTCCCGGCAACGCCGTTGAAATAACGTCACATTTTGCCTGAATGGGGGCCGCTATCGCGGAATTGTCTTGAATGCGCCGCTATCTTCCGTCATCCAAACCCTTCACCGTGCGATGGCGACTTAAGGTCTCTACAAGGCTTGGGGTCTATACAAGAGCGATGATGATCAAACGCATTCTGACGATCTGTGCCGCCGTGGCGGCGGGCGCGGCAGTGATCCCGGTCGCGCAGGCCCAGCAGGCCTATCCGGTGCCGCCCGGCGCGACCTATTCGCCCGTGCCGCAGCCCTATCCGGCGGGTTCAGCCCCCAATTTCGATTCGCTTGACGATGACGACGCGCAGGGCACTGCGGCGCTGCCGCCACCCGGCCCGGGCTATGGTCAGGCGCCGGTGATGTCGCCGGACGATCCGCGCTACGGCCGTCCCGTCTATTCCGACCGGAGCATGCCCTCCGGACCCGTGATGTCGCCCGACGACCCCCGTTATGGCCGCCCGGCCGGTCCGCCCCCGGCCTATGCCAATGGTGCTGTGCCGAACGGTCCGGTGATGTCGCCTGATGATCCCCGTTACGGTCGTCCGGCCGGCCCGCCGGCGGTCATCTATGCCGACCGTCCGGCCCCCGGTCAGCAGGCCTATGTCGATCCCAATGCTCCGCGGCCGCCCGAAGGCGTGGCCGGACAGGCCCCTGGCGCGGTTCCGCCGGCTGCGACCGGTCCGGATGGCCGGCCTATGACGGTCGCGGCTCTTCCACCAGAGGAGCAGCCTGAAGCTGGCCCCGCACAGTTGCCGCCCAACCTGCGCCGGCAGGAGGTCGACTTCGCCACCAAGGAGCCCCCGGGCACCATCGTCGTCGATACCCCGAACACCTACCTCTATTACGTGCTGGGTGGCGGCAAGGCGATCCGCTACGGCGTCCGCGTCGGCCGCGACGGGTTTACCTGGACCGGCGTGCAGAAGATCTCCCGCAAGAAGGAATGGCCGGACTGGTATCCGCCGAGCGAGATGATCGACCGCCAGCCCTATCTGCCGCGTTTCATGGCCGGCGGCCCGGGCAATCCGCTCGGCGCACGCGCGATGTATCTCGGCAGTACCGTCTACCGCATCCACGGCACCAACCAGCCGTCGACCATCGGCAAATTCGTCTCCTCGGGCTGCATCGGCATGCTCAATGAGGACGTCTCCGACCTGTTCGACCGCGTCAAGGTCGGCACCCGGGTGGTCGTGCTGCCGGGCAACCCACCCGCGGCCACTGCGACCGCCTCGGCCCAGCCGGTGCCCGGCCAGATCCCGCCGCCCCAGATGTCGGGCGGCCCGGTCCCCGGCACGCAGCCGACCGTGGTGCCGCCGCTGCCCGCCGCGGTCACCGTGCGCTAGCCGCAGTTCGCGAGCTCAAGCCAAATCAAAAGGCGGCTGCCATGGCAGTCGCCTTTTTCATGTACGGACGTCCGCCTGCTCCAGCCGTCCGCTCACGCCAGCCGCCGCGGCGGCTCGCCCCTGAACCAGGCGTCGATGGCATCGACCATCTGGCCGTAATGGGCGCGCAGCGCGTCGGTCGAGACGTAGCCGAGATGCGGCGTGATCACCATGTTGTCGAGCTTGCGGAAGGGATGGTCCAGCGGCAGCGGCTCGACCGAGAACACATCCACGCCGGCGCCGGCAATGCGCCTCTGCTGCAGCGTCTCGAGCAGCGCCTGCTCGTCGACGATCGGCCCGCGCGAGGTGTTGACGAGATAGGCGGTCGGCTTCATGCGGGCGAGATCGTCACGGCTCACCAGGCCACGCGAGCGCTGGCTCAGGACCACATGGATGCTGATGACGTCGGCAGTCGAGAACAGCACCTCCTTGCTGGCATAGCCGACGCCGACCTCCTTGGCCCGTTCCGGCGTGAGGTTCGGGCTCCAGGCGATCACCTTCATGCCAAAGGCCTTGGCGATGCCGGCGACCTTGCTGCCGAGCTTGCCGAGGCCCACAACACCCAGCGTCCGCCCCTCGATCTCGATGCCGGGAAAGGTCTGCCAGAGCTCGCCGCCATGCATCTGCGCGTTCTGGCGCCCGATGCCGCGGGTCAGTTCCAGGATCAGGCCCATGGTCAGCGCTGCGGTCGGGTCCTGGCTCCATTGGGTGCCGCAGACCACGACGCCGCGCTCCTTGGCGGCCTCCATGTCGATGGCGGCGTTGCGCATGCCGGAGGTGAGCAGGAGCTTCAGCTTGGGCAACTCGGCAATCAGCGCGCGGGGAAACGGCGTCCGCTCGCGCATGGCGCAGACGATCTCGACATCCTTCAGCGCGGACGCGGCCGCCTCGGCGGTCGGAAAATGATGGTTGAAGACCGTGACGTCGACGCGGTCGGCGATTTTGCCCCAGTCCGCGACATCGAGGGCGATGTTGAAATAATCGTCGAGAATTGCACAGCGCAGCCGCGTCATCGCGAGGGTCCGTCCATGGCGAGGGTGACGGCGGAACGGCCGTCGGGGAGGGACGCCATGGTTGCGCGCCGGCGGCCGGCGCGCAAGCGGTCGGCTGCTTCAAAAAGCGCTGAAAGTCGCTACCGAGCTCAGAGGTCGCGGGGCTTCAGGCGGAACGCGGCGGCCTCGCCATATTTGGCGCGCCAGGCGGGCCCGGGGCCGCGCATGTAATGCAGTTCCGGCCGATAGGGGTGGAAGGCCTTGCTGACGAATTCGCGCCAGAAGCCCTTGAGGCCGGCGAGGGCACCGGAATGCCCGTTGCTGCCTTCCGCTGGCGAAAGGCCGGTGGAGGTGATGGTTGCCATGACGCAGGCTCGCTGTTCTGATTCACGGCTCTTGCCGCGTTAGACGCAGGGATTTCCCGCGCCGCAAACCAGCTTTGGCCCGATTTATTAAAATGTAGTTTCAAATGCAGTGATTCGCCGCAGACATGGTATCGGCCCCGTATTCATCCGTGGTGAAGGAAGGGAAAACGGTGTCGCTACGGTTGCCCTTTGCCGGTCCCGCGGCTACATCAGCCGCAGCAAATTTCCGACAATTCTCAGGGTTTCCGTAAAGGCAACGCGATGGCGCGCCAGTTCGTCTACTTCATGCAGGGTCTGTCCAAGACCTATCCGGGCAACCGCAAGGTGCTCGATAACATCCATCTGTCGTTCTATCCGGAAGCCAAGATCGGCGTGCTCGGCGTCAACGGCGCCGGCAAATCGACCCTGCTCAAGATCATGGCCGGGATCGACAAGGAATATACCGGCGAAGCCTGGGTCGCCGAGGGCGCCCGGGTCGGCTATCTCGAGCAGGAACCGCAGCTCGATGCCAAGCTCACCGTGCGCGAGAATGTCATGCTGGGCGTCGCCAAGCAGAAGGCGATCCTCGACCGCTACAACGAGCTCGCGGTGAACTACTCCGAGGAAACCGCCGACGAGATGACCAAGCTGCAGGACGAGATCGAGGCCGCTGGCCTGTGGGATCTCGACAGCAAGGTCGACCAGGCGATGGACGCGCTGCGCTGCCCGCCCGACGATGCCGATGTGACCAAGCTCTCCGGCGGCGAGCGCCGCCGCGTCGCGCTCTGCCGCCTGCTGCTCGACCAGCCGGAACTGCTGCTGCTGGACGAACCGACCAACCATCTCGACGCCGAGTCGGTGAACTGGCTCGAAGGCCATCTGCGCCAATATCCCGGCGCGATCCTGATCGTCACCCACGATCGCTACTTCCTCGACAACGTCACGGGCTGGATCCTCGAGCTCGACCGCGGCAAGGGCATTCCCTACGAGGGCAACTACTCCTCCTGGCTGGTGCAGAAGCAGAAGCGGCTGGCGCAGGAAGGCCGCGAGGAGGCTGCACGCGAGCGCACGCTTGCCCGCGAGCAGGAGTGGATTGCGGCTTCCCCGCGCGCGCGCCAGGCCAAGTCCAAGGCGCGTTACCAGCGCTATGAGGAACTGCTCAAGCAGGCGAGCGAGAAGCAGAGCCAGACCGCGCAGATCATCATTCCCGTCGCCGAGCGGCTCGGTCAGAACGTGATCGATTTCGAGCACCTCAGCAAAGGCTTCGGCGATCGCGAGTTGATCGAAGACCTTACCTTCAAGCTGCCGCCGGGCGGCATTGTCGGCGTGATCGGTCCGAACGGCGCCGGCAAGACCACGCTGTTCCGCATGATCACCGGGCAGGAGAAGCCGGACAAGGGCACGATCACGATCGGCGAGTCCGTGCACCTCGGCTATGTCGACCAGTCGCGCGACGCGCTCGACGGCTCAAAGACGGTGTGGGAGGAGATTTCCGGCGGCAACGAGCTGATCCTGCTCGGCAAGCGCGAGGTCAATTCGCGCGGCTATTGCTCGTCCTTCAACTTCAAGGGCGCCGACCAGCAGAAGAAGGTCGGCTCGCTCTCGGGCGGTGAGCGCAACCGCGTGCATCTCGCCAAGATGCTCAAGTCCGGCGCCAATGTGCTGCTGCTCGACGAGCCGACCAACGACCTCGACGTCGACACACTGCGCGCGCTGGAAGAGGCGCTGGAGGATTTCGCCGGCTGCGCCGTGATCATCAGCCACGACCGCTGGTTCCTCGACCGCATCGCCACCCATATCCTGGCCTTCGAAGGCGACAGCCATGTCGAATGGTTCGAGGGCAACTTCCAGGATTACGAGAAGGACAAGATGCGGCGGTTGGGCCAGGACTCGATCATTCCGCACCGACTGAAATACAAGAAGCTGACGAGGTAGCGGCTTCCATGCGGCGCGTGGCGCTCATCGCGGCGGTGATCGCATCGGTGTCCGGATCGCCGCCCGCGCGCGCTGCGGACGCCGCCTTCACCCAATTCATCGCCTCGCTCTGGCCGGAGGCGGAAGCCGCCGGCGTGTCGCGCGCGACGTTCGAGCGCGAGACGCGCGGGCTCGAGCCCGACTACAAGCTGCCCGACCTGATCCTGCCGGGGCGGCCCGCGACCGGTGCGCCCGCACAGGCCGAATTCGTGCAGGTGCCGGCGGACTACATCAACGAAGCGGCGATCGCGCGACTGGCGGAGCACGGCCAAAAGCTGCTGCAGCAGTATCGTGCCTCGCTCGATGTGATCGAATCCCGGTTCGGTGTGCCCGCGACCGTGGTGCTCGCGATCTGGGGCCGCGAGACCGATTTCGGCCGCTACACGCTGCCCTATGACGAGGTGCGCGTGCTGGCGACGCAGGCCTATGTCGGCCGCCGCAAGGACACCTACCGCAACGAGTTGATCCTGGCGCTGAAGATCATTGGAGAGGGCGTGGTCAGCCGCAAGGACATGCGCGCCTCCTGGGCCGGCGCCACCGGGCTCACGCAGTTCCTGCCGTCGGAATATTACCAGCACGGCGTCGATCTCGACGGCGACGGCCGCATCGACATCTGGCACTCGGTGCCGGATGCGCTCGCTTCCGCCGCCAAGCAGCTCGTCGACAAGGGCTGGCAGAGCGGCCTGCGCTGGGCCTATGAAGTGAACGCGCCGGCCAACGTCGACTGCACCCAGGGCGTGCCGGAGGTGACAAAACCGATCCGCGACTGGCTGCGTGCAGGCTTTGTCCCCGTGCGCGGCCAGAAGCTCAGCGCGGCCGAGCAGGCGCAGGACGCATCGCTGCTGCAGCCCGAGGGGATCTACGGGCCGGCCTTCCTGGCCACCAAGAACTACTTCGTGATCAAGGAATACAATTTCTCCGATCTTTATGTGCTCTATGTCGGCCACCTCGCCGACCGAATGACGAGCCCGCTGCCGTTCGCCGCGCCCTGGTCCGCTTCGAAGCAACTCCGCACCAAGGACGTCGAGGCCATGCAGCGCGGCCTGACCCGGATCGGGCTCTACAAGGACAAGATCGACGGCAAGGCCGGCATGCAGACGCGTGCCGCGCTCGGGGCGTTTCAGAAGTCGGCCGGGTTGAAGGTCGATTGCTGGCCGAGTGAAGCGGTGCTGAGCGCGATCGGCGCGGCGCATTAGAGCGGTTCACAACTTAATTGAATCGGGAGGGATTCCCGATTTCGGGCGAATATGATTCAAGATGCTGGCTGGGCTGGAGGCCAGCATCGATGGTCCGACCAATTTCCAATGATCTGCGTAAGCGTGCGGTTGCCGCT
>DATGMN010000022.1:0-67887 GCA_035293585.1 Bradyrhizobium sp. | reverse complement strand
GCGTCAATGCCGTGCTGCTCGCCTCCGGCCTCGCCGAGGGTGGCCGCGAGCGTGCGCATGCGCGGCTCGCGCAGTTCTGGAACCGGATGGTGAACGAGGCCTCCTTCCGCTCGCTGATGCTGCTCGGCGGTTTCTCACCCGCGGGAAGCTCGGTCGCCTTCGGCGCTGCGCTGCGCTCGGGCCAGTTCGATCCGCTCGATCTCGACCCGCTGCGCCGCGTGCTGGCAAAGCATGTGAACTTCGATTCGCTGCGCGCCTCCGACGCGCCGCGGCTCCTGATCGCCGCAACCCGCGTCCGCGACGGCGCGGCGCGCCTGTTCCGCAACGCTGAGATCACCCCCGACGTCGTGCTGGCCTCGACCTGCCCGCCGCTGGTGCATTGTGCGGTCGACATCGACGGCGATGCGCATTGGGACGGCGGCTATTCCGCGAACCCGCCGCTGGTCGCGCTGGTGCGCGAATCGATTGCCGCCGACCTCCTGGTCGTGCAGGCCACGCCCTCGCGCGACAGCTATGTGCCGATCACGGGGGCCGCAATCGACCGCAGACTCGACCAGATCACCGCGAATACCGCGCTGAACGCCGAGCTCGCAGCGTTGCAATGGGCGTGCAGCGCCGGCGCGACCGCCCCGCGAATCGCGCGGCTCGCGGCGGAGGACGAGATCGAGGGGCTCGCCCAGCGCAGCGCCGTCGATCTCGGGCGCGCCTTTGTCATGGCCTTGCACCGGGGCGGACGGACCGCAGCCGATCGCTGGCTAAGGGGGGGCTCAAAGCCAGCCTCGGCGCCGCAGGAGTCCGTTCCGGTGCAACCCTCCCTCGTGCCGGCGTAAGTCGGACGAGAGTGGCCTATTGCCGCAGCGCGTCTTCGACGAAGCGCGCTGCGGCAAGCGCCTTTGCGTCCTCCCCGAAGCGGGCGATGATCTGCACGCCGACCGGCAGGCCGCCATCGGCGACATCGGCCGTGACGTTGACGCAGGGCACACCGAGCAGGGTCCAGAGCCGGTTGAAGCGCGGGTCGCCGGTCGAGGCGAGGCCCTTGGGCGCGGTACCCGGCGCCGAATAGCTCAGGAGCACGTCGAGCTCGGACGCCGCGCCGTCGAACGCCGCGCGGGCGTGCTCCGCAATCATGAGCGCTTCGACGTGGGCCGACGGCGCAAGACCTGCCGTCTCGTCCATCTTGGCGCGCAGCTTGGGCGCGATCTCGTCATGGTGCGTCCGGTATTCCCAGGCCAGCGCGCGATGCGCCTCGAAATCCTGGATGATGGCCTGGGCCTGCCAGGCCTCGGTGAAAATTTCGGGCAGCTTGAGCACGCGGATCTGGGCGCCGGCCGTCTCCGCGGCAGCCGCTGCGATGCGCAGCGCCGCATCGCTCGCCGCTTCCACGGGGCCTGCAAAATCCTGGGTGACCACGCCGATCCGCAACGGCTTCGCCAGCTGGTGTTGCGCAAGCTCCGGCCGCGCGGTCATGGCAGCCAGCGCGACCGCGAGATCCTCGACGCCGGCGGCGAACAGGCCAACCGTATCCAGCGTCCACGAATAGCATTTGACGCCGACCGTCGGCAGCAGCCGGTAGGACGGCTTGATCGCGGCCACTCCGCAATAGGAGGCGGGCCGGATCACCGAGCCCGCGGTCTGCGTGCCCAAGGCGAGCGGCACCATGCCGGCCGATACCGCCGCCGCCGAGCCGGCGGAGGAGCCGCCCGGCGTATGGCCTTGGTTGCGCGGATTGAGTGTCGCGGTCGGATCGAGCGCGGCAAAGGTCGTGGTCGTGGTCTTGCCGACCACGGTCGCGCCTGCGCGCTTGAGCATCATCACCACCGAGGCATCCGCCCGCGGTTGCCAGCCTTTATAGATCGACGAGCCCATCTCGGTCGGCAGGTCCGACGTGTCGATGATGTCCTTGATGCCGACGGCAATGCCGCGCAGCGGTCCGTCGCTTGCCGCGCGCGGGCTGTTCGCGCGCGTGACGAACGCACCGATGGTGTTCTCCTGGGCCTCGATCGCGTCGAGCGATTGCGCCAGCGCCGCATCCGGCGAAAGCTCGCCGCGATCGATGCGGCGATTGAGGTCAGAAAGGGAGATCATGAGGGACAGTCCTTTGTGCTCGCCCTCCTATACCGTCATTCCGGGGCGCCTCGAAAGAGGCGAACCCGGAATGGTAGGGATAATTCCCCCTTCCCCACGCGCGCAGGTTGCTTCATTCTGGCGGTGCCAGGGGACCTCACGTGGACGCCATCAATAGCCAGATCGAACTCAGCGACGCCGAGCGGCTCGACCGCCTCCGGCTGATCCGCTCCGAAAATGTCGGGCCGCGCACCTTTCGCTCACTGCTTGACCATTGCGGCAGCGCGCAGGCAGCCGTGCAGCAATTGCCGGAGTTGGCGCGCCGCGGCGGCAGGAGGGAGTTACGCCTCTGCAGCGAGGACGAGGCGCGCGCGGAGCTCGCAGCGTGCCGGAAGCACGGCATCAGCCTGCTGGCGCCGGGCGAGCATGGCTATCCGCTGCGGCTTGCCACGATCGAGGATGCGCCGCCGCTGCTCGCCGTGCGCGGCACCGCCGAGACACTGATGCGGCCGATGATCGCGATCGTCGGCTCGCGCAACGCCTCCGCGGCGGGATTGAAATTCGCGCAAGCCCTCGCGCATCAACTGGGCGAAGCCGGCTTCGTCGTCATTTCGGGGCTTGCGCGCGGGATCGACCAGGCCGCCCATCGCGCGACCATCAGGAGCGGGACCGTCGCCGTGCTGGCCGGCGGTCACGACTGCATCTATCCGCGCGAGCACGAGAGCCTGCTGACCGCGATCATCGACGCCACAGGCGCGGCGATCTCGGAAATGCCGCTCGGCCACGAGCCGCGGGCGCGCGACTTTCCCCGCCGCAACCGCCTGATCTCGGGGGCCTCGCTCGGCGTCGTCATTGTCGAGGCCGCGCAGCGCTCCGGCTCGCTGATCACCGCGCGGATGGCCGCCGAACAGGGCCGCGAAGTCTTTGCCGTGCCCGGCTCCCCGCTCGACCCGCGCGCGGCCGGCACCAACGACCTGATCAAGCAGGGCGCGACGCTCGTCACCGAGGCCAGTGACATCATTCAGGCGGTGGCCCCGATCATGGAGCGGCCCGTGATGTTGCAGCTGCGCGAGGACGACGGCGAGGACCTCGCCGACGAGCCCGAGAGCACCGAGCGCACCCGCATCAGCGGCCTGCTCGGACCGACGCCGGTGTCGATCGACGACCTGATCCGGATGGCGGAGCTGTCGCCGGCGGTGGTGCGTACGGTGCTGCTCGAACTCGAGCTTGCCGGCAAGCTCGAGCGTCACGGCGGCGGGATGGTGTCGCTGCTCTGAGCGCTATTCGGCCGCTTGCTTGCGTCCGTCGAACCGGGCGCGCGCGGCCTCGATCTCGATCCGGTGCTTCATGGCCCAGTCTCCCAGCGCCATCACCGGCTGGCTCAAGCCACGCCCGAGATCGGTCAATTCGTAATCGACCCGCGGCGGGATGGTTGGAAACACCGTGCGGGTGACGAGGCCGTCGCGCTCCAGGCCGCGCAGCGTCAAGGTCAGCATGCGCTGCGAGATGCCAGAGATCATGCGCTTGATCTCGTTGAAGCGCTTCGGCCCGTCGAACAGCATCATGATGACGAGGACGCTCCATTTGTCGCCGACGCGGGCGAGGATGGAGGCGACGCCGCGGCAATCCGCGTGCTGCAGATCGGCAGGCGGAGAAAGGTCGGTTACGCTGCTGTTTTGAGGTTTCAATGATGTGCCCGGGTTTCAAAAAAGTGCGTTCTTGTGCGCATTACCAGCAGTCACTCATATAGCGCCAGTTACAATCTTACACCAAGGTGACTGTTCCGATGAAAAAACTGCTTCACGTCGATTCCAGCGTGCTGGGCCCGCATTCGGTCAGCCGGCAATTATCGGCTGCCATTGTCGAGCGGCTGCGCCAGGCGACCCCCTCTCTCGAGGTGACGTATCGTGATCTTACCGCTACTCCGCTTCCACATCTTTCGGGGGCGCACCTTGCGGTAGCGCAAGGTGCCAGCAATCCCGATCCGTCCCTGCAGCAGGAGATGGCCACCAGCCAGGCCGCGCTTGCGGAATTCCTGGTCGCCGACACCTTCGTGCTCGGCGCCCCCATGTATAATTTTACCATTCCAAGCCAACTCAAGGCCTGGATCGACCGCATCGCCGTGCGCGGTCAAACCTTCAAATATGGCCCGCAGGGACCCGAGGGACTGTGCGGCAACAAGCGGGTGATCGCGGCGATTTCCCGCGGCGGCTTCTACGGCCCGGGCACGCCGATGGCTGCGCTGGAGCATCTGGAAAGCTATTTGCGCTCGGTGTTCGGCTTCATCGGCGTGACGCAGCTCGAATTCATCGCGGCCGATGGCATCCAAATCGGACCGGAGCATCGCGAGAAGGCGCTCGCCGGCGCGCTTCAGGCGGTGACCGCGTTGCGCGCGGCTTGAGTGCCAGATTGGGGCTGCCGCCGCCTGCGGCCGGCGGCGGCTTCAATCGCGCCAGGGGAAAGCCAGCCTGTCCCGGCCGATCCTAATGGCCGGCGAAGAACACGAACAGCGAAAGCACGAGCTCGATGCTGCTGCACGCATCCAGCATGGCGGACTCACTTTCAGCAGCCGGCGGGCGAGCGGGTTTGGTGATGCGCGGCAGCTCGAGAGCCTCGGGGCCGGATTGACGGCTGCCGGATGGAGCGATCTCGGCCCCTGAACCCGTTGGCGGTCGGGATGAATAGGTCATCGCCCGGCTCTCCGAATGTTCTTTCATTCCGCGTCAGACCCAATAGTCGCAATCGCCTCGCGGATGGTTCATGTGGCCCGCGGTGACACGCAGAACCAAAAAAAATCGGCCGCGGCGCCCCCGCGAACACCATTCGCGGGGATCACGGCGGCCGCTTCCAAGCACGCGGGATCGGCTACTGCTAACCGCGGAAGACCGGCGCGCCGGCTGGCGATGCGGTGGCGCCGCCATCGACGAAAATCTCCACGCCCTGCACATGCGCGGCATCATCGGACGCCAGGAACAGCACGGTCTTGGCGATGTGGTCGGCCTCGGCGATCCGCCCCAGCGGGGTCACGGCCGCGATGCGCTTCTCCAGCACCGCGAAAGCATCGTCCGTCGGCGCCCGCCCCTTCCAGATCGGCGTGCGTGCGCCGCCCGGCGCCACCACATTCACCCGGATGCCGCGCGGCGACAATTCAGACGCCATCACCCGCGCCATCGCGCGCACGCCGGCCTTGCTCGCCGCATAGGCCGAATAGCCGGGATTGCCCAGCACCGAGATCACCGAGCCGTTGAGAATGATGGAGGCATTGTCGTTGAGATAAGGCAGCGCCGACTGCACGGTGAAGAAGACCGCGGTGAGATTGGTGCGGATCACCTTCTCGAAGGCCTCAAGCGACGTTCCGCCGAGCGGCGTATCGCCGGGAATCCCGGCATTGGCAAACACGATATCGAGCTTGCCGAACCTCTCAGCCGCCTTCCTGATCGCGGCCTCGGTGGCTGCGTTGTCGGTGGCGTCGGCGGCGACCGCCAGCGCATTCGGCCCCAATTCCCTCGCAGCCTCGTCCAGCGTCTCCTTGTTGCGGCCGGTGATCGTCACCTTGGCGCCCTCGGCCACGAACAATCTTGCCGTCGCAAGACCGATGCCGCTGTTGCCGCCAGTAATCAACGCCGTCTTGTTCGCTAACCTCACGGGAGCCTCCATTCGCTGAATGGTTTAATGATTAAACCATGACGCTTGCGACTTAGTGCGTTTGGTTT
This sequence comes from Bradyrhizobium sp., assembly GCA_035293585.1. Lineage (GTDB taxonomy): Bacteria > Pseudomonadota > Alphaproteobacteria > Rhizobiales > Xanthobacteraceae > Bradyrhizobium. The sequence goes on along the minus strand of DATGMN010000022.1, from coordinate 62,110 downwards.
TATAATGCAACCACACAAGTCCGTGATCCCGCAAGTCCAATGATCGCGGACGACAGAAGCGAAGGCGCGATCGAGAACGATGGTGAAACGGACCAGCCTTGCAGAGAACAGCTGCCCGATTGCGCGCGCGCTGGACGTGATCGGCGACTGGTGGTCGATGCTGATCATCCGCGACGCCATGCTCGGCCGCCGCCGGTTCGGCGAGTTCCAGAAGAGTCTGGGGCTCGCCAAGAACATCCTGTCCGCGCGGCTGCGCATGCTGGTGGAGGAAGGGATCCTGTCCACCGTGCCGGCCGCCGACGGCAGTGCCTATCAGGAATATGTCCTCACCGACAAAGGGCGCGGCGTGTTTCCGATCCTGGTCGCGCTGCGGCAATGGAGCGAGGCGTTCGACGCTCATCCGGACGAGATCGACACCATCCTGGTCGATCGCAAGAATGGTGAGCCGGTCCGGCCGCTCGAGCTTCGCGCCCGCGATGGCCGGCTGCTTGGGGCTCGCGATACCGAGCTGAAGCCGCGGTCAGCGACGAGGCGCCGACGCGCGGTGGCTTGAGAGCCCCAACATAATTTTCTTCCGGGGCGTTTCGGCCAAAGACTTCAACAAAGAGCACGAGCGAAAGGTATCATTTTACAGCAGAATTGGACCCTCCGGCCCCGCTTTCAACATCTGGCGATTTGACAGAGGGGCCGGCTGCACCCATGTTCGGGCCAAAGGGTCGGACTCGAATCTTCTGAAACCCGCCCCATATTCCCCCGTAAGTTACTGGAATTACATGAATATCGTTATCGTGGAGTCGCCGGCGAAAGCCAAGACGATCAACAAATATTTGGGATCGTCCTATGAGGTTCTGGCCTCTTTTGGCCATGTCCGCGATCTCCCGGCAAAGAACGGATCGGTCGATCCGAATGACAATTTCAAAATGATCTGGGAGGTCGACGCCAAGGCGGCCGGCCGGCTCAACGATATCGCCAAGTCGCTGAAGGGGGCCGACCGCCTGATTCTGGCGACCGACCCTGATCGCGAGGGCGAGGCCATCTCCTGGCATGTGCTGGAGGTGCTGAAGGAGAAGCGCGCGCTCAAAGACCAGAAGATCGAGCGCGTGGTGTTCAACGCCATCACCAAGCAGGCGATCCTGGAAGCCATGAAGCACCCGCGCCAGATCGACGGCGCGCTGGTCGACGCCTATATGGCGCGCCGCGCACTGGACTATCTGGTCGGCTTCACCCTCTCGCCCGTGCTGTGGCGCAAGCTGCCCGGCGCACGCTCCGCCGGCCGGGTGCAATCGGTGGCGCTGCGGCTGGTCTGCGACCGCGAGATGGAGATCGAGAAGTTCGTCCCCAGGGAATACTGGTCGCTGGTCGCCACGCTTCTGACCCCGCGCGGCGACGCCTTCGAGGCGCGGCTGGTCGGCGCCGACGGCAAGAAGATTCAACGGCTCGACATCGGCTCAGGCGCGGAGGCCGAGGAGTTCAAGAAAGCGCTGGAAGCAGCGCTCTACGCCGTCACCGCGGTGGACGCAAAACCCGCGCGGCGCAATCCGCAGGCGCCCTTCACCACCTCGACCCTGCAGCAGGAAGCAAGCCGCAAGCTCGGCTTTGCGCCGGCGCACACCATGCGCATCGCCCAGCGGCTCTATGAAGGCATCGACATCGGCGGCGAGACCACCGGTCTCATTACTTATATGCGGACCGACGGCGTGCAGATCGCCGGCGAGGCGATCACGCAGGCGCGCAAGGTGATCGGCGAGGATTACGGCAACGCCTATGTGCCGGATGCCCCGCGCCAATACCAGGCCAAGGCCAAGAACGCGCAGGAAGCGCACGAAGCGATCCGTCCGACGGACCTCACCCGCCGGCCGGATGCCATGCGCCGCAAGCTCGATAACGACCAGGCGCGGCTCTATGAGCTGATCTGGACCCGCACCATTGCAAGCCAGATGGAATCGGCCGAGCTCGAGCGGACCACGGTCGACATCACGGCGAAGGTCGGCTCGCGCGTGCTGGAGCTGCGCGCCACCGGCCAGGTCATCAAGTTCGACGGTTTTCTGGCGCTCTATCAGGAAGGCCGCGACGACGATGGCGACGACGAGGACGGTCGCCTGCCCGCGATGAGCCAGGGCGAGAACCTCAAGCGCAAGGACCTTGCGGTCACCCAGCATTTCACCGAGCCGCCGCCGCGCTTCTCGGAGGCCTCCCTCGTCAAGCGCATGGAAGAGCTCGGCATCGGCCGGCCGTCGACCTATGCCTCGATCCTGCAGGTGCTCAAGGACCGCGGCTATGTGCGGCTGGAGAAGAAAAGGCTCTATGGCGAGGACAAGGGCCGCGTGGTCATCGCTTTCCTGGAGAACTTCTTCCGCCGCTATGTCGAATACGATTTCACGGCCGATCTCGAGGAGCAGCTCGACCGCATCTCGAACAACGAGATTTCCTGGCAGCAGGTGCTGACGGATTTCTGGCGCGACTTCATCGGCACGGTCGAGGACATCAAGGAGCTGCGCGTTGCCGAAGTGCTGACCGCGCTCGACGAGATGCTGGGCCCGCATATCTACCCGCCGCGCGCGGATGGGGGCGATCCCAGGCAGTGCCCGACCTGCGGCAATGGGAGCCTTCATCTGAAGGCCGGCAAGTTCGGCGCCTTCGTCGGCTGCTCGAACTATCCGGAATGCCGCTACACCCGTCAGCTCGCCGCCGACAGCGAGGCCAGCGCCGACCGCGTGCTCGGCCAGGATCCCGAGACCGGCCTCGACGTGACGGTGAAGGCCGGCCGCTTCGGCCCCTATATCCAGCTCGGCGAGCAGAAGGACTATGGCGAGGGCGAGAAGCCGCGCCGCGCGGGAATCCCGAAGGGATCTTCGCCTGCCGATATCGAGCTCGAGCTCGCACTGAAGCTGCTCTCGCTGCCGCGCGAGATCGGCAAGCATCCGGAGACCGGGCAGCCGATCACGGCCGGCATCGGCCGCTTCGGGCCGTTCGTGCGCCATGACAAGACCTATGCCAGCCTCGAAGCCGGCGACGAGGTCTTCGACATCGGCCTCAACCGCGCCGTGACACTGATTGCCGAGAAGGCCGCCAAGGGTCCGGGCCGCCGCTTCGGTGCCGACCCCGGCAAGCCGCTCGGTGACCATCCGAGCCTGGGTGCGGTCGCGCTCAAGAACGGTCGCTACGGCGCCTACGTCACCGCAGGCGGCGTCAACGCCACCATCCCCGCCGAGTTCGAGAAGGACAGCCTCACTCTCGAACAGGCGATCGCACTGATCGACGAACGCGCCGCCAAGGGCGGCGGCAGCAAGGGCAAGGCAAAGGCGAAGGCGGCACCCAAGGCCAAGGGCGCGAAAGCGGCCAAGGCAGCGGCGGCCTCCGACGGCGAGGACGCGCCAAAGCCGGCCAAGAAGGCGGCGGTGAAGAAGGCGGCCGCGAAGCCGACATCGGACGCCACCAGCAAGGCTCGCGCGCCGGTCGCGAAGGCTGCCAAGACCTCCGCCGCCAAGCCTGCGGCGGCACCGAAAAACGCGGCGAAAAAGAGCGCCGGAAAGGCACGCTGAGCAAGGTGAACAAGACCCCTGACAATGGCTTTCCAGACCGAAAGGCCATTGTCGCCTTCATCCGAAACAATCCCGGCAAGGTCGGGACCAGGGAAATCGCCCGCGAATTCGGCCTGAAGAACGCCGACCGCGCCGAGCTGAAGCGGATCCTGCGCGAGCTCGCCGACGACGGCACCATCAGGAAGCAGGGTCGCAAGATCGGCGACACCGCGGCGCTCCCGCCGACGCTGATCGCCGACATCACCGGCCGTGACCGCGACGGCGAGCTGATCGCCACGCCCACCGAATGGGACGAGGTCGAGAACGGCGAGCCGCCCAAGATCCGCATCCATCTGCCGCGCAAGGCACGGCCCGCGGAGACCGGCGGGGTCGGCGACCGGGCGTTGCTCCGCGTCGAGCCGTCGGATGAAACCGAAGGCCCCGCCTATCGCGGCCGCATCATCAAGATCATCGATCATGGCAAGGGCCGCGTCCTCGGCATCTTCCGCAGCCTGCCCGATAGCGGCGGCCGGCTCGTGCCTGTCGACCGCAAGCAGGCCGGCCGCGAGCTCAACATCGCGGAGGCCGATCGCAACGGCGCCCAGGACGGCGACCTCGTCAGCGTCGATCTGATCCGCACCCGCGCCTTCGGCCTCGGCTCGGCTCGCGTGAAGGAGCGGCTCGGCCCGATCAAGTCGGAAAAGGCGATCAGCCTGATCGCGATCTTCGCCCATGAAATTCCGATGGAGTTCTCGAAGGCAGCGGTGCAGGAGGCCGAGGAAGCACGGCCTGCGACGCTGAAGGGCCGCGAGGATTGGCGCGATGTGCCGCTCGTCACCATCGATCCGCCCGACGCCAAGGATCATGACGACGCGGTGCATGCGGAGGCCGATCCCGATCCGAAGAACGAAGGCGGCTTCATCGTCAATGTCGCGATCGCCGACGTCGCCTTCTATGTCCGCCCCGGCACCGCGCTCGATCGCGATGCGCTCACGCGCGGCAACTCGGTCTATTTTCCAGACCGCGTGGTGCCGATGCTGCCCGAGCGCATCTCGAACAATCTCTGCTCGCTCGTGCCGGGCGAGCCGCGCGGCGCGCTTGCGGTGCGGATGGTGATCGGCGCCGACGGCCGCAAGCGCTCGCACAGCTTTCATCGCGTGCTGATGCGCTCGGCCGCAAAGCTCAATTACGCGCAGGCGCAGGCTGCGATCGACGGACGCCCCGACGACACCACCGGCCCGCTGCTCGATCCGATCCTGAAACCGCTTTACGCGGCCTATGAGGCGGCCAGACGCGCACGCGAGGAGCGCGACCCGCTCGATCTCGATATTCCGGAGCGCAAGATCCTTCTCAAACCCGACGGCACGGTCGACCGCGTCGTCGTCCCGCAGCGGCTCGATGCGCACAAGTTGATCGAGGAGTTCATGATCCTCGCCAATGTCGCCGCCGCCGAAATGCTGGAGAAGAAGGCGCTGCCGCTGATCTATCGCGTGCATGACGAGCCGAGTGTCGAGAAGGTGCAGGCGCTGCAGGAGTTCCTGCGCACGCTCGACCTTCCCTTCGCCAAAGGCGGGCCGCTGCGCCCCTCACTGTTTAACGGCGTGCTGGCCCAGGTCGCAGGCCAGGACTACGAGCAGCTGGTCAACGAGGTGGTGCTGCGCTCGCAGGCGCAGGCGGAATATTCGGCGGAGAATTACGGTCATTTCGGCCTGAACCTGCGCCGCTATGCGCATTTCACCTCGCCGATCCGCCGCTATGCCGATTTGATCGTGCATCGCGCGCTGATCCGCGGGCTTGGGCTCGGCGAGGGCGCGCTGCCCGAGGGCGAGTCGCTGGAGACGTTGAGCGAGATCGCCGCCCAGATTTCCGCGACCGAGCGCCGCGCCATGAAGGCCGAGCGCGAGACCGCCGACCGGCTGATCGCCCACCATCTCGCCGACCGCATCGGCGCCACTTTCCAGGGCCGCATTTCCGGCGTCACCCGCGCCGGGCTGTTCGTGAAACTGGCTGAAACCGGCGCCGACGGCTTCATTCCTATCCGCTCGCTCGGCAGCGAGTACTACAATTACGACGAGACCCGGCACGCCCTGATCGGCTCGCGCAGCGGTGCCACGCACCGGCTGGGCGATGTGGTCGACGTCCGCCTGGTGGAAGCTCAGCCGATTGCAGGCGCCTTGCGTTTCGAGCTGCTCTCGGAGGGCGAATTCGCCCCCCGCGAGCGCAGGCGCGAGGTGGGCAAGATGCGCGACGCGCAGCTCCGCCGTGCCGCGCGCAAGAGCGGGCGCCAGCCGGACCGGAAAAAATCCGGCAAGAAGTCGGGCAGCAAATCGGGCAAGAAATCCGGCAAGCGGGGGAAACGAGGCTAGTGATGGACAGCGTCAAATACCCCACGCAGGTCTGGACCCGCGAGACCGACGCGGTCGCCGCCGGCGAGACGCGCGACGTCTGGCTTGCGATGAAGCGCGGCTTCCGCGGCCGCTGCCCGCGCTGCGGCGAGGGCCGGCTGTTTCGCGCCTATCTGAAAGTGGCCAGCAATTGCCCGGCCTGCGGCCTCGATTTCACCCCGCATCGCGCCGACGACCTGCCGGCCTATCTCGTCATCGTCGTGGTCGGCCATCTCGTGGTGCCGACGGCGCTGATGATCGAAACCGAATTTTCGCCGCCGGTCTGGCTGCAGCTTTCGATCTATTTGCCGCTGACATTGATTTTGTCGCTGCTGCTGCTGCAGCCGATCAAGGGCACCGTCGTGGGCCTGCAATGGGCGCTGCGCATGCATGGTTTTGACGAAGGCGAAGGCTATAATGATGATCCGCCGCCTTGGCCAAATCCAGCGACAAGAGAAAGAATTTCACGGGACGGAAATGACTGATACCGCGCAGGCACAACAAACCGCAGTTCGGGAAGAAAAAGAGGCCGACCACCATCCGTATTACCGGCCGAAGGATGCCGCGACGCTCATCCTGGTCGATCGCGCCGGTCCCATTCCGAAGGTGCTGGTCGGCCGCCGCCACGACAAGGTGGTGTTCATGCCGGGCAAATTCGTCTTCCCCGGCGGCCGCGTCGACAAGACGGATCATCGCGTGCCGGTCGCCGCCTCCATCACGCCGGAGCTCGAAGCCAATCTGCTCAAGGGCAGCCCGAAGATCTCGGCCTCACGCGCGAAGTCGCTTGCCGTCGCAGCGATCCGCGAGGCCTGCGAGGAGACCGGCCTCTGCCTCGGACGCAAGACCGACGGCGCGCCAAAACTCGACGGAGCCTGGGCGCCGTTTTCCGATGCGGGCCTGCTGCCCGACCCGTCCGGCCTCTATCTGATCGCACGCGCGATCACCCCGCCGGGCCGCGTGCGCCGCTTCGACACCCGCTTCTTCACCGCCGATGCCTCCGCCATCACTCACCGCGTGGAGGGCGTGGTGCATGCGGATGCGGAGCTGGTCGAGCTGGTCTGGGTCGAGCTCGGCTCGCAGCCGCTCGCCGATCTGCATCCGATGACCAGGAATGTGCTGGGCGAGTTGCAGAAGCGCCTCGCCACGGGCCCGCTCCGCCACGATGCCGAGGTGCCGTTTTTCCATTTCTACGGCGGTCGGATGCAGCGTGATATCCTGGGCGGCAACGTGGGCAACAACGCCTGAGTTGATCGGAGAGGTATTGCCATGACCAGATATCTCGTGCCCCTGCTCGCCTCCGTCGCACTGTGCGCGTCACTGCCGCGACCCTCACATGCCGAGCTCGATGTCCCCGCGCTGAAAGCGAAGATCGAGACATCGCTCGAGAGCGACTATCCAAAGCTCGATGCGCTCTACAAGGACATTCACGCCCACCCGGAAATCGCCTTCCAGGAGGAGAAGACCGCGGCCAAGCTCGCAGCCGAGATGCGTGCGCTCGGCTTCGAGGTCACCGAGCATGTCGGCAAGACCGGCGTGGTCGCGATCTACAGGAACGGCGACGGCCCCACCATCATGGTGCGCACCGAGCTCGACGCGCTGCCGATGGAGGAGAAGACCGGCCTGCCCTATGCCAGCCACGACAAGACCATCTGGCAGGGGCGCGAAACCTTCGTCGATCACAGCTGCGGCCACGACATCCACATGGCGAGCTGGGTGGGGGCGGCAACGACACTGGTCGCGCTGAAGGACCAGTGGAAGGGCACGCTGATGTTCATCGCCCAGCCCGCCGAGGAAACCGTTTCAGGTGCCAAGGCGATGCTGGCGGACGGCCTGTTCACGCGATTTCCAAAGCCGGATTTCGGCTTTGCTCTGCATGACGGCCCGTTCGCCTACGGGACCGTGCTCTATCGCGCCGGCATCGGCTCGTCCAACGCCGACAGTCTCTACATCAAATTCCGCGGCCGCGGCGGACATGGCGCGGTGCCGCAGGCCACCATCGATCCCGTGATAATGGCGTCGCGCTTTGTGGTGGACGTGCAGAGCGTGATCAGCCGGGAAAAGGACCCGACCGAATTCGGCGTGGTCAGCATCGGGGCGATCCATGGCGGCACCGCAGAGAACATCATTCCCGACGATGTCGTCCTGCTCGGCACCATCAGGACCTTCAAGCCGGAGGTGCGCGCCAGGATGCTCGAAGGCATCGAGCGCACCGCGAAGGCAGTGGCCGCGATGGCCAACGCCCCGGAGCCCGAGATCAAAATAACTGAAGGCACCAAGGCCGTGGTCAACGATGCCGCGGTGGTCGATACCGCCGCGAAGGTTCTGAAGGTGGCCTTTGGCGACAAGCTGCGGACCTCGCCGCCGGGCACGCCGAGCGAGGACTATTCTGAGTTCGTCAATGCCGGCGTGCCCTCGATGTTCTTCAACATCGGGGTCTACGAGCCTGAGCGCGTCGCCGCCGCCCGCGACGGGACCGGCCCGCAACTGCCGGGCAACCATTCACCGTTGTTCGCGCCGGTGCCGAAGCCGACGATCGAGACCGGGGTCGAGGCGATGACGCTGGCGGTGTTGAGCGCCTTCGACCAGCACGCGCAGGGACATTGAGGGCGCGCGCTCTCTCTCCCCCGTCATTGCGAGGAGCGCAGCGAGGCAGCAATCCAGAGTCGTGGGCGTGGCCCTGGCTGCTTCGCTGCGCTCGCAATGACGGGCTGAGACCTACGCTCACTCTCCTCTCGTCATTCCGGGGCACGCGAAGCGTGAACCCGGAATCTCGTGCCACAACCTCTGGATTCCGGGTTCGCGCCGGCGGCGCGCCCCGGAATGACGGGTGTTTTAGGCCAAGGCCCAAAAACAAAATAATCTTCCACTGCGCTCCGATGGCGCGGCCTTGCACCATGCCTATCTCTTCCCAACCAGCAATTTCCGCGGGGAAAGCCGGCGATGGCCAAACGTCAACTCAAGCTCGGCGCCTTCATGCGCCCGGTCAGCATCCACACCGGCGCATGGCGCTATCCCGGGGCCTGGCCCGACGCCAATTTCAACTTCGCGCACCTGAAGGACCTGATCCGCAAGCTGGAAGCCGGCAAGTTCGACGCCTTCTTCATGGCCGATCACCTGGCCGTCTTGAACATGCCGATCAATGCGCTCAAGCGCAGCCACACGGTGACCTCGTTCGAGCCGTTCACGCTGCTCTCGGCGCTCTCGGCCGTCACCGAGCGGATCGGCCTGATCGCCACCGGCTCGACCACGTTCGACGCGCCCTATCACGTCGCCCGCCGCTTTGCTTCCCTCGACCATATCTCCGGCGGCCGCGCAGGCTGGAATATCGTCACCACCTCCAATCCCGATGCCGCGCTCAATTTCGGCCTCGACGATCACATGGAGCATGCCGAGCGCTATCGCCGCGCCCGCGAGTTCTATGACGTGGTCACCGGCCTGTGGGACTCCTTCGCCGACGACGCCTTCGTGCGCGACGTCGACAGCGGCCTCTATTTCGATCCCGAGCGCATGCATGTGCTCGACCACAAGGGCCAATATCTGAAGGTGCGCGGTCCGCTGAACATCGCCCGCCCGGTGCAGGGCTGGCCGGTGATCGTGCAGGCCGGCGCCTCCGAGGACGGCAAGCAGCTCGCCGCCGAGACCGCGGAAGCCGTGTTCACCGGCGGCGGCAGCCTCGCCGACGGACAGAAACTCTATGCCGACATCAAGGGCCGAATGGAGACAATCGGCCGTAACCCCGAGCATCTGAAGATCCTGCCCGGCGCCTTCGTCGTGGTCGGCGACAGCGTCGAGGAGGCCAAGGAAAAGCGCGCGCTGCTCGACAGCCGCGTGCACTACGACAGCGCCATCGCCTCGCTTTCGGTGATCCTCGGCACCGACGCCTCCGGCTTCGACCCCGACGGCCAGCTGCCCGAAATCCCCGAGACCAATGCGTCCAAGAGCGGCCGCCAGCGCCTGGTCGATCTCGCCGCGCGCGAAAAGCTCTCCGTGCGCCAGCTGGCGCAGCGGGTCGGCGGCTATGGCGGCCTGTCCTTTGTCGGCACGCCCCAGACCATCGCCGACCAGATGGAAGAGTGGCTGACGAGCGGCGGCTCGGACGGCTTCAACATCATGTTCCCATACCTGCCGCAGGGCCTGACCGACTTCGTCGACAAGGTGGTCCCGGAGCTGCAGCGGCGGGAGATTTTCCGGACCGAATATGAGGGCCGGACCCTTCGGGAAAATCTCGGGCTGCCGCGGCCGAAAAACCGGTTTTTCGAGGGTTAGTCACCCGATTCCGGGCGTTTTCGGCCGGGAAAACCTTGACATCAGGGCTTTTCCGGCTAGGTTGCGCACCAACCACGCGTCCGGTTTGGCGGGCGCCCTGCCCCAAATCGCTGGGGCGTGCCCCTCAAATCAAAAGCTTTATTGAAGGTCTAAGCCAATGGCCAAAGCGGTCACCATCAAGGTCAAGCTCGTGTCCTCGGCCGACACCGGCTACTACTATGTCGCCAAGAAGAATTCGCGCACCATGACCGAGAAGATGGTCAAGAAGAAGTACGATCCGGTCGCGCGCAAGCACGTCGAGTTCCGCGAAGCCAAGATCAAGTAAGAAGATCACGCGGAAATACCACCGACTGAACGGGGCCCTCGCGGCTCCGTTTTTATTTGCGCGCTCTCTTGCCGGCCGGCTTTCGCCACGCGCCCCTCTTGTTCAGGCATGATGCTTGCGTCTGAACGTTGCGAGGATTCGCCATGGTCGCAGGCTCGGACGAAAGCAATGCCGGGGGCTATTCGGTCGCCTATGGCCGCGACGACAGCTATTTTCCGGTCTACATCACCGCGGCCCTGGCGCTGATCTTCCTGGCCGCTGTCTGGATCACCGGCGCGCTGTACTGGCTGCCGCTGTCGCTGGCCGCCGCCGCCTTCACCTATTACAACATCCCCCTGCTCGAGACGGGGCGGCCGACGATCGGCGCCAATCAATATGGCATCTTCATTCAGGCGTTCGGGCTGATCCGCTGGCGCGCCGTCGATCGCATCGACCTGGTCGAGATCGCCGACCGCGCCGCGACCGTGCATGAGCTGCAGATCAGGCTGAACGCGCCGCTCTCCAGCGCCCTGGTCGCCGACTGGCGCAAGCAGCCCAACTGGCGCCGCTACATGCGGCTGCCCTGGCGCATGAGCCCCAACAACATGGTGCGGATCGACATCGAGCCGTTCGATCAGCCGCCGGACGCCATCCACCGGACCTTCCTGCGGATGTGGCGGTTCTACCGGAGCTAGGTGCTCGAACGGCTCGCCAACCCGCATCCTTCGAGGCTCGCTGACGCGCGCGCCTCTGGATGACGGATCTGGGACTTCACATGCTCTCCGGATGACGGGACATGAGGCACAAGCCATCACGTCCGCACCACCAGCTTCGAATACTGATCCGCCGGCATGCCATACGTCCATGCCACCGCGTCGCGCGCGGAGTTGATGTTGGCCGGCACCTGCAGGAAATAATGCCGGTGCGTGCCGTCGGGCTCCGGCGTCGCGTTGATCACCTCCACCGCGGTCCAGATGTCGTAGTTGAGCCAGATCTTGCGCCAGAGCACGCCGGTCTCGTCCTCGGCCACCTTGCGCGCGCCGCCGAGAGCGACGTAGCGCTGCGGGGTCATGATCTCGATCATGCAGCGGCGCACCTGCACATTCGACTCCGCATCGATCGTGGTCAGCGTGATCGCCCCCTTGTGCTCGATCAGCCAGGCGGGCACCTCCACCCCCTTCCAGGCGAAGGCCGACCAGCCGTCGCCAAAGCGTACCGCCGGTCCGCGCGCGTCGTGCAGCCGCCCTTCCGCATCGCCACGCAGCAGGCAGGGCCGCTCCGACAGGAAGCAAGTGCGCTCATGCGGCTGCAGCCAGCCGACATTCGCCGCGATTTGCATGAGCCCCAGCAGCGGCGCAGTATCCGCCTTGAGGCCGAGCACGCTGCGGGCATATTCGAGGATGCCGAGCCAGGACAGCTCGGCTGGACCCGCGACGCTGTCGGTGAAATTCTGCGGCGCGACCAGTGCGGTCATGATCCGCCAAGACGACAGCGGACGCGAGCGGCGCAGCCGTGCGCCGAACGAGATCTCGTCCTGGTTGGCGTGCTGCAGCACCATTTCGCCGACGGCGGCGATCAGCGTATCAGGCGGATTCACGGAGTCGGCGATCTCGGCTGCTATGCGCCGACCGAGCCGCTTGCGCAGCAGCCGCGTCGCTCGCCTGCGCATGCGATCGATCAGCGCGGATCTGACATTCGCCCCGTCGGCCGCGGAGGCCGCGCATGACCGATGCGACAGCTGAATCGGGCTGTCGCACCAGACAAAGCGCACCGGAGGCGGCAAGCCCGCGGCCGCATAGGCCAGGCACACGCCCTCCTCGGCCGCGCCGCGATCCGCGGGCGCAGTCGAACGGCGGATCGCAAGCCAGCGCGCACGGTAGCGGTCGAGCGCAGCCGCCTGCTCCGCAGCAAGCCGGCCTCTAGTCGGCAAGGACGCGCGCATCGAGCGGGCCGAGTTCGCGCTGCCGGCGCACGCGATAGGTTCCGCGCGGCAGCGTCACCGGCGCATGTTCCTCATGCGTCACCCGCGCATAGTCGGAGGCCACCTTCACATGGCCGATATAGAGCCCGCTCGGGATATCGGCTGCGAGCGCCTCGTCATGAAAAAGGATGACGCGCTCCTTGATGGCATGGCGGTGGCCGGTCTCCTCGCCTTCCGCCAGCACCATCGCAACGCCGTCGAGATTCTCCGTGATCTTTCCCGATAGCGGAACGTCGGCGACCCGCTCGAGCAGCAGGTCGCCTTGTGCGAAGATCTCTGCCATCGCCATCTCCTTGTGCCTGAGAGCACCCGGCGATGTTGCTGGGTGCTCTTTGTTCCACCCAATTTCTTGTCTTGTTGTTGTCTTCGGTTGTTGTCTTCGGTCGTGGTGTTCGGACAGGCCTTCTTACGTTTATGGTCCGAGGCCGTGTACATCGATCAGTATAGCACGTCTCTCAACTGCGCGATGACATAGGTTGCGACGTCATCGCGCAATTTGATCGGCACGTTACCGGTTCACGCTCCGGCGGCGGCTCAGTGCACGACCTCCCCATGCAGGGAGAGATCGAGCCCTTCCCGCTCGGCGTCCTCCGAGACGCGCAGGCCGACGAACATTTTGACCACGAACAGGATGATCAGGCTGACCACCGCGTCATAGACAAAGACGGTGGCGACGCCGATGCACTGGTTGATGAACTGCCCGGGATTGCCCTCCAGCAGCCCCGCGGTTCCGCCATATTGCTTCACTGCAAAAATCCCGGTCAGCAGTGCACCGACGATGCCGCCCAGCGCATGCACGCCGAAGCAATCCAGCGCATCGTCGTAGCTGAACATATGCTTGAGCCCGGTGCAGCCCCAGTAGCAGACGACGCCGGCGGCAACACCGATGGCGATGGCGCCGACCGGGCCGACAAAGCCGGAGGCCGGCGTGATCGCAACGAGGCCAGCGACCGCCCCGGAGCAGATGCCGATCACCGTTGGCTTGCCCTTCATCGCCCACTCCACCAGCATCCAGGTGAAGCCGGCCACTGCGGTCGCGATCTGGGTCACCAGCATGGCCATGCCGGCCTGCACGCCGGCGGTCACGGCGGAGCCCGCGTTGAACCCGAACCAGCCGACCCACAACAGCGACGCGCCGATGAAGGTCAGCACCATGTTATGGGCCGGCGCCGTGTCGGCGCGCTTGCCGAGCATGATGGCGCACATCAGTCCGGCCACGCCCGCATTGATATGCACCACCGTACCGCCGGCGAAATCGAGCACCTTGACCAGGGCGTCGTCATTGCCCGAGGAGAAGATGCCGTCCGGTCCCCACACCCAGTGCGCGACCGGCGCATAGACGAAGATCGCCCACAGCCCGATGAACCAGAGCATGGCCGAGAATTTCATGCGCTCGGCAAAGGCGCCGGCGATCAGCGCGGGCGTGATGATGGCGAACGTCATCTGGAAGCAGATGTAGACGCTCTCGGGTATCGTCGCCGCGAGCGGATTGGGATTGCCGATGCCGCCGGAGCCGATGTCGCTGAGGATATCCTTCAGGAACATGCGGTCGAGCCCGCCGACAAAGGGCGAGCCGGCGCGGAACGACATGCTGTAGGTCACCACCGCGAACAGGATGGTGACGAGGCAGGTCACCGCAAAGCTCGTCATGACGGTGTCGCCGACATTCTTCTTGCGCACCATGCCGCCATAGAACAGGCCAAGGCCGGGGATGGTCATCATCAGGACCAGCGCGACGGAGGTCAGCATCCACGCGGTGTCGCCGGAATTCGGCGTGCATTTCTCCAGGATCTTGCCGCCACAGGCTGGCGGCGTATCGTCGGCAAAGGCTGCGCCTGACATCGCGAGCCAGAGAAGCGCGATCCCAACCAGCGCCACCAGCCAGGTTGTGAGCTGGCTGCGCGTGAATTTCCCCGAATGCATTGTCGTCCTCCTTGTCCCAAGTATGCGGTTGCGTTCTGAGTGCCGGCTTCTTCGAGCTCCTTGATCGTTCATGCGCAGGCGAGCAACGACCGCACCGGCCCGGCGCGCGCCGGCGCGCGTTCGTTGCTTGCATTGTGTTTATGCTGTCCGGAACGGTCTTGCCTGGAGATCGGCGCCGAGAGACAGCGGCCGATCGCGGGCATAGCGGCCACCCTGCCCGGCGCCGCAATGGGGCCGTCGAGCCGAACCGGTGGAGGATTGGCGACGACGAGCCTCATGGCTGCCCGGCCTTTCCCTTGGTTCTCTCCCAAGGCCGGGAAACGTCAGCGACGGTTCCCGAATCCAATTCTTAGCCAGGACAACTCAAGATTCGTGCCATACCGCGTAGGAGACTAAAGGCTTGATCCGCCGCGGATTTGGCATTGTCCGCACAGCGAATGGGCCGTCTCTGCCGATTTCATGAGCAGACTGCCGTCCAAAAATGCGCCATTCGCCCAAGCCAGACGCGGGGTTAGTGGATGCTGGGCCTGACAACCTCACGTCGTCGCGGCTGAACGAGGCGGGATCCATACTCCAGGATGCAGCTCTCGCCCTCCACCCTCGCCGTCATCGCCAGCGAAGCGAAGCAATGACGGCGTGGGCGGAGGCCGCATCACACCGGCGGCGCGCGCAGATGCCAGTCGGTCGCCTGCTGATAGGCAAAGCCGATGCGCAGCGCCTTCGCCTCCTCATAGCCGCGGCAGACGATCTGCAGCGACAGCGGCAGGCCGGCCGCCGTCGCGCCATTGGGCAGCGCGAGCGCGCACATTTCGAGCAGATTGGCCGGGCGGGTGAAGCGCGAGGGCAATCTGTCCTGGTCGACCTCGGTCAGCTCAAGCGCCGCAGTCTCCGTCGTCGGGGTGAGCAGCGCATCGACGCCGTCGAGCGCGCGATACATCTGCTGCTTGAAATCGGCGAGCTGCTTGCGGGCCTTGAGATAATCCTGGGCCGACACGCGCGCGCCGCCAAGCAGGCGGCGCCGCACCGCCTCGTCGAGCTGTGTCGCGGGATCCTCGGCAAGATGGCCGGCGTTGAAATAGGCCTCCGCCTGGACCAGCGCCTGCACGGCGAGGCAGTCGGCGAAGCGGAACGGCAGCGCGACGTCGACGATCTCGGCGCCGAGGCGCGCAAGCAGGTCGAGCGAGCGGTCATAGGCGTCGAGCATGTCGGCCGCGACACCTTCGCGCTCGGCCGCCGGCATCCGCCCGAGCCGCAGACCGCGCACACCGCGCTTGAGCGTCGGCAAGGGATCGTCAGGCAGGATGCCGCGCGTGTTCGGATCGCGTGGATCAGGCCCCTGCAGCAGGTTATACAGCACGGCCGCATCCTCCACGGTGCGCGCCATCGGCCCCGGCGTGTCGAGCGTCTGGCTAAGCGGCAGAACGCCATGCGTGCTGATGCGCCCGATCGTCACCTTGAGCCCCGTCAGCCCGCAAAACGAGGATGGCAGCCGCACCGAGCCGCCGGTGTCGGTGCCGATCGCCCACGGCGCCATGCGCGCGGCCACCGCAACGCCCGACCCGCTGCTCGACCCGCCCGGCGTCCGCGCGGCCGCCATGTCCCAGGGATTCCAGGGCGTACCCATGTGCTGATTGGTGCCCCAGCCGCCATAGGCGAACTCCACCGTGTGGGTCTTGCCGAGCACGATCATGCCGGCGGCGATCATGCGGCGCGCAATGGTCGCGGTCAGGGTCGAGCGGCGCTGGCGCCAATTGGCCGAGCCGCCGGTGGTGATCTGCCCTTCCAGCTCGATCAGATCCTTCAGCGCCACGGGCACGCCATGCAGTGGCCCGACCGCATGCCCGGAGCGAATGGCCTTGTGCGCGGCCTCCGCCGCCAGCCGCGCGCTGGCGCCGTAAACCTCGACATACGCGTGCAGCTTCGGCTCCAGCCTCTCGATCCGCGAAAGCAGCGCATCGACGACATCGACGGGCGAGAGTTTATTGGCGGAGATGGCTTGTCCGAGGGCGGAGGCGGACAATAGGGCGGGATCTGCGGCGGTCAGGCTGGCGTCGTTCATGTCACTTCCAATTTGCTTCGTTGCAAGCGGACGAGGATCCCGGCAAGACTTCCATTGGGGGCAATGGCGGTCAACCTCCCAGATCGCAGCATCGGCATGCGCCTCCGCGGGCACATGCGCCGTGTCGTCATTGCGAGCAAAGCGAAGCGATCCACAGCCACGCTCGCGATTTCCGGATTGTCTTCAGTTCGCGCAAAAGCGGACGACGGAACAGCGAATTGCCCTCGAGCGTGGAGAGGGCGACGGAGATGGCGACGTTGACGGGCCGTGTTGATGGCGACCGGCTCGCCGCTATGCTCGCTCGTTCACCTTGTCGCTTCTGGCCTTGCTGCCATGCGTGCTCACGAGCTTCTGGCACCCGGCGATCGTCGCGACCTCGCGCAGGGTCTTGCGAAGCGTGGGAAGATCGACCGGCTTGCGGAACTGCGGATAGACGACGAGGCCAAGGGACGCCGCAAAGCGGACCTTGTCCTCGCGGTTTTCGCCCTCTGCACCACTGATCAGGAGAATGGGCGTGCGCGAATTCAGCTGAGCCAGGAAGGCCAGGATCTCGTCGCCGGATCGCTCGCCGAGCGACAGATCGAGGGTAATGCAATCGAAGCTCCGCTTCTGCAAAACCTCTATTGCGCTTTCGACCGTGTCTACGCAGGTCGCCTCGAAACCCTCCTGAGACGCGATCTTGCGCAAAATCGACAGATGAACGTGAGTATCTTCGATTACCAGCAGCTCATTGCGCATGCCATCCACCGTCCGCCCGCTCGGCTTCTTCGTCGAGCCAAGCGTTGCATAGCAAGGGCTGCTGACCAGTCGGTAAAGGTTCGACCCCGTACTCGTACGGGGGGCGAGGCCGCCGGGCGGATGGTCAACGCAACGCGCCGATGATCGATCCGCGCGGCGACCTCGCTACGCCGCCTGCGAGACCACGCGGTTGCGGCCGTCATGCTTGGCGCGGTAGAGCGCCTTGTCGGCGCGCTTGAGGACGTCGGCGATCGGCTCGCCCTTGCTCTCGAGCGTGGAGAGGCCGATCGAGATGGTGACGTCGATGCGGGCTGCACCCTTGTCGACGGCGAAGGGCTCGCCGGCGATGGCGCGCCGCAGCCGCTCGGCGACCATGCCCGCGACATGCAGGTCGGTTTCCGGCATCACGATCACGAACTCCTCGCCGCCGTAGCGGCAGGCGAGATCGATGCCGCGGATCGACTTGCGGATGCGCACGGCGAATTCGCGCAGCACGTCGTCGCCGGCGTCGTGGCCATAGGTGTCGTTGATCGACTTGAAATAGTCGATGTCGAGCATCATCAGCGCCAACGGCTTGCCCCGGGAGGCCGCCTGCTCGGCCAAAGTTGCGAGATGGCTCTCCATGTAACGGCGGTTATGCAGGCCGGTCAGCGCATCCGTGATCGCCATCTCGATCGAGTTCTGCACATTGTCGCGCAGATGATCGGTGTAGCGGCGGCGGCGCACCTGGGTGCGGGCGCGCGCCATCAGCTCGTTCTTGTCGACCGGGCGCAGCAGATAGTCGTTGACCCCGATCTCGAGGCCGCGGAGCAGCCGCGTGTTGCTCTCGGGATCGGCGATCGCCAGGATCGGAACGTGACGCGTGCGCTCCAGCGAGCGCGCCTGGCTCGCGAGCCGCAAGCCGTCGAAATTGTCGAGGTCGAGCGAGACGATCAGGAGATCGTAATTGCCTTCGGCTGCATGGAACAGCGCCTCCGCCGGATTGGTTTGGACATCCACGGTGTGCTCGGCCGCGAGCAGCGGCGCGATCCGCTCATACGAGGACGGGCGGTCGTCGACCAGGAGCACGCGGCCGCCCTTTCCGGTGTCCGCAATCGCGCTGCGCTCCGGCGCCTGCACGCCGATCTCGAGCGAGGTGAGCGCGCGCATGCGCAGCTCGTCGGTCATCATCTTCAGCCGGGTCAGCGAGCGCACGCGCGTAAGCAGCACGATGTCGGAGACCGGCTTGGTGAGGAAATCGTCGGCGCCCGCCTCGAGCCCGCGCACGCGGTCAGCCGGGCTGTCGAGCGCGGTCACCATGACGATGGGAATGTGGTGGGTCAGGGGATCGGACTTGATGCGGCGGCAGACCTCGAAGCCGTCCATGTCGGGCATCATCACGTCGAGCAGGATCATGTCGCATTCGGCGCGCTGGCACAGCTTCAGCGCATCGGCGCCGTTGCTTGCGGTCAGGACGTCGAAATACTCGGCCGACAGACGGGCTTCCAACAGCTTGACGTTGGCGGGGACGTCGTCGACCACCAGGATACGCGCGGACACTGAAACTCACTCCTACCCAATAAAACGCCGGACAGTCTCTATGAATTTGCCGACCGAGATCGGCTTGGAAAGATAGGCCTCGCAGCCGCCTTCGCGGATGCGCTCTTCGTCGCCCTTCATGGCGAAGGCGGTCACAGCCACGACCGGAATGCCACGCAGCTCGGGATCGTCCTTGATCCAGCGCGTCACTTCGAGACCCGACACTTGCGGCAATTGGATGTCCATCAGGATCAGGTCGGGGCGCATCTTGCGCACGAGGTTGAGCGCCTCGAAACCATTGCTGGTCCCCGAGGTCTGATAGCCGTGCGCCTCCAGGAGGTCACGGAAGAGCTTCATGTTGAGCTCATTGTCCTCGACGATCAGGACGGTCTTGCCCATCCCGCCCTCCCATCTCTTGAGGTCCGGTTTTCCGAAACGCGCGACCACGGTTCCGCGCGTTCTCGAAATCTAATTCAAACTAGCGGCAGATTCGCTCTAAGCCGTTAAATCCGCGAGCCTTCTTCCCGGTCTTGGTTTCCACTTGCTTGAACAGCCTCGCAAGACTCGGGCATGATCGTTTTCGAATTAGAGACCATAAGTTAACCGAAAGGCAAACGATTCAGTTGAAAAAGCCTGTTCAAAACCCACGGGAAGTGGCTGAAATCGTTGCGATTCAGGCCCTGAGCTTCGTGGCGGGCGATCCCGAGCGGCTGGGCGCCTTCCTGGCCGAGACGGGGATCGGCCCCGACACCTTGCGGAAATCCGCCGCCGATCCCCGGTTCCTGGCCAGCGTGCTCGATTTCGTGCTCGCCGATGACGCAACCGTGAAGGCCTTCGCCAAGGTCTCGGAGCTGCACCCGACCAACATCATGGCGGCGCGGCAGGTGCTGGGCGATCCCAAATGGGAGCGCGACGTGCCGTGAGCGAGATCGCGCCAGCGTCGGCGACCTGCTTCTGCCGGGACTGCCTCGCCGACCTGGACGCGCGGGCGCGGCGCTGCAACGCTTGCGGCTCCCCTCGCCTCGTCCGCCATCGCGCGCTTTCGACGCTGTCGCTTGCGCATATCGATTGCGACGCGTTCTATGCGACGGTGGAGAAACGCGACAACCCCGCCATCGCGGACCGGCCGGTGATCATCGGCGGCGGCAAGCGCGGCGTGGTCTCGGCGGCCTGCTACATCGCGCGCACCTATGGCGTGCGTTCGGCAATGCCGATGTTCAAGGCGCTGGAGCTTTGTCCCGACGCGACGGTGGTGCGGCCCGACATGGCCAAATATGTCCGGGTCGGGCGCGAGGTGCGCGAGGCGATGCAGGCGCTGACGCCGCTGGTCGAGCCGCTGTCGATCGACGAGGCGTTCCTCGATCTCGCCGGCACCGAGCGCGTGCACGGCATGATTCCGGCCAAGGTGCTGGCGCGCTTTGCCCGCGACGTCGAGCGCGACGTCGGCATAACGGTGTCGGTCGGGCTGTCCTGCAACAAGTTCCTGGCCAAGATCGCCTCCGATCTCGACAAGCCGCGCGGCTTTGCCGCGCTCGACCAGGAGGAAGCGCGCAATCTGCTGGCGGACAAACCGGTCGGCTTCATCTTCGGCGTCGGGCCGGCGACACAGGAAAGGCTGGCGCGAAGCGGTTTTCGCAGCATCGCCGACCTGCAGCGCGCCGACGAGATCGAGCTGATGAAGCAGTTTCCGTCCGACGGCCGCAGGCTGTGGCGCCTTGCCCGCGGCATCGACGAGCGCAAGGTCGTGGCCGACCGCGGCGCCAAGACCATTTCCAGCGAGACCACATTCGAGACCGACATCCGCGATTTCGCCACGCTGGAAAGGCTGCTGTGGCGGCTGTCGGAAAAGGTCTCCTCGCGGCTGAAGAACGCCTCGCTCGCGGGCTCGACCATCACGCTGAAACTGAAGACCGCCGATTTCCGCCAGCGCACCCGCTCGCAATCGATCGCAGGACCGACCCAGCTCGCCGCCAAGATCTTCGCAATCTCGCGCGAATTACTCGCAAAGGAGATCGACGGCACCGCCTTCCGCCTGATGGGCACCGGCGTCAGCGCACTGCAGCCGAGCTCGCAAGGCGATGACTCCGACATGCTCGACCGCCGCGCCGCACATGCCGAGCGCGCGATGGACAATCTGCGCAGGAAGTTCGGGCAAGGCGCAGTCATCCGCGGCATTGCCTATGACGGGCCGCAGAAGGCCGATTGAAGCCTCCCCCCTGCAATGAGGCCCACTTGCCTGCAGGCGGAAGCAATCCAGAGATCTTCGCGGGTCCTGGATTGCTTCGCTTGCGCTCGCAACGACGACGTTGCGGATCGCGTTTAGTAAGCCGCCCCTGCACTGGGCAGACAGGGCACGTCGCCGCTGTTCGCCCAGGGCGCGCCAGCAAACGCGCCGACGCGCGGCGCCGGGACGCAGTGATAGCCGTAGGCATAACCGGGACCGGCAAAGGCGGCTTCGGGCGCGGCGACGGCGACATCGCTGGCGACATGCCGCACGTGATGCTCACGCGCCATCGCAGGCGCGGCGATCACGGCCGCGGCGAACAGAGCAGCCGAGAGGAGTTTGAGGCTAGCCATTTTGTCTCTCCATTGGTGTAGGAAGCCGACACGGATTCAGCTTCATGAACGGAGATGAGAGACTCAGCCGGAAGTTTAAAGGCCACGGCCGCTCACGTTATTTCAAGGACGCGCGAGCGAGCGTCATTCAACTGACATGCGTCATGTAAAGGCGCGCCGGTGACAGGGCATCGCAGTTACGAAGGCATCTCAATTACAAGGCTTGGCGTCCTTGTTGTCCTTGATATCGAATTTGCCCATCGCGCCCGAAATGACGAAATCATTGTAGTCGAGCACGAGCGCGCGGGAGACGCCGTTTTCATACAATTCGAACGACATGGCATAGACCGGCGTCTGCTCGCCTTCCTTGGCCTTGGCGTCGCGGTCGTAATAGCTCACGGTGACCGGCCATCGCGTCAGCGATTTCATCTGGTCGTTCTCGGTCGACGGGTCGGGCTCCGCCACGGTCTTGTCGGCGGTGACCGGCTGGCCGATCACGGTCAGGGTGTTGTAGACCTTCTGGCCGTTGTCGGAGCCGTCATAGACGGTCAATTCCAGCAGCGACTTGCCCGCCTTGGCGGCAGCGATGATGCGCTGGATCTGCTCGGTCGGAAACACCGTCCCGCCGTCGAGGGTGAAGGTCTTGGTCTCCGGCTGCTTCAGCTTGACTGTGATGTGATCGCCGGTGCGCTCGGCAATGCCGTCGACCGGCGTGGGATCGGAATCATTGGTGCGGGTCTCGATCTTGAAACGGTAGCTCTTGCCTGCGCCGTCCTCCCACGACGTCGAGCGCAGGTCGGACAGCATCATCTTGCCCTCGCCGATCTCGAGCTCCGAGACCTGGCGGAATTCGGAGGTGTAGCCTTCGCAGGCATTGCCGGAGAAATTATAGAGGATGCGGCCGCGCGCGCTGTTGACGGGATTGGAGCCGCGCGACTTCACAAGGCTCAAATCGTATAGGGCCTGATGCGGCAGGAACGGCATGGCGCCCGCAGCCAGCGCCGCCGCCGGCCCGCAAGCGAGAGCTGCAAGCGCCAGCACACCAAGCGAAGTCCTGAACCGATGACCCATGATATCCATGGTTGGCTAATCCTTGGTTGGCCAATCCTTGGCTGGCTGATCCATCAACGAAAGATTCTGCACTGTAATGGCCGCCCTATTGCGTCGCAACTGGGGCGCCCTCACGGAAAAGTGCAAATTTCGGGCGCGCGTCCGAGCGTTTCCGCTGACAAAGCGCCGGACTTGCAGTCGTCCGGCCGGCTTGCATGTGATGGCGCAATCGGCCAAACAGGGCCGCGCCGGCCGTATCGGGCCCGGCCACGATGGTATCAAAAAAGCGAGGACGTCCGATGGCGGGCACGATCGAACAGAAATTGGCATCCCTTGGCATCACCCTGCATGCGCCTGCCGCGCCGGTGGCGAACTATGTCGGCTTCGTGCGCACCGGAAACCTGCTGTTCGTGTCCGGCCAGGTCTGCTTCGATGGCGCCGGCAAGCTGATCGCCAAGGGCAAGCTGGGCGCCGGCGTCAGCGTCGAGCAAGGGTCTGCGGCGGCGCGCGGCTGCGGCATCAACCTGCTGGCGCAGGTCAAGGCCGCCATCGGCGATCTCGACAAGGTGGTGCGCGTGGTTCGCCTCGGCGGCTTCGTCAATTCCGCACCGGATTTCCTGGATGGACCGAAGGTGCTCAACGGCGCTTCCGACCTGATGGTCGAAGTGTTCGGCGACAAGGGCCGCCATGCCCGCACCACGGTCGGCGTCGCCTCGCTGCCGGCTGACGCGTCGGTCGAGGTCGAGGGCCTGTTCGAGGTGGCGTAAATCTTGGGCGCACCCGATTGGCTGACGGCGCGGCCGGTCGCGCATCGCGGCTTGCACGATGCCGGCCGCGGCATCATCGAGAACATGCCAGCCGCGGCGCGAGCGGCCGTCGAGGGCAATTTCGCCATCGAGTGCGACATTCAGCTCTCGGCGGACGGCGAGGCTATGGTGCACCACGACGACACGCTCGACCGCCTCACCGAAGCGAGCGGCAAGCTGCAGGACAAGACCGCGGCGGAGTTGAAGTCGATCCCCTTCAAGGCGACTGGCGAGCGGATGATGACGCTCGCCGACCTCTGCGATCTCGTCGCGGGCCGCGTGCCGCTGGTGATCGAGGTCAAGAGCTCCTTCGATGGCGACCGCAAGCTGGTGCAGCGGATGGCGGAGGCGCTGTCGTCCTATCAAGGTCCCGCCGTCGGCATGTCCTTCGATCCCGACCAGGTGATGGCGCTGCGCGAGCTGATCCCCTCGCGCCCGCGCGGCATTGTCGCGGAGCGGCATTACTCGGCACAGGACTGGCCCGAAGCCTCGCCTGCGCAGCGGCGCGAGATGACGCATCTGCGGCACTTCTTCCGCACCCGGCCGGATTTCGTTGCCTATTATGTCGACGAGCTGCCTTCGCTTGCGCCATGGCTTGCGCGCAACGTCTTCCGCT
Organism: Bradyrhizobium sp.; assembly: GCA_035293585.1. Classification (GTDB taxonomy): domain Bacteria; phylum Pseudomonadota; class Alphaproteobacteria; order Rhizobiales; family Xanthobacteraceae; genus Bradyrhizobium. The sequence goes on along the minus strand of DATGMN010000022.1, from coordinate 38,388 downwards.
GCCCGCTGCTGACATGGACGGTCCGGACGCCTGCCCAGCGCGCCCGCGCCGCGCGATATGCGGATCAAATGATTTTCGAGGGCTTTGTGCCGTAACCACATCCTCCGTCATTCCGGGGCGATGCGAAGCATCGAACTACGGTGCGCAATTGCGCACCTGAGAACCTCGAGATTCCGGGTTCGCCTCTTCGCGGCGCCCCGGAATGACGGAGGATGCGACGCGCACAACGCTCCCCCTTGAACTCCGTGCTGCAATGCACGATCTTTGAGCGAGATGGCGTCGTCCGAAATCACCCTTGAAGCCGTTCCCTCTGCCGCCGAAGTTTCGGCGGAAGACTGGAACGCGTGCGCAAATCCGCAGGCAGGCAGCCGACTCGATGGCGCCGACCCGCTGGCCGGCTCCTGTACGACCGCAAGATCCGCCTACAACCCCTTCGTCTCCCATGCGTTTTTCTCGGCCCTGGAAGCCTCCGGCTCGGCCGCGCCGCGCACCGGTTGGGGACCGCGCCATCTCCTGGCAAAAATCGACGGCAGGATCGCCGGCATCGTGCCCTGCTATCTGAAATCGCATTCGCAAGGCGAATACGTGTTCGACCGCGGCTGGGCCGACGCCTATGAGCGCGCCGGCGGGCGCTATTACCCGAAGCTGCAGGTCTCGGTTCCCTTCACGCCGGCAACCGGCCCGCGCCTGTTGATCCGCGACGGCGTGAACCACGAGGAGGTTGCATCGGCGCTGGCGAACGGCCTGATCGCGCTGACCGGCGTCAGCAAGGCCTCGTCGGCGCATGTGACCTTCGCACGCGAGGCGGAATGGAAGCTGTTTGCCGAGCACGGCTTCCTGCAGCGGACCGACCAGCAGTTCCACTGGCACAACCAGGGTTTTGCGAGCTTCGACGATTTTCTCGCCACCCTCAATTCGCGCCATCGCAAGGCGATCAAGCGCGAGCGGCGCGATGCGCTCGCATCCGGCATCACCATCCACTGGCTCACCGGCCGCGAGATCACCGAGGACGCGTGGGACGCCTTCTTCGCGTTCTACATGGAGACCGGCTCGCGCAAATGGGGCCGGCCCTATCTCAATCGCAAGTTCTATTCGCTGATCGGCGAGAGCATGGCTGGCGACGTGCTGCTGGTGATGGCCCGCCGCAATCACCGCTGGATCGCGGGTGCGATCAATTTCATCGGCTCGGACACGCTGTTCGGCCGGCACTGGGGCGCGGTCGAGCATCATCCGTTCCTGCATTTCGAGGTCTGCTACTACCAGGCAATCGACTACGCCATCAAGCATCGCCTCAAGGTCGTCGAGGCCGGCGCGCAAGGCGAGCACAAGCTCGCCCGCGGCTACGAGCCGCGCACCACCTATTCCGCGCATTTCATCGCCGATCCCGGCCTGCGCCGCGCCATCGACGAATATCTCAAGCGCGAGCGCAGCTATGTCGCCGAGGCCGGGCGCGAGCTGATGGAAGCCGTTCCGTTCCGCAAAGGCGCCGACGAAGCGCCTTGACCGCGCATCACGCGGAAGCGACATTGGCGCCGATTTTTCGCTGAGCCCGCCGGGAGCCGCCGACATGACCGCCTACGACAACAACAACGTCTTTGCAAAGATCCTGCGCGGCGAGTTTCCCTGCCACAAGGTCTATGAGAACGAGCATGTGCTCGCCTTCCTCGACATCATGCCGCGCGTGCCCGGCCACACGCTGGTGATCCCGAAGGCGCCTGCCCGCAACATCCTCGACATCAAGGAGGAGGATTATCTCCACGTCGGCCGCGCCACCCGCGTCATCGCGCGCGCAGCCAAGGACGCCTTCAAGGCCGACGGCATCACCATCCAGCAGTTCAACGAGGCCGCCGGCGGCCAGGTGGTGTTTCACCTGCACGTCCACGTCATGCCCCGCCATGACGGCATCGCGATGCTGCCGCCGGCAAGCCGGAAGGAAGACGTGAAGGTGCTGGAGGACAACGCGACGAAGCTCGTTGCGGCGCTGCAGGGGATGTAGGGGCGCGCCACATACACCGTCATTGCGAGCGAAGCGAAGCAATTTAGAGCCGCGCCCACCACTCTGGATTGCCGCGTCGCTGCGCTCCTCGCAATGACGGTTACTCCGTCTGAAAGTCCCCCGGCTGCGGCTGGGCCAATGGCGTGAACTCGCAGCGGTCGGGCTTGACGTCGAGCAGCGGGGTGCCGTCGAGGCAGTCGAGGCCGCGCACCAGGATGGTGTTGCCCTCGATGCCAACGAGCTTCACGATCGAGGTCCCGATCGGGTTGGGGCGCACCGGCGAGCGCAGCGAGAAGGTGCCGCGGGTCGATTTGTTGTTCTTCGGGCTCTGCAGCACGAGGTCGCGGCGCGACCGGTCGAGCCAGTAGATCACCTCGAGATTGGAATAGAAGTCGACGCCCTTGATGGCGGGCACCCAGGGCTCGAAAATCTCCAGCCGGCAGATCGGCCCGTCATGCCGGCCCTGCCGCGGCGTCTCCAGCCGCGAGGTCCAGGGCGTGCGGATGCGGCCGATGAAGACCAGCCCGGCGTCCCTGGCCTCCGGCATCTCCACTGCGAGCTCACCCTCGCGAACTTCGTTCTCTCGTACCATCTCTGTCAGTCCCGCATGTCCCGGCAGGAGTCTAGCGAATTGTGGCCGCGCTGCAATTGCGCCCGCTCAAAGCGTACGCCTACCCCCTCACCCCCATGTTCCGCAGCACGAAGCACGCGCCGCCGGCGCGGCGGATGCGGGTGCAGAGCTCGTCGGCTTCCGGCCTCGTATCGGCGCCGATGCGCACCTGGTAGAACGGACGGGTGCCGCGGTTGCGCATCACCGAAGAGAGCAGGCTCGGATCGCGGTCGCCGATGATGGTGGAGAGGCCCTTGATGGCGCGGCCATACATCGCCAGCGCCCTGTCGCGGTCGAAGCCTGCCGCGAGCTGCACGCCCCAGAGTTTTGCCGCGGCCAGCTCGACATGCTGCTCGAGCTGGGTGACGAAGGGATTGGGCGCGCGCTTCAACAGCGCGATCAATTGGCGGCAGCTGGTCGGCGGCGAGCTCGGCGGCGGCTTGGCGCCCTTGCCGACCTTCGCCCATTCGTCGATGGATGACCCCGTGATCGCCGCTACGTAGTTGCGGGTCTCCTGCGGCATCGATCCGGTGCCGGCGAGCCAATCCTGCACCCGGCGCGGGCCGGCATTGTAGGCGGCGGCCGCGAGGCCGAGATTGCCGAACTGTTCGCGCAGCTCGTTCAAGAACTCCGCCGATTTCGGCAACGCCTGCACCGGATCGAAGGGATCGAGCAGCCGCCGCTCGCTCGCCGTGCCCGGCATGAATTGCGCAATGCCTTGCGCGTGCTCGCCGCTCCTCGTCGCCGGTCCGACCGCATCGGGTTGAAAGCGGCTCTCCTGCCAGATCACGCGGGCGAAAAACTCCAGCGGCAGGCCGTTGGCACGGGCGGCCGATTCCACCATCAGGCAGATCGCCTCGCGCGTTCCGCTCTCTGTTTCCTCGGGCTTCAGCGGCGCGCTCGGGATCGCCAGCTCCTCGACGCTCGGAACCGCAACGCCGGTCCTGTCCCCGGCGTTGGCAGGCACATCATCGGCGGACGCCCCGCGATAGAGAAGTGGCAGCAGCAGTGCAACCAGGAGGCAGGACACGACACGCATCCCGACAGAAGTCTGCAACGCCATGCTGGTTCCCGGAAGCGGTTCGAGAGGACGGCAGTCTAACCATCCCGGGAAATCGTGCCATATCCTGCGCAGATGGCCGCGGCGCGTTGGCGCTGTTGATCATGCAGACGTCTTTTTCCGAGGCCGTGTCCCTCCTCACGCGGTCGCAATCGACTTTGCGGGCGAAGGCTCCGCCTCCTCGGGCGCGACCGTGTCGAGCGGCAGCGCGAACGGCTCGACCCGCCGCAACCGCGTCTTGTTCAGGAGCAGCCGCGTCACGTCGGGGCGTGAATAATGCCCGGCCGGGTCGGCGGCGTTCTTGGCAACCCCGATCGCGCCGAGATCGATCTCGGCCATCAGGAGGCCCTCCGCATCGGGCGGCAGTTTCTCGGCAAGCGAGCTGCCATCCGGGCCGAAGATCGCGGCATGGCCGCCGCCGGCATGCAACAGCGCATGCTTGTCGGGGCGGTCGCACAGCTCGTCGATCATGGCCTGCGAGACAGTGGCGCAGGGCGCCAGCACGAAGCAGGAGCCCTCCACCGCATAGACGCGGGAAGCGGCGTTGTTCACCTCGGCGCCCAAGGCCGGCGCAAAGGGATCGTAGAGCGAAAAGCTCGGCCATGAGGCGACATGGACCTGCTCGTTCTGGGCGTACATGGCGTATTTGGTCAGCGGCTGCAGATGCTCCCAGCAGCACAGGGCGCCGAGGCGCCCGATGTCCGGGCGGTCATGGACGGCGAGATCGCTGCCGTCGCCCTCGCCATAGACCGTGCGCTCGGCATGGGTCGGGCGCAGCTTGCGCCGCTTGGCGATGCTCTCGCCATCGGGCCCGATCAGCCATTGCGCGATGTAGAGACTGCCGCCGTCGCGCTCGGACAGGCCGATCACCGCGGTCAGCTTCGCCTTCTTCACGGCCGCCCGCAGCTTCTCGGCCTCGGGGCTGTCATAGGCGAGCGAATTGTCGAAATAGCGCTGCACAAAGCCGCGGCCGATCGCCCAGGCAGGCGAGTCCAGCCAGATATGCCAGGGATAGCCGGGGATGAACACCTCCGGGAAGGCGATCAGCTTGGCGCCCTTCTCGGCCGCCTCCTCGATCAGCGCGATGGTCTTCCTGATCGAGCCGTCGAGATCGAGAAAGGCCGGCGCCGCCTGCACCACGGCCACCTTGTATTTGGGATGCGAAATGCCCATCGGCCAACTCCATCACTTGCGGCCGACCCCGTCCGCCGGGTGGTTTCCCGTTGATCGGCGCCGGCATCCATTGCAGTCTGTTATGCCTGAGCGCAGGGCCGTAGCGCTCGTCTGCCCGGGAACAAGAATTCGACTGCCGAAGCAACAGCGGACGGGGGCGGAGCGGCAGGCCCGGTACGGATATTGCGTGCAGCCGATGTGAAGGGAGGCGCGATGCCGATCCATTTCACCACCGATGCCGCGCCGGGATACCGGCGGCTGGCGCTCTGGCAGGACATCGTCTGCGACGTCTATGTCGGGCTCGACTGCTCTTCGTCGCTGGGCAGCGATTTTCGCGGCGCGGTGACACGCACCCCGTTCGGCCGGGCCGCCTGCTCGGAGGTCTCCTCACGCGAGCAGCGGGTCGACCGGACGCCGGCGCGGATCGCCCGTTCGCATGACGAGTATTTTCTGATCGCGCTCGGCAAATACGGCAGCGGCGGCGTCGTGCAGGACGGCAGGGAGACGGTGATCCACGCCGGCGAGTTTGCGATCTACGACACCACCCGGCCCTATCAGCTGCAATTCGACGACGCCTTCACGCAGCTGATCCTGCAGGTGCCGCGCGACATGCTGCAGCGTCGCATCACCGGCACCGAGGCGGTGACCGCGATCAGCTTCGGTTGCGACGGTCCGCTGTCGAAGCTCGCGCATGATTTCGTCTATCAGCTCTGCCAGAGCGCCGACCGCATCGCGCCCGAGCAGGCGACTCGCCTGTCCGAGCAGGCGGTGGATCTGGTCGCGATGGCGCTCGCCGAGCGGCTGCCGGCGCAGCCTGCGGCCTCGACCCATCGCGCAGCGCTGCTCTACCGGCTCAAGGCCCATATCCGCGCGCACCTTGCCGATCCCGACCTGTCGCTGGCCGAGACCGCGGCGGCGCTGGGTATCTCGCCGCGCTATGTCAACGATCTGCTTTCCGACGAGGACACCTCGTTCCAGCGTCACGTGCTGAAAGAGCGGCTTGCGCAATGCGCCCGGGACCTCGCGTCCCCCATGCTCGCCCATCGCCAGATCGGCGAGATCGCCTTCGCCTGGGGCTTCAACGACCTCTCCCATTTCGGGCGGGTCTTCCGCGAGCACTATGGCGCCTCGCCGCGCGAATGGCGGCAGAGCAGGCTCGCGCATTGAGCCAGACTGCGGCCGAATTGTGCCGACATTCGCGTAAAACTTGCAGCCTGCCGGTTTACGTTAACACGAGCAAGCCGGCCGGCCGGCCTTCTCATGGCCTGCGGTCTCTGCCTACAGTCCACCGGAATTGCCGGAGGACAAGATGCAGGATCGGCGGGCAAACGCACGCGACAAGGTGCTTTTCGGCGGGCGAGCCGAAATCGACACGCGCCAGAGCGTTAATTGCGTGGTGCGCAATCTCAGCGACGACGGCGCCTGCGTCGAAGTCGATGCCTATGCGCGCGTGCCCGAAGAGATCAACCTCACCATCCTCCGCAAGGGCCGCTCCTACCTCGCGCGCGTGATCTGGCGTGAGGCCAACCGGCTCGGGCTTGCCTTCCGCACCATGATCACCGATCCCGGTGCATCCGATCTCGACGCGCGGCTGCGCGCCAGCGAAAAGAAGAAGCGCAAGCTGCAGCGCCGCATCAAGGAATTGATCGACGAACGCTGACGCCCGCGGCCTTCACCTGGCGCGAAGTCCGTTGATCTGGCTCAAGCCGGGTCCCGGCGGCTGTGCAACAGCTACCGCATGCCGGGAATCGCGATGCGAAAATTTGCACCCAAGGCGATCTTCGCCATCTTCACACTCCGGAAGACCGCCGCGGACAGACCGCAGTGGGACCGAATGATCCTGGTCTTCTCGACCGCGGTGACGCTCGGCCTTGTGGCGCTCTATGCCTATGGCAAGGCGACCTCGCGCTGGTAGGTGTGTTGCCATGAACAGGTTCTGCCTCATCGGTCTGCTGACGCTTGCGTGGAGTGCGCACGCCGACGCGCTCGATCGCGGGCTCGAGCATGGACGAGCCCTGCTGACGCGGATGTGCTCGAAGTGCCACGCGGTGGGCGAAACCGGACGCAGCCCGCACCCGCTGGCGCCGCCCTTTCGCAATTTCAGCGAGGAGAAGCTCTACGACGAGGACTTTCGCGAGCGCCTCGAGAACGGACTGAGCACCATGCATCCGGACATGCCGACCTTCCACTTCCGCGAGCAGGATGCACAGGACGCCGTCGACTATCTGAAGTGGCTGCGAGACCGGAAATCGGCGAGATAGACGACGCCGATCGGCGAAAGCTCCTCGGCGGGGTGACGGTGATGGAGATGGCCGCGCGGGACCCTGCCCCGCGGTTGACGCGAAGGCCGGCATGCGCTCGACTGCAGTGACCGTGGAATTCTCAAAGCGTCACGTATGCAAACAAGCTTCGTTCCGAACACCAGGGCCGCCCGCTCCCGCAAATTCGTCCCTGCCTGCATTGCGCTCCTCGCCCTCGCTTTTGCGTCCCTCGTCCCGCCGGCGCAAGCGCAGGCCACGTGGCTGATGGTGACGGAATATCCGCAGAGCACCATCTCGGGCACGGGCCTTGCGACCTTCGCAAGGCTGCTCTCCGCGCACACCGGGGGTCTCGTCACGGCGACGATTGCCTTCGACAATGAGGCCAAGATCACCTCGAGCGAGATGCCGCGCGCAGCCAGGGACGGGCGCATCGCCGGCGGCGATGCCTTCGGCGGAGCGCTCTCGACCTATGACGCGGTGTTCGGACTTTCGACGCTGCCCTTCGTGGTGCAATCGGTCGAGGCCGCACGCGCGGTCAATGCCCGGGCGCGGCCGCTTTACGAATCCGCATTCCGCGCCCAGGGCTTGAGGCTGCTGTATATCACGATCTGGCCGGCGACGGGGCTATGGTCCGAGCAGCCGCTCCATGGTGCCGACGACCTCGCCCATCTTGCCTTGCGCACCTATGATGACAGCTCGACCGCGGTGATGCGCGCCGCCGGTGCCGCCGCGCAAGTCGAGCCTCTGAACGACGCGGTCGCCGGGCTGAAGGCGCATCGGCTGAATGCCTTCCTCACCTCGGGCGATGGCGGCGCGGGGCGCAGACTCTGGGACTATTTGCCGAACTTCACCGCCATCAACTACGCCGTCCCCGTCTCCTTCGCCTTCGTGCGCGACGCCGATTTCGACGCGCTGCCGGAGCCGCTCCAGCGCGAGGTGATGGCCGCCGCCGCGGAGACCGAGCAGAGCCAGATCGATCTGATCGCCAACCGCACGGCGGAAAATTATGCGCGGATGCGCGCCAATGGCGTCAGCATCGTCGAACCGGCCCCGGCCGGCCTGATCGCGGCGCTGCGCGAGGCCGCGAAGGGTCCCATCGTCGCCTGGAAGGAGAAAACCTCGCCCGAGGCGATCGCGATCGTGGATTGGGCGATCAAGCAATAGAGGCCGTGCATGGCTGGGGAACCATGACCACCCTGCCCGGTTGGCCGTGCAAAGGCTATTTTGGGCAAACGAATCGGAAAAGGCCTGCTTGCACCAGCGAATGACATCGATCCCGGTTGAACATGCCGACGGCCTCCCGCTGCCGCAGCGCTATTGGGCGATCCTGACCATTGCGCTCGGCATCGTCATGGCGGTGGTCGACGGCTCCATCGCCAATGTGGCGCTGCCGACCATTGCGACCGACCTCGATGCGTCGCCCGCCTTCTCGATCTGGATCGTCAACGGCTACCAGCTTGCCGTGACCATCTCGCTGTTGCCGCTGGCCTCGCTCGGCGAGATCATCGGTTACCGGCGGGTCTATCTCGCAGGGCTCGTGCTGTTCACGCTGGCGTCGCTGTTCTGCGCGCTGTCGCATACGCTGTTGCTGCTGACGGTCGCGCGCATTCTGCAGGGGTTCGGCGCCGCCGGCATTCTGAGCGTCAACTCCGCGCTGGTGCGCTACACCTATCCGCACGACCAACTCGGCCGCGGCATCGGCATCAATGCCATGGTGGTTGCGACATCGGCGGCGGTCGGCCCGACGCTCGCGGCCGGCATTCTCGCATTCCTGAGCTGGCCCTATTTGTTTGCCGTGAACGTGCCGATCGGCCTCGTCACGTTCGCACTCGCCTGGCGCTCGCTGCCGCATACGCGGCCGGCGGAGCATGCGTTCGACTGGCAAAGCGCGGCACTGAGCGCCGTGACGTTCGGGGTCGGGATAGCGGCAATCGACAGCGTCGGCCATGGCGAGGCGCTCGTGACGTGTCTTCTGGAATTCGGCATCGCCGCCTGTGCCGGCGGTGCGCTGCTCTATCGCGGGACGCATATGACCACCCCGCCGCTGCTGCCGGTGGATTTGCTGCGCATCCCGATCTTTGCGCTGTCGATTGCGACCTCGATTGCCTCGTTCTGCGGCCAGATGCTGGCGTTCACGGCGCTGCCCTTCTACCTGCAGAGCCGCTTCGGCTACACCGCGGTGCAGATGGGCCTCCTGATCACGCCCTGGCCGCTTGCGGTCGGCGTCGCCGCGCCGCTCGCCGGCCGGCTGGTGGAGCGCTTTCCGGCCGGCCTTCTCGGCGGCATCGGCCTGCTGGTGTTTGCGCTCGGCCTTGCGACGCTGGCGTTTCTTCCGGAGCATCCGGGCGCCCTCGACGTGATCTGGCGGATGGCGCTCGCGGGCTTCGGCTTCGGCCTGTTCCAGACCCCCAACAACCGTACCATGATCGCAGCCGCCCCGCGCGAGCGCTCCGGCGGCGCCAGCGGCATGCTCGGCACCGCACGGCTGCTCGGACAGACCACGGGCGCCGCGCTGGTTGCCCTGTTTCTGGCGCGCTATCCGGCCGACGGCACGCAGATCTCGCTGCTGGCCGCCGTCGGCGCCGCGCTCATCGGCGCCATGCTGAGCATGCTGCGGCTATCGCCGGCAGGCGCCCGCGGCGCCGAGCACGTGCAGGTGCAGGAAGGCCAACGCTTGAAGGGCGAGTGAGTCAGCGCGGCCTTCGCCCGATCGCAGCAAAAAGGCCGGCTTTTCAGCCGGCCTTTTTCGATCTCTCACTCGCTCACCGCGTCACGCCTTGACCAGCGGCCCCTTCGAGCTCGGGCCCTTGGCGCCGCCGGACTTCGGCGGCTTGCGCTTGCGCGTGCCGGGGAGCTTTTCGGGCTTCGGCGTGACCGGGCCTTCGACGAATTCGAAGCCGATCTTGTCGAGCGCCGTCGTCTCGTCCTTGACCAGGACCACGCGGACATGGCCGCCGCCCTTGAGCTTGCCGAACAGCACCTCGTCCGCCAGCGGCTTCTTGATGTGCTCCTGGATCACGCGCGCCATCGGCCGCGCGCCCATCTGCTGATCGTAGCCGTGCTCGATCAGCCAGGCCTTGGCGGGCTCCGACAGCTCGATCGTGACGTCGCGGTCGGCGAGCTGGGCCTCCAGCTGCAGCACGAACTTCTCCACCACCATGCCGATCACGTCGACATTGAGGTGCGCGAAGGAGACGATGGCATCGAGGCGGTTGCGGAACTCCGGCGCAAACTGCCGGTTGATCGCCTCGTGGTCGTCGCCTTCCCGCTTGGAGCGGGTGAAGCCGAAGGCCTGCTTGGCAAGGTCGGCCGCGCCCGCATTCGTGGTCATGATCAGGATCACGTTGCGGAAGTTGACCTGCTTGCCGTTGTGGTCGGTGAGCCGGCCATGATCCATGATCTGCAACAGCACATTGTAGAGATCGGGATGCGCCTTCTCGATTTCGTCGAGCAGCACCACGCAATGCGGATGCTGGTCGACGCCGTCGGTGAGCAGGCCGCCCTGGTCGAAGCCGACATAGCCGGGAGGCGCGCCGATCAGGCGCGACACCGTGTGCCGCTCCATGTATTCGCTCATGTCGAAGCGGAGCAGTTCCACGCCGAGCGTCGCCGCCAGCTGCTTTGCCACCTCGGTCTTGCCGACGCCGGTGGGCCCTGAGAACAGGTAGCAGCCGATCGGCTTCTCCGGCTCGCGCAGGCCGGCGCGGGCGAGCTTGATCGAGGCCGACAGCGACTCGATCGCCCGGTCCTGGCCGAACACGACGCGCTTCAAGGTCTGCTCGAGATGCTTGAGCACCTCGGCGTCGTCCTTGGACACGCTCTTCGGCGGAATCCGCGCCATGGTAGCGATCGTGGTCTCGATCTCCTTGATGCCGATGGTCTTCTTGCGCTTGTTCTCGGACAGCAGCATCTGCGCCGCGCCCGACTCGTCGATCACGTCGATCGCCTTGTCCGGCAGCTTGCGGTCATGGATGTAGCGCGAGGACAGCTGCACCGCGGCCTCGATCGCCTCGTTGGTGTATTTCAGCCGGTGATAGTCCTCGAAATAGGGCTTCAGACCCTTGAGGATCGCGATCGCATCCTCGACCGACGGCTCGTTGACGTCGATCTTCTGGAAGCGCCGCACCAGCGCGCGGTCCTTCTCGAAATGCTGGCGGTATTCCTTGTAGGTGGTCGAGCCCATGCAGCGAATGGTGCCGGAAGCCAGGGCGGGCTTCAGCAGGTTGGACGCGTCCATCGCACCGCCGGAGGTGGCGCCGGCGCCGATCACGGTGTGGATCTCGTCGATGAACAGGATGGCGTTGGGATGCGCCTCCAGCTCCTTCAGGACCTGCTTCAGCCGCTCCTCGAAGTCGCCGCGATAGCGCGTGCCGGCGAGCAGCGTGCCCATGTCGAGCGAGAACACGGTGGCGGCCGCGAGCACTTCCGGAACTTCGCTGTCGACGATGCGCTTGGCGAGGCCTTCGGCGATCGCGGTCTTGCCGACGCCGGCTTCGCCGACGAACAGCGGGTTGTTCTTCTGCCGGCGGCAGAGAACCTGGATCGCGCGGTTGATCTCGGAGTTACGGCCGATGACCGGATCGATCTTGCCGTCGCGCGCCTTCTTGTTGAGGTTGACGCAATAGGTCTCGAGCGCCTCGCCCTTCTTCTTGGCGTCCTCGCTCCCCTTGGTCTCGGTCTCCTCGTCGACGCCGCGCACAGGGCGCGCTTCCGACACGCCCGGGCGCTTGGCGATGCCGTGGCTGATATAGTTGACCGCGTCGTAGCGCGTCATGTCCTGCTCCTGCAGGAAATACGCGGCATGGCTTTCGCGCTCGGCGAAGATCGCGATCAGCACATTGGCGCCGGTCACCTCTTCGCGGCCCGACGACTGCACGTGGATCACCGCGCGCTGGATGACGCGCTGGAAGCCCGCCGTCGGCTTGGCATCGTCGGCGCCGTCGGTGACCAGGTTTTCGAATTCGGTTTCGAGATAATTGACAAGGCTCGTGCGCAGCTTGTCGAGATCGACGCTGCAGGCCCGCATCACCGCCGCCGCATCGGAGTCGTCGATCAGCGACAGCAGGAGATGCTCCAGCGTCGCATATTGGTGGTGTCGCTCATTGGCAATCGCCAGCGCTCGGTGCAAGGATTGCTCAAGGCTCTGGGAAAAAGTCGGCATTCGCGCTCCTGTGGCCCCCTGCCATCATGATCGCCGTTGCCCGAGGAGGCAACAACAACCTTCGTCACCATATAGTTATTCAAGTCACGGCAAGAAGGCCTGTTCCGCCGCCCCTAGCCACCCGTCTAGGAGAGCCATCCCTGCACCATGCGACAATGCAAATCCCGTTCCGCGGGGCGGTCGGCATTGGCGACCATCAGATCATGGTGCGATCGCCGGCAATCGCGTCAGGATCTCATCTCTTTGTTCGAGCATGATCTTTTCGGAAAGCCGGTTTCCAACCGTTCCGGACCGTGCTCCACAGGCAGGCCGCCGACGTTGTTTTTCTATTTCTTTTCCATCACGCACTGCAGGGGATGCTGGTGCTTGCGCGCGAAATCCATCACCTGCGTCACCTTGGTCTCGGCGATCTCATAGGTAAAAACGCCGCACTCCCCGATCCCGTGATGATGCACATGGAGCATGATCTTGGTCGCGGCATCCGCGTCCTTGTTGAAGAATTTCTCCAGCACGTGAACGACGAATTCCATCGGCGTGTAGTCGTCGTTGAGGATCAGGACGCGGTAAAGATTGGGCCGCTTGGTCTTGGGCTTGACCTTGGTGATGACGGAGGTGGAAGGGCCGCTATTGCCGGGTGAGCGGTTCTCGTCATTGCTCATGCGAGCGGCATGATCGGCCGGGACAATTCGATGCGGATCAGAATTTGAGGTTGGTCTCGACATGGCACAAGCGTTCAAAGAATCCCCGACTGGAGGGCAGAGGGACGGCCCGGAGAGGAAGACTGGACAGCGGATCGCGCGGCGCAACCAAAGCTATCCCGGTATCCCCACTCAAGCTTTCCAATATCGCGACTTCCGCCCGGGCCGGCCGGTCCGCACGTTGCACATATGGGTCGGTCGCCGGCTCGCCGCAAGCGCGGGCCTAAAACCCCGCGCGTGCCGCAGGGCCGATTCCCGACCCGGCGATCAGTGTGGAAGGTTAATCAATCCCGCGCGGTTTGACAAAAGCAAATCGCAGCGCGCCCCCGCGACAATTTTTTGGCGACCGCGGGAACAGGGCGAGCGCGGCCGACCGTAAAACCACGGTGCAGGCGACGGCTGCACGCGCATTGCGGGGCGCCAAAATAAAAGCCCGGCAAACCGGCCGGGCTTTGAGCGACGACAGGCCTGGTAACAGGCCCGGGCAGCCTTTGGTTACTGCGCCGTCTGCGGCGCGAACTTCGAGATCACCGATTCGAACGGCTTGTACACCTGCTTGGCGAGATCGCCATAGAGGCTCGCGATCTTCTGCGAGTCCGCAACGAAGGTCTCGTAGGCGGTCTTGGCGAATTCGCTCTGGGCCTCGAAGGCCTTGTCCAGCGACTTCACGCCGGAAAGCTTTTCGACAAAGGACTTGGTGTCCTCATACGACTTCTTGGTGTAGTCGCCGTAGGCGCTCGCGATCGCGCTCAGGCCGTTCTGGACGGTCGTGGCCGAGGCCACTGCGGTCTCGAACTGCTCTTTGCCGTAGTTCTGAAAGTCTTCAACCTTGAACATCATGGAATCCCTTTTTCCCAGACTGCGTGAAGAGCCGGGAGAGCCCGGCTCCCCTGACGCAACGATGAACCTAGTGCAGCGCACAAAAATGTCAAGGAATCTTGTGCAATGCACAAAGATGCCGTAATTCCAGGCAAATACCGGGGTCGCAGGCAAGGGTTCCTTAAGGTTTTGGCAAGACTCGCCGCCTACCCTGATTCCCGGACCTGTTCACCCTTCCGCAGGCAGTGCAAAATCTGTTTGTGAACAGAGCCTTAGCTAGAAAAGCGGCCTGAACCTGCATTGCTGCCGAGACGCCAAAGCGGTGGTTTTGCAGGGTTCGCGCAGGGAATGGTCAGCGGCGGTCGGGCACAATTTCGCCTCACGAGCCGGTGATCAAGTCAGAAACTGGGACGGGGATTTCATGCTTTCCAAAAACTTGGCGTCCTCGCCTCTGGTGCGAGCTGGCGTTTTCGGGCTGGTTGCACTCACTTCCGCGGCGATCTCCACGACCGATGCGCAGGCGCGCCGGCACTATTATCGCCACCATCAGGTCTCGCATCAGCACGATTCGGACGACGGCGACTACAGCCCGAAATTCTCGTCCATCATCGTCGACGGCAATTCCGGTGCGGTGCTCGAAGCCAACAGCCCCGACGGCCTGCGCCACCCGGCTTCGCTGACCAAGATGATGACGCTTTATCTTCTGTTCGAGCGTCTCGACGCCGGCAAGATGAAGCTCGACACCGACATGCAAGTTTCGGAACACGCCTCCGACCAGGACCCGACCAAGCTGGGCTTGCGCCCGGGCCAGACCATCCGCGTCGAGGACGCGATCAAGGGACTGATCACGCGCTCCGCCAACGACGCCGCTGTCGTGATTGCCGAGGCAATCGGCGGCAGCGAGGACAATTTCGCGAAGATGATGACGCGCAAGGCCCATGCCCTCGGCATGAGCCGCACCGTCTATCGCAACGCCTCCGGCCTGCCGAACGACGAGCAGGTCACCACCGCGCGCGATCAATCGATCCTGGGCCGTGCGCTGCAGGACCGCTTCCCGCGCTACTATCGCTACTTCTCGACCACCGCCTTCAATTTCCGCGGCCACACCATCACCGGCCATAACCACCTGCTCGGCAGCGTCGAAGGCGTCGACGGCATCAAGACCGGCTACACCCGCGCCTCCGGCTTCAACCTCGTGACCTCGATGCACCGCGGCAACCGCTTCCTGGTCGGCGTCGTGATGGGCGGCCGCTCCGGCGGCTCGCGCGATGCCACCATGCGCAGCCTGCTGGCCGAGAATCTGGAAAAGGCGGCCACCACCCGCACCGCCGCGGCCATCACCGAGAACGCCGCTCAGGAGCAGACCGCGGATGCCGACGATGCCGGCTCCGACGCGCGTCCGACCATGGCCCAGGCTGCCGCCTCCGAGCCCGCCGCGGCGGCGCAGGCGCCGACACCGGTGCCGATGCCGGCCCCGCGCATGTCCGTCCTCGCCCAGGCCGCGGCCGCCGTGCCGCCGGCGCAGCCGAAATCGGAGCCCGCGCCCCTCACCTCCGGCGTGATCCAGAGCCAGGCGCTCGCCACCATCCCCGGCTCGACCGAGCCGATGAGGCCGGTCAAGGTCAAGACCGTCCAGGTCAAGGCCGGGGCGATGAAGCTTGCGTCCGCCGGTCCCGCCCAACCGGCGCCGCCAGTGACGAGTGCGATCCCCGCTCCGCGGGCTGACGTCGCCGAGACCTCCAACGCCGTGGTTGCCAGGGCCGAAACCAGCGAACCGGCGCCCGAGTTCGCGCGCAGCGATCTACCGCCGCAGCCGCCGGGCCACGGCACCGGCAACGGCATTCTCGGCGTGTTACCGGCCTCGAGCCTGCCGCCGAGCCAGCAGCCGCCATCCATGGCCCCGCAGCAGACCGTCGCCGCCCTCGCGCCGGCACCGCAGCCCGCCGCGGCCCAGCCGGCCGCGGCGCAGAACGCGGCGAGCGGCAAGATGGCCGTGCATACCGGCTGGATCGTCCAGGTCGGCGCGCTCGAGAGCGAAAGCGAAGCCCAGCAGCGCATCGAGGCGGCCCGCAACGGCGCCCATGGCCTGCTGGCCAAGGCCGATCCCTTCACCGAGCCGGTGGTCGCCAAGGGCGACCGCAAGCTCTACCGCGCCCGCTTCGCCGGCCTCGATCGCGACCAGGCCGAAGCCGTCTGCAAGGCGCTGAAGCGCTCGGACATTTCCTGCATCACGGTGAAGAATTGAGGCACGCTGCCCATCCTCCCCTGGAGGGGGAGGATCGCTCGCGTTGAACAAACGCGAGCGAGGTGGGGTGAAGCCGCATAGATGGTCTCACCGTCAACTCGGACGATCGCCTCCCGCCACCCAAGCACTGACGTCGCGGATGGACTGTCACCCCACCCCGATCGCGCATTTGCATGCACGATCGACCCGCCCCCTCCAGGGGCGGGTGGTTTTGCGGCGAGATCGCTGAACATCACAGTCGCGGGCTTTTTCGTCGGCGAGTGTTGCCGGCGTGGCACGGCCTGCAAACCTCTCGTCAAGAATTTACGGTTAAAACTTCGGGAAACACAACACGACCACGCCGCATGACGGCGGGCGACATCGGGCGTCGGGCCGGAGAAGCAGGTTCATCGGTGGTTGCGTTCGTTGGTGTTGCCGGAGTTAGCCGTTATGCGTGCGAAGCAAAGTATCCTTGGCCTCGTTTACACGGGCGGCGAGATACGTCGAGCCCCCCTGGTCGGGATGCAGTTTCTTCATGAGCGCACGGTGAGCGCGACCGATGTCGTCGCGCCCCGCGCCCGGTTGCAGGCCAAGGATCTGATAGGCCTCCTCTTCCGTCATTTTCCCGTTCGCCGGCGCGCGGCCGTGCCGCCCTGCCCCCTCGCCTTGCGCGTTCTGTCGCCAAGCGGGAAACCGGCGGTCCAGATAGCTTTCAAGTAAGGGAAGGCTCTCGGCGTCGAGGTTAGCCATCATCGCCGTGAGCTGCGGCAGGTCGAAAGAATCCAGCGCGCGGCCGGCATAGGGCCCGGCAATGATCGTGCCCTTCAGCTCGCCACTGTCGTGGTCGAGCGTCATGTCCAGAAACTGCGAGCGCACCTGCGAGCGCTGCCCCGCCGAGCGTGATTTCGCGCCGAAGATGTCGCCGATACCGCCGAAATTGCCAAAGACCGTCGACCCGCCGAACGGCGACCAGCCCAACAGGCCGGCGCCGAACACCCCGAGCGGAATGGCGACGGCAAGCTCGCCCCGCAGGCCGACAAAGGCGGCCACAGCAAGTGCCACGATACCGCCCGCGATCCTGAGCGCCCGCGCCAGCACGGTCGGGTTGGCGGCACGGAACATCTGCAGCAACAGATAGAGGACTAGGACGGCAACGGCGCCCGCGATCAGGGTCGGCATGACCGACAATATAATGAGATCGGCGGCAAAAGGCAGGACCTGTTCAAGCTTCAGTGCGCAAGCCGCCTCATTTGATCTGGGCGAGCAGCTTCGCTGCGCCTTTCTCGCGCGACGACAGCCGCCTCAACGCCTCGCGGCCGCCGGCGGCGTAGGCCGCGGCTGCGCGCAGCAAGTCGCGCAGTTGCGCGGCAGCGCCCGGATCGAAGCGGCACCACGCCCCGCCGGACAGGCGGGCGATCTCGCGGAACGTCTGCTCGGCGGTGGGGTCATGGCCCTCCTGGAACACGAACACGGGCACCTTGAGCATGCCGAGCTCACCGGCTTTGGTGCAGAGATCGTCGACCTCTTCCTCCATGGCGTCGCCGACAAAGACCACCGCGCGCACGCCAGCAGCCGCCGCCTCGCGACGCGCCTCGGACAGCACGCGGCCGATCTGGGTGTTGCCGCCGCGGCAATCGATCTTGCCCATCAGGCGGGCAAGCTCGGCCGAGTCGGAGATCCATTTGCTGGCGCGGCACTCATTGAAGCCGCGATAATAGACCAGGCGGATATCGAGGCTGCCGAGCGAGGCCGCCTCGCGGAACATGTCGGCCTGAAGCTGACAGGCCATGTCCCAGGTCGGCTGCCGGCTCATGGTGGCATCGAGGGCGAATACCATCCGCCCGCGGCTTCCCGCCGCGAACGGCGACATCGCCTTGGCCTTCTCCACGAAGGCGGCGATATCATCGGCGGTGGAGCGCTGGGCTTGGGGCAGCGAATCCGGCCGCCGCGTTGCTGTTCCGTCCGCAGATGTCTTGGTCGGCTCGCGCGACAAACGGCCCTCGCATGCTGATGAGCAGGCCTAATCTGGGCCGGCTTTGTCCAAAGCGCCAGTACCCCGAGCACCTTGCGCTTTCGCCATGGCTTCACGGCCTGGGCGGCGGGCTGGTCCAATTCGCCTGCGCCACCTTGTCGCTCCACGCCGACCCCACCGGCTGCAGCGTGACCCAGGTCTCGGCGAGCTTGCCGTTCTCGATCAGATAGGCCTGCAGGCCCGCACGGGTGCGGATCTCGCCGCTGACCCGATCGGTCCATCGCATGGTGAAACGGTACCAGGCGCGGTTGGCCTGCAGCAGATGATCGTAGACGATGATGCGGACGTCCGGGCGCTCGGCGCGCAGCTGCCTGAGCTCGGCCGCATAGGCCTCCCGGGTGACGGTGCGGTCGCCTGCCTCGTCATGCCTGACATAGTGCGCCCCGACGCAGTCCGGCACGAGATCATATCGGCCTTCATGCCAGACGCGCTCCCAGCGATCGAACAGGTCGCGCAGCTCGGAATTGTCTGCCATGCCCGGCCTGCTCGCGGTCAAGCGGCCATGCGCCGCATTGTTGTTTCAGCGCTTTCTTGTCCAGCGAGCGGCGGGTCGAGCCGGGAGCTTATTGCGTGAGCGACTTGTCCTTCTTCGGCTCGTTGCCGACGGGCGCGTAAGGGGCGACCGGACCGGGATCGGTCATTTTCGGCGTCGAGACCTCGACCGGCTTGCTGTCCTCTGTCGTATCGGTGTCGGCCAGGAACTTGTCCAGCATGCCCTGGATCGATTCCTTTGCCCGTTCCGAGCCCGTGTCGCGCATGTCGTTGTGCTGGAACTCGGTTCGGACCACGGTAATCCCTTCCTTCTCGCAAATGTCCTCGCTGGGAACGACGCCGGGGTCGGCCTTGAACTGCGGATCATGCGAGCGGAAGGAGAGGATCTTGAACTTGCCCGAGGTGACGAAGGGCACGCGCAGATTGTCGAGCGTGACGACCTTCTTGACCTCTTCGGGATACTGCTTGGCGAAATACATGGTGATGTCGCCGCCCATGGAATGACCCACCACGGTCAAATGGTCGTAGTCCGCATTCGGCTGGATCTGGCGCATCTCCTCGACGGCGAACTTGATGTTGGCGACACCGCGCTGGATCTGCTTCAGGCGCCCGACATAGAGCTCGCCCGCCTTGGTCACCATCGGCGGATCGGTCGGCAGGTCATGCTGGATGCTCATGACCATGTAGCCGCGCGCGGCGAACAGGTTGTTGATGAAGGAGTACTCAGTATTCTTGACGGTGTTGCCATGGTTGAAGACAACCACAGGCAGCTTGATCATGCCGGCCTCGGCCTGCATCAGCTTGTCGCGACGGACGGCGATGTCGACCGGCACGGGCCGGTTGTCGCGGGATGCGTCGTTGAACGTCAGGGACTCGTGCTTGATCGCCCACTTGCTGGCGGTGAAGTAACCCGCCACCATCAGGGCGCCGACCGACAAGAGAACCGTAATTCCACGCTTCATTTTCGTCCTCGGAGATGGGCGTGCAGCCCCGATCGAGTGTCTGGAAGTGAGAAACGCTCTGGTATCAGTATATGTAACGTCGCCGTGACAGGAAGGCCAAATATTGTGAAATCCGCGCCTGAACGTTGTGCGCTGCACCTAATTCTTGCGCAGCAACAAGAACCTGGACACCTGCCGCGTCTGTAATCTTCAGATGCTTCTTGTCAAAGCCGGGTTCAAATCCTGGCTAAACAGACGCTAAATAAAAAAGCCCGCTTTTGCGGGCTTTGCATTGAGCAAGATCAATCGAGGGTAGTAGCAACCTACCGCACCTATCCGGGAGCGATAAAGATCTAGTGTTGCGGCTCTGAACTTCATTCCGTCATTCCGGGGCGCCCGAAGGGCGAACCCGGAATGACACCGAGTGAATCAAGCGTCTGGGTCACAACACTAGGCGATGATGTCGTGCACCTCGAGCGGCTTGTCGACCTGGGTGAACCACTCGGCGCGGTTGGCGGCGCGGCGCCGGCCGCGCTCGTCCAGCGGCAGCTTGAGCTGGCGGAGCAGGCTCGTCACCTCCTCGCGCGCGGTGACGTGGCCGAGCGACGGGCGGGTGCCGAGCGTCGCCTCGTCGATATCGTCGAGCGCGGTCAGCCCCCTGGGAAAGAATTCGCGATAGACCACGCGTTCGGCAAAGCCGTCGATGGCGCGAAAGCCGAGCTGGAAGGACAGTTCCTTCAAGCCGTCGGCGACCAGCTGCTTGTTGCGCGAGCCGAGCATCGACAGGCGGTTGCGCACCACGATCCAGTCGGTCGAGGCGCCATCGAGCTGGCGGCGCTTGCGGCGGGTGTCCCGCACCATCTCGGCATAATGGCTGACGCCGGTCACGGCATAGGTTGCGGGATCGACCTGGCCCAGCACGTCGAAATCCAGGAAGCTGTCGTTGATCGGGGTGACCAGGGTATCGGCCATCGAATGGGCGAGCCGCATCAGGTAGCTGTCGGTTCCTGGCGTGTCGATGACGATGAAGTCGAAGGTGCGCTCCACCGCGCTGACCGCCTCGACGAATTGCTGGAATTCGGAGTTCTCGTTGTCGGCGATCTGCATGGTCTCGCCGAGCCTGATGCAGCAGTGCACCGGCAGCTCGAGATTGAGGCCGGTCCGCCGCGCCCAGGCGCTGCGATTGCTGATGTAGCGGGTAAAGCTCTGCTGGCGACAGTCGAGGTCGATGGTGGCGACGCGCTGGCCTGCCTTCAGGAGCGCAACTGCAATGTGCAACGCCGCGGTGGACTTGCCGGACCCGCCCTTCTCGTTGCCCATAACGACCACATGGGCCGAGCCCGATTGCCCTTGGCTAGCCTGCAGAAGCATGTTTCGACCCCTTGCACATCTTCGAGTCGCGCGCGTTTGCGGTCAAGCAAAATGCGCGCGGGCCGGATTAATTCGGAGCTCGACATTCTTAATGATGAATCGGCCGTCGACGTCGCGTCGTCTGCGATCGCGCGCACAAATTTTTTCGAGTGATGCGCGCATTCAACATATCGATCCCCCGCACGGCGCGTGGCGCGGCATTGTTGGTCTTGCTATTTTCATGCAACGTACAAATCCGTGCGCCGCCTGTCGGCGCAGTCTTCGTCCGGTGCCGCACAAGCACCGTTCCCTCCTCGAGAGCTCGCCGAGTCCAGATGCCCCGCAGCCCCCTGATCGTCCGCAACGTGTCCGCTTTACGGCGCGCCGTCGACAACCTCCGCAGCCGCAAGGCCACCGTCGCACTGGTGCCGACCATGGGCGCGCTCCATGACGGCCACGTGTCGCTGGTGCGCCTTGCCAAGCGCCGCGCCGACAAGGTCGTGGTCTCGATCTTCGTCAATCCGACTCAGTTCGCGCCGACGGAGGATTTCGGCGCCTATCCGCGGACCTGGAAGGAAGATGTCGCCAAGTTGACGGCCGAGAAGACCGACCTGATCTGGCATCCCGACGCCAAGGCGATGTACCCGGACGGCTTCGCCACCCGGATCGTGCCGGACGGACCGGCAACCGTCGGGCTCGAAGACCGTTTCCGGCCGCATTTCTTCGGCGGGGTCGCGACCGTGGTCGCAAAGCTGTTCACCCAGGTCCGGCCCGATGTCGCCATTTTCGGCGAAAAGGATTTTCAGCAATTGCGGGTGGTGACGCGGATGGCTGCCGACCTCGACCTTGGCGTCAAGGTGGTCGGCTCGAAGACGGTGCGCGAGCGTGACGGGCTCGCGATGTCCTCCCGCAACGTCTACCTGTCGGCAGAGGAACGCCGGATCGCGCCCGAGCTCCACCGCGCCATGAAGGAAAGCGCCCGCCTGTTGCGCGGCGGCACCGCGATCGAGACGGCGATAGCGATAGGCAGCGAGATCATCACGGCGGCGGGCTTCCTGCTGGACTATTTCGAGCTCCGCCATGCCGAGACGCTGGCGCCGGTTCAATCCACCAAGGACGGCCCGATGCGGATTCTGGTCGCGGCCCGCCTCGGCAAGACGCGCCTGATCGACAATATGGGGGTTTAGGGATCCTCTACTGTAGGTTGGCTGACCCGCTCGTCTTGCGCACCGCACTCTGTGCCCGAGGCACGCCCCACTCAACAGAGCTGGTCAGGTTCGCCGAACCAGCGCGACGCAGCCTGAGCGGCTTCCCCGAGGTCGAGAGCGCCATCGCTGGCCCAGGCTACGATGCCGTCGGGGCGTACAAGCAAAGCGCTCAAACCCAGCCGGTCCTTGGCGTCGCCGGCGACATAATCGATCCGGTTGCTCCAGCGGCCTGTAAGCGCTTCAAGCGGTGCTTGGGTTTCGAAGTCCAACAAGATGCCCTTGCCGGCCTCGAACAGCTCGCCGACCCTCCTTCCGTCGGCCAGCTCGAAGTCGGGAGTGCTGCGGCCCACGAGCGGATGGTCGCCACCGAGCTCGTTGCGGAGAGAGACGCCCCACACGCGCTCGGCGAAGTAGGTCGCGCCGTCGCGCGTTCCGGCCAGATCGCGGATGATGGCTGCGAGCGCGCGCGAGCTCCGGCTTGGCCGCATGATCGCGACCTGTGCGCGCGACCAGTCGAGGACGGCGGCGCCCACGGGATACCGTTCGCTGAAATAGCTGTCGAGCAGACCGTCCGGCGCATCGCCGCGGATGGTGGCAGCCAGCTTCCAGCCCAGGTTCATCGCATCGCCAAGCCCGAGGTTGAGGCCTTGGCCGCCCAGGGGAGAATGGATATGCGCGGCGTCGCCGGCGAGCAGGACGCGCCCGTTGCGGTAAGCGGTCGCCTGGTAGGCGCGATCCGTCCAGGTGGTGGCAAGCTTGAGGGCTGTCACGCTTATGTCGGTGCCGGAGACGCGGCGCAGGACTCCCTGCACGTGCTCGCGCGTGACCGGCAGGGTCCGGTTGAAGGCGCCCCCGTCGAAGTCGACCATGGCGATCGTCCCCGGCCGGGCATAGGTGTACACCCCATCGCGCGTGTAGTGATGGCCGGGCTGAAGCCTGTCCGGATCGGCCAACTCGACGTCCACGGAGTAGCCGGTGAACTCAGGCTCGGTGCCTATGAATTCGAAGCCGCCAAGCTTGCGAACGGTGCTGCGCCCGCCATCGCAGCCGACGAGCCAGAGCCCGCGAAAGGTCTCGCCGCCAGCGTGGACGACGACGCTCCCGTCCGATGTCTCGAAGCCGTCAACGCCGCAGCCGCGCCGGATCTCGACGGCCAAGGCCTCGGCCCGGACGGCCAGGATTGATTCAAGAGAGTCCATGTAGACCGCCATGCGGACGCCAGCGGGGCTTGGCAGACGATAAAGCCATTTCGAGGCATCGATATCGTCGTGGTAGAATTGGATGCCAGCGAAATGGCCGGCCGGCCGGCGCGCTTGTTGCATCCAATGTGGGGCGGCCAAGGCGTCATCGGGCGCACGTTGGGCCGCACTGCTCCCGTCCTCCTTCTCGTCCTCCTGGCCGCGACGATACAAGGCCTCAATGATGGGGCTTGTGGCCGCAATCTTCCGAACGTCGTCCAGCAAACCGCGACGATAAAACGCTTCGAGGCTAGGCGCCGAAAGACCGCGCAGGCCAAATGGAGTTCCTTTCAAAGGGGAGGCCGGCTGTTCCGCCTGCTCCAGCACCAGGACCGACCGCCCCGCGAGGCGAAGTTCGGAGGCGAGAAACAGGCCGACGGGTCCGGCTCCGGCGATCACGACATCATAGGTCACGGGATAAGCTCCAGTTGAACCGGCCCTGCAGGGCGGGATTGGAACGTCGTTCCATTTTGTCAAATAGCTGTTGGAACATCGTTCCATTCATGTCAAGCTGGGTCCTGTGAAAAACAAGATTCCGACGGAACGTCGCACGAACGCACTCTCGAAGGCGCGGATCGTCGAGGCCGCGATCGAGATCCTCGACCGCGAGGGCGAAGACGCGTTGACCTTCCGCGCACTCGCGGCGCGCTTGTCGACCGGGAGCGGGGCGATCTACTGGCACGTCGCCGACAAGAACGATCTGCTCGCGACCGCCACGGACCACGTCATTGCCCGTGTCACGACTAACGCGGTGAGAGGATCGACCCCGCAGGAGGTGATCCGCACGATGGCGCTGGGCGTATTCGATGCTATTCACGCCCACCCTTGGGTGGGCGGGCAGCTCTCCCGCAATCCGTGGCAATATGCCGTCGTGAGGTTGTTGGAAGGCGTCGGTGGTCAGGTTCAGGCGCTTGGTGTCCCCGAACACGCGCAATTCAACGCGGTCACCGCACTCATGAGCTTCATTCTCGGCCTCGCCGGCCAATACGCTGCGGGTGCCCGCCTCTTCCCGCCTGACATGGATCGGGCAGCGTTCCGGAAAACGTTTCTCGAGACAGTGGCCGCGCGCTGGTCCCGGCTCGACCCGACGGAGCACCCGTTCGTGCGCCAGCTATCTAAAGTGCTGCCCGAGCACGACGATCGTGAGCAATTTCTTGCCGGCATCGATCTTATCCTGGCCGGCATGGAAAGTATCCGATAGGCCCCGTATGGTGGATTCCACCGGCCAAGGCGTGAGTCAGAGCAATCCCAGCTCCCGCAGTTCCCGGCGCATCGGCTCTGGCATGGCGGCAAGCCCGGTCGCCGAGGTCCTGGACAGATCCGGCGGGGCATCGCCCTCCTTCAGGTAGCGCCAGCCCTGGAACGGGCGCATCGGCCGCGGCGACACCGGGATCACCTTGGGCTGCATCACGAGCCGGCAACGCCCGATGCCATCCTTGTCGCGGAACGGCTCGATGGCGATGATTTTCTCTCGCGCGGCGACCTCGCCGCGGATCACCCAATAGAGCGAGCCGCCGGCGAGGATGTCCTCGACGCGCTTGGGTGCCATCCGGGTGACGTGGATGTGGTGCTGGGGCAGGCCCCTGGCCTTGGCGAGCTTCATGCGCTCGGCGACCCATCCCTTCAATTCTTTGACGGAATCGCAGCCAACGGCGAGCTTGATCAAATGAAGTGGCATGACCCGGCGAACTTAACCGTCGCGAGCTGCCCGATCAATCGTTCGACGCCGCAGGCGCCGACGGTCCTGGGGATAGCAGTGTCGGTTGGGAAACGGCCGGTGCCGGATGCGGCGGCTGTTTGGCCGCGGATTTCTTGGCGGCTGCGGCAGCCACGGACGGCGCGGGCGATGGCGAGGCCGCGGGAACGGAACGTGTCGCCGCCGGCGCCGCAGCGGTGGCGGACGGCGCAGCGGCTCCGCGCGCGGGCTCGGCCGACATGATGCTCACCGGCGGGATCGAATTCGCGGACGGGAAGTCCATGGTGGTCGGCTTGCCCGAGGGAATCGATGGCGGATAGGCCGCAAGCGCGCCCATGCCCGGCGCGTTCGACGCCGTGGTCTGCGGCGGCGCGGTCCAGACCGTCGCGTAGCGGTTGACCAGCCCCTCATAGAGATGCTCGTCCATGTTGGTGATGATCTGGTGGTTGTCGGTCAGCGCGCGGAACACGGCGCATTCCGTCGGCGTGCAATGATGGCGCACCTGCAGCACCTGGGCCACCATGCCATAGCGATCGTGCTCGATCGCGCGGCGCAGCGCCTGCAGCTCCGGCGTCATGCTCCCGGCGGCAGTCGCGGCATCGCCATAGGAGGTCAGGCGCGAAATCTGGGCGGCAACATAGTTCACGGCAGCCGCGGTCGATTCAGCCGAGGCGAACACCGACTTCTCGCAGACCCCGAGCACCATGTCGCCGGCGAGATCGTCGAGACAGGCGAGCGCGGGCAAGCCTGCGGTCGCCGGCGGCATCGCGCGCGCTTCACCGGCGCTGTCGCGCATCGCAGCCGGCCCGTAGCCGCGAATGGTCGCGGCCACCGCAATGCCGACCGCCAACAGGGCGATCACGGTCAGTGCGCCGTTGGCGACCGATCTTTCGGCGCGCACCAGCGTGATCAGCATCAACAGCCCGAAGAAGGCTGCGGCGGCAAGCGTCAGCCACATGGGAAAGGCCGACGAGCGCCAGATCTGATCAAGAGATGTAGGCCATGCCCAATTCATGCGTCATCGTTCCTGAGCCAGCCTAAAACATAATCAACCAAGCCGGAGGCTCTCGCAAGTGCATGGAGCACTTGGCGGAATTGCTATGTACCACTTTTTCGACATGGGCGCTGCGCAGGCCCCGCCGCGCGTGCCACGCTGGCGGCGGTTCCCGCAACGAATGGAACACGGCCTCCCGCAATCCGCTTGCGGGCGCTTGCTGCCTGATCAGCGGCCTTCCGGCGAAACAAAGGGCGCTGACGGTTCAACCTGATCTCATCGCGCTTGTCGGCAGCTCTATGGTCGTCTGGTCGATCGTGCAACGCGCGGCTTCAGGACAGCGCGAGCTGGCTTTCCCTGGCAACCCGCTCGAACGCTTCCGTCGAACTCTTGATCCGGTATTGGCAATCATCGCCGTCGCTGGGCAACTGACGGATCACCTCATAAGTGCCGCTCGCGGCCGGACGCGAAATATTGCTCGCAGTGAAGTACACGGTCGATCCAACCGGGAATTTGTGCTTCAACGCCCTCTCCATCACACAACTAAAGTGGGCCGCTGCTGTTTTGGTCCCGTAGCCTGCGGCCGTCTGGATAACCACCCGGAGCGGGGTATAGCACGCGCCAACGCGAATTGGCCAGCTTCATGGCAGCATGGCAAATTCGAAAATCCTGCTTTTATATCAGGGCGATAGCCGGTTCCCTGGAGGTAACCGAGGCCGACCGCCGAGGGGGGCCGCGCCCTCCTCGGGAACCGGGCCGACTCAGGCCGTATGCGGCAGCCTGCCGTCGGGGCTCGCCTTGTCAACTGCGACCGGCAGCTGGTGCGCCAGCACCTCCGCAACCTGGTCGATCGGGATGTTGTATTTGGCGGCGATTTGCCGGACCGTGTCGTTACCGAGCACCTGGCGGAGCTGGTCGGCGGTGATCGGCAGGTTCTGACCGGTGCCGATCCAGGATTTGACCTGGTCACCGAAACCGGCCTGCTCGAGCTTGGCGACGATTGCAGACAGCCCGCCCTGGCTGCCGGTGCCCATGACCTCGCTCATCACCACCGGCAACACCGCCGCGCCGATCTGGCCGAGCGCACTCCTGAAAGCCGGATTGTTTTCGAGTGAATCGAGGATGCCCATGGTCATTCCCTCTGTCTGAACGCTGGCCGCTCGCCAACGACGATTGCCAAGACTATTGCAAAGGATTTGGGGGCGTTCGCGCGCATCCGTCAAGCCGCGAACACCGTCATATTGCCGTCGTCGCGCTTACGCGTTCTCGAACTTCGCGATTCGCAGCGTCTCGGCGAGGCCGGCCTGGGTCCATTCGCGGAACGCCGGCAGCGCCATCATCGTCTCCATGTAGGCCTTGGCGTCCGCGCCGACATCGATCGCATAGGTGCGGAAACGATGCACCACCGGCGCATACATGGCATCCGCGCCGGTGAAGGCGCCGAACAGGAACGGTCCGCCTTTGCCGTAAGCTTGCCGGCACTCGCGCCAGATCTCCTCCACCCGCGCGATATTGGCCTTGGCATCGGCCGACAGTGCGACCGGACCGACCGGCCGGTGCAGGTTCATGCCGCATTCGCTGCGCAGCGCCATGAAGCCCGAATGCATCTCCGCCGAGATCGACCGCGCATGCGCCCGCATCGCGCGATCCTCGGGCCAGAGCTTGGCTTGCGGAAACCGCTCGGCGAGATATTCGATGATGGCAAGCGAGTCCCACACGGTGATGTCGCCGTCGACCAGCGCGGGCACCTTGCCCGCACGCGAGAAGCTCAGGATGCGCTGCTTGTCGGCGGGATCGTCGGTGTAGAGCGGAATGAACACCTCCTCGAAGGCGATGTCGTTGGCGCGCAGCGCGAGCCAGGGCCGCATCGACCAGGAGGAATAATTCTTGTTGCCGATCACGAGGGTCAGGGTCATCCCGGACGAATCCTTTTACAGATATGATGACGACGGGCGTTTGAGCGGCGATGTAACACATCCGCAACGGGGCAGCGAGCATGGGTTCCTATTCGATCGACATTCTGGCCGTCGGCTTCTTCATCCTGGAATGGCTGGTCTACGCGGTCACGCTGGAACACACCGCCTATGGCCGCGACAGCCTGTCGGCGCGGATGAATGTCTATCGCGAAGTCTGGGTGCGACGGCTGCTCGACCGCGAGGCGCGGATGGTCGACATGCAAATCATGGGGTCGCTGCAGAACGGCACCGCGTTTTTCGCCACCACCAGCATCTTTGCCATCGGTGGAGCGCTGGCGCTGCTCCGCGCCGGCCCCGATGCCGCGCTCATCCTGGGCAAGCTGCCGGTCGATCTCAGCCCGTCGGCGCATCTGTGGGAGATCAAATGTGTCGGGCTGATCCTGATCTTCGTCTACACCTTCTTCAAATTCGCCTGGGCCTACCGTCTCTTCAACTATGTCGCGATCCTCTACGGCGCGATGCCGCCGGCCTCGCAGCGCGACACGGCGGAAGCGGAGGCGCATGTGATCCGCACCACCCGCCTGTTCGAGGCGGCGGGCCGGCATTTCAACCGCGGCCAGCGCGCCCTCTTCTTTGCCCTCGGCTATCTCGGCTGGTTCATCAGCCCGTGGGTGCTGTTCGTCACGACGGCTGCGGTGGTGATCGTGACGTGGCGGCGGCAGTTTGCATCGACGGCCTGGCAGGCGATGGAGAAATAGCCGCCTGAATTGGCCTAGCTGAAATCCTGCGGGGTGAAGGAGAGATCGAGCACCTTCCACTCGCCGTAGCGGTCCGCCGGCAGCATGTCATAGGGCTGGCAGGCCGACAGCGCCTGGATCGCGCTGCTCTTCAGCTCCAGCGCTTTCACGGATGCGGAGCCCTCGATCAGAAGCGGCTCGGCGGCGAGCCTGGCCTGCGGCGTCATCAGCACGCGCAATTTGACAAAGACGTTGTCGGAGCGCGCAACCGCCGCCGGAAGCTTTGAACACGTCCTCAGATGCTCGCGAAACTTCGCAACCAGGCTCGAGGCGATGTTGGCCGCGGACGAGGCATTGGCGTCGATCCCGTCGCCCGGCTTGTCGCCGGATGCGCCTGCCGGCGGCAGGGTTGCCGGCAGGCCGAGCATCACGCCATATTTGACGGTCACGTCGGGCTCGGGCGGCGTATAGGCCGGCTGCTGCTGCGGGGACGCCAGCGGCATCGTCGGCGGCGGCGTCGACGCCATGGGCTGCTGCGCGGGCTGTGGCTGGGCTTGCTGTGGCTGAGCCGGCTGCGGCTGCGCGGCGGCGGCCGCCTGGCGCTCGGGACGGGACGTGCGCTGCTGCTGTTGCTGCTGCTGTTGCGTCTCCGGCGCAGCAGGCGACGACCGCGACGGTGGCGGCGGCGAAGCGGCTTGCGGCGCTGTGACGTCGTCCTTCGGGATTTGCAGCTGCAGCCTGTCCTTGTCAGGCTGCGTCTCGTCCGGCTTCTTGTCTTGCGCTTTCGGAACCTCCTCCGGCGTGACCAGGTCGACGGCGATCGGCTCGGCCGTCACGGTGCCGAACGGATGCACCTCGCTGAACAGGACGATGAGCCCGAGCAAGAGCGCATGCGCGAGCATGGAGGCCGTGATGCCCGGTTGTATGAGCTGCCGAAGCTGCATTGTGCTCGACCGAATTGATCGCCCCGGAGACGCGATGCGTGCGGCGGCAATGATACAAGCTGCGCCAGCGGCCTCAATCCCATTTCGGCGCGAATCCAAAGTCGGTCAGGCGTCCCTTGGGATGATGAAGCGCAAAAATCTGCGCCATCTCCTCGTCGGTCAGCTCGAAGTCGAAAATGTCGATGTTTTCCGACAGCCGCTCGATCTTGGAGGTGCGCGGGATTGCCGCGACATTCTGCTGCACCAGCCAGCGCAGACAGACCTGGGCCGGCGTCTTGCCGTGGCTGCGCCCGATCCGCAGCAGCGTCTCGTCGGTCCTGATCTTGCCTTTTGCCACCGGGCTGTAGGCGACCAGCGCGAGACCGGCCTGCTCGCAGGCGGCGCGCACCTTGCTCTGGTCCAGATAGGGATGGTACTCGACCTGATCGCAGACCAGCGGCTCGGGGCACGCCTTCACCGCCTCGGCGATCAGCGCCACCGTGAAATTGGAGACGCCGATGTGGCGCGCAAGCCCCATGGTCTTGGCATGGGCGAGCGCGCCGAGCGTCTCGGCCAGCGGCACCTGCGGATTGGGCCAGTGCAGCAGCAACAGGTCGACATCCGGCTGGCGCAGCCTGACCAGGCTCTCCTTGGCCGACCGCTCCAGATCATGCGGGGCGAAATGATTGGTCCAGATCTTGGTGGTGAGAAATATCTCCGCGCGCTTCACGCCGGAGGCCCGTATCCCCTCGCCGACGTCGCGCTCGTTCTCATAGACCTGCGCGGTGTCGAGATGGCGGTAGCCGAGCTTCAGCGCCTGCTCGACGATGCGCGCGCAGCTGCGCCCGCGCAGCTCCCAGGTGCCAAGTCCGATCGCGGGGATTTGAGCGCCATTGGCCTCGATGACATGCATGACAGGAAACTCAGCCGCGGACTCGAAGATGCATTGCGGACGGTATTATGACCCGCGCCAGTTCCGCTGCCAACTGCGCCGCGAGCAGGCCTGATCAACCTTTTGACAAGGCGGCAAACACCGTGTCGGGCGCATGCGCGATGACCGCAAGCAGCGCGCGTGCGGGCCCGCGCGGCATGCGCTTGCCCTGCTCCCAGTTCCTGATGGTTTCGACGGGCACGCCGACCTTGGCGGCAAATTCCTGCTGGGTCAGCCGCGCGCGGCGGCGCAAATCGCGCACCGCGGGTGTTTCGAGGCAGGCCGCTTCGAGACATGTCGTTTCGAGCACGGGCGCTGCGGGTTCCGGCGCCTCGGCGGCCATTGCAGCATCCATCGCCGGCGCCAGCGGACATTCCTGCCCGTCGCGCAATTCGACAATCCGACCGTCTGCCTTCAGCCGAAACCGCTGCATGACCCAACCCCGCGCTGTTCCAGGTGCAGACCGGACTTGCTACCGCCGAACAAGACTCGAATTTGCCGATCGCGCCCGCTAAAAGCATCATCCGTCAAGCGGATTAAGGTGCGATTAACGATAATCGGGCGGCGATCCGCAGAAGGAGATCAGCTGCCTTGAACTGCCGCATCCTCATTGCATCGCTCGGTGTGTTGGCCGCATCAGTCGGAACCGCGCATGCCGCATCCACCGATTGCCCGCGCAAGGATGCGCTCGGCACCTCGCGCGTCCTGGCCGTCGATGCCGCGACCTTCCCGCGGGTGGGACTGAAGAGCTTTCCCCAGAGCCTGCCCTTGCGCGACAAGGAGGTCGTGCTGACCTTCGACGACGGCCCCTGGCCGCCGACGACCAGGAAGGTGCTGGCCGCGCTCGCGGAGCAATGCGTGCATGCAACCTTCTTCCTGATCGGCAAGCCGGCGTCCGAACATCCCGACATCGTGCGGCTGATCGCCGCCGGCGGCCACACCATCGGCCATCACTCATGGTCGCATCCGGACCTGTCGCGGATGCCGGAGCGTGATGCGATCAGCCAGATCGACCGCGGCATCGCCGCCGACGAGACGGCCCTGCACGGAACAGCGACGACGACGCCCTCGACGCCGTTCTTCCGCTTTCCCGGCTTCCAGTCCACGCCTGCCTTGCTCGATCTCATGCAATCGCGCGGCATCACCGTGTTCGGCGCCGATCTCTGGGCCAGCGACTGGCAGGAAATGTCGCCGAAACAGGAGCTGGAGCTGTTGACCCGGCGGCTCAGGGAGGCGCGCAAGGGCATCATCCTGTTGCACGATCCCAAGGCGCATACGGCAGCCATGCTGCCGGCTTTTTTGCGCTATTTGCGCGAAAACGACTATCACGTCGTGCAAGTCGTTCCCAAACAGGGCACGGTTGACATCAGCAAGGCGCCCTGATCTGACATCTTTGTGACATGGGGATTTGCGTGACCGGCCGGTTAATGCTGTGTTCATCGCCCAGCATGCAAACATGGTCCAGTCGGGTAGGAATGCGAGCGGAAGTGATGGCCGGTAACAGTATGATCAGCGTCCGTGTCGGCGTCCTGGCTGTGCTCGCATTCGCCTCGCTCCAGGTGCCGGCTGCACTGGCCGAGGATTGCCCCGGCCATCCCGACGCGATCGGCACCTCGCGCACCATCGTGGTCGATCCGACCGCGCATCCGCGCATCGGCACCATGCAATATCCGGAAACGCTCCCGCTGCGCGACCATGAGGTGGTGCTGACCTTCGACGACGGCCCGATCCCGAAGAACAGCAACCAGGTGCTGCAGACCCTCGCCGACAATTGCGCGAAAGCCACCTTCTTCATCATCGGCGAGCAGGCGCGCGCCTTTCCAGACGGCGTGCGCAAATACGTCGCCGCCGGCCACACCATCGGCACGCACAGCCAGACGCACCCGCTCACCTTCGAAAAAATGCCGATGGACAAAGTGCAGAAGCAGGTCGACGACGGCATCGCCTCGGTGACGGCGGCGCTCTCCGACCCGGCGGCGCTGTCGCCGTTCTTCCGTGTTCCCGGCCTCCTGCGCGGGGCGAATGTCGAGCAATATGCCGCCTCGAAGGGCCTGCAGATCTGGAGCGCCGATTTCCTCGCCGACGATTGGCGCCACATCTCCTCGGCCAAGGTCTACGAGCTCGCGATCAAGCGGCTGGAAGCCAAGCACAAGGGCATTCTGCTGTTGCACGACATCCAGGCCCGCACCGCGGCGGCGCTGCCGAAGATCCTGCATGAGATGAAGGTGCGTGGCTACCACATCGTGCAGGTGGTCGCGGCAACGCCGGACCGGCCGGCGACGCCGACCGAGCCGCAGGACTGGCGCATGCGCGCCGCGCCGGAGACGCTGCCCGTCGCCGAGCGGCCGAAGTTCCCGACATTCGTCCTGGCCGAGGCGGAGCAGCTGGTGACGCCGGTGGCGTCCGATTTCTCGACGCCCGACGGCAAATTGCTGTTGAGCGGAGAGCCGTTCGAGCGCGTCAGGCGGCCGATGCAGAATGCACCCGCAGCGCTGTGGCCGGCGCCTGTGACGGAGTCCGTAGGCAATGCCGCAGCGACGCTGCCGGCCCCAGCCGAGACCGTCTTCGCCATGCCCGAGACGACGCAGCCGCCGGTGCAGGCGGAAGCCGCGAAAGCAGGCGAGCCGCCCGCGGCAAGCGAGAGCGCAGCGCCCGCCCCGCGCAGGATCGCAGCCGGCAAGGCGATCCACGGTCGCGGCGCGCATGTCCAGAGACACGCAGCCCATGCCGGCCGGGCCGAGACGAAGCAGCAGGCCGAGACCGACACCGGCGCCAAGCCCGCGCCGCGCCGTCAGGTCAAGGTCGCCAGCCTGAAGAAGCGCGAGAAGTAGGCCTTCTATCCTCCGGCTCCGGGGCCCAGCGGCACCAGCGCCTTCGCGTTGTCCTTCGCGAATTCCCTGGGCACGTCGAACTTGCCGGTCTGCAGATCGTAGCGGCAGCGCCAGTCGTTGACGGTGCCGATCTGGTGGTGATGCCGGGTGGGCTCGACCTCGCCCGACAGGCTGACGACGAGGTAGCGGTTCTCGGGCCAGTCCACCTTCAACCCGCGATAATTGTCGTCGAGGCCTTTGACGAGGTTGACCGACATGTGGAAGTCGGGCTTCAGCACCTTGCGTGACTCAGGCCGGCCGTAGAAGAAGGCCCAGGCAAGACCGCCGAACGGCTTTGCGGTTGCGCTCTCGAACCCGTCCTTGCCCTGCCGATAGAGAAAAAGCGTCGCCTCGCCGGAGCCGGTCTTCTGCATCCGCACCAGGTAATGCATGTCGTTGCTGAAGCGGAAGCCGGCGGGATAATCCTGGTCCGGCTTGAGAAGCGTCGCCTTGTCCTTTGCATCCTTTGCGCGCAGCCACGCCTGCCAGGTCCAATTATCGTCCGCATCCGCCTTGTGATATTGCTCGATCGTGTAGGCGCCGTCGGGCGAGGTCTGCGTCGCCTCGGGATCGATGGTGTAGTCCGGCCCGGGCCCCGGCGGCTCGGCCGCGGCGACCGGACAGGCGGAGAGAAGACTGATCGCAGCTGCAAGACAGACGAGCTTCATGGGCCAACCGTTCGAAAAGGCGTGTTTCGCCGGTTAGTCCGCCGACGGTGCGATCAAGTTCAAGGCTCAGACCATTTCCGGTTCTGATTGAATCTCCGGCTTCTTGTTGACGCGTTTCTTCACGCGAAACGGCATCCGCTTCGCTCGAAAACGCTTCAGAACTGGAAGTAGAGAAACTCGACGCGCTGCCACATGCCGAACAGCGCCATCGCGAATGCAACGGCGATCGCCGCGGCCCAGCCGAAGCTCGGCCGCCAGACCACAAAGCCGCGGCGTTCCGGCTCACGGCGGTATTCGCGGTATCTGAAGGTCTCGGGCACGTTGGGCAGCGCCAGCGCGACCGCAAGCGCCGCGGCAACCGCGGCCCAGCCGATCAGTAGCAGCCGCCCCTCGCCGACCAGCAGCGGCAGATCCATCACGCGCAGGATGCCGTCGGATGCAAAGGCGCTGCCGGCGGTCTTGAGTCCCGCCAGGCTCGCCAGCATCGCGCCGGCGCCGGACAGCGTCCTGGCGCGAAAGAACACCCAGGCAATCACCACGGCGAAGAATGTGACGCCCCACGCGGCCGCCTGTCCCAACGCCCCTTCCGGCCATCGCCGCTTGTGGTCCCGCCATCGATGGTTCACGACGAGATAGAGGCCGTGCAGGCCGCCCCAGATCAGGAAGGTCCAGCCCGCGCCGTGCCAGAACCCGCCGAGCAGCATCGTCAGCATCAAATTGAGATAGCGCCGCCCGACCCCGAACCGGTTGCCGCCAAGGGGGATATAGAGATAGTCGCGCAGGAAGCGCGACAGCGTGATGTGCCAGCGCCGCCAGAACTCGATGATCGAGACCGCCTTGTAGGGCGAGCGGAAGTTGACCGGCAGCCGAATGCCGAACATCAGCGCGAGCCCGATCGCCATGTCGGAATAGCCGGAGAAATCGAAATAGATCTGCAAGGTGTAGGCGAGGATCGCAAGCCAGGCCCATTCGGTCGGCACGCTGCCGCCGATGTCCACATGCGCAAACAAAGGATCTGCGAATTGCGCGACATTGTCGGCGATCACGACCTTCTTGAACAGCCCGGCGACGAAGATGGCCCAGCCCTGCGCCGCAAGCCAGGCGGAGCGGCCGAGTTGCTCGCGCTTGAACTGCGGGATCATCTCCGCATGGTGCACCAGCGGGCCCGCGATCAGATGCGGGAAGAAGGAGACGAACAGCGTGAAACTGACGATGTCGCGCTCGACCCTGGCGCCGCGCATCACGTCGACCAGATAGGCGATCTGCTGGAAGGTGAAAAAGGAGATGCCGAGCGGCAGGACGACATCCAGATGGGCGATCTGCACGCCGCTGACGTCATGCGCGGTGTCGATGAGGAAGTTGGCGTATTTGAAGAAGCCGAGCACCGAAAGATTCAGCGCCACGCCGCAGATCCCGATCGCACGGCGCCGCTCCGGCTTCTCCATCGCGAGCCCGAGCAGGAAATTGACCGCAACGGATCCGAAGAACAGCAGCAAATAGACCGGCCGCCAGGCGCCGTAGAACACCAGCGAGGCCGCCACCAGCACCATGATCCCGGCGCGGGCCGAATGCAGGCGCGCGGCGGCGAATGCGAGAATAGTCGCTGGCAAAAACTCGAACAGGAAGCTGAAGGACGAGAACAGCATCGGCGACGGCTACCGGCTCAGCCGCGCCACCAGCGCGCGCGTATAGATCGGCACGCCGCGAGCCGTGACATGCATCTCGTCGGCATAGTCGCTTTGCGCAAGCGCTGTGATCTGCGGCAGGTTGATCACGTCAAAGCCGCAGGCGCGGCCGGCGTTCTCGACCAGCGCGACGTACTGATCATCCCTCTCCCGCCAGGTCGGATCGGAGGCGCGGTCGTAACGCGGCGCCCAGGGCGGGATCACCACGGTGAGCCTGGCGCTCAGCTTGGCCATGTCGCAGAGGGCGCCGGTCTCGAAGCGCGTTTTTGGCCCGGCGAGATCCCAGTTGGCATAGTGGCCGTGCGTCCCGATGCTCGCGGGCCAGCGATCCTCCGGTTGGGCGCGATCGATCACGACCAGCCCGAATGCAGGCGGCGCAGGCCCGCGATCGGCAACGTCCTGATCGGCAGCCAGGCGCGAGGCGAAGGCGTTGCGAATGAATCGGATCAGGGTGCCGATCCGCATGGGCAGAAAGCTCGCCATCTGTTGCGCCACCGGCAATTTCGCCGCCACGTCGAGCGGATAGATCGCGGCCGACTTGACGCCCTCGTTGAAGATGAACGGCGCGACGCTGGTGACCACGTGAGCATCATGGAAGACATCGGGCTCGCGGCGCATGGCGGCCAGCAGCGCCAGCGGCTCGCCCGCATCATAGGCGATATTGACGACGTCGCCGGGAGGCTTGTGGGTGAGCTGCGCGGCGAGAGCGGGATCGACCTGGTATTCGGTGCGGCTCTCGCCTGCGAAGATCAGCGACGGATGCGATTTCAGCAGCGGCAGCTTCTTCGCCAGCAGCGCCGGCACGTCGTCATGGATATGTCGCGCGAGCGACAGCAGCCCCGCCAGCGCCGCGAGCCAGACGAGCGCGCTCAGCGCCAGCGTGAGAAACAGCCAGCTCCTTGGCCTCGAAACAGCCCGCATCGGCGACGACGTGGAGGCCAAACAAGGCAGCATTGTGTTCGATGCTGCGCGAGAGAGGGAGCTGGAGGCAGGAGTTTGGGGTATGGGTTATGCCACTCCGCTGTCGCGCCAGAAACGCATCACCCACGCCCGCTGCTCGTCGGTATCAGGCACCGTCAATCCTCGCGAAGCTCCGATCCTCGCAAGCGCCTGACTTTCGCGGAGGGCAAGACGATTGGCAAAGCTCGGGCCAAACGCGCCGCGAGGACGAGGAGTCATGGATACGTCATTGCGAGGAGCGCCGGCTACGCGGGAATCCAGAGCGGCGCACTCGGCACTGGATTGCTTCCACTTGCCTGCCAAGAGCGCTTCGGCGAACGCGGTCGCCTATGCTCGCGATGACGGAGTACGGTGTTCGAGACTGCGCTCGCAACTCTCAACGAGGTCGGCCTGCGCCGGGACGACGGCTATATTCGTGGCTTCTCAATCCGTCGCGCCACCAATCATTCCCGCCCTTCATTCCGTCACGATCTTGGCGACGCAGAGCAGCACCACCAGCGCGAGGAAGAACAAGTCCATATAGGCCTTCAGCTCGCTGTCGCGGCGGAGCAAGCTGACATCGGCGATGGTCTGCTTCTTCAAGGGCGACACCGCGCCGCCTTCGTCGATCAGCGACACCAGGCGGCGTGCCTCGACCTCCATCCGTTCGATCTTCTGGTAGAAGAAGAACAGCCTGACCGCCGAGACCGCGCGCATGCCGGCATAGACCAGGATCAGCATCGCGAGGATGGCGCGGTTGTTGTACTTCTCGATGTAGTTCAGGCTGAAATACACCGCGGCCAGGAACGCGAAATTGGTGACGAACCGGTAGATGAAGCTCAGGATTCTCATGCGGGGTGCCCGTAAGGTGAATTGTGTCGTCCTGCTCGCATGCGCGCCTTCGCTTTCGGGCCACGCCACTTGCGGCCTGCCCAAGCGAATCCCGATCGGACTTACGTCAATGTTGTAACAGCAAGGCAACGGATGCGCGACCCGGGCCACCCTGTCCCCAACGCAACCCGGCCGGCCCGCCCATTTACGCGGGCGCGCATCGGCCTTCAACCCCAATTCCGGTTGCCTCGCCGGACACAGTATATGAATTATCTATTTTCTGCGGGCGCAGCCCGAAGCGAGGACCCAACATGAGGCGACGCGATATCTTCACCCTCGCCGGCGCGCTCGCCGTAACGGCCGCGATGCCGAAAGGCGCGTTCGCCGACGCCTATCCGTCGCGGCCGGTGCGCATCATCGCCGGCTTTGCCGCCGGCGGCGGGGTCGACATCACCGCCCGCCTGATCGGCCAGTGGCTGTCGGACCGGCTGGGCCAGCCCTTCGTGGTCGAGAACCGCACCGGCGCCGACGGCAACATCGCAACCGAGGCTGCGATCAAGGCGGACGCCGACGGCTATACGCTGCTGCTCGCCACGCTGCCCAACGCCGTCAACGCAACGCTCTATCCCAACCTGAAATTCGACTTCCAGCGCGACACCGTCCCCGTCGCCGGCATCATTCGTGTGCCGATGGTGGCGCTGGTGCATCCCGCGTTCGAGGTTGCCGACGTGCCGGCGCTGATCGCCTACGCAAAGGCCAATCCGAACCGGATCAACCTGGCCTCGGCCGGCACCGGCAGCGCGCCGCACATGGCGGGCGAATTGTTCTGCGCCATGGCGGGGGTTGCCATGACCCATGTGCCCTATCGCGGCCAGGGCCCGGCGCTGTCGGATCTCGTGGGCGGCCAGGTCCAGCTGCTGTTTGCCGCCGCGCCC
>DATGMN010000021.1:0-23928 GCA_035293585.1 Bradyrhizobium sp. | reverse complement strand
GCATCAAGACCATCCATGTCGAAGGCTTGCCCAATTGCGACTGGGTGGTGATTGATTCCGGCGACGTGATCGTCCACGTGTTCAGACCGGAGGTTCGCGAGTTCTACAATCTCGAGCGGTTGTGGACTCAAGGGCCGACGGGGGCGAAGGTCGTACAGTAGCAGAAAGCCGATTAACGTCGGCTGCCGCGTGCCTGGATGCGCGCGCCCGTCGCGCGCGCGGTGTTGCTGCGGCATTTGTTGTCCGGCAGGCAGGTTCGACTTCGCCGGAAAAATGGATGCGACTCGTCGTCATAGCCGTCGGCCGGCTGAAAGCCGGACCTGAGCGCGAGCTCGCCGAGCGCTACCGCAAGCGCTTCGAGGACATCGGCCGCAAGCTCGGCTTTCGCGGCCTCGAGATTCACGAAATTCCGGAAAGCCGCGCCCGCGACGCAGCTGCGCGCATCGCGGAGGAGGCCGCGGCGATCTCGGCCGCAATCCCGGAAAACTCCGTGCTTGTCACGCTCGACGAACGCGGCGAAAATGTCGGCAGTCAGGCGCTGGCCCAACGCCTCGGCCGCCTGCGGGATCAGTCAATCCCAAATGCTGTATTCGTGATCGGCGGCGCGGACGGACTTTCGCCCGAATTGGGCGGCAAGGAAAAGTCCAGGATCGCTTTTGGGGCTGCGACCTGGCCGCATCAAATGGTACGCGTCATGCTTCTGGAGCAGCTCTACCGGGCGGCGACCATTTTATCGGGACATCCATACCACCGCGCCTAGGAAGGCGCAGCAATCGCGCCATTTGGCGGGCACACGGGACAAAGAGCAGCTTTTCGGGACAGATGCAGCGCGCGCGGCCCCTTGCCTCCTACCCTGACACCAGCCGCCGCGGCGGGCTGGCCGCGCTGCCGCTCTCCCTGGCGTTGCTCGCGGCTGGTCTCGCCAGCCCGTGGTCGGCCGCGCAGACCGCAGCGACAGCGCCACAATCGATCGCGCTGTCGCCCGAGGCGATCAAGCAGCGCTCGGAGGAACTCGATGCCGCCCGCGCCGAGCAGACTCGCGCGGCCGAGGCCCAGGCCAAGCTCCGCGCGGAGATTGCCGCAATCGGGCAGGACCGCAGCAAGCTCAATCAGCAGCTGATCGACAGCGCCGCCCAGGTGCGAGGCCTGGAGGACCGGATGGCCGCGGCGGAGGCACGGCTGCATTCGCTGGATTCGCGCGACCAGGACCTGCGCGGCACGCTCAACTCGCGCCGCGCCGAGATGATCGAGGTGCTGGCGGCACTGCAGCGCGCCGGCCGGCGCACGCCGCCGGCGCTGTTGGTGCGGCCGGAGGACGCGCTGCAATCACTGCGCACGGCCATGCTGCTGGGATCTGTGGTGCCGGAGCTGCGCGCCCGGGCGCAGGTGATCGCCAATGAACTCGGCGAGCTGCTCGCCGTGCGCAAGGCCATCGCCACCGAGCGCGACAAGCTCGCGGCCGACCGCGACCATTTCAGGGACGACCAGAACCGGCTGGCGGCGCTGATCGACGAGCGGCAGCGCCAGCAAATGGCGAAGGAAAATGACATGGCCGCGGAGAGCGCGCGGGCGATCGCGCTGTCACGCCAGGTCGACGATCTGCAAGGCCTGATCGCCAGGATGGAACAGGACATCAAGACCGCGGCCAAGGCAGCCGCGATCGCGAGCCAGCAGGGCGCGCCGGTTGCCGGCGACCCGGCGCAGTTGAAGAACCCGAAGCGGACAAGCCCCGCGATTGCGTTTGCCTCGGCAAAGGGGATGCTCACCTTCCCGGTCAGCGGCAGCAGGATTCGCGAATTTGGCAGTTCCGATGGTGCCGGCGGCGTCGAAAAAGGCATTTCTTTGGCAAGCCGCCCCGGCGCGCAGGTGACGACGCCGTGTGACGGGTGGGTGGTTTATGCCGGGCCGTTTCGCAGCTACGGACAACTCTTGATCCTCAATGCCGGTGGCGGGTATCATGTCTTGATCGCCGGGATGGAGCGCATTTCGGTCAATATCGGGCAGTTTGTTCAAACAGGTGAGCCGGTCGCGACCATGGGGAGGACGTCCCAGGTAGCGTCGATCTTTGCACCCAATGTCAGCCAGCCCGTGCTCTATGTCGAGTTCCGTAAGGACGGCACTCCAATCGATCCAGGCCCATGGTGGGCCAGTAAAGAAGGCGAAAAGGTTCGCGGATGATGCGCAAGACTTCGATTGTTCTCCTCAGCGCTGCCACTGGCGCGGCATTGACGCTGTTCGTGACTCAGCCGCGCGTGCTGATGGGATCGAGCGCGAGGGCGGCGACCGCCGACACCTATCGCCAGCTCAATCTGTTCGGCGACGTGTTCGAACGGGTGCGCAGCGACTATGTCGAGAAGCCCGACGACGGCAAGCTGGTGGAGTCCGCGATCTCCGGCATGCTCAGCGGCCTCGATCCGCATTCGAGCTACATGGATGCCAAGAGCTTCCGCGACATGCAGGTGCAGACCCGCGGCGAGTTCGGCGGCCTCGGCATCGAGGTCACCATGGAAGACGGCCTGATCAAGGTGGTCTCCCCGATCGACGACACGCCGGCGTCCAAGGCGGGTATCCTCGCCAATGACCTCATCACCATGCTCGACGACGAGCAGGTGCAGGGCCTGACCTTGAACCAGGCGGTCGAGAAGATGCGCGGCCCCGTCAACACCAAGATCAAGCTCAAGATCATCCGCAAGGGCGTCGACAATCCGATCGACGTCACCCTGGTGCGCGACAACATCCGCGTGCGCTCGGTGCGCTCCCGCGTCGAGGCCGACGACATCGCCTATATCCGCATCACCACCTTCAACGAGCAGACCACCGAGGGCCTGAAGAAGAGCATCGCCGACCTGCAGAACCAGATCGGCGACAAGCTGAAGGGCTACGTCATCGACCTTCGCAACAATCCGGGCGGCCTGCTCGAGGAAGCCGTCACCGTCTCCGACAGCTTCCTGGATCGCGGCGAGATCGTCTCCACCCGCGGCCGCAATCCGGAAGAGACCCAGCGCCGCACCGCCCATCCGGGCGACCTGACCAAGGGCAAGCCGGTGATCGTCCTCATCAACGGCGGCTCGGCCTCGGCGTCGGAGATCGTCGCCGGCGCGCTGCAGGACCACAAGCGGGCGACGCTGGTCGGCACCCGCTCGTTCGGCAAGGGCTCGGTGCAGACCATCATTCCGCTCGGCAGCGGCAACGGCGCGCTGCGCCTGACCACGGCCCGCTACTACACGCCGTCGGGCCGCTCGATCCAGGCCAAGGGCATCGTGCCCGACATCGAGGTGCTGCAGGACGTGCCGGAAGAGCTGAAGTCCCGCACCGACACCAAGGGCGAGGCCTCG
Organism: Bradyrhizobium sp.; assembly: GCA_035293585.1. Classification (GTDB taxonomy): domain Bacteria; phylum Pseudomonadota; class Alphaproteobacteria; order Rhizobiales; family Xanthobacteraceae; genus Bradyrhizobium. The sequence continues at coordinate 20,593 of DATGMN010000021.1, read as the reverse complement.
CTGCGCGGCCATCTCAAGAACGACGGCGACGAGAAGACCGGCTCGCAATCCTATGTTCCGCCGGACGCCAAGGACGACAAGGCCCTCAAGATGGCCGACGACCTCCTGCACGGCATCAAGTCTTCGGCCACCACCGCCGCGGCCCCGGCGGCGAGCGATACGCCCGCTTCGACCGACGGCAAGCCGGACAAGGCCCAGAACTAGGATCAACGATCAGACCACCGAGCGATTGCTCCGGAAAAAGGCGGCCCAAAAGGCCGCCTTTTTTTGCTGGCCGACATGCGCAGCGCCGGCGGCGCCCGCGTGCGGCCGGACTGCCGCCATCGTCCTGCCGTGGTATCGTCACCCGATTGATTCGGGATGCTTTATGACAGAGACGGTTGACGACCTGAGCGCCCCGCTCGGCCAGAAGCCCTTGCGCCGCAAGCGCCGTTTCCGGCTGCCGTTCACCGCGACGCAGGCGCTGGCGGTGCTGCTCGGCCTTTTTCTGCTCGCCTTCATCGGCTTTGCGATTTTCAACAATGACCCGCTCGGCGGCGAGCCGGTCGCGCGCGTCGCATTGAACGGGACCAGGGACGACGCCAAGAACGACACCAAGGACGATGCGAAGACCGATACCAGGAGCCCGGCCAAGGATGGCAAGGCGATGGAGAAGGCAGCCGCTCCCGCCGCCGAGCACGGCCAGGCCATACAGGCCAAGCAGGGCGCGCCGTCCGACCAGAAGACCATCACCATCATCGACGGCTCCAGCGGTGAACGCCACGACGTCGTCGTCTCGCCCGAGTCCGGCGAGGCGGCCGCTTCCGCCGCGTCTGGCACCATGGCCGGCGTCGACCAACGCCTGCTCGAGCCGTCACGCTACGGCATGATCCCGATCGCCGCGGACGGGCTAAAGCCCTTTACGGCCTATGCGGCCGAGGCCGACCGGGCGAAGGCGGCGAAGATGCCGGTGGTTGCGATCGTGATCGGCGGCCTCGGCGTCGGCGCGGCCAAGACCACGGATGCCATCATGAAGCTGCCGGGCGCAGTGACGTTCGCCTTCACGCCCTATGGGGCCGATCCCGGCAAGCTCGCCGAGCGCGCCCGCGCCCAGCATCACGAGATCCTGCTGCAGATTCCGATGGAGCCCTACGACTATCCGGACAACGATCCGGGGCCGCAGACGCTGCTCACCACGCTCGGGCCGGACCAGAATCTCGACCGGCTCTACTGGCATCTCAGCCGGCTGCAGGCCTATGTGGGAATCGCGAACTTCATGGGCGCGCGCTTCATCGCGACCGAGCCGGTGATGGCCCCGATCGTGCGTGACGCCGCCAAGCGGGGCCTTGGCTTCTTCGACGACGGCTCGGCGCCACGCAGCGTGGCCTCTGCGGTCGCGGGCGCGCAGGCCATGCCGTTTGCCAAGGCCGACGTCACCATCGATGCGGTGCCGACGCCGGGCGAAATCGACCGGGCGCTGGCGAAACTCGAGGATATCGCGAAACAGCGCGGCAGCGCCATCGGCGCGGCCTCCGCGCTGCCGGTCTCGAACGAGCGGATCGGCCTCTGGGTCAAGTCGCTGGAAGGCCATGGCGTGATGCTAGCGCCATTGACAACCGCGATGACGAAATCAAAATCAGGCTGAAGCGGCCGCACGGCGCCCGGAAGCGCGACGAAATCGCGCGTCAGGTGTTTGATTGAGCATGATCTTTTCGGAAGACCGCGATACACTTTGTGCTAATGCGGTCCTTCGGGTTCGGATCTTGCTCTGGCGGCGAAACGGGGCGGAGAGGTGACTTGCGGCATGACGCGCTATGAAGATCTGCCCTATCGAACCTGCGTCGGCATGATGCTGATCAATAGACAAGGGCTCGTCTTCATTGGTCGCCGCGCCGGCGGCATCGAGCATGTCGACGAAACCCACATCTGGCAGATGCCGCAGGGCGGCGTCGATCCCGGCGAGGACACCTGGGAAGCCGCCAAGCGCGAGCTCTATGAGGAGACCAGCGTCCGGTCGGTCGAGAAGCTCGGCGAAGTCGGGGACTGGCTGACCTACGACATTCCGCGCACGGTGGCGGGACGGGCCTGGAAGGGACGCTATCGCGGCCAGCGGCAGAAATGGTTCGCCATGCGCTTCACCGGCGACGACAGCGAGATCAATGTCGAGCACCCGCCGCACGGCCATAAAGCCGAGTTCATCGGCTGGCGCTGGGAACCGATGAAAAATCTCCCGGAATTGATCATTCCGTTCAAACGGCCGGTCTACGATCGCGTGGTGCAGGAATTTTCGAACCTTGCAAAAGGCTGAATTTTGATCGCGTCATTCCGGGGCGGCGCGCAGCACCGAACCCGGAATCTCGATGTTCCGGGTTCGCTCTGCGAGCGCCCCGAAACGACTGCCCCAGGTGAGCGCAGATATCTTGACCCTCGAAAGACCCTACCGCCCCAATGTCGGCATTGCGCTGTTCAACCCGAGCGGCCTCGTCCTGATCGGCCATCGCTTTCGCGGCGATGGACCCGAGATCATCCTGCCCGGGCTCGAATGGCAGATGCCGCAGGGCGGCGTCGATGCGGGCGAGGATCATCGCGCCGCCGCTGCGCGTGAATTGTGGGAAGAGACCGGCGTCAAAGCCGCCGACTATCTCGGCGAGACCGACTGGCTCATCTACGACTTCCCACCCTATGACGGCCCGCCGCACCGGCTCGGCCATTTCCGTGGCCAGCGCCAGAAATGGTTCGCGCTGCGCTTCACCGGCGATGACCGCGACATCGATCCGTGCGCCGAGCGCAACGGCCAGCCCGCCGAATTCGACGCCTGGCGCTGGGAGCGCCTCGACCGCGTTGCCGATCTGGTGGTGCCGTTCCGGCGCGAGGTCTATCGCGAAGTGGCGAAGCAGTTTGCGAGGTTTGCGGGGTAGAGAGGAAGCGAGTCCCGATCTCTTGCCGTGACCCAGAGGTGCTCGCGACAGCGAGCCTCGAAGGGCGACGACCCGGCTCTGGTAAGCGGGACCGCTCATCCTTCGAGGCCTCCGTGGAGCCTGTCATCGGGCCGCGCTTTGCGCGAAGCCGTTGGCTCCGGCACCTCAGGATGACGGTGAGAGATTTGCGCCTGGGTTGAAAAACGCCATCAATTCGGACCGACCGTGAACGGCCCGATCGCAATCACGTGGCAGTCGGTGTCGCGCTTGGCGCAGTTGGCGAGGGCGTCGTTCACGGCGGCTTGCTCGCTCGCGGCCTTGAGACCCAGGCCGGGCCGGCCCTGCGTGCCGACTGCAACCGCATTCCAACCGCTGGTCCCATCGGCCCATTTGCGCGCGACGTCGTCGCGGGCGTCGGCGACGATGGAGGGATTGGCGGCGGCATGGAAGAAGCCGGTCGCTTTCATGATGCTCGGGACCGGCACGACGAAGCTGTCGTCCGCGACGACGATCATGCAGGGAACGGCGGCCAGCGCGCCGCACGATTCCAGCGCGCGACGCGCGGAGTCGTCGACCGATTCGGCATTGCTGTTGAAGATGAAGTGACCCGCCGGCCCCACCGCGATGGTCCGCGATTTCCGCGCCGGCACGAACATGGCTTCGAGGCGCGCCTTGCCCTGATCCCGGATCAGCGGCACGTCCTTGGATGCAAAGGGCCGCTCCGTCACCGGATCGTGCCTGATCCACGGCTGCGGCGGCATTGGCGGCCGGCCATGCTGATAGACCACGACGTTGCCGACCGCGTAGATCTCGCAGCGTCGGCCGCCTCCCACCGGATTGCTGTCCGCGCGCTTCTGGCAGAGCTCGAGCGCGGCATTCCTTGCCGCTTCCTCGCTCGGCTGGCCCACGACGAAGCCGGCGACGCCAAGCGTGGTGATGGCGAAAGCCTTGTGGTCGGCACCCCCGACATATTCACTGGCGAGGTTGGCCCGCACCCGCTCGCCGATGAACGGAACGTCCTCGGGCACGAATTTCTCGCCCGGGGGGCTCGTCGTCGATGACGACGGCTGTGGCGATGGCGTCGCCGCATTCGCGGACATCGGCGCGGCAGACGCCGATGCGCTTGGCAGCGGCGCCGGGGTTGCTGCAGCGGCCGGCGAAGGCGACGGTGCGGCAGGAGACGACGCGGCCATCTTGTCGGGCGGTGCGCTCTCCTTCGGCGCCGGCAGCTCCAGCTTGGTGAGATAGAGAAAGCCGGTGACGCCGATGGCAAACAGGGCAACCACCAGCACCACGAGTGGCCACATCCAGCTCGGCGCGCCCGAAGGCGCCGCCTTCGGCGGTGGCTTCTTGATCTGCGGCGTTGCGTAGGTGCCGTCCTCACGCCGCATCGCGACCATATAGGCGTGCACCGGGGTCGGGATGTTCTTGACCTCCTGCGCGCCGATGTCGGCGAACTGAACCGACAGCTTGTTGGCCACCTGCTCATGCACCGCGCGGGAGACGCAGATGCCGCCAACCTCCGCCAGCCCCTCCAGCCGCGCGGCGATGTTGACGCCGTCGCCAAGCAGATCGCCGTCGCGCTCGACCACGTCGCCGATGGTGATGCCGATGCGGAAGCTCATCTGCCGGCTCGGCGGATAGGCCATGTTGCGCGTGCGCAGGCTCTCCTGGATGTCGATGGCGCAGCGCACGGCTTCCACCGCGCTCGGGAATTCCGCCAGCACGGCATCGCCCGCGGTGTTGAAGATGCGCCCGCCCGCCTTGGCGATGAAGTCGTCGGTCACGGCGCGGTAGGCGGCCAAACGCCGCAGCGTCTCTTCCTCGTCCTCGGCAACCAGCCGCGAATAGCCGGCAATATCGGCCGCAAAGATCGCGGCAATCTTCCGTTTCATAAAGGTCGCCCCGGACAGCAATTCGCGCCCGGCAGAATGCCGTCAGACGCGCTGCGGCGCAACCGGGTTTCAGGGTCGCGGAGCGGCCGTTCATGCGGGGATGACCGAGACTCTGGTGAACGGCCGCCGGATGACGACGCCAGTACCGTCAGCCTGAGGTGCCGACGCGAAGCGTCGGCCTCGAAGGGCGACGGCCCCCGCTTACGCAGCATCCATCCTTCGAAGCTCGCTGGCGCGAGCGCTTCAGGATGACGGTTCGAGCAGCGCCCGTCAGTGCAGGCCGGTGGTGCTGAGCTCCTGCTCGATGCTCTTGAAGTGATCGAGCCGCTCGAGGGCCTGGTCGAGTTCGGAGCCTTCGTGCTCCTTCAGCCGGTCCTGCATCTGCGTGATGGTTTCGGCCAATTGTGCCCGGTCGAGCTCGTCCAGCGAATGCGCGACCTCGGCGAGCACGGTCAGGCCCTTTTCGGAAAACTCGGCAACGCCGCCATGAATGATGATCTTCTCGCGGGTCGCGCCGGTGATGACGGTGACGATGCCCGGGCGAATTCCGGCGATGATCGGCGCATGGCCCGCCAGGACGCCGAAGTCGCCCTCGGTGCCGGGGATATCAACCTGGTCGACCTCGCCCGAGAAGACGAGCTTTTCCGGCGAGACGAGATTGAAGTGGAAGGTGGCCATGTGTGAACCTGCGAATAGCGAGTGGGCGAATAGCGAGTAGCGAGTAGCGAATCGGGCGGGAGCAGCGAATTCGTCTTACTATTCGCCACTCCCCATTCGCCATTCGCCGCTTAGGCGGCTTCCGCAGCCAGCTTCTTGCCCTTCTCGACCGCCTCTTCGATGGTGCCGACCATGTAGAAGGCGGCTTCCGGCAGGTGGTCGTACTTGCCCTGGCAGAGGTCGCGGAAGCCCTTGATGGTGTCGGCGAGATCGACGAACTTGCCGGGCGAGCCCGTGAACACTTCGGCGACGTGGAAGGGTTGCGACAGGAAGCGCTCGATCTTGCGGGCGCGCGCCACGGTCAGCTTGTCCTCTTCCGACAACTCGTCCATGCCGAGAATGGCGATGATGTCCTGCAGCGACTTGTAGCGCTGCAGGATCTGCTGGACCTGGCGCGCGGTGTTGTAGTGCTCCTCTCCGACGACGAGCGGCGAGAGCATGCGCGAGGTGGAGTCGAGCGGGTCGACCGCCGGATAGATGCCCTTTTCCGAGATCGCGCGCGACAGCACCGTGGTGGCGTCAAGATGCGCGAAGGAGGTCGCGGGCGCCGGGTCGGTCAAGTCGTCGGCCGGCACGTAGATCGCCTGCACCGAGGTGATCGAACCCTTGGTGGTGGTGGTGATGCGCTCCTGCAGCGCGCCCATGTCGGTGGCGAGCGTCGGCTGATAACCCACCGCCGACGGGATGCGGCCCAACAGCGCCGACACTTCCGAGCCGGCCTGGGTGAAGCGGAAGATGTTGTCGACGAAGAACAGCACGTCCTGGCCCTGGTCGCGGAAATATTCGGCGACGGTGAGACCGGTGAGGCCGACGCGGGCGCGGGCGCCCGGCGGCTCGTTCATCTGGCCGTACACCAGCGCGCATTTCGACTTCACGTTCGGATCGGGATGCTTCGGATCGGCGTTGACCTTGGATTCGATGAACTCGTGATAGAGGTCGTTGCCTTCGCGGGTGCGCTCGCCGACGCCGGCGAACACCGAGTAACCGCCGTGCGCCTTGGCGACGTTGTTGATCAGCTCCTGAATCAGCACGGTCTTGCCGACGCCGGCGCCGCCGAACAGGCCGATCTTGCCGCCCTTGGCGTAGGGCGCGAGCAGGTCGACGACCTTGATGCCCGTGACCAGAATTTCGGCCTCGGTGGACTGCTCGGTATATTCGGGCGCCGGCTGATGGATGCCGCGCAGCTCGCTCGCCTTGATGGGACCGGCTTCATCGACGGGCTCGCCGATGACGTTCATGATGCGGCCGAGCGTGCCGTCGCCGACCGGCACGGAGATCGGATTGCCGGTGTCGGTGACTTCCTGGCCGCGGACGAGGCCTTCGGTGGCGTCCATCGCGATGGTGCGCACGGTGGACTCGCCGAGATGCTGGGCGACCTCGAGCACGAGGCGGTTGCCCGCGTTCTTGGTTTCCAGCGAGTTCAGGATCGCCGGCAGGTGGCCCTCGAACTGGACGTCGACGACGGCGCCCATGACCTGCGTGATGCGACCGATCTGGTTGGCTGCGGTGGCCATTCAACTATCTCCTTCGATCAAAACTCTGTATTCGGTCAGCTCTACACGGCCTCGGCGCCGGAGATGATCTCGATCAGCTCCTTGGTAATCTGGGCCTGGCGCGTGCGGTTGTAGATTAGCGTCTGCTTGCGGATCATCTCGCCGGCGTTGCGGGTGGCGTTGTCCATCGCCGACATCTGCGCGCCGTAGAATGAAGCGTTGTTCTCGAGCAGCGCGCGGAAAATCTGCACCGCGAAATTGCGCGGCAGAAGCCGGGTCAGGATCACGTCCTCTTCCGGCTCGTATTCGTAGGACGTGGCCGCGCCGCCATTGCCGGCGCCTTCCTCGACCACAAGCGGAATCAGCTGCTGCGCGGTCGGCACCTGCGCGATCACCGACTTGAAGCGCGCGTAGAACAAAGTGCAGACGTCGAACTCGCCGGCATCGAAGCGCGCGAGCACCTTTTTGGCGATGTCGTCGGCGTTGGTGAAGGCGAGCTGGCGCACGCTGCGCAGATCCATGTGCTCGACGATCTGCTTCTCGAACTGGCGGCGCAGCTGCTCATAGCCCTTGCGGCCGACGCAGAAGAACTTGACCTCCTTGCCCTCGTTCATCAGCGCCAGCGCGCGCTCGCGCGCCAGGCGGACGATCGAGGAGTTGAAGGCGCCGGACAGCCCGCGCTCGCCGGTGCAGACCAGCAGCAGGTGAACCTGGTCCTTGCCGGTGCCCGACAACAATGCCGGCGCGCCGGGCGAGCCGGCCGCGGCATTTGCGATGTTGGCGATCACGGCCGCCATCTTGTCGGCATAGGGCCGCGCGGCTTCGGCCGCGGTCTGCGCGCGGCGCAGCTTCGAGGCTGCGACCATCTGCATGGCCTTGGTGATCTTCTGCGTCGCCTTGGTGGAGGCGATGCGGACCCGCATGTCTTTCAGTGACGCCATTTCTTAAGCTCTCACCCCCGAACCCGCTTCGGCTCGGCCCCGCTATCTTCCCGCGTCATGCCCGGCCTTGTGCCGGGCATCCACGCCTTGTTTGTCGACGACACGTCCGCAGACGTGATGGCCGGGACATTTGCGCGAAGACGCGCTCCGCGCTTTTGCCCGGCCGCGGCGCGCCGCTGTTACGCGAAACTCTTGGCGTAACCCTCGACCGCGCTCTTGAGCTTGGCCTCGCTGTCCCCGGAGAGCTCCCGCGAATCGCGGATCGCGTTGAGCAGATCGGAGTGCTTGGAGCGCAGCAGCGACAACAGGCCGTCCTCGAAGCTGCGCACCTTGTTGACCGGCAGCGGATCGAGATAGCCGTTGGTGCCGGCCCAGATCACGCAAACCTGCTCTTCCATCTTCAGCGGCGAGAACTGCGGCTGCTTCAGAAGCTCGGTCAGGCGCGAGCCGCGGTTGAGCAGGCGCTGGGTGGTGGCATCGAGATCGGAGCCGAACTGCGCAAAGGCCGCCATTTCGCGGTACTGCGCCAGCTCGCCCTTGATCTTGCCGGCGACCTTCTTCATCGCCTTGGTCTGCGCCGACGAGCCGACGCGCGACACCGACAGGCCGACGTTCACCGCGGGACGGATGCCCTGGAAGAACAGGTCGGTCTCAAGGAAGATCTGGCCGTCGGTGATCGAAATGACGTTGGTCGGAATGTAGGCCGACACGTCGTTGGCCTGGGTCTCGATGACCGGCAGCGCAGTCAGCGACCCGTTGCCGTTGTCGTCATTGAGCTTGGCGGCACGCTCGAGCAGGCGGGAGTGCAGATAGAACACGTCGCCCGGATAGGCTTCGCGGCCCGGCGGACGGCGCAGCAAGAGCGACATCTGGCGGTAGGCGACGGCCTGCTTGGACAAGTCGTCATAGATGATGACGGCGTGCATGCCGTTGTCGCGGAAGTATTCGCCCATGGTGCAGCCGGTGAACGGGGCGATGTACTGCATCGGGGCCGGGTCGGATGCGGTGGCGGCGACGATGATGGAGTATTCCAGCGCGCCCTGCTCTTCCAGCACCTTGACGAATTGCGCAACGGTCGAGCGCTTCTGGCCGATCGCGACATAGACGCAATAGAGCTTGATCTTCTCGTCGCCGGTGGCGTTCAGCGGCTTCTGGTTCAGGATGGCGTCGAGCGCGATCGCGGTCTTGCCGGTCTGGCGGTCGCCGATGATCAGCTCGCGCTGGCCGCGGCCGATCGGGATCAGGGCGTCGATCGCCTTGAGGCCGGTCGCCATCGGCTCGTGCACGGACTTGCGCGGAATGATGCCGGGCGCCTTGACGTCGACGCGGCGGCGCTCGGTCGCCTGGATCGGGCCCTTGCCGTCGATCGGGTTGCCGAGCGCGTCGACGACGCGGCCGAGCAGCCCCTTGCCGACGGGCGTATCGACGATGGCGCGGGTGCGCTTGACCGTCTGGCCTTCCTTGATCTCGCGGTCGGCGCCGAAGATCACGATACCGACGTTGTCGGTTTCGAGGTTCAGCGCCATGCCGCGGGTGCCGTTCTCGAACTCGACCATCTCGCCGGCCTGGACATTGTCGAGACCGTAGACGCGGGCGATGCCGTCACCGACGGACAGCACCTGTCCGACTTCGGAGACTTCGGCCTCCTGGCCGAAATTCTTGATCTGGTCTTTGAGGATCGCGGAAATTTCCGCCGCGCGGATGTCCATCAGCCTGCCTCTTTCATCGCGTGCTTGATCGAATTGAGTTTGGTGCGAAGCGAACTATCGACCATGCGGCTGCCGAGCTTGACGATGAGGCCGCCGATGATCGCAGGGTCCACTTTCACATTGAGGGCGACGTCCTTGCCGGTCACCGTCTTCAGTGCCGTCTTCAGAGCATCGAGATTCTTTTCATTCAGCGCCTCGGCGACCGTGACATCGGCGGCAGCCTCGCCCTTGAACTTGGCGACCAGCGCGCGATAGCCGCGGATCACATCAGCGACCACAAACAGGCGCCGGTTGGCGGTGAGGACTTTGAGGAAATTGGCGGTAATGCCTGATATGCCGGCCTTCTCGAGGATCGCGGTCAGCGCCGAAAGCTGAATGTCGGCAGAGAAGACCGGGCTGCGCACCAGGCGCTGCAGGTCGGCGCTCTGTTCGAGCATGGAATTGAATTGATCGAGATCGACCAAGACCGCATCGATGGATTTTTCATCGCGGGCCAGTTCGAACAGGGCCGTTGCATAACGGCCGGACACTCCCGAAACAGACGTTTCTTCTGCAGCCACTGACGCGCTCTTTTTGCTGTCAAACTCGCAAGGGAAAAACCGTCGCCGCAAAACGCGGCGGCTAGCGATCCAAGCCCTTGGAATTCAAGCGGGACTTCGATTTTTTAACCGGCACCTGGGAGCACCGGGGTCCTAAAAATCGCGGCTTTGCTAACATAGCAGGCGCGCACGTGCAACATGACGGCAACGTGAGTTGCGCATCCTTATCTCGTGTTCTTTAGCCGCAAACTTTTGTCCGGGGATTCGCGACGCTCCGCGGACTGGCGCCGACGTCATCGACCTACCGACCGGACCGACGGCCAGACAGTACCCGCTCGCCACCAGGCAGCACTTTCGTTCCTGGGACGGACGCATGGGGACATGAGCGAGCCGCAGAGCGGACCGCTCTAGCCGCTTTCACTTTTACATCACGCATTACTTGGCGTCCGGACACGAAAACTCGCGACGACTTTATTCATAAGTATTGATAAGTAACTTTATGCTTAATGATTAGTTAATTTCCAAGTTTACGGAACCTTTTGTGATGATCCGTCTCCGGTAACAAGATATTTCATCCGGCGACAAACGGGAATTACTGCCCAATTCACGCCTTATTGCGCCGCGAAACGGCATCCGCTCCACAAAGCGATGGGGGTTCCACTTGCCACGAATGTGGCAATACTATCAAGGGTCTCACTACTAATGACAAACTCGAACAAGTCGATCGCGGGAACCATTGCCCGCTCGCGCACGGCGCTCGCCGTAGTCGCCGCAACTCTCCTGGTCGGTGGAACTGCCACCGAAGCTTCGGCCAAATCCAGGTATCACCACCGCCACTATTCCCACCAAGCCCGGCAATCGTCCGACAGCTCCTGGCGCGATGCCAATGCGTCGATGGGTCCATTCGCAGCCATGGGGCGGGTGTTCTCGGGAATGGCGTCCTATTATGGCAACGAGTCCGGCCGGAGGACTGCCTCGGGCCAGCGCTTCGACCAGAACGCGCTCACCTGCGCGCACCGGTCGCTGCCCTTCGGCACCAAGCTGCGTGTCACCCATGGCGATCGCAGCGTCATCGTCACCGTCAATGACCGCGGCCCGTTCGTCCGCGGCCGGGTTCTCGATCTCTCCACCGCCGCGGCACGCGCCGTCGGCCTGACCGGTGCGGGCGTCGGCCGCGTCACCGCGGAAGTCGTCTCCTGATCGCGCAGCTTCTCGCGCAACATCTGCAAACATCGGCGCCAATGGCGTACTGCGCTCCCGGATAAGAGAGTGGCAGAACTGGTTCATGCGCTGATACCGAAACCCGCCGTCGCGAATGACGGCGGGTTTTGTTCTACTCCGCCATTGCAACTTCCTCGCAATGACGGCGCAAGAGCGGCGTCACAAAAAGCTCTGCGGATCGACGTCGACCTCGAGCTTCAAATTCCCCGTCGTCTTCGGCGCGACCGCGAGCCAGCGCCGCAGATATTCCGATAAATCGAAGCCGCGCACGGATTTCAGCAGCAGGCGGAAGCGGTAGCGGCCCTTGATCACCGCAAGCGGCGCCTCCGCCGGCCCCAGCAGCAGCACCTGCTCCTCGCGCGGCGCGGTCCCGGCGAGCTTGCGCGCATATCCTTCGGCGGTCGGGCGATCCCCCGCCGAGATGATCAGGCTCGCGAGCCGCCCGAATGGCGGATAGCCGGTGCGCTCGCGCGCCTCGATCTCGCTGGCATAGAACGCCTCGCGGTCGCAGGCGATCAAGGCCTTCATCACGGGATGCTCGGGCTGATGGGTCTGCAGATAGCCGACGCCGCGGCCCTGGTCGCGGCCGGCGCGGCCGATCACCTGGTTGAGCAATTGCCAAGTGCGCTCGGCGGCGCGCGGATCGCCATTGCCGAGACCGAGATCAGCGTCGACCACGCCGACCAAATTGAGCCGCGGGAAATGGTGGCCCTTTGCGACGAGCTGGGTGCCGATGATGATGTCGACCCGGCCCTCCGCAATCTCGTTCAGCTCGCTGCGCATGGTCTCTATCGAGGTGATGAGGTCGCTCGACAGCACCATGGTGCGGGCATTCGGAAACAGCTGTGCGGCCTCCTCCTGCAACCGCTCCACACCGGGCCCGACCGCAACCAGCGATTCCTCGGCCGCGCAATGCGGGCAGACATGTGGGCGCGGCATCGAGAAGCCGCAGTGATGGCAGACCAGCCGCTGGCGAAAGCGGTGATCGACCAGCCACGCATCGCAGATGGTGCAGGCGAAGCGATGGCCGCAGGCGCGGCAGAGCGTGAGCGGCGCATAGCCGCGGCGGTTGAGGAACAATAGCGCCTGCTCCCGCCGCTCGATCGCGTTCTTGATCTCCTGCGCGAGATAGGGCGAGATGAAGCGACCGCGCTGCGGCGCTTGCCGGCGCAGATCGATCGCCTCGATATGCGGCATGGTCGCGCCTCCGAAGCGCTGCGGCAGCACCACGCGCTGGTAGCGGCCCTTGCGCGCATTGACCTCGGTTTCCACCGAGGGCGTGGCGGAGGCGAGCAGGACGGGAATTTTGGCGATATGGCCGCGCACCACCGCCATGTCGCGCGCATGGTAGTGCACGCCGTCATCCTGCTTGTAGGACTGGTCGTGCTCCTCATCCACCACGATGAGGCCGAGACTGGCATAGGGCAGAAACAGCGCCGAGCGCGCGCCGACCACGACCGGGGCCTCGCCGGCGGCAATCGCCGCCCAGTTGCGGGCGCGCGTGCGCGGGGTCAATTCCGAATGCCACTCGATCGGGCGCACGCCGAAACGCCTGGCGAAGCGGTCGAGAAACTGGCCGGTGAGCGCGATCTCCGGCATCAGGATCAGCGCCTGCTTGCGCCGGCGGATGATTTCGGCGACTGCCTCGAAATAGACCTCGGTCTTGCCCGAGCCGGTGACGCCGTCGAGCAGCGCGACATGGAAGCTGCCGCTCGCGGCTAGCGCGCGCATGGTATCGACGGCGGTGCGCTGCTCGCGCGAGAATTCCGGCTGCGCAAAGGCGGGATCGGGCGGCGCCGGCGGCGGTGCATTCGGCATCGGCTCCGTCGCCAGCGTGCCCTCGTCGACCAGGCCGTCGATCACCCCGGTGGAGACGCCGGCTTCATGCGCGGTCTCGGACTTGCCATGCAGGAGGCGATCCGAGAGCACCGCGATCACCCGCCGCCGTGCCGGGGTCATCCGTTGCGGCGGCGCGCCGGCCAGCCGCACGCCGAGACGGACACGCTCGGGGCCGAGCCCCTCCCCCATGCGCAGGCACATCCGCAACACCATGCCGCGCGACGACAGAGTGTAGTTGGCGACCCAATCGACCAGCGACCGCAGCTCGCTCTTCAGCGGCGGCACGTCGAGCTTCTCGGCGACGTCCTTCAGGCGGTTGTGCAGCCGCGGATCGGGATTGGCGTTCTCGCCCCAGACCACCGCGAGCACCTCGCGTGGTCCGAGCGGCACGCCGACGACATCGCCGGCCGCAAGCGCCATGCCGCGCGGCACGCGATAGGAATAGGTCTGGTTCAGCGCGACCGGAACCAGCACATCGACGACGCCAGTTGATGTGGCGGAATGTGGAGAAGTGCGGGTCGCGTGATCCATTGGGGAAGCGGTCGGGCGCCTTAGCGAAGGGTAAAGGAACGAGGTGCGATATAATCAGGAGAATCAATCCGGCGATACCCGCTATGGCCCGCAAACAGGTTGCATCTGAATCAGCGCCCGAGCCGGAGCCGATCGAGCTTGCTTGCGCCGACGAGACGCTCGCCGGCGAAATGGCGCGGTGGCTTTCGCATCTGCGCGCCGAGCGCAGGCTGTCGCCGAAGACGCTGGAGGCCTATGCCCGCGACGTCAGGCAATGTCTTCAGTTCCTCTGCGAACATTGGGGCGCACAAGTGAGCCTTTCGCGCTTCGCCGAGCTGGAAGCGACCGACGTGCGCGCCTTCATGGCCATGCGGCGGGCCGACGACATCGGCAGCCGCTCGCTGATGCGCAGCCTCGCGGGCTTGCGCTCCTTCGGCCGCTTCCTGGAGCGCGAGGGCAAGGGCAAGCTCGGCGCGCTCTCCGCGATCCGGGCGCCGAAGGTCGGCAAGAGCCTGCCCAAGCCGATCCATATCGCCGCCGCCAAGCGCCTGACCGATGCCGACGAGCGCGCCGGCGAAGAGCGCGAGACCTGGGTTCTCGTGCGTGACGCTGCGGTGATGGCGCTGCTCTACGGCTCGGGCCTGCGCATTTCCGAGGCGCTGTCGCTGAAACGGCGCGACGTGCCGAAGCCGAGCGCGGGCGACGTGCTGACCGTGACCGGAAAGGGCAACAAGACCCGCATGGTGCCCGTGCTCAACAACGTGCTGCAGCTGATCGCCGATTATGTCGCGATCTGCCCGCACACCCTGCCCGAGGGCGGCCCGATCTTCGTCGGCGCCCGCGGCGGACCTTTGAGCCCCCGCATCATCCAGCTCACCATGCAGCGGCTGCGCGGCGCGCTGGGCCTGCCCGACAGCGCGACGCCGCATGCGCTGCGGCATTCCTTTGCGACGCATCTGCTCTCCCGCGGCGGCGACTTGCGCGCGATCCAGGAGCTGCTCGGGCATTCCTCGCTCTCGACCACGCAGATCTACACCGGGATCGACAGCGAGCGCCTGCTGGAGGTCTACCGCAGCGCGCATCCGCGCGGCTGAAAGCTGAACGGCCCGTTCATCTGCTTGACACGCGCGTGCCAAACTCGGCTGGCCTCTTGCGCTCGACACCGCGTTCCGGCAATCGTGCCGGCAGGTCTTTTGTCAGGAGGGGAATCATGAGCGCGCAGGAAAGCATGGAGCACGCGGAACACGCCGAGCACGCATCCGGCGAAAACAAGAAGATCGCACTGTTGATTGCGGTGATCGCATTGTGTCTCGCGCTGTCGGAGACGCTGGGCAAGGGCGCGCAGACCGAATCCATCAGCATGAATGTCGAGGCCTCGAACCTCTGGGCGTTCTTCCAGGCCAAGACAATTCGTCGCACCGTAGTGCAGACCGCCGCCGAACAAGGCAAGCTGGGCCTTGCCGCCGCCGGCGACGACGCCGCCAAAGCCGCCGCGCAGAAGCAGATCGACGACTGGCAGAAGACCGCGGCGCGCTACCGCTCCGAACCCGAGACCGGCGAAGGCACCGAGCAGCTCGCCGAACGCGCCAAGCACGCCGAGGAAGAGCGCGATCTCGCAACCGCCAAATACCATCATTTCGAGCTCGGCTCCGCGGCCTTCCAGATCGCCATCGTGCTGGCGTCGGCCACCATCATCACCGGCATCATTGCGCTCGCCTGGATTTCCGGACTGTTGACGCTCGCGGGCATCGTGGTCACCGCACTCGGCGTCTTCCAGCCGCATCTCCTGCCGCTGCATTAGTTATTGCGGACTGAGCAAGAAACCGCGGACTCGGTGTCGCCTCGCCCCGCTTGCGGGGAGAGGCCGTATCGCATCAGACGATGCGATACGGGTGAGGGGGACTCTCCACGCGCTCCTCAGTCACCGAATTTGCGGATGCAGCCCCTCACCCCGACCCTCTCCCCGCAAGAGCGGGGCGAGGGAGACGAGAGAGAGCCGGTGCGAGGTGAAAACAGCGCCTACCTGGCCTCGCGCACGCTTTTGCGGAAGCGGAGGATCAGGCGCATGACGCGCGCGGACCAGCGGTCGCCGTCGCCGCGCAACAATGCGACGATCCTGGCCTTCACCGGATCGACCAGGGCATTGCACCTGGCGCGCAGTCGGACGACCCATTCATAGAGCGTCTCGAACCACGCCATCTCGAGCAGCTTCGGGCGCGTCACGTCGAATATGAAGGCGGTTACGCCGACGCCGAGCATCTTCGCGAACAGGATGGTGGTGACCGCGCTCATCCAGTATTCGTGCATGAGCAGCCACACGCCGACCATCTTCAGCGGAAACAGCGGAACGACCGGCACGATGAAGACGATCAACGTCATCGCCGGCGACAGCGTATCGACGCGATCGGCGAGCCATTGCTTGAAGGTGCGCAACGGGATCGCCGCGACGACCGCCGCCACGATGGGCTCGAGATGATCCCACAGCCAGGCTTCGATCAGGAAGATGATCGCAAGCAGAATCCAGACGGGTTGAAGTAGGCGGCGCAGCATCCGGTTGACCCCCGCCCGATTCGAGATCGAAGCGTCGCCTACATATGGATGGCCCGCTTGCCGACCGCAAGCGCCGCTTCCTTGACGGCTTCAGAGCGGGTCGGGTGGGCGTGGCAGGTGCGTGCGAGGTCTTCCGCCGAGCCGCCAAATTCCATCAATACCGCCGCTTCGTGGATCATTTCGCCGGCTTCGCGCCCGATAATGTGCACGCCAAGAACACGGTCGGTCTTCGCATCTGCGAGAATCTTCACAAACCCGTCAGTGGTCTGGTTGACCTTGGAGCGACCGTTTGCGGTGAACGGAAACTTGCCGACGGTATAGGCAATGCCCGCCTGCTTCAGCTCTTCTTCGGTCTTGCCGACGGAGGAGACCTCCGGGGTTGTATACACAACACCAGGGATGACATCGTAGTTGACGTGTCCGGCCTGGCCCGCGATGATTTCAGCCACCGCAACGCCCTCATCCTCGGCCTTGTGCGCCAGCATGGGGCCGGCGACCACGTCGCCGATGGCATAGATACCTTTCACCGTGGTGGCAAAGTGCGGATCGATCTGCACGCGGCCGCGATTGTCGAGCGCAACGCCCGCCTCCTTGAGGCCAAGGCCGTCGGTGTAGGGCACGCGGCCGATGCAGACCAGCACGACGTCGGCTTCGATCGTCTCTGCAGCGCCTCCGGCCGCAGGCTCGACCTTGACGCCGAGCATCTTCCCCGAACTGTCGATGCTGGTGACCTTGGACGCCAGCTTGAAGACGAAACCCTGCTTTTCCAGGATGCGCTGGAACTGCTTGGCGATCTCGCCGTCCATACCCGGTAAAATACGGTCCAGGAATTCGACCACCATCACCTCGGCGCCGAGGCGGTGCCAGACCGAGCCGAGCTCGAGGCCGATGACGCCGGCGCCGACGATCAGGAGCTTCTCCGGCACCTTCGAAAGCGACAGCGCGCCGGTCGAGGACACGATGCGCTTCTCGTCGATGTCGATGCCCTTGAGCTTTGCCACGTCCGAGCCGGTTGCGATCACGATGTTCCTGGTCTCGACGGTCTGCGACTTGCCGTCCGCGGAAACCTCGATCTTGCCGGCGCCGAGGATCTTGCCGGTGCCGCGCAGCACGTCGATCTTGTTCTTCTTCATCAGGAACTCGACACCCTTGACGTTGCCGTCGATCCCCTGCTGCTTGAAGTTCATCATCGCCGGCAGATCGAGCTTCGGCGCTGAGACGGAGACGCCCATCTTGGCGAAGGAATGCGCGGCCTCTTCGAACATTTCGGAAGCGTGCAGGAGCGCCTTCGAGGGCATGCAGCCGATGTTGAGGCAGGTGCCGCCAAGCGTGGCGTTCTTCTCCACCACGGCGACCTTCATGCCGAGCTGGGCCGCGCGGATCGCGCAGACATAGCCGCCAGGACCGGTGCCAATGACAACGAGATCGTAAGTGGGCATGATTGACGTCCTGTATCTTTAAAGGTTCTGACAGCTATTAACGACCGCCCGAGACATCAAGGATGGCGCTGGTCACGTAGGAAGCCTCGTCCGACATCAGCCAGACAATGGCATTGGCGATTTCCTCAGCCGTGCCGACGCGCTTCATCGGCACGTTGGGTGCAAGCCGATGCGCGCGGTCGGGCTCGCCGCCGGACGCGTGGATGTCGGTATCGATCAGGCCAGGCCTGATCCCGGCGACGCGGATGCCTTCGCCCGCGACCTCGTGGCCGAGGCCGACGGTGAAGGTATCGATCGCGCCCTTCGAGGCCGCGTAGTCGACATAGGTGTTGGCAGAGCCGAGCTTGGCCGCCACCGACGACAGGTTGACGATCACTCCGCCCTGGCCGCCATGGCGGGTCGACATCCGCTTGACCGCCTCACGGGCACAGAGAATGCTGCCGGTGACGTTGACCGCCATCATGCGCTGGATGCGCTCGGCCGGCATCTCGTCGACCCGCGAGGTCTTGCCGACAATGCCGGCATTGTTGACCAGCGCCCCGAGCCGGCCGAATTTGTCGGCCGCCGCAAACAGCGCGAGGATGTCGGCCTCCTCGCCGACGTCGCATTTCACCGCAATCGCCTTGCCGTTCCTGGCCTCGATCGCGGCCACGACCTCGTTCGCAGCCGCATCGTTGCTGGCATAGCCTATGACCACGCGATAGCCGCGCGCGGCCGCCGCAAGCGCGGTGGCCCGGCCAATGCCGCGGCTGCCGCCGGTGATCACAACAACCTTGTCGGTCACATCTGCCCCCAGTGCCTAAAACGCATGCATCAACAAATCACGACTTGGGAGGCTGCGTGACCGTCCAAGTGGTCGTCAGATCGGGATTGGAGACTGTCTCGCCCGTCGAGGCCAGTTTGTATTCTCCGGGCCGGGCTACATGAAACGCTGTGAGGTGCGGCGGCAATTTCATCATCTGTCCAGTCCATATCTTCCCCTCGCAGACAACCTCAATCGCTTTGGGCGTCGCGCCGATGATCCGCCCCCAACATTGCACTTGCGATGTGACGGTCTTTCCGTCCGCGGCAACGTAGGTAATGCCTGCCAGGAGCAATTGGCCGACAAGCCCATCCGCGTCCTCCTGATCCCATTCAGGCGGTTTGCTGCCGTCGGGGATTTCCGACGGCATCCATGGCGGGCAAGCTGGAGCATCATCCGACACGACTGTTCGCGATCACAGGTCCAGCACCAGCCGCGCAGGATCCTCCAGGCTCTCCTTGACGCGCACCAGGAAGGTGACCGCTTCCTTGCCGTCGATCACGCGATGATCATAGGACAGCGCCAGATACATCATCGGGCGCACCTCGATCTTGCCGCCGACCACCATCGGCCGCTCCTGGATCTTGTGCATGCCGAGAATGCCAGACTGCGGCGCGTTCAGGATCGGGGTCGACATCAACGAGCCGTAGATGCCGCCATTGGTGATGGTGAAGGTGCCGCCCTGCATCTCCTCGATCTTGAGCTGGCCGTCGCGGGCGCGGCGGCCGAAATCGCCGATCGACTTTTCGATTTGCGCGATCGACTTCTCGTCGCAGTCGCGCACCACCGGCACCACGAGGCCGCGGTCGGTGCCGACGGCAACGCCGATGTGGTAGTAGTTTTTGTAGATCAGGTCGCTGCCGTCGATCTCGGCATTGACGGCTGCAATATCTTTCAGCGCCTGAACGCAGGCCTTGGTGAAGAAGCCCATGAAGCCGAGCTTCACGCCGTGCTTCTTCTCGAACACGTCCTTGTACTGGGCGCGCATCGCCATCACGTGGGTCATGTCGACCTCGTTGAAGGTCGTCAGCATCGCCGCGGTGTTCTGCACGTCCTTGAGGCGGCGCGCGATGGTCTGGCGCAGCCGCGTCATGCGCACGCGCTCCTCGCGCGCGGCATCGTCGGCGGGCGACGGCGCACGGACCTGCACGGCAGCCGCGGGCTGGTTGACTGGGGTCGGCGCGGAGGCCGCACGCTCGATCGCAGCCAGCATGTCGCCCTTGGTGACGCGGCCGTCCTTGCCGGAGCCCGGCACGGTCGAGGCATCGATGCCGGTTTCGGCGGAGAGCTTGCGCACAGACGGGGCGAGCGGCGCATCCGCGGGCGCGGCCTTCGGCGCGGGCGCCGGCGCGGCGGCAGGCTTGGCCGCGGCGGGCGCAGCAGCCGCGGCAGGCGCTGCGGCCGGCTTCGCAGGCGCCGCGCCATCGGCGATCTGGCCGAGCAGCGCGCCGACCGCGACGGTCTCGCCATCCTTGGCAATGATCTCGCCGAGCGTTCCGGCTGACGGCGCGGGCACCTCGATGGTGACCTTGTCGGTCTCGAGCTCGACCAGGGGCTCGTCGACCGCGACCGGGTCGCCCGCCTTCTTGAACCAGCGGCCGATGGTGGCCTCAGTGACGGACTCGCCGAGCGTCGGAACGCGGATTTCGGTCATGATCTTTTCCTCGAAGAAACCTGTGCGGTCAAAATAAGCGTTGGGCTGTCATGCTCCGCGACAGCGGAAAATCCGGTAAACAGAGCCGTCCATACGCGAAGCAGCACTGGCACGGGTTACCGGATGCCCCGCTTTCGCGGGGCATGACGGGTTGGCATTGCGGTTTAGTTCAGCGCCTCGTCCAGCAAGGCCTTGAGCTGGGCAAGGTGCTTGGACATCAGGCCGGTGGCGGTAGCGGCTGCGGCCGCCCGGCCCGCATAGCGCGGACGGCGGTGCGTCGCACCCACCTGGTTCAGCACCCACTCGAGATACGGCTCGATGAAGTGCCAGGAGCCCATGTTGCGCGGCTCTTCCTGGCACCAGACCATCTCGGCGCCCTTGAAGCGG
>DATGMN010000020.1:0-530432 GCA_035293585.1 Bradyrhizobium sp. | reverse complement strand
CCGGCAGCGGCAATGGCGGCAAGGTGGTGCTGTGGTCCAACCAACAAACTACGTTCGCGGGCACGATCCTGGCACAGGGAGGAGCGCTCGGCGGGGACGGTGGCTTCGTCGAGACATCCAGTCATGGCGCGGTGAATTTCGTCGGCGCGCAGGTGAACACGACGGCTCTTAACGGTGCCACCGGGACCTGGCTGGTTGATCCGACCGATCTCACCATCGACGCGACCGCCGCCACCACGATCTCCAACGATCTCAAGACGGCTAATGTTACGATAGTCACTAGCGCCAGCGGCGCCAGCGGACCTGGAACGAAGAGCTCCGGCGCCGGCGATATCGACGTTCAGAGCAGCATCAATTGGTCGGCGGGCACGACCCTGACGCTTCATGCCTATCACGATATAAACATCAACGCCTCGATCACAGCCGCCAAAGGCGGACTAATCCTGAATGCGGGTAGTACCATCAATCCGATCGCGGCCGTGAATGTGGCGACATTCACGTTACAGAACGGCATTTGGACTCAAGTCTCATCCAGCTTGCCGTCCTTCTCCGCAAACGATTTCCGTCTGCAGGGGGGAACGTTCTTGCGAGCTTTGGGCGGTGACGGATCGAGCGGTAAGCCTTATCAGATCGCCGATGTGTTCGGACTGCAGGGCATTGGCAGTGCAAGCCTGCTTGGGCAGAATTTCGTTCTGGCCAAAGCTATCGACGCGAGCGGGACGAAGAATTGGAACGGCGGCGCCGGGTTCGTACCGATCGGGACCGAGAACAATCCGTTTACGGGAGTTTTTGACGGGGGCGGCAAGGTGGTTGACGGCCTCACCGTCAATACGACCGGAGTGTTGTCGGGTCTGTTCGGTCAGAACGACGGGACGATCCGCAATCTCGGCCTGACCAACGTCAGCATCAGCAATTTTTGGAGCGGCCAGGACGACAACGCCTATGTCGGCGCGCTGTCCGGCATCAATAACGGCTCGATCATCAATACTTTCGCTACCGGGACGGTCGCCAGCAATAGTACCTCCAGTCTCGCCCCGGATACGGGTGGTCTGGTCGGCATGAATGCCGGGAGCATCAGCCAGTCCCACGCCGACGTATCCGTGACCGATACGAGCACGGGCATCGGGACCTTCCTTGGTGGATTGGTCGGCTTCAACCTCGGCGTCATCGAGCAGTCGTATGCAGCCGGGCCAGTGACAAACGCCTCGAACTCCCCTGGAGCCGACGTAGGTGGCTTGGTCGGCGCAAACGAACTAACGATCACCGGGTCGTATGCGAGCGGGCCCGTCAACGGCGGAGCTGCCGCTGGGACCGGCGGTTTGGCCGGCCTCAATGATCAGGGAGCTTCGATCACACAGTCGTACGCCGTCGGAACCGTCTCCGGCAAAGGCGATGTCGGCGGACTGATCGGCACGAATGCAGGGACTGTGACCCCGTTCGAGCCGCCGCAGAGCAACACACCAAGCGTCCTTCCGCCGGTGCAGGTGCAGATCATTCAAGATCTGATCCAAACCCTGACACTCGTCTCTTTGGCGCCGAATGATGTGGTCAACACACAGCTTCTCAATCAGCCGCCGTCGACGAATGGCGGATCCAGGCCGGGTTCCGGCCCGGGCCAAGGACCGGGCGGCTTGTCTCCGGAATTTGGATCGCGCTTCTTTGTCGTCCCGCCTGTTGGGGAAACTCACTTCGTCAAGGACGAGGTGGTGTTGCAGATTCCTTCCAACATTCCCCTGTCGCAGCTGCAACCCATCTTCAACCGACTTGGCCTGACGGTCCTTGGCTCGCAGAACCTGAGCCTGCTCGGCGTCACTAGCTACCGGCTGCACATCGGCAGCGGCCAATCGGTTGCTGCCGTGATCCGGGCGGCGGCAATTTATCAGCTTATCGCTGGCGCGCAGGCGGAGTACACCTTTGATCTGGTGCAGCAGCAGTCGACGCCGTCTGACGTAGCGCAGCCGCAGCCGGCCCCGACGCAAACTCAAATGCAGAGCCAGCAACCCGACCTCGCCAGCCTGACCCAGAGCGAAGGTGATGCGGCGCAATATGCGATCAGCAAGCTCGGATTGATCGATATTCATCGGCAGTTCAAAGGCGGCAACATCAGCGTTGCGGTGATCGATTCGCAGATCGATGTTCAGCATCCCGACCTGGATGGCGTCGTGGCGGAACAATTCGATGCGGTCGGGGAAGCCGATAAGCCGCATCCGCATGGTACCGGCATGGCGGGCGCGATTTTTGCGCATCGCAAGTTGATGGGTGTTGCGCCGTCCGCGCGCCTCTATGCGGTCCATGCTTTCTCAAGCAGCTCGGCCAACGCCGAAAGCACCACGTTCAATATTCTCCGCGGCTTGGAATGGGCGTCGGAGAAGGACGTGCGCGTGATAAACATGAGCTTCGCCGGCCCACGCGATCCTTCACTCGAGCGGCTGCTGAGGGCCGCGCATGACAAGGGCATCGTGCTGATCGCCGCGGCGGGCAACGCCGGGCCGAAATCGCCGCCGCTTTACCCGGGCGCAGATCCCAACGTGATCGCGGTCACCGCAACGGATGAGGACGACAAGCTGTTCCCCGGTGCCAATCGCGGCAAGTACATCGCGGTCGCGGCGCCCGGTGTCGACATCTTGGTGCCGGCGCCGCAGAACAGCTATCAGCTCACGACCGGAACGTCGGTTGCTTCCGCCGAGGTCTCCGGACTTGCCGCGCTGGTCTTGGAGCGCAACCCCAATCTCAGCCCGGAGGACGTGCGCAAGATATTGACCTCGAGCGCGCGACACCTCGGCAATGCCAATGACTTTGGCTCGGGTCTTGTCGATCCGAACAAGGCGATTGAAATTGCCGGTGACTTCTCCGCATCAAACATCACCGGCTCGACACCCCAACAGCGGCCTGATGATCCGCGCCGCGCGCGATCTCATTGACGGATCGCTGCCGTTGGGGCGAGTTCGTTTCGCTCAGCTGTTCGTGCAACTGCAAGATTGTGAGCTGCCGTCGATACCCGAACGGACCGGGGCGATCCGCCAAATTTATTTAAACTGATCCGCTAATTTCTTCCGCCCCATTTACGCACGCGAAGAATTGCGTGTGCAGAATTACTATCGAGGAAAGTACGAACGAGCAGGCCAAGGAATGGTCAGTCTGAATCTTCCTTCAAGAGGGCTGCGCCATGAGATCGGCTGTCATCAAGCACTCAATAGTTATCGCCGGCCACAAGACCAGCATTAGCCTCGAAGATGTATTTTGGAATGCTCTCAAGGAAATCGCCGCAAGTCGAAACTTGACCCTGTCGAGTCTCGTGGCGAGCATTGATGAGGAACGAAGGCTTTCGAACCTGTCCTCGGCTATTCGGACGTATATCTTCGATACCTACCGGCTTCAGCTCGCTACGACCTCGCGGCCGGAGGGGTCATGTGCCCCTTTTGGGGAGTCACGCGTCGTGCGCTCGGCGTAGCGGCCAAAATTCCCGACCTTGCGCAATCAAAGTGGCTGCCGATGCCCAGACCTGTGTCAGCCTGGGCTCGGTACGACATTGGCCATCTTCGTCCCGATGGTGTCTCGCCGAGTCGGCCATGCGACAATTCGCCCACGTAGCTTTATGTTTTATTGATTTTTGTCGGGACGTTGTTGTGGGAGTATGATGGTGCCGCTTTGGGAACTTCTTTTCCCTGGTAAGCGACATCTCCAGCCCCGCGCGAAAGCGCGGGGCTTCCAATATAAACATATGACTCTCTTGAAATATTTAGGTTGGCCAACCAATCGGTTGGCCGTCCCGACGCAAGGTGTCTTGGGCGTCAGATGGTGAAAGCGCTCGTGAAGGCGACGCGCCCGGACGGTGACGCAATCCCCTACTCCGTGATGTAGGCGTTCAAGGTGACGGCCGCGGCGCTGTCTTCCGAACGGTTGGTTGAGGTGCCGACCGCGATAGGCGAGCACGCAGAACTTTGGCGATGACCCTACTGGCGGAAATTGAACCGTCTGGAAACGGCCACTGTTTTGTCTCCGCCCCATGCGAGGCCGGCAGCCGATGGCTCGCACGAGATTCGGAAATAGGAAAGTGCTGATGGTGCCGGCCTAATGCTGGATGCCTGCCGGCGTAACCTCTGGACGGAAGGCTGTCAGCTGTCACTCCCGCGAAAACGAGATCGTTCGGGGTGCCACGAATCGGCCGACCATTTCTCGATCATGCGACGCCGTTGACGGTGAATTCGTCGCTGCCTGCCAAAAATTCGCGTGCCGGGTTGAGGGGATCTACCAATAGGGATCGAAGAGGCTCGTGGCCGCGGTCTCCCTCCTAGAATGGTGCCAGCCTACGCCAACAAGTCGTCTCGTCCCAAGCAATGTGATGGTGCAACATCGACGCTTGCTCCGGCGCAGACACGGAGGCCCATGACAATCGATGACAATCCCGGCAGTCTTCGGGTACGATCAAAACAAAACAAAGGAGTCGAAGGTGGAGGGGGGAAATGCATATTATTCTTGGTGCGGCCGTCTTTATTGCGCCTTCGCTTGCGATAGCGGTTTATCTTAGTTGGCGGACGCGCAAACGCAGCTAGCGCGTAACCTTGTCGAAACACGTCTACTAGACGACTGCGAACAGTAGCCACCCGATAAAGCCAATCCAGACCAATGTCAGTACACCACCGATCATGATGCCGAGGACGGGCCAACCATCCACAACAATTTGCAAGAGCCCACGCATCGCTTGATTCGCTCTTTCTGGAGCCTGCGTTATGGTTCGTGCTCCGACTGCGCGACTTATTTGCCGATTAACGATTAGCCTTCACGATGTCTGGTGTGGGCGCCATCCCCTTATTCGAGGGGGCGATGAATCAGTGCGACCCATTGGCGGCCCACTCCGGCGACCGGCTTTCACTATCGGACCGCCGCCGATCAGCGAAGAAAAAGGTGCACATTCCGCATCAGGCCGGAAAAAGCTATTCGACATTGATTAGAATTGGCAACATCTTGGCTGACGTTACGGCAATGACCTCGAAAGTTGAACCATGCCTTCACGACCCATTCTGGTCACCGGCGCGGCCGGGTTCATCGGCATGCACGTCGCGGAGCGGCTGCTTGCCCGCGGCGAAGAGGTAGTGGGCATCGATGCCCTCACCTCCTACTACGATCCCGCATTGAAGCGGGCCCGCCTCGACTATCTCAATCAGCACCGCGGCTTTGCATTTCGCCAGATCGACCTTGCCGATGCCGTCGCCACGGCGGATGCGTTCGCAGCCGTCAAGCCCGACCGCGTGGTGCACTTGGCGGCGCAACCGGGCGTGCGCGCTTCAATCCAAGAGCCTTTCGCCTGCATCCATGCCAACTGCGACGGATTCGTAACGGTGCTGGAAGGCGCGCGCCGCTGTGGTGCGAGGCATCTCGTCTTCGCGTCGTCGAGCTCGGTTTACGGAGCCAACCGGCACCTGCCGTATTCCACCCGGCAATCGGTCGATCATCCGGTCAGCCTTTATGCGGCCAGCAAGAAGGCGAACGAATTAATGGCGCACACCTACGCCCACGTTCACAAGCTGCCGGTCACGGGCTTGCGCTTCTTCACAGTTTACGGCCCCTGGGGCCGGCCGGACATGGCCGTCTACCAATTTACCCGCGCCATATTCGACAATCGTCCGATCAAGGTTTTCAACTACGGCGAAATGCGTCGTGATTTCACCTTCGTGGACGATATTGCCGAAGGGGTGGTGCGAACGCTCGATCGTCCGCCCCAAGGTGACCCAAGCTGGGATGCGCAAGCACCCGATCCGGCGACCAGCGAAGCGCCCTATCGGATCTATAATATCGGCAACAATCAGCCGGTGAACTTGTTGGATTTCGTCGCGACGCTCGAACGCGTCATCGGCCGGCCAGCGATCCGCGACCTGCAGCCCATGCAGCCTGGCGACGTCCTGGAAACATGTGCCGAGATCACCGATCTGCAGCGCGACATCGGATTTGCGCCGTCGACACCGCTTGAAGCGGGGTTGCGCAAATTCGTGACTTGGTATTGTGGCTACCACGAGACGACAAAGTAATCCCAATCTCGCATCGCCATGCCGAGGGAAGCTTGGTAGCGCGTGGCCCGTTCGGCGAGCTTAGGGCAGCTTGAACGTGATGTTGATGCCGCCGTAGCGGTCGGGTTCGGGCTGCGTGGTGAACTCCTTGCTGCGCCACGTCAGCACCAAATCGACTTTGGCGACATCCGACCAGAAAAACGAAACGCCGCCGGATAGGTCGGCCACCAGGACTTCTTCCGTCACGTGCGGTGAGGATTCGAACGTATTGCCGGCGAGGAAGATGTTGCGCGCGACGACACGCCCTTGCGCGCCGACGAAAATGTACCACCCCCACGGCCCCTGCAGCTGGCTCGGATCGAACCACGCCGTCCCCGAGAATGCAGGCTGTATTCTTGCGGGCCCATAGTCCGAGCTCAGGTTCTGACCGAAGCGAAGCATTGCGCCCGCTTCCGCATAGTCGAACACGTTGCCGATCGTGGCGCCGAATTCCGGAATGACATCCGCCGCCAGCCCTGCTCCCAAGCCTCCCCCCCAGCGCCACCGGTGATCATACGATAGCACAACGCCGGGTTCGTTCTTGAGCTGGCTTTCCCACCCCGCGGAGGGGAACTGACTGTTGATGCCGGAGATGAGATTGTGAAAGCCGTTTTGCACTTCCTCGCCGAGAGCCGCCGGGCCAACGACGCCCAGTAGAAGCTGCACGTGATCGAGCGAGCGATGATCGGTTTCCTGATACAAGCCCGCCCCGGCGTAGAGCCAAGCCGCATAGGGGCGGTCATTCGGGTCCGGCGGGTTGAGGTGCAGATCCTGCGGAGTAAAGATGCTCTGCCCGAAGACGAGCTCGAAGCGCAACGTGCGAAAGCTGCCTGGGTCGAAATATGTCGAGGGGAGGAAGGCTGCCAGCCCGGGCCCGGCGACCGGGGCGGAGAGATAGCTTAGCTGCGCGCCCTGCGTGTACCACCGGTCGGTGGGATTCGGAACCAGAGCATCATTCTCTTCAACGAAAGTGATGCGTCCGCTTTCCGGTGGTGGCGTGGGGATCGGCTGGGTGGCGGTGGCCGGCAACGCATTCGGCGTCATGTCGGCGGCTGTCGCGCTGTGACAGCAATACAGCACCGCGATGGCTATAAAGCTGAAACTGCGCACCCAGGCCCCCTGCGGAGATTCCTCAGCGGGACGGCACTCTGCCCGCCGAGGTCTTGTGGGTCAAGGCAAACGCCACCTACGCGCGTCGTCCCCGGACGAAGCAGTTAATGCGCGTGCTCCTTGGCAATCGCGGTCCCTATCGGACAGCGCTGCGCGAACGCGTTACCTCACCTTCCGTTTCAGATCGGCATAGACTTCTTCCACGATCTGATCGGGACGAATCGGGCCGTTGCCCCACCTGCCATCGAGATCGGCGGTCGGCTTGAGTGCAACCGCCTCATCCATGCTCTTGCCATCCCGAACGAGCCGGCCGATGCGGTCACGCAGCGCCAGCATCACGGCGAGATAATCTTCCATGTCGCGCTTTGTGCCCACCCGCCCGCGACCGGGGACGACCTTCACCTGGTCGTCCAGCTCCGGCAGCAGCTTCTGATAGGCGGCGATCATTCCGTCGAGGCTGCCGCCGCGCAAATCGACGCGCGTATAGTCGCCATTGTTGAACAGGTCGGCGGCGAACAGCACATCGGCCTGGCGGAAGCGCACGATCACATCGCCGTCGGTATGGCCGCTCGGAACGTGCACCACGTCGATGTCGTCGCCGTTGAAGTGCAGCGCAAGTGAATCCGTGAACGTCAAGGTCGGCCAGAACGAAGGCGGGAACGCTCGCTGCTTGCCGCCCAGGGGATTCACCTGTTCGGTCATCAGCCGCCGCCGGGTGTTCTCCTGTGCTATGATCGTGGCGCCCTGCCGCCGGAAGAGCTCGTTTCCGCCGACGTGATCGAAATGCCAATGCGAATCGATGACGATCCGGACTGGGGCCCCGGAACGCTTGGCGATCTCGGCTTGCAGCCGCGGCACTGCCGGCTCGTCCTGGGCATCGACCAGCAGGATGCCGTCGTCGCCGGTCGACATGCCGACATTAAGACTCATCGTCCCCCAGTTGATGCTGTAGAGGCCGCCGCCCAGCGCCTGGCTGTGGTCTTCGCCTTCGCCGGGCGGCGGCCGCTGCGCGGAGGCGGACGCGGCAGTGAGCAGCAGGATTGCTGCGGCGAGGACGAGCTTCTTCATGATAATCGCCTCCGTTATCGATGCGCATCCGCGATCTTGCGGGCGAATCCGTCCAGGAGGCGAACGCCTCCCTCGCCGAGCACGGTGGCTGCGCGCGTTGCATAGGTCGCCAGCGTCTGGTCGTCGGGATGCGCCGCCGCCATGCTGGCAATATTGTCCATCTTCTGGTTCAGGTAAGTCTTGCTCTGCGGCAGCAGTTGAGCGTGCATGAGATCGAGGATGAGCAATTTGATCAGCTGAGGACTCAACATAGCTCGACACCGCGACCAGCATGAAGACCGTGTTCAGTCGCTCGTGGGCGGCTTCCAGATTGAGCTGTACATAGGCATAGGACTCGATCTGCTCGGCGTCGCTCGGCGGGACGTTATGCAGCGCCGAGCTGACGTCGTCTTCGAAGGTTTTGACCTGATCGATCAAGCCGGCAAGCCGGGCCGTATCGCCATCGTCCAGCGCCGCCGCCCGCACCTGCAAGGATGAAAGCGCCAGAAGACTGACCACGGCGGCGCTGAAAACCGATACGGCTGCAAATTCTCGCTTGCGCCCACCAAACCCGGCCATTTCGCCCTCCGCGGTTACCCGGATCCCAACCTTACAGTTTTCAAGGTCGCCGCGGCAGCCAGCACGCCAGCCAACCTTGGCGTTTCCCGACCGGACGGGCCGCATCCCGCGCAGGTATTTCAACGAGATAGTGGACTGGAGACCCCGCAAGCACAGGAAGTAAACGGGAAATTTACGGCAAGCCGTTATCCTCTCAATCGCGCCGAACTGCGGTTCCAGCCGCGGAGCGGCCCATGCCGGGAGAGTCGAATGAAGCGAACGGTTCATGTCCGCGTTAACCTGTTGAATGTCGTAACGATCGCCGGGTTGCTCTTTGGCCCTTCACTCGCTTGCGCCGAAGATGGTGTCACCAACGATGCGGTCGTGTTCGGCCAAGCTGCCGTGTTCGAAGGGCCGGCCGCCGCGCTCGGAACCGGAATGCGCACCGGCATCCAGGCCGCCTTCGATGAAGCAAACAAACAAGGCGGTATTCATGGTCGCAAGCTCAAGCTCGACACCATCGACGATGGCTACGAGCCCGAGAAGTTGATCGTCGCGACCAAGAAGCTGATCGACGAGGACAAGGTCTTTGCCCTTATCGGTCCGGTGGGTACGCCGACGTCGGCGGCGACTCAGCCGATTGCCACCGCCGCGGGCGTCCCGTTCATCGGTGCTTTTACGGGTGCAAGCTTTCTGCGCGATCCGAAGCTCACCAACGTCATCAACGTTCGCGCCAGCTATGACGCCGAAACCGAGGCTTGGGCGAAGCATCTGGTCGAAGACCTCAAGGTCAAGAAGATCGCCATCTTCTACCAAGACGATTCCTTCGGTCGCGCAGGGCTCTCCGGCTTCAAGCAGGCGATGGAGAAGCGCGGCATGGAGATCGCCGCCGAAGGGACGTTCGAGCGCAACACAGTGGCAGTAAAATCCGCCCTGCTCGCCATAAAACGCGCCGATCCCGAAGCGGTCGTCATGGTAAGCCCCTACAAGCCCGCCGCCGAGTTCATCAAGCTCGCCCACAAGATCGATTTCAATCCGGTCTTCGTGAATATCTCCTTCGTTGGAGCGGTCGCACTTGCCAAAGAGCTTGGTCCAGATGGCAGTGGCGTCGTGATAAGCCAGGTAGTGCCGTTCCCGTGGGATGCCTCGATCAAAGTGGTGGCCGACTATCAGGCAGCCATCAAGGCTCTCGATCCGCAGGCGCAGCCGGACTTCGTTTCGCTCGAAGGCTATATCGCCGGCCGCCTCGTGATCAACGCCATCGATAAGGTCGGAGACAACCTGACGCGCGAAGCATTGCTCCAGACCATCAGGAACGGGACCTTTGACATCGGCGGCTTAAAAATCTCCTACGGCTCCGATCGCGCGGGCCTCGACACGGTCTTCATGACTGTCATCCAAGGCGACGGCTCGTTCAAGGCAGTCGACAGGCTGGTCAAGGTTTCGCGGAACTGATCGGTGCGCGCGCGGCTGTCACACTGGCTCGCCAGCTTCGGCATCAAGGTCAAGCTGCCGGTCGCATTCGGTGCCGTATCAGTCATGACGCTGACGGCAGCCGCTGTCGCCATTACGTCCTATTCGGTCGCCGAGCAGGGCGTCCAGACCATCGCTGACCGTGAGGTCCCGCTGATGACCGATGCGCTGCGGCTCTCGGCCATTTCGGGCGACATCTCGGCCGCGGCTGCGCGCTTGGTCAATGCACGTACAGCGGACGAGCAGAATGCGTTGGCGGAGAAGATCCGCGAACGCTACGCCGCGTTCACCGCCCTGCTGGAGCGTATGGGCGAGGGACGGAAGAATCCCGCCTTCGCGGCCGTCGAGATGCCGGCGCAAAGCCTGGGCGACAATCTGCAAGCGCTCGCCGCCGCAATCGAGGAGCGGGCCGCTATCCGCGGTCATCTTCAGGACAGGCTCGACGCGCTGAACCGCTCTCACGCGAGCGTTGGAGAAAAGCTCACCCCGGTGGTGGATGATTCCTATTTCGACGTCGTCACCACCGCCGAGAGCGTCGGCAAGACTGCGGACAAAATCGTCAAGTCTTTGGTCGATGGCCTGCAAGTGATGCAGGTCGTGATCGATACCGGTGCCGAAACCAATCTCATGACCGGCTTGCTGACCGCGAATGCGCTTACATCCTCCCCTTCGATCCTGGCCTTGCTCGAAGACCGCTTCACGTCCTCGGCGCTTCGCGCCCGGAAGGAGATCGCCAAGCTGCCGCCCGGCCCCCAATTCGATGAACTGCGCAAACGGGTCGACAATATCGTGCAGCTTGCGAATTTTAAGGGCGATTCCAAAGCCGATTCCAACCCCGAATCCAAGGGCCAGCCGGCCGAAGGCGAAGACATGGCGCGGCTGCAGAGGGTGTTTCGTGTCCACGAGGCGCTTACCGGCGTGCTGGTCACTTTGGTCGATGACCTCAATTTTGACCTGGTGACACGGAGCGACGACGCCGCCAAACAGTCCAGCAAGGTAGTCAAGGACTTGGTGACAAACCAGATCGCTGGCCTGCGCAATGCATTGGAAATGGCCGCACAGGCCCACCTCGTCGCTAGCGTGCTGAGCGAAGCTTCGGCCGCCAAGGATGCCGCGATGCTGGTGCCGCTCGGGGAGCGGTTCAAGGCGTCCTCCGATACGCTCGCGAAGCTGTCCAAGACCGCGCGTGATCCGCAGATCACCAAGGCAATCGACGATCTGCTTGTTTTTGGAGTCGGTGAGGACAGCATCTTGGCCTTGCGCGCTAAGGAAATAGCGGCTTCGCAGCGGGCCGATCAGACCATCGAGGAGAATGCACGTATCCAAAGCGAGCTCGATCGGGCGGTATCCAATCTGGTGACCGAGATCGAGCGGCGCATGAACGGCAGCATCGGCCAGCTTTCAGACGACCTCGATCATGACCGCGTACTCTTGATCATCGTCGCCGCGCTCAGCCTGCTGGCCTCCGCCGCCATCGCGGTGTTCTACGTCCAGCGAAACCTGCTGCGTCGCCTCGGCGCGATCGGCGAGACCATGCGGCGGCTGTCAGCGGGCGATACCAGGTTGGAGGTTCCGGCCGCCGAAGATGCAGACGAGATCGGAGCGATGGCGCGCGCGGTACGCGTCTTCCGCGACGATGCCATCACGCGCGAGCGTCTGGAACGCGAAGCCGCCGCGCAGCGGCGCAGCGGCGAGGAGGCGCGCGCTGCCGCTGCCGAGAAGCAGCGCCGGAGCATGGAAGAGCAGGTCAGGATCGCAGATGAGCAGGCGCAGGTGGTCCGGGCGTTGAAGCTCGGCCTGACCAAGCTCTCCGGTGCCGACTTAAGCTATCGTGTGACGGAGGATTTCCCTCAGGCCTACCAGGAGATCAAGGAAGAGTTCAACCGCACGATGGCGCATCTGCGCGACACGATACATGCATTGGCAGGGTCGACGCGTGAGGTCTCAAACGCATCGACCGACATCTCGGCGAGCTCCGCCGATCTATCGCAGCGAGCGGAAATGCAGGCGGCAAGCCTGCAACAGACGTCGGCTAATTTGGAGAAGATTTCCGCGGCGGTGCGCAAGACCGCGCAGAATGCTCAGCAGGCAAGCGCATCGGCCAGTAAGGCCCGGGCCAGCACCGATCGCAACAGCCAAGTGGTGGCCAAAGCAGTCCAGGCCATGACCCGAATCGACGAATCCTCGCGCAAAATTTCCGACATCATCGGTGTCATGGACGAGATCGCGCGGCAGACGAACCTGCTTGCCCTCAATGCGGCAGTCGAGGCCGCCCGAGCCGGCGATGCTGGGCGCGGCTTCGCGGTCGTGGCGACCGAGGTCCGCAATCTCGCCCAGCAATCCTCGCAAGCCGCCAAGGACATCAAACAGCTCCTGACGACCAGCGCCAGCCAAGTTCGAGAAGGCGTGGAACTGGTGAACACCGCTGGGGCGGCGCTCGGCGAGATTCTCGCATCCATTAATACTGTGGCGGATATCGTCGCAGACATTGCGGCCGCCAGCGCCGAGCAGACCGGAGGTCTCGAGCAGGTCAACGGCGCCCTCAACGAAATGGACGATGCGACGCGTCAATATGCGGCGCTGGTGGAGGAGAATGCCGCGACCGCCAGGGTGCTCGATCAACAGGCACAGGCCATGGATGATCGCGTTGGCGCGTTTCGGCTGAACGATGAACGGCCCGGCACGCCGGCAAGAATGCGGCGGGGCGCCTTGGCAAGATCGGTGTAAGTCAGTGAACTGAATTTCATCACCGTCCGCGCCGCCGCGGCGAGACCGGCCGCCGGGCGAAATGCTGATCGCGGATGGCGCCGCATCGGCCCAGGGCATCGACAACGATCTGGCCCAGCGCCGTGAAATCCGACTTGCGCGGCGAAGTCGGCCGCCAAGCGAGCCCGACCGTTCGCTTGGGCGCCGGTGCCGCAAACCGCAGCAGCTTGACCCGTCCGTCGCGCGCCTCGACATCGGCCGCCACCTCCGGGAGCAATGTGATTCCGTAACCGTTGGCTACCATCTGCAGCACCGTGGCGAGGCTGGTCGCGCCGAGCCCGAAGGATTTGTCGCGACGATCCCCGGTGCAGAAGGCCAGCGCCTGGTCGCGCAGGCAGTGTCCCTCTTCGAGCAGGATGAGGCGCGCGAGATCGATATCGTCGGCTGACACAACCGCATCATCCTGGCGCGGATCGTCCTTTGGAACAGCCAGCAGGAATGGATCCTCGAACAGAGGGATGGTCGCGGCCTCGACGTGCGGAATTGGCAAGGCGAGCATCAATACATCCAGCGACCCGCGCAGCAATTCCTCGATGAGGATCTCGGTCTGCGTCTCCCTCAGCTCGACCCGCAGGTCCGGATAGCGCTGCTGCAGCGCCGGCAGGACCTTGGGCAAGACATAGGGGGCGAGCGTCGGAATGATCCCCAGCGCAAGCCCGCCGGACAGTGGCCGGCTGCGCAGGCGGGCAAAATCCACAAGGTCGTGCGCGGCAGCGAGCACCGTTTCACCGCGCCGAGCAAGCTCGAACCCGGTCGCCGTCAAGCTGACATCGCCATGACGACGTTCGACCAGGGTCACTCCGAGATCCTTCTCGAGCCCCCGTATCTGCATGGAGAGCGCGGGCTGGGTCACCGCGCAGGCATCCGCGGCGCGGCCGAAATGCCTATGCTCGGCAAGCGCAGTGAGATAACGCAATTGCTTCAAGGTGATCATAAGGCAAACTTATCTTTTTACGCACAAAATACAATTGGAACTTATCAGCCGCCTGTGCAATATGCCGCCGCGTGAGCCCGGGCCGCCGGCGTGGAATTCGCCGGTCGCGCGGGATTTTTGTTTCTCGATTCCGAGAGCAAAGCGAACGAATGGGAATGATGGGAATCATGGCTGCACTGAAAAACAGCAAGACCGAAGAGAACCTGAAATCCGCCTTTGCGGGAGAATCCCAGGCCAACCGCCGCTATCTCTACTTCGCACAAAAGGCCGACGTGGAGGCTACAACGATGTTGCGGCGGTGTTTCGCTCAACCGCAGAAGGCGAAACTGGCCAGGCGCATGGCCATCTCGAGTTCCTCGAGGCGGTCGGCGACCCGGCCACCGGCCTGCCGATCGGCAAGACCGCCGATAATCTGAAGGCCGCGGTCGCCGGCGAGACCCACGAATACACCGACATGTATCCGGGCATGGCTCGCACCGCCCGCGAGGAAGGCTTCGAGGAGATCGCCGACTGGTTCGAGACGCTCGCCGAGGCGGAGCGCTCGCATGCCGGCCGCTTCCAGCGCGCGCTCGGCGAGTTGAAATAGCGCCAGCCCGAAAATTCGAAATGCGAGAAGGTAGTCTCGAGCCGCCAGTCCGGCATCCGCTGGACTGGCACAATCCCGATTTTTACGATGCCGCCAAGCTCGACGCCGAGATGCGTCGGGTGTTCGATGTCTGTCACGGCTGCCGCCGCTGCTTCAATCTTTGCGATTCGTTCCCGCGGTTGTTCGATCTCATCGACAACTCCAGGACCGGTGAGCTCGACTCCGTTGCCAGCGCCGACTTCGCCTCCGTCGTCGATGCCTGCACGCTGTGCGACATGTGCTTCATGACGAAGTGCCCCTATGTGCCGCCGCACGAGTTCAATCTCGATTTTCCGCATCTGATGCTGCGCTATCGCGCCGCCGAGGCCAAGGCCGGCAAGGTCGGGTTGGTCGACCGCGCGCTCGCCAAGACGGATCGCAACGGCAAGCTGGCGGCGCTCGCAGCGCCGCTCGTCAATTGGGCGACCGATACCGGCAACAACCGCGCGCGCACCTTCCTCGAGCGTGCCGCCGGCCTGCACCATCAGGCGGCGCTGCCGAAATACAGCAAGCAAACATTCATTGCGAAGGCGAAGGCCGACGCGCCCGCGATCAATCGTGCGGCGCCGGCCTTCGGCCGCAAGGCCGTGCTCTACGCAACCTGCTTTACCAATTTCAACACGCCTGACGTGGGGTTGGCCGCTCGCGCCGTGCTGGCACAGAACGGCGTCGAGACGGAAGTTGTGCATCCGCATTGCTGCGGCATGCCGATGCTTGAGCAGGGACGGATCGACGAGGTGGCGAATGCTGCGCGTGCGGTTGCGGCTGCGCTCGCGCCCTGGATCGACAAGGGCTACAGCGTCATTGCGCTCGTGCCTTCCTGCGCATTGATGCTCAAGTTCGAATGGCCGTTGATCGTTGCGGAGGATGCGGGGATCACCAAGCTCGCCAACGCCACCTACGACATCAGTGAGTACATCGTCGACATTGCCCGTAACGAAGGGCTCGCTCCCGACCTGCAGCCAATAGCAGGCGGCATCACCCTGCATGTCGCCTGTCATTCGCGCGCCCAGAACATGGGACAGAAGGCCGCCGAGATGCTCAGGCTCATCCCCAGCGCCGATGTGCAGGTGATCGAGCGCTGCTCGGGCCACGGCGGTGCCTGGGGCTTCAAGACACCGCACTTCGAGACCGCCCTGAAGGCAGGCCGCCCGGTCGCGCGGCAGACGCGCGATGGCGCCAAGGCCTTCGTCACCTCGGAATGCCCGCTCGCGGGAGCGCATATCGTGCAAGGGGTCGCCAAGCTCGGGTTCGAAGGCGGCCAGCTGGTCTTGATCGATCATCCGATTCAATTGATCGGCCGTGCTTACGGGATCGCCGTTTGAGAGTTGCTGTGAATGGAGAAGAAGATGCTCGGCAAGCACCAGCTTTGGGCAAGCGACATCCTGCCGATGGATGAGTACGGCAAGATCCGCAGCGAAAGCCGCCGTCGCATTGCCGCACAGAAGCGCAACCGGCGTGTCGACGTCGGGCCGCACGTCACATTCCACTTCGAAAACTATGATACCATGTGGCTGCAGGTGCACGAGATGGTCTACATCGAGCGCGGTGGCGCGGAGCAAGTGCCAGGCGAGCTCGAGGCCTACAATCCGCTCATCCCCAAGGGCCAGGAGCTGGTCGCAACCTTCATGATCGAGATCGACGATCCGCTGCGACGCAAGAATGTTCTAAGCCAGCTTGGAGGAATCGAGGAGACCGCCTTCATGGCGATCGACGGCGAGCGCATCCGCGCGGCGGCGGAGCAGGACATGGACCGCACCTCGGCCGACGGAAAGGCGTCATCGGTGCAGTTCGTGCATTTCCCGTTCGCTGCGCGACAGATCGCGCGCTTCCGCACCGCCTCCGTGCAGGTCTCGCTCGGCTTCGACCATCCGCGCTACGGCCACCTCGCGGTGCTGCCCGACGAGGTACGCGCCGAGCTTGCCAAGGATTTCGATTAGAGCCGCTCCTCTTCAGTGCATCAAGAGGACCGGCCGGTCGCAGTGACGGATGAACGACTGGGTGCAGCCGCCGAACACCGCCTCGGCCAAACGTGAATGTCCGTAAGCTCCGGCGATGATCAGGTCGGCGCCGCAGACACGCGCTGCGCGCGCCAGTAGCTCTTGTACCGGCCGACCATTGGGTGGAATGATCTGCATTTCGGCTGCCGTGCCTGACCAGGCGAACCCGCACATGATTTCATTGAGAGCTGCTTGGGTCGCCGTGCCGTTTTCCGCCACGCCGACGAAAACGAGACGTTTAGCATGATCCAGGAGTGGAGCCGCGGCGGTAAGGGCACGAGCCGCATCGGCGCTCTCGCGCCAGCATACCATGATGGTGTCTGCGACGGTTGTGACGGGCGAGGCGCTCGCAATTAGGACGGGACGGCCGCTGCGCATGATGAGCAGCTCGAGAAAGTCAGGCGGCAACCCGTTCGGCTTGGTCGGCCTGCTGACGACGATGAGATCGTTGTGACGCGCATGAAATATGAGGCGCTCGACCGCGTCACCCTCTTCCACCTGGCAGCTTGCGGTCACGGTCTTCGCCCGCGCCGGCCCCTCGCAGACCGTGACGCCCATCCGCGCGCAGAATTCGTGGACGTGCTGAAACGCCTTGGTCGACCGGCTGCGCGACTGGGTGTCCAGGTCCTCTAAGGCATCCTGTAAGGCCGGCCCGCTCGCGAAGGAAACGTGCGGTGTGTATTGGGCAGCCTGCCCCACCCCGATGCGAATATGGAGGAAATGCAGATGTGCGGCTACCGGGCGGGCGGCGGCGAGCGCGGTCTCGAGAAGAGCCTCGTCGGAACCGCTTCCGCCGATGGGTACCAGAATCGATTTCATTGCTGCCGCGCCCACTATCGATTGTTGCCGGATCGCTTTGTCCAACATTGCAGCCGTTGTGGCCTTGACCTAAATCAAGCGCCCGCGCATACCGCGGCCTAAAAGCGATTTCACCGGCGCTTGGGCCGGCGCGGCGCTATTTCCCTCGCCAAGGCGAAATGTAACGGCTGAAATGAAGGAGACACTACGATGATGCATCGGTCTGCACAATGTTCCTGGCGGGCGGGCATCGTCTTGCTGGTCCCGCTTCTGGCGCTTTTCTTGTCCGGTTGCGGCATCAACAATATCCCGACCTATGAAGAGCAGGCCAAGGCCAAGTGGTCGGAAGTGCAGAACCAATATCAACGCCGTGCCGACCTCATTCCCAACCTGGTCGAGACCGTTAAAGGCTACGCCCAGCAGGAAAAGAGCGTGCTCGAAGGTGTGACGGAAGCGCGCGCCAAGGCGACTTCGATCCAGGTCAGCGCCGACACGATCACCGATCCTGAAGCGTTCAAGAAGTTCCAGGACGCCCAGGCGCAATTGACCGGGGCGCTTGGCCGGCTCCTCGCCGTGTCCGAGAACTATCCCGATCTCAAATCGAACCAGAATTTTCTCGCGCTGCAGTCGCAGCTCGAGGGCACCGAAAACCGGATCGCGGTCGCCCGCCGCGACTATATTGAGGCCGTGCGCGTCTACAATACCGAGCTCAGGACATTCCCGGGCGTGATTTGGGCCTCGACGCTCTACAAGAGCGACAAGCCAATGCAGGAGTTCACGGTGGCCGAGGACCTCAAGCAGCCACCGCAAGTCAAGTTCTGAAACAGCTCAAGTTCTGAACCATTATGCTGCGGCGCGCCCTCCTGCCGGCGTTGGGCTGGCTCTCTCTTACCTGCGCGGCCGCCGCGCAAACGCTGAATTTTCCGCCGCTCAGCGGACGGGTGGTGGATGAGGCTGGAATTCTCGACGCATCGACGCGCGACGGGCTGACACAGACGCTGGCCGATCTCGAGCAGAAAACCACGGATCAGCTCGTCGTGGTGACCTTGAGGTCGCTGCAGGGCACCTCGATCGAAGACTACGGGTATCAACTTGGACGCGCCTGGCAGATAGGACAGAAGGACAAGAACAACGGCGTGCTGTTGATCGTGGCGCCGAACGAACGGAAGGTTCGGATCGAGGTTGGCTATGGCCTGGAAGGCGAGCTGACCGATGCGGTCAGCAAGCTGATCATTGAAAATTCGATCCTGCCTCGCTTCAAAGTGTCTGACTATGCGGGCGGCATCAAGCGCGGCGTGGAAGATATCGTACAGGTGCTCAGCGGTGACGCGCAGGAATGGCAGGACCGCGCCGCGGAGAGAGTCTCTCTCGACGATGCCGTCTCGCCCGACCAAGCGGTTTGGCCGCTCATCATGGTGGTTCTCGGGGGCGTCGCCTTCCTACTGTTTTGCGCCATCTGGGGCGGCTTTGTGTGTCGCGCGATTCTGCAGTACGTGATCTTTGTTATGCTATCCAGTGGGCGCGACTCTTCGCGCCAGGGCTCGTTTGGCGGCGGTGGTTCGTTCAGCGGAGGCGGCGGCTCCTTCGGGGGCGGCGGCGCCTCGGGCAGCTGGTGAGATCGCTCTGATGATCTCCGCCAACGACAAAGCGCGCGTTACCCAGGCGATCCGCTCCGCCGAGGCGCGCACCGACGGCGAGATCTTCTGTGTGATCGCGGCCCATTCCAGCGACTATAGGCTGGTGCCTATCGCCTGGGCCGCTGCGCTTGCGCTGCTTACGCCGCTACCGCTGGTGGCGCTGACCAGATGGCCGGCGGCGGTGATTTACCTCTCCCAGCTCGCGGTCTTCGTCGCGGCGGCGCTGGTCTTGTCCCACCCGCGCCTGCGTTACCTCATCGTGCCGCGTCGCACCAAGCACGAGCGCGCACACACCGAGGCGATACGTCAGTTCCTTGCGCAGGGGCTGCACAAGACCGAGCACCGCACCGGCGTCCTGATCTTCGCTTCGACGGCGGAGCGCTATGCGGAAATTGTTGCCGACGCAGGGATCAACGATAAGGTCGGGCCAGAAGTGTGGGACGAGGCGGTGAACGCGCTGACCAAGGCGATCGGCGCCGGCCGGCCGGTTGAAGGATTCCTCGCCGCGATCGAGCAATGCGGCGCCGTACTGGCCGGTCATTTCCCGCGCGGCGCCTTGCAGCGCGACGCTCTGCCGGACAAGCTCCTGGAGATATGAAGGTGCGAGGCGCATGATGCGCAATATCCTGGTCACCGGCGCCTTTGGTCAAATCGGCTCGGAGCTGGTCCCGGCCCTGCAGCAGCGGTTCGGCAGCAAATATGTGGTTCTGTCCGACATCAGGATGGCGCCGCGCGCTGGCGCGGGCGGACCGACCTTCGCACATGTTGACTGCACGGAGCCGCAGCAGATCCTCGAGGCGGTCCGCCGCCACGATATCGACACGATCTATCACCTCGCGGCGCTGCTCTCCGCGGTCGCCGAGGAGCGGCCGCAACTCGCCTGGAGCATCAATATGGGCGGCCTCTACAATGTGCTTGAGGCTGCCCGCCAGTATCACTGCCGGGTCTTCTTCCCGAGCTCGATCGGCGCTTTTGGCCCGTCGACGCCGCGCGATCACACCCCGCAGGTGACGATCCAGCGGCCGACCACCATGTACGGCGTCACCAAAGCGTCGGGCGAGCTCCTCTGCGATTACTATGCGGCGCGGTTTGGCATCGATATCCGCGGCCTGCGCCTACCGGGCTTGATCTCCTATGTTGCCCCGCCCGGCGGCGGAACGACCGACTATGCGGTCGAGATTTTCTACCAGGCGCTGCGATACAAGCACTATCGATGCTTCCTCGGTCCACACACACGGCTCGATATGATGTACATGCCAGACGCTACCCGGGCGATGATCGAGCTGATGGCGGCCGACACCGCTCCCCTGCGGCACCGCAACGCCTACAACATAACAGCCATGAGCATCACGCCCGAGGAAATGGCGGCGGAGATCCGCAAGCATATTCCGGGTTTCGTCATCGATTATCAGGTCGACCCGGTTCGCCAGGCCATCGCCGAATCATGGCCGCGCTCCATCGAGGATCGCGCGGCACGGGAGGATTGGGGCTGGGCCCCGCACTATGACCTCGCGAGCATGACGGCCGATATGCTGGCGCGCCTCGGCGAGAAGGTGACAGGGCCTGGTGTTGGGCAGGTGTCGGCGTCTGAGCAAGGTTGATCACTTCAGCAAACTTCCGCCGCGAGGTCGTGCATGCCTAGTCAAGCTCTGAGCCGCATGTTGGCCGCAACGCTCGACGAGATGAAGCAGTCCGGCCGCCTGAAGGGCCGCGAAAGCGTGATCTCAGGCGTTCTTTCTCCGCTGCCTCCCAAAGGCCGGCGTTATCTGCTCGAAGGCGAAGGCGCGCGGCCGTTCCTGCGCATGAACGCGAACAGCTATCTTGGCCTGTCGTTCCGCGCTGAAGTCGTGGCGGCCGAGGAAGAGGCGGTGCGCAAATTCGGCACCGGTCCGGGTGCGGTTCGCTTCATCAGCGGGACCTGGTCGCCGCACGTGATGCTCGAGCAACGATTGGCGCAATTTCACGGCCGCGAGGCCGCCATGCTGTTCAGCTCCGCCTATGCGACCATCATGGGCACGCTCGCACCATTGATCACCGACAAGACTGCGGTGATCAGCGATGCGCTCAATCACAATTGCATCATCAACGCGATCGCGCTGGCACGCCCGGCTGAGAAGCACATCTATCGGCATCTCGATATGGGAGAGCTGGAGCGGAGCCTCGAGGTGGCGGCGCGCAACTGCGCTCGTGCCGTCATCGTGACCGACGGCATCTTCAGCATGCGGGGCGACCATGCGCCGCTCGACCGCATCTTGGAGCTGGCGCACCGGTACGATGCCGGCTTTGCCGAGAACGCCATTGTGGTGGTCGACGATTCGCATGGCGTCGGCGCATTCGGGAAAACCGGGCGCGGCACCGAGGAGCATACCGGTGCGCCGCCATGCGACATCCTCGTCGGAACGCTTGGCAAAGTTTTCGGGGTGAACGGCGGCTACGTCACCGGCAACGAGACGCTCATCTCGTTTCTGCGCGAGAGCTCGCCGTTCTACATCTACTCGAACCCGATCACGCCGGCCGAGGCGAGCGCGGCCTTAAAGGCGATCGAGTTGGTCGACGGCCCGGTCGGGCTCGGTTTGCTGACACATCTGCGCGCCATGACGGAGCGTTTTAAAACCGGCTTGGTGAAGCTCGGATTCGAAACTCTGCCCGGAGAGCATCCGGTGGTGCCGTTGATCGTGCGTGACACGGGGCGAACCTCGGCGCTGGTCGGGCACTTGCGGGCGTGCGGCATCCTGGCTACCGGCCTCAACTATCCGGTCGTGCCCAAAGGCGAGGAAGAGATCCGCTTTCAGATCAGCGCCGACCACACGGCCGCCGACATCGACGAAGCGCTCGAGGCGCTGCGCAGTTTCCGCGGATGAAGGCGATCAGGTCAGCGACGCCCTATAGGCCCGCTCGTCGAGCAGGGTATCAAGCTCGGAAGTGTCGGCGATCCTGAGCTTGAACAGCCAGCCGTCGCCGGTCGGGGCCGAGTTCACCAGCGCCGGCTCAGCTGCGACCTTGCCGTTGACCTCGATCACCTCGCCGCCGATCGGGGCATAAACATCGGACGCGGCCTTGACGGATTCGACGACGGCAGCAGCAGAGCCCTTCTTGAACTTCGCGCCGACAGCGGGCAGTTCCACGAAAACAAGGTCGCCGAGCTTCTCCTGGGCAAAGTCGGTGATCCCGACGGTCGCGACCTCGCCGTCGAGACGCAGCCATTCGTGGTCGGCGGTATATTTCATCATCCCCTTAACCCCTTGTCAGCTTCGGCGATAGCGCGGCGGCACAAACGGCAACCCGCAGACTTGCAAGGCCTCCCGCCGACCGCGCAACTCGGCAAAGAATCGGGTCCCGGCTGCGGACTGCGCGACCGGGACGTAACCCATTGCGATCGGTACGCCCAGGCTTACCCCGAATCCGCCGGATGTCACCGCGCCGATTGAAGCCGCGTTCTCCTCGCCGCCAAACAGCAGCGCGCCGCCGCGCACCGGCGCGCGTCCTTCCGGCTTTAGCCCGATCCGCCGGCGTGCCGCGCCATGCTCGAGCTCGGCCAAGATATTCGCCGCCCCGGGAAATCCGCCGCAACGTTCTCCGCCTCTGCGCCGGACGCGGGCGATGGACCATTCCAGCGCCGCCGCAACCGGAGTAGTAGTCGCGTCGAGATCGGAGCCATAAAGACAAAGCCCGGCTTCCAGCCGAAGACTGTCTCGGGCGCCGAGCCCGAC
This sequence comes from Bradyrhizobium sp., assembly GCA_035293585.1. Classification (GTDB taxonomy): domain Bacteria; phylum Pseudomonadota; class Alphaproteobacteria; order Rhizobiales; family Xanthobacteraceae; genus Bradyrhizobium. Next base: position 507,730 of record DATGMN010000020.1, on the reverse strand, counting down.
CGGCATGACGGTTGCGTTCTGCAAGAGCGTGCTCCAGAGCGCGGCAGCCGCATCATTGGCGATGCTGATCTCGAAGCCGTCCTCGCCCGTATAGCCGGAGCGGGAGATGATGCAGTCGGCGCCGCATAAGCGCAAGCGACGCACGTCCATGAAGCGCATGGCGGCGATTTCCGGCGAAAGGGTCACCAGCACCCCTTCGGCGCGCGGACCCTGCAGGGCGAGAAGGGCTTGGGCGGGCAGGGGCTCAATGCTGCATTGCGCGGCAAGCCCCGCCCGCAGGTGCGCTTCGTCATCGGCCCTGCGCGCGGCGTTGACGATGAGGCGGAAGTGATCGCCGAGATTGGCCACCATCAAGTCGTCGAGAACGCCACCTTCTTCATTCGTGAAGAGTGAATAGCGCTGACGACCCGCGCCAAGCCCGACGATATCTGCTGGAACGAGTGTTTCCAGCGCTCGCGCCGCGTCGGCGAGCCGCCCGGACCGCGAGCGCAGCGCGATCTGTCCCATATGCGAGACATCGAACAGGCCGGCGGCGGCGCGCGTGTGCAAGTGTTCCTTGATGATGCCAGGCGGGTATTGCACCGGCATCTCATAGCCGGCGAATGGCACCATGCGGGCGCCCAGCGCAACATGGGCTTCGTAAAGCGGCGTATGCTTGAGCGGGATTTCGCTTGCCTGCGCCATGCCCGAGCCCGCTTTAGGTGCCGACCTTGGATCGATCCGAAAGGACGATCTGCCGAGCCGCCTTCACCTCGTCCAGACGCCGGACCGGCGTGCTGTACGGCGCGCCCCGAACCAGGGCCGGATCGCTCTTTGCCTCAGCCGCAATCGCTTTCATGGCGGCCACGAATGCGTCGAGCGTCGGCTTGCTCTCGGTTTCCGTCGGCTCGATCATCAAGGCTTCAGGCACGATCAGCGGAAAGTAGTTGGTGGGCGGATGGAAGCCGTAATCGAGCAACCGCTTGCTCACGTCGAGCGCCTTCACGTCCGCGCTCTCGATGGCGCCCTGGCACACGAATTCGTGCATGTTGGTCCGATCGAACGGCACCCGGAACGAATCGCGCAGCTTGACGCGGAGGTAGTTGGCGTTGAGCACCGCGTGCTCTGAATTGGCCCGCAGACCCTCGCCGCCATGCTGCCGGATATACGCATAGGCGCGCACGAACATGCCGAAGTTGCCGAAAAATGTCGAAACCCGGCCGATCGACTTCTTCGGTTCCGCCAGGACATAGCGGGACCTGCAATTCTCGCTCCCTTCGAGCGCCACGATGGGTCCCGGCAGGAAATCGGTGAGCCTGGCCGAGACGCCGACCGGCCCAGCGCCGGGACCGCCCCCGCCATGCGGCGTCGAGAATGTCTTGTGAAGATTGAAATGCATCACGTCGAAGCCGAGGTCGCCCGGTCGCGCGATGCCGGCGAGCGCATTCATATTGGCGCCGTCGCCGTAGACGAGCCCGCCGCAGTCGTGCACCAGGCGCACCACCTCGGCGATATGCTCCTCGAACAGGCCAAGCGTGTTCGGATTGGTCATCATGATGCCGGCGAGGTTCTGGTCGCAGGCTGCGCGCACGGCATCAAGATTGACGTTGCCGCGCCCATCCGACGGCAGCTCGACCGCCGTGAAACCCGCCATCGTGGTGGAAGCCGGGTTTGTGCCGTGTGCGGAATCGGGAATGAGAATGCGTCTGCGCTGCGCCTCGCCGCCGTCGTGGTGATAAGCGCGGATCATCAACAGGCCGGTGAGCTCGCCGTGCGCTCCGGCCGAAGGCTGGAGCGAAACGCCGGCGAAGCCGCCGATCTCGCCAAGAAACCGTTGTAGGCTGAACATCAGCCCAAGGTTGCCCTGAGCTGAATCGGGGTCTAGCAGCGGATGCGTCTCAGCGAATCCGGGCAGGCGCGCGATCTGCTCATTGATCTTGGGATTGTACTTCATGGTGCAAGAGCCGAGCGGATAAAATCCGGTATCGACGCCGAAATTCCGCTGCGACAGCGCCAGGAAATGCCGCACCACATCGAGCTGCGAGAGCTCCGGCAGATCACAGCCGGAATTTAGCTCGTCTTTCGGCAGCGCTGCCTCCGGCACCTCCCGCTCCGGCAGGTCAATGCCTTGCCGGCCCGAGACGCTGAGCTCATACAGCGTCGGGACGGTTGTGCTTTTCGGCGCGATCTTGTCTGCGAGCATCCTCCGAGATCCTTACTTCGCCGCATGACCCAGCGCTGCGACCAGGCGGTCTATGTCGGCGCGGGTGTGAAGCTCCGTAACAGCAAGCAGCGTGTGGCCTGTCAGGTGCGGGTAGTCGCGTCCGAGATCATAACCGCCGATGATTCCGAACTGCTCACGCAAGGAGCGATTGACCTCGCTGACAGGCCGCGGCAGTCGGACGACGAACTCCTTGAAGAAGGGCCGGTCCGGCGCTCGCGGGTTGACGGCCGGCGGGTTGACTGCGAAGCCGGGCAGCGAAGCGATCTCAGCTGCCGCATAGTGGCTGTTGTGGAAGCAAAGCTCTGCGACCTTTCGCAACCCGCTCTTTCCCATGCTGGCGAGATAAGCCGCGGCCGCGAGCGCGCAGGCTGTGGAATTGGTGCAGATATTGCTGGTCGCCCTGGCGCGCCGGATGTGCTGCTCGCGGGTTGCGAGCGTGAGCACATAGCCGCGACGTCCCTCGAGGTCGACCGTCTCGCCGACGAGATGTCCCGACAGGCGCCGCACATGCGCCAAGCGGGTCGCAAAGATGCCGAGATGCGGTCCGCCGAACGTTGGCGGAATGCCCAGACACTGCCCTTCGGCCACCGCGATATCGGCCCCATAGGCGCCTGGCGGGCGGAAGCGCCCGAGCGCAATCGGATCGGTTCCCACGATGAGCAAGGCACCCGCCGCGTGAACCGCCGCCGCAAGCCCGTCGACCGGCTCGAACTGCCCGAAGAAATTCGGGTTCTGGATGACGAGCGCGGCGGTCGTCTCGTCGAGCTGCGTCGTCAGCTGGTCGAGACCAGTGCTGCCGTCCGCATCGCCTGTTATCGTTGCATCCATACCGCGCAGGTAGGTCTTGACCACCGCGCGGTATTGCGGATGTACGGCCGGCGACAGCAGGACCTTCGTACGCTTTCCTTGTCCGACATTGAGCGCCAGCAGCACCGCCTCGGCAAGCGCGGTCGCGCCGTCATAGTGGCTGGCGTTACTCACTTCGAGCCCCATGAGGCGGCAGATCATGCTTTGGTATTCGAACAAAGCCTGCAGCACGCCCTGGCTCACCTCGGGTTGATAGGGCGTGTAGGCGGTATAGAGCTCGCCGCGCTGCAGCACATAGTCGACGGTTGCGGGCCGGTGGTGATGATAGGTGCCGGCTCCCAGAAAGCATGAAGACGGATCGGGGGTGAAATTGCGCGCCGAAAGCTCGCGCATCTCGCGTTCGATCTCGATCTCCGAGCAGGGCGGCGGCAGCTCGAGCTTCGGGAACCGCACATTTTCCGGGACGTCGCGGAACAGCGCCTCGAGGCGATCCGCCCCGATCGCGGCCAGCATCTCGGCGCGTTCGGCCTCGGTATGTGGCACATAGGTCATCGACATTCCTTTGCACTATAGAAATCGCCGCGCCGGCTGCGGGCATGGTTTCATCCTGCCTCGAGCAGCGCAACCGGTGTTGATGATCAGCCGACTCGCGCTGGTTCTCGCGGTCGCTGCAATCCCGATGGTGCAGGTATGTGAATTGCTACACGTACCCGCAGCGATCCCGTTTCAGGAAATCGAAAAGCGGCCCTCCCTGCATCAGCGGATTTACGTGCGGCTTCGATGCGCCATGCGGGAGGTACGGAGTGCCGCTTTGCTTCCGACGCTCATGCGAGGGATGCCGCAATGTGTCACGAATTTTGGAAGCGGGGCACTAGGCTAGCAGGTATTTCTCGATCTCGGCCACCGGATGATGGGTCAGGTCCTTCGGCAGCTCGGCGACGATGCATTTTCTTATGTCGTCGCGCAGAATCTGTCGCAGGTCCGCAAGGGTCCTGGGAGGGCAGGCAATAACGAGGCGTTTGATCTTTGCCTCGCGCACCAGGCGCTCGAGCGCCATCGCCACGTCGCGGGCAAACCTATGCTCTTCCATGTCGTGCCAATCGGTCTGGTCCATTCCGCTGCGCCGGCTGCTGCCGGCCGCCGCATAGGCGCGGCCCGGCTTATCGGTACCCTGTTCGTGCGTCGGCGGATTGGCATCGGCAAACACGCGTTCCACCTTGAGATCGGGAAATTTCGCGTCGCCGCGATTGCGCAGAAACAGCGCTTTGCGGCCATCGCCCACCAGCACCAGCGTGTCATGCGGCAGGGTAACGGGCGTTTGCACTTCGCTCATTCGAATTTCTCCTCTTGGCGCTAACGCGCCTCCGCTTGTTTGGTTCGCTGATGCGGCCGGCGCGAATCCGGGTCGAATTGATCCAGGCCATTGTCGGGCTTGACCCGGCAATCCATCTTCTGACGAAAGAGCCGGATCCGCGGGTCAGAGGCGCGCTTGCCCACTATGGTCGCGAAGGACGGCTGGCTGCCTCATTTTGATCGGGAGATACCCTAATGCCGCTGCGTGGCAGCAGACAGTTGTACACACCGACAAAAACTCCCGTGATCAACCAGGCGAGGACCAGAATGGCCAGCGCAGCCTCAAGCAGGCTTGTAAACAAGCCGTCTGGATGTGCTGCGAAGATGGCCATCCATCCCTGGCCCAAGGCCGAAGTCGGCCAAAGGAAAGCAAAGAAGGCACACACCAGAAAGACGACCTGCAGGACGGCGGTAAACGCCCAGCCCGCGGCCACGCCATGAATGCGGACATGCGCTGTTTCGAGAGTTGTCATGTTCATCTCCGGTGATCTCCATGCAAGGAAAGACTGGAACCGCACCGGGATCATTGATCCTGATCAAAGTTGCGCTTCGCTCTCAGCGCCTCCGCTAGCGCCGGCAGGGTTGATGTTGGACCTTGCCGTCAACATATATGTCGCTATCCCCTTGTCGGGTTGAGAAGAATCGGGAGCGCGCAATGGCGGCGGACTTTCCGCGGGATTGGATGTGGTCGGAGGCGTGTGCCATGCTCGCTCGTGCCGAAGGACTGCATCGCGAACTGTTCCGCCCAGTGGGCCCGAGCGCCCCATCTACCTGGGAGCCGCCGGTCGATGTCCTGGAGACTGATCGCGACGTGCTGGTTCTGGTGGCTCTGCCAGGGGTCGATCCGGATCGGGTCGAGGCGGCAATCGACGGCAGTGATCTGGTGGTCGCCGGGACGCGCGTACTTCCTGGTGAGCTTAGGACCGCCATCATCCATAGGCTCGAACTGCCGCAAGGCCGGTTTCAACGCCGCGTCCGCCTTCCAGCCGGGCGCTACAGCGCCGTACGCCGTGCCGCGGTCGATGGCTGCTTGTTGATCACGTTACAGAAGGCGGAGGCGTTCCGTGGTTGAGATGTCGACCAACCAAGCCGATCCGCGTGCTGCGGGGGCATTGCCACCGCTGCCGCCGGACGCGCTGATCATCGTTCCGTCGCGGCAAACGGTTCTGTTTCCGGGCATCATGCTGCCGATCACGATCGGCCGCCCGCGTTCGATCGCGGCGGCCCAACAGGCTGTGCGCGACCAGCGTCAGATCGGAATCCTGATGCAGCGCGATTCGACAGCCGAGGATCCGTCGCCGATCGACATGCACCGGATGGGAACTGTCGCCAATGTGGTGCGCTATCTCACCGGGCCGGACGGCACTCATCATCTGCTGTGTCAAGGCGAGCAGCGGTTCCAGATCGTCGAGTTCCTGGGCGGCTGGCCGTTCTTCGTCGCGCGCGTCCTGCGCGTCCCGGAGCCGGTCGCGCAGGCGCCCGAGGTCGAGGCGCGCCTGCTCAATTTGAAAGAGCAGGCTGTCGAATCCGTCCAATTGCTGCCGCAGGCGCCCCCGGAATTGCTCGCGGCGGTGCAGGGCGCCTCGTCGGGAGGGGCGCTTGCGGATCTGGTCGCGACCTACATGGATGTGGCGGTCGAGGAGAAACAGGAAATCTTGGAAACCGTCGATCTTGTCGCGCGCATGGACAAGGTCTCGCGGATGCTCGCCCACCGCATCGAGGTGTTGCGGCTGTCGCGCGAGATTGGCCGTCAGACGAAGGCGGCTCTCGACGAACGTCAGCGCGAGGTGCTCCTGCGCGAGCAAATGGCAGCGATTCAGCGCCAGCTGGGCGAAGGCGATGAAGGCAAGGCCGCGGAAATAGCCGAGCTCGGCGAGGCGATCACCAAGGCGCAAATGCCGAAGGAGGTCGAGGAGCAAGCCCGCAAGGAGCTCCGGCGTCTGCAACGCATGCCGGAAGCGGCCGGCGAATACGGTATGCTGCGCACATATCTGGACTGGCTGATCGAGCTGCCATGGGGGCTGCCGGAAGAGAGCCCGATCGACATTGGCGAAGCGCGCCGCATCCTTGATGCGGACCACTTCGGACTCGACAAGATCAAGCGACGGATCATCGAATACTTGGCTGTGCGCAAGCTCGCCCCGCAGGGCAAGGCGCCCATTCTCTGCTTTGTCGGGCCGCCCGGCGTCGGCAAGACCTCGCTCGGCCAGTCGATTGCGCGGGCGATGAAACGCAAGTTCGTGCGCGTCAGTCTCGGCGGCGTGCACGACGAGGCGGAAATCCGCGGGCATCGCCGAACCTATATCGGGGCGCTGCCCGGCAACATCATCCAGGCCATCCGCAAGGCGGGTGCGCGCAATTGCGTGATGATGCTCGATGAGATCGACAAGCTCGGCAGCGGCATCCAGGGCGATCCGGGCTCGGCGCTGCTCGAGGTGCTCGATCCCGAGCAGAACAACACTTTCCGCGATAACTATCTCGGAGTGCCTTTCGATTTGAGCCGGATCGTGTTCATCGCGACCGCCAATATCCTGGACACCATACCGGGGCCGCTGCGTGATCGGATGGAGATCATCAGTCTTGCCGGCTACACGGCCGAGGAGAAGCTGCAGATCGCGCGTCGCTATCTGGTGCGGCGGCAGCTCGAGGCCAATGGCCTCGAGGCTGGCCAAGTCGAGATTGCGGACGAGGTGCTGCGCGCAATCATTCAATCCTATACGCGCGAGGCCGGCGTGCGCAGTCTCGAGCGCGAGATCGGCAGGGCGTTGCGGCATGCCGCCGTCCGCATTGCCGAGGGGCAAAGCGGACCAATTCGCATCACGGTGGATGATTTGGCCGCCATTCTCGGGCCCTCACGGTTCGAAGGCGAGGTGGCGTTACGCACCAGCGTCCCAGGGGTGGCGACCGGACTTGCGTGGACTCCGGTCGGCGGCGACATCCTCTTCATCGAGGCGACGCGGATTCCCGGCAGCGGCAAGCTCATCCTCACCGGGCAGCTCGGCGAGGTGATGCGGGAAAGCGCCCAGGCCGCGCTTTCGATCGTCAAGAATCGCGCCGCTGCAATCGGCGTCGACGAGAGCAGACTCATAAAGTCGGATATTCATATCCACATTCCGGCTGGCGCGATCCCCAAGGATGGTCCGAGCGCGGGCGTGGCAATGTTCATGGCCCTGGTCTCGTTGCTGACCGGTCGAACCATCCGCAGCGACACCGCGATGACGGGCGAGATCAGCCTGCGCGGGCTGGTGCTGCCGGTCGGCGGAATCAAGGAGAAGGTCATTGCCGCGCATGCCGCAGGCATCAAGCGGGTGATGCTGCCGGCGCGTAACCGCAAGGACTTCGAGGACATTCCCGAAGAGGTTCGCCGCCAGCTTGAATTCGTCTGGCTCGAGCGGGTCGATGAAGCGATCGCATCGGCGCTGGAGCCGAAGCCTGGGCAGAACGACATGGCCGAAGCCGCGGCGGGCGATGGGCCGCCGCCGCATCAGGTTGCGGCTGCGCCGGCGTAGCGCGCGCGGCGGCTGCGGCGCTGCCGAGGGGGGCACGAAGCTTGAGCGCAAACATCGCCGGGGCATTGCTGACCGATCTCTACCAGCTCAACATGATTCAGGCTTATCTGGATCATGGCGAGACCAAGGCGGCGACGTTTGAATTCTTCATGCGCAAGCTTCCCGCGCGGCGCGGCTTTCTCATGGCTGCGGGCCTCGAACAGGCGCTCGATTATCTCGAAGGCTTAAGGTTTTCCGCCGCCGACATCGAATGGCTGGCAGGCACGGGTCGCTTCCGGCCGAACTTCCTCGACTATCTTTCCGGCTTCAAGTTCACTGGCGATGTCCATGCGATGCCGGAGGGCACGATCTTCTTCGCCAGTGAGCCGATCCTGCGGATCACCGCGCCGATGCCGCAGGCGCAGCTCGTCGAAAGCAGGCTCATCAACATCCTGCACTTTCAGTCGCTCGTTGCCAGCAAGGCGGCTCGTATCGTGCTGGCGGCGCCCGGTCGATTTCGGCTTGCGTCGTGCCCATGGCGCCGAAGCCGGTCTCATGGCGGCGCGCGCTGCCTATGTGGCGGGCTTCGCCGGCACCGCCACAGTTCCGGCCGAGCAATTGTGGGGCATCCCGACCTTCGGCACCATGGCGCATTCCTTCATCCAGGCATTCGACGACGAGGCCGAAGCATTCGAGAAGTTCGCCCGCTCGCGCCCCCAGAACCTGACATTGCTCATTGACACCTACGACACCGAGGCAGGGGCCCGGAAGGTCGTCAAGTTGGCGCCCCGCCTGGCGGCTGCTGGCATCAGGATCGGCGCCGTGCGGCTCGACAGCGGTGACCTTATGGCGCTGTCGAGCCGTGTTCGCACTATTCTCGATGCCGGTGGTCTGGGCGAGATCACCATTTTTGCGAGCGGCGGGCTTGATGAAGACTCGATTGCCGCGCTGGTAAGGGCCGGTGCTCCCATCGACGGCTTCGGGGTCGGCACGAGCCTTACCGTCTCGTCGGACGTGCCGGCGCTCGATTGCGCCTACAAGCTCGAGGAATATGCCGGGCGGCCGCGCCGCAAGCGTTCGACCGGCAAGGCGACCTGGCCCGGCCGCAAGCAGGTATGGCGGCGCTATGGCCCAGATGGACGAATGGCCGGCGACATTCTCTCGGTGGAAGGCGACGGGCGTGAGGGAGAACCGCTGCTGCAGCCCGTGATGAAGGGCGGCCGCCGGATTGCGCCCGCTCCGCTCTCGGCAGCCCGCGCGCGCGCCAAGCAGGATCTGGCACGCCTGCCGGAGGCGCTGCAACGGCTTGAGCCCGCCATCGCTTATCCGGTCGAGGTGGCACGTGTGCTGGCCGAACTCACCGAAGAAGCCGATCGGCGCATTGCCGGAATGCAAACCCAACAGAACTGATGCGGATCGCTAGAGCTGAAGAGAGGAAGCGGTGACCATCCATCTGTTGGCGATCGTGCAGATGAGCCTTCTGCTTGCGGTCGCCAACGGCGCACCGGTGATCACTGCCAAGCTTTTGGGATCGTACTGCGCCTGGCCGCTTGACGGCGGTGCAACTTTCGGTGACGGCCGGCCGCTGCTTGGAAGATCGAAGACACTGCGCGGGGTCACGGCGGCGATCCTCGCAAGCGCCATCACGGCGCCGCTCCTCGGGCTCAGTTGGCGGCTCGGTGTCGTGGCCGGGAGCGCCGCGATGGCGGGCGACATCTTTTCGAGCTTCATCAAGCGCCGCATCGGACTTCCGTCCAGCAGCCGCGCCAGCGGACTCGATCAAGTGCCGGAATCTTTGCTGCCGCTGCTCGCGTGCCGGGGTGCGCTGTCATTATCGCTCGTCGACATTTTGATCGGGACCGCGATTTTCTTTGTCGGCGAGGTGGTCTTGTCGGTGCTGCTGTTCCAGGTGCACATCCGCGACCGCCCGTACTGAGCCGCTATACGCGCTTGAGATGGTGGAGCGTGATCTCGGGCCGCGAATTGATGCGCACCGGCACGACGCTCGAGCCGGCACCGACCGACGTATAGCCCGCCATATCGTTGTACCTCCAGCCGCCGGAGCCGAAGCGCCGCGGCAGCGCCGAATCGAGCGTGACCGGGATCGAGCTCGGCAGGCAGATCTGGCCGCCATGGGTGTGGCCGCTCAACAAGAGCCGAAAGCCCGCATGAGCGGCCTGCCGATAGATCTCCGGCGTGTGCGACAGGAGGATCGGAAAAGCGCCGTCTTTGATTCCGGCCGCTACCTTCTCGATATTGTCGACGCGATAAAAATGGGCGTCATCGATCCCGCCAAGGAAGATGGAGGCGTCGCCGCGACGAATGACTTCTGCCTCATTGAGCAACATTCGGATGCCCATGTGCTCAAGTCCCGGCACCATGCGGATCGTATCGTGGTTGCCCAGCACTCCGAACAGTGGGCCTTTCAGGTGACTGCACACGGCGGCGACCCCCGCAAGCGTCGCATCAAACGGCCCGAATGTTTGCCCGCGGAAATCACCGGTCAGTGCGCAGATGTCGTAAGTCAAGCCGTCGAGCAGCTTGATCAGCGACCGCATCGCGCCCGGGTTCAGGTCGGCATGCATGTCGCTTATGTGCAGGATGGTGAAGCCGTCAAACGCGGGCGGCAAGTCGGGAAACCCGACGGTGTTGTGCGTGAGCTCAACGCGCTCGGCATTGCGCAAGCCGCGGCCATAGAGGCCGAGGAGGCGCAATACGGTGCGAATGACCGTATGACTGGAGTACCAATTCTCCAAGTGGAAGAAGTTGCGCCCTTGGCCGAAAATCTGCGCCTCGTGATCGGTCTCGATCCCCAGCCGTTGTCTTGCATGCAGCCGGCCGAGGCGGCGCTCCAGATCGGCCAGGATCTCGTCGGCCAAAATATCTTGCGTCATATGGAGGAACCGTCGCTGATATTGCCAGCCGCCTCCGGACATTAAGGCCGGGTTCCTTGCAGTGGCAACAAGGCGCGACGCGGTAACCGGCCCTGCGGCTGTCACACTCTCATTTGCGACCATTTTCCAGCGGGCGCAATCGTTTTGCTTGCGAATGTCCCGGTTTACGAACGCCGGAACCAAAGGCACACGAGCAAGTATCTGATTTCTGGTGGGCCTTTGATCTGGACGTTCCTATAAACGGCTCGCAATCGTGACAGGAACGTCAAAACCGCCCCACCAGCGCGTTGTCACAGATGGCCGACCTCGAACTCCCCGCATGAGCGGCCGAATTCGTCGAGCGCATTCTCGAGAAAGTCGGGCAGCTGTGGCATGCTGAGAAGATAGGTTGCCGTCCGGGTATTGTGTTCTCGCGCTGCTTCGGCGCGCAAAGCGTCCCAGTCTCCGATATCGCCGTCACCGCGCCCGAGCCAGGCCAAGGCAACCAGGTCGATTTGCTCGTCCTCACTCAGCGCATTGATAAAGCCCCGGAGCTCCTGTTGCACCGGATCGTCGCGGTGGTCCTCAAGCACCGAGATCATGGCGTCGTCGCTCGGGTTCGAGCCGTCGCCGGGGTCGGTCACGACGTCCTTGGCGTCGAATTCCCGCGCCTTGACGACGATAAAGCAAACCTTTTCCGGGGATATGGACAAGGTCGGAAGATTTGCTGCCGTGTCGTTGTCGGCCTGCATGTCGTGCGCCTCGCTGTTCGTTCCCTAGTGATGCGCTTCCCGCCTGACCCAGCTGTCGCCAGCCTTCTCGTATGCGCGCTTCACGGCCGCCCATGCGATCCGATGCGCGGCCTCTTCCTGCCGAAGGTCACCAGAATGGGCCGCGAAAGCGTGATTGAACGCCTCGCGGTAGATGTCTTGCGCGTGTGCGGGCAGGTGCTGCCGGATCGATGGTGGAAGTGCTGCATTGGTCGGGTAGGGCATGAAGGCCTCTCTTTGCAGATGATGCCCCTATCTCCAGGTCAACCATTTGACCAAAATCAGAGCAGAAGCGTCCCGGGCCTTCCCGTGAGTCTCTTAGGCGGCAACGCACAACTTGCGAGATCGATCCGTAGCGGGCTCGGTGACATTTCCCAAGCCCGGTATACCGGGCTCGGGTACCTTTGGTTGCAGAACCTGCGGGAGAGAACGGATGGCGAAACCCAGGCCGTGGAGTGAAATGACCGTCGAACAAAAGCTCGAAATTCTGCGGCATGACGAGGATTCGCGTCAGCGCCAGATGGCCACGATGGCCAGGGCGCTGGACGAATTATGGCGGCGTATGGAAAACCTCGAGCGGCGCGTCGAAGAGACGTGGTTCAGCTGAGGGAGCCCGCCCAGCACGCATGGCCAAGTGGGACGAACGTCGCGCCCCCCCACAAGCCGGCGATACCGGAATAGACGCCGAAGATCACCGATATTGCCACAATGATGCCGACAAGGCCCGCATAGCCGCCGCGGAGTCGATGCGGCTCGGGCAGGCGTCGGGCCAGCATGTAGAGAAAGCCCAGCACGATCGGCAGGAGCAGCGCATTCATGACTTGCACGCCGACGCTGAGGCTGACGAGATCGATGCCCGATACGATGAGCAAGGCGCCGGCAATAAGCGCCGCGGTGTAGATGCCGTAGAACCAGGGCGCTTCCTGCGGCTCATGCTCGAGCGAATGCTTGACGCCCATGACCTCGGACAGCGTTCGCGCCGCGGTCAGCGTCACCACGATAGTGGCGACGAGCGCCGCGCCGGACAGGCCGAGACCGAACAGAAGCTTGCCGGTGAACTCGCCGAGGAATGGGGTGAGCGCATCGGCGATCTGCTGCACGGTATCGAGCGAGCCGGTGTTGGTATTGCCGTGCAAGGTTGCGGCTGTCGCTATCAGCACCGCCGCCATGATGATCTGGGTCAACACCGCGCCGAGCGCCGTGTCGAGCCGTGCGGCCGGCTGGTCCGCTAGCGTGAGCTTTTTCTCCACCACGGATGACTGCTGGTAGAATACCATCCACGGCATGATCACCGCGCCGATATTGGCAGCGACCAGATAGAGATATCTCGGGTCTCGCCAGGCGATGTCGACCGCGCCAGCCGCGAGATCGCCGAGACCGGGTTGCGCACGCCAGGCGACCACGAGAAACACCAGCTCGAACAAGCCGATCCCGATCGCGATGCGCTCGACCGAGAGGTAGGAGCCGCGGTATGCCATGAAGGTGAGCGCGGCAACCGCCAGCGCCATGGTGACGGCCTTCGGGACGCCGATGAGCAGACCGACGCCGGCCAGCCCCGAGAGCTCGCTCAACAGCGCGCCGATACAGGAAATCGCCAGTGTGCCGACCGAGACCCAAGCCCAGGCGCGACCGAACTGCTGGGATATGAGCTCGGCGTGCCCTTTGCGCGTCACGATGCCGAGCCGCACGGTCAGCTCCTGCACCACGAACAGGACCGGCATCAGCACCACCTGCAAGAGCAGGAGCCCGTAACCCCATTCGGCGCCGCTCTGCGCCGCAGTGATGATGCTGCCTGAATCGGTGTCGGCCAGCATCACCACGAGCCCAGGACCCGCTACGGCAATGAAATGTCGCCACTTGAGAGCGCGCATACGAGGCATGGCATTGGACGTATTCATGAAGGCTTCACCTATGCGACGCCGCAACATGCAATAGTCCGTATTGATCTGCAATACGTAAGATGAAAACTTTGCTGATGTTTTAGTGACTTAGAGCCATTCCAGAATAGATTCGTTCTAGAGTGGCGCAATTCTGAATTTGACGTTCCATCACCGTGCCTTCTATTGACCGGAGGCGAGGTTCGTGGCCGCCGGTTGATTGCCCTTGGGAACAGCAGGAAGTACATGCCGTTGGAGGGCGCGCCTTGAGCGAGCGCAAAGACGGAGAGCATTAAATGTGCCCGAGCCACCCGACTGCTCCTCGTGAGCACGCGCTCCGCCGGCGACTTGTTGCGTCAAGCATTGCCGCGATGGTGATCTGTCTGCTCGGGGCCCCGGCGCCGGCCCAGGACGCGGCGGATTGGCCGAAGAGGGCGGTGCGGATCGTCTCGCCCTTCGCGGCCGGAGGCAGCTCGGATACGCTCGGACGCATCATTGCCGAAAATCTCAGCCAACAGCTGCACCAGCAGTTCTATATCGAGAACCGGGGCGGAGCCGGAGGCCTGATCGGATCAGCCTACGTGGCGAACGCCGCACCCGACGGCTACACGTTCTTAATATCGTCCATCGGCACGCACGTGACGGCGCCGGCGGTGAGCCCAAATCCCGGGTATGACCCGATCGCAAGCTTTACCCACGTGGCGTTTGTCGGCGGTCCGCCGACCGTCATTGCGGTTAACCCGCAGCTCGACGTGCATTCTCTTGCTGAGTTGCTTGCGCTCTTGAAACGTAGGAGCGAGCCATTGCCGTATGTGTCGCCCGGTCCCGGCACGATCGGCAACCTGATTGCCGAATACTGGGCCGAGAAGGAAGGCGTCAAGCTGGCGCACGTCGCCTACAAGGGCGCGGGCCAGGCGATCAATGATCTCGTCGCCGGCCATGTGCAGATGGGCTCGATGACCTTTACGGCAGCGCTCGGCCAGATGCAGGCGGGCGCGCTCATTCCGCTGGCCGTTTCCTCCTCCGCCCGAATGCCCGAGTTCCCTATGGTGCCCACTCTGAAAGAGCTCGGCTATCCGGAGCTTGCGGTGACCACATGGTTCGGCTTTGCGGCGCCGGCGGCCGTGCCGACTGCGATCACGCTGCGCATGAACGAGGCAGTCGGCGACGCGCTCGCTGCACCGGCCGTGAAGGATCGGCTGCAGGCGGAGGGCTTCGAGCTTCAGAAAATGTCGCCGGCGGAAGTCACCGCCTATGTTCGCTCAAGCCTCGAGCGGTGGGGGCCGCTCGCAAAGAGGTTAATGAGCGCTGATGCGGCCAGGTAAGCACGCGGCGGAGAGAACGTTATGCCGCTAAACAATTGTATAAACCGCGGAAGCGGCGTATGGCTGCCCGCGCTCTGATGGTTTGAGACGGCTGACAGCCAGCGCCCGTGAATGTGCAAGGAGAGATGCGATGCTGAAGGAATACCACTACGCCGGAAAGTTCTCTTGGCCGAACGACCAGCGGGTTGCGGTCGCTCTGACTTTCGATTTCCAGGGCGGCGAGGATGTGCGGCCGGGAGCGGACGGCAAGATGGACCATGAAGAGTACACCCAGGCCGAGTACGGGCCGCATACTGCGATCTGGCGCATTCTCCGCATCCTCGAGGAGGAGGGCGTCAAGGGCACGTTCAACACTTGCGGTGGCATTGCCGAGCGCTATCCGGCGGCCGTCAAGGCGATCGTCAGCAAAGGCCACGAGATCGCCGGCCACGGCTATCATCACGAGGTCGCCCGTGACTTGACCCGCGAGCAGGAGATCGAGGTTATGCGGCGCACCACCGCCATGATCCGCTCGACCACCGGGCACACGCCGGTCGGCTGGCGCTCGTGCACGCAGAGCCCCAACAGCCTCGAGCTCCTGATGGAGCACGGTTACCTGTTCAACAGCAATTCCTTCTCTCATGATCTCCCGTTCCTGTGGGAGGGGGCCAACGGGGGCGTGCTGGTCGAGCTGCCGCGACAGCCGTTCGGTGACGGCCGCACCTATCAGCATCGCAATAACGACGCCGGCAATCCGCACGACACCCTACTGGTGTGGAAGGCGATGTTCGATGAGCTCTATGACGAGTCAAAGATCGCTCCAACCTACGTGCCGTTCCAGTTCCATCCCTACATTTCCGGCCGGCCCGGGCGTGCCAACACGCTGCGCAACATCATCCGGCACATGAAGAAGGATGGCGTGTGGTTCGCGACCGGTAGCGAGGTCGCCCGCTGGTGTCTCGACGAAGTGTTCAAGGTCGGCAAGGCGGCGCCGCAGAAGGCGGCGTCCTGATCGACTGCCTATTTGTTTCACCATGTTTGTCGGGGGCACTGTGCGGACGCGCAGTGCCCCATTTTTTTGACGTTTTGCGCCAAACCAAATTATTGATGAAATTGAAACTCGTCATTTGCGCTCGGGACGTTCGCGTGCCGGGCGCTTTTGTTGTTTGCATCCCTACGGTCTCATGCTGAGGAGGCCGGCATCTTGCCGGCCGTCTCGAAGGATGGCCGCGAGTGGTGAGCTTGGTCATGAGCCGGATGCACGATTGGCAGGTGTCATCTAATGCGACTTCTCGGCCGCCTCACGTGCCTCCGCGACCACGTCCTTCGGAGTTTGATAAAGCTCGGCGATCAGCTTCTCGACGTCGTGGCCTGACACCGGATTGATCTCCAGGCCGCGCTTCTCGGCTTCAGCGAGAAACTCCGGATCCTTCATCGTCTTGTCGAACGCCGCACGCAGCGCCTCGGCGCGGTCTGCCGGAATTCCGGGCGGGGCCGCAAAGGGACGCCCCATGGTCTGGCGGCTAAAGATGAGCTTGAGAACCTGCCGCTGCCGGTCGCTGGTCGCGAGATCGGTGATGAGCGGCACGTTTGGCAGGTCCGGCGCCTTTGACAGCGCCAATTGCACGACGAGATTGAGCTTATGCTCGGCGAGCCACTGCGACTTCTCGGCCTTGATGCTGCTCCACGACCAACCGCAGCGACCGTCGACCTCGCCACGCTCCATGGCGAGCGAAATCTCGGCGCTGCCCGGAAAGCCGGAGATGAGGCGGTCCTTCACCCCGAAGGAGTTTCGCAGCACGTTGGCAAAGACGTCGGGATCGGAGCCGGAGCCGTTGCCGGCGACGGTGAAATCCTTGCTCAGCGCGTCTTGCCAGGTCTTGACCGGCGAGGTCGCATAGGTCGCGCACACGCTGATCTCGTTGGCGGCGCTGCCGATCCAGGTGAACTTGGTGGCATCGAATTTGGCGTTGAGGCCGCCGATCAGCGGCTCCATCGCCATGCCGCGTGCGAATATGCCGAAGGCCGAGCCGTCCTTGGGCGCCACGTTGTAGAGATAGTTGGCGAGATTGAGGGTGCCGGCGCCCGGCATGTTCTGCGGCACGAGCGACGGATTGCCCGGAATATAGCGGCCCATGTAGCGGGCGAGCACGCGGCCGGCTGCATCATAGGAGCCGCCGGGGCTGTAGCCGATCGAGACCGTTATGGTGCGTCCTTTGTAGAAGTCCTCGACCGGATCGGCATGCGCCGGGAAGGCGAGGGCGGCAACGAGGAAGGCGAGAGCGGATGGGAGATGACGACGCATGTTAACGATTGTCCGACAGGTTGTGGTCAGGCTGTAGGATCACATCGCCCCGATGTCAATTTGACGTCTTGCAGCACGTTGACGCGTCACCGCTTGATCGCGGCGGTTGCGGAGATCATGCTGTTGGCACGCTACATTCTTGTCCCGGCCTCCGAGCCGGGACCGCTCCAAGCCTGGACCTGTGTTCTCTGGAACGACCCGGATCTGCAGCGCATCGCGGAGCAGCCGCCGCGCAAGCGATGAGCTGCGAGGGCCGCGCTGCGCCCGGGACAAGCAATCGATCTTCGGGAGGAGACCATGACCGACACGAAGGTAATTGATCGAACCACAGCCCCAAACCGCCGGCGCTTCCTGCAGGGCGTCGGCGCGGTGACAATCTTGGGAGCACTGCCCGCGAGCGGTGCTGCGCAAGAAGCCATTCCGAACTCCGCCGGCACTGCGCCGCCGAAGCTCAAGGCGCCCGCCAATGCCTGCGACTGCCATATGCATGCCTTCGATCCTGCGCGGTTTCCGCCGCCACATCCGGCGCGGGTGCAGCCCAATGCCACGATTGCCGATTATCGCCTCTTGCAGAAGCGCCTCGGCTTGACCCGCACCGTGATCGTGACGCCCGCCGCCTACGTGACCGAGAATGCAGTGACGCTCGACGCCATTGCGCAGCTCAAGCCGAATGCGCGCGGCGTGGCGGTCGTGCATCCGGACATCACCGATGCCGAGCTCAAGATGCTCGATGCCGGCGGCGTTCGCGGCATCCGCTTCACCCAGAACGACCCCGCAGCCGCCACCACCACGATCGACATGATCGAGCCGCTGTCCAAGCGCGTCGCCGTGCTCGGTTGGCATTTGCAGATTCACATGCGTGGCGATCAGATCGCGGCCGCGCGGGATCTTTGGGATCGCCTGCCATCGGCTATCGTGTTTGATCACATGGGACGCTTGCAGAGTGCAGGCGTGGAGGATCCGGCGTTTGCGGTCATGCGCCGCCTGATCGACAAGGGCCGGACCTGGGTCAAGATTTCAGGCGCCTATATCGAGACCAAGGTAGGTCCGCCCACTTACGCGGATGCAACCAAGGTAGCCGAGGCGTTCGTCAGGGCTGCGCCGGAACGCATGCTCTGGGGAAGCGATTGGCCGCATCCATCACTCGATGCCGCGCACAAGCCCGATGATGCGCTCTTGTTCGACTTGCTCGCAGAGTGGGCGCCGGACGAGAAGATCCGGCACCGGATTCTTGTTGAGAATCCGGAGGCCGTTTACGGATTTGCGAAATCAGGCTGAGCTTGTCGGTTATTCGGCCGCCTGAAGCTTCGCTTTCTTCTTCGCGAGAACGGCGGGACGCTCTGAATCCTGCGCCTCCAGTCCCGGCCAGGGATGCTCGGAAATATCAAACACCACGCCGTCGGGCCCGTGGAACTTGGTCTCGTAGAAGCCCGTATGGCCGGGCGGGGGCGTGTGGCGGAAGCAGTCGCCGCCGAGCGCCTCGACGTGCTTTCGCGCGTCGGCGAGATCGTCGACCAGGACCCCGAAATGGTGCAGCCCGACATAGTCGGGACCTTTGCCGAGCTGATCGTCGTCCCCGAAATTGAGAATCGCCATATTCAGCGTTCCATCGCTCAAATAAACGCCGTAGACTTGGCCCGGCTTCGGATTGGGCGGACCCGCGCGCCCGACCTCCTGCATGTCAAAGGCGGCCTTGTAGAACTCCGCCACCTTGTGAGGGTCCTTGGTGGCCAGTGCAATGTGCCGGATCTTGGGTCTTGCCATTATGCGATCTCCCGTATGCAGTGCTTATAAACCATAGCATGCAGACTGCCGGCCGAACAGTTCACGGACATGTGCGAAGGGGCGGGGTGGGAACGGCCCTTGGCGTGCCCGTGTTGCGCTACAATACGGCTGCGTGAGTTGGCGATTCCTGGCCCGAGAGGACATGCCATGTCGATCGAGCGTGCATCTTCCGCTGGTTTTCGCAAGGTTTCCTGGACCGGATGGGCGCTATGGGCCGCGCTCCTATTATGCCTGGCTGGGGCGGGCTGGCTCGCACCCATTCGCGCCTCCGAGCCCGCAATCGTTGTCCCATCCCCGGCAGTTGATGTGCCGGCGGATGCCGCGAACGGCGGCGTGCAGACCGCAGTTCTCGCCGGCGGATGTTTTTGGGGCGTTCAAGCGGTATTCCAGCACGTCAAGGGTGTCACTCGGGCTGTTTCCGGATATGCGGGTGGGGCGAAGGAGACTGCGGTCTATCAGATCGTGGGCTCAGGGCAGACCGGCCATGCCGAGTCGGTGCAAGTGACCTACGATCCACGGCAGATTTCCTATGGGAAGATCCTGCAAATCTATTTTTCTGTCGCGCATGATCCGACCCAGCTTGATCGTCAGGGTCCGGATTTCGGGCCGCAATATCGATCCGCGATCTTTTATCTGGACGAGGCGCAGAAAAATGTGGCCGAGGCCTACATTGCCCAGCTCAACAAGGCGGGCGTGTTCAAGCATCCGATCGTGACCCAGGTCAACCGGCTTCCCGCTTTCTACCCGGCCGAGGACTATCATCAGGATTACGCGAGCCTGCACCCGAGCAGCCCGTATATCGCTTTCAACGATCTCCCGAAGGTGGAAAATCTACGTCGCATCTTCCCCGACCTTTATCGGGAAAAGCCCGTTCTGGTCTTTGCCGCCAATCAAACAAATTGAACTAGAAGGTCGCCGCGACCAGCTCGCGCAGGCGGCGATTGAAGGACGCCGCCGCCTCGTACTGAACCCAGTGGCCGGCGCCGGGAAGAACGTCGAAGGTGGCTCGCGGCTGAAACTGGCGCAGCCGCTCGGCTCGTTCCGCCAGGTAGGGGACCGCGGTGGCATCGTGCTCGCCCCAGATCCCCGCGAGATTTCCGCGAAAGCCTCCCAGGCACTCGGCAAGCGTTCCGGTATGCGAGACATGCTTGCCACGGATCCGCGAGCGGTCCGCGTTGGCCTTTTGGATGTATACCGCGAGATCATCGATCCGGTTGGGATCGTGAATCATCAGGATGCCAAGGTTGCGCCGGTGCGCCGCGATCCTGTCCGCCTCGGTCGGGAGGCGGCGCCATGATTTGAGTGGCTCCATCTCGCCGCGCGCAGCGCCGGTACCGGTCGCGCCGACCAGGACGAGGCATTGAACGCGCGCCTGCGCGTGACGCACCAGATACCCGGCGATCAGCCCGCCCATTGAGAAGCCTGCAACCGCAAATCTGGCTTGCGGCCCGATGATGCTGCTTACGCCTTCTGCAAGTGTCGCCCCAATGCGGTCGGCGGAGACGGGGGCTTCGGGGTCGCCGGATTCGCCCGAGCCCGGAATATCCGGAACCAGAAGCATGAAATCCCGCGCAAGCGGCTCGATATTGCTGATCCAATGCATCCAGCTGCCGGTGCCGCCGTGCAGGAGGACAAGTGGCGTGCCCTTTCCCCAAATTCGCCACACGACATTGGCGCCGCCGTTCGACAAGCTGAGCCGCGCTCCGGCTTGGTCGAGGGCGGCAATGATTTCCGTCGGATTTGACCCTGAAAAATGCATATGCTGGGGCAGGGGGCGAGGGGCAGGAAGACGTCAGACCGAGGAGGGGACTAACCGCACGCGGCCGCGGCACCGCGCGCTCCCAAACATGCCAGAGCCGTCCCGGCATGGCCAGCCGGCTGTGGGAGCCAGCTGTGGGAACCGATGGCTTGACTCGGCCGTTTCAAGTGGTCTGAGAGGGTGCTGACACCACATCATCACAAAGATCATATCCATGCCCAGCGAAGCGGCTGCGCCGGCATTGCACGTCGATCCGATTCCCGAGGCGCCGTTTTACATCGCGGTCGCGGAGGCGCCGACGCGCGCCCGTCGCACGCTCAAATCCGGCGACACCTTCATCGTCATGGATACGCACGGCGATGTCGGCGCGTCCGCCGGCGGCCCGGACGGTCTCTTCCACTTTGACACGCGTTACCTCTCGCGCCTCGAGGTCACAATCTGCGACCTTCAGCCGCTGCTGCTCGGCTCGAATCTGCGTGACGACAACGCACTGCTGGCGATCGATCTTACCAATCCGGACGTCTTTTCTGATCATCGCATCGTGTTGCCGAAAGATACGCTGCACATCGTGCGCACGATCTTTCTTTGGCGTGGCACCCTCTACCAGCGGCTCGGCATCCGCAACTTCAGTGATTGCGCAGCGGACCTGCGCCTGATGATATTGTTCGACAGCGATTTTGCCGACCTGTTCGAGGCGCGCGGCCTGCGCCGCGATCGCCGTGGCATTCTCACCCGCCGCCTCATGGGCGCCGACCAGGTCTTGCTCAGCTATCGCGGACTCGATGGCGTGACGCGGCAGACTCGGCTGACCTTCGATCCGCCACCGGGCAAGCTCGCTGTGAATGCCGCGACTTATCAGTTGCGGGTTGCTCCCGGGACGGTCCAGCCGCTGTTCATCGCGGTTGCGTGCGATAGAGCTGATGAGCGTCCGATGCCATTTCTGCGCGGCCTGCTCGCCGCGCGGCGCGAGCTTCGCGCCTCCACCTCCGACGTCACCACCGTCGAAAGCTCGAACGATGTGTTCAACGAGATCCTGTGCCGCTCCGCAGCCGACCTTGCGATGTTGATGACCGACACGGCGCAGGGGCGCTACCCCTATGCGGGCATTCCCTGGTATTCGACCACGTTCGGCCGCGACGGGCTGATCACTGCGCTGCAGATGCTGTGGTGGAACCCCGGTGTGGCACGCGGTGTGCTGCGCCGGCTCGCCGCCTTCCAGGCCAAAGAGACCGATGCCGCTTCCGACGCGCAGCCGGGAAAAATCCTACATGAGATGCGCGCCGGCGAGATGGCGGCGTTGCGCGAGGTGCCTTTCGGCCTCTACTACGGCAGTGTCGATTCGACTCCGCTATTTGTGCTGCTCGCCGGTCACTACTTCGAGCGCACCGGCGACATCGAAACCATCTCGGAGCTCTGGCCGGCCATCGAGGCCGCGCTCGCCTGGATCGATGGTCCGGGCGACGCCGACCGGGACGGCTTTGTCGAATATCTGCGCGCCACAGAGCAGGGCCTGTCCAATCAAGGCTGGAAGGATTCCCACGACGCGATCTTTCATGCCGATGGGTGCTTGGCGCATGGCGCGATCGCGCTCGCCGAGGTGCAGGGTTATGTGTTTGCCGCCAAGCGAGCGGCAGCGCGCTGCGCGCTGCAACTCGGACACGCTGCGCTCGCGAGCAAGCTAGAGGGCGAAGCGCGCCTTCTCGCCGAGCGTTTCGAAGCGGCATTCTGGTGTCCGGAAATCGGCACCTACGCGCTGGCGCTTGACGGGAACAAGGCGCCTTGCCGGGTTCGCACCTCGAATGCCGGACAGGTGCTGTTTGCCGGAATCGCGAGCCGCGATCGGGCCGCATGTGTCGCCAATGGCCTGATGGAGAGCCGGTTCAATTCGGGTTGGGGCATCCGTACCGTGGCCAAGGGAGAGGCGCGGTACAATCCGATGTCGTATCACAATGGTTCGATTTGGCCGCACGACAATTCATTGATCGCGCTCGGTCTCGCCCGCTACGGTTTTGCCGCTGCCGTCGAGCAGTTGTTCAGAGGCATATTCAGGGCTGCGACCTATATGGATTCACGGCGCTTGCCGGAACTATTCTGCGGCTTCCAGCGCCAGCGTGGCCGCGGACCTACGCTCTATCCGGTTGCCTGCTCGCCGCAGGCCTGGGCGAGCGCGACACCCTTCAGCCTTCTCGAGGCAGCGCTCGGGCTCGAATTCGATCCCGGCAAGGGCGAAATCCGCCTGCGCAATCCGCACCTGCCTTCGTTTCTCGACGAAGTCACGTTGCGGCGTCTGCGGCTCGGCCCGGCCAGCGTCGACTTGAGGGTCCGGCGCCATCGGGACGCGGTATCACTCGATATCCTGCGTACGCACGGCAAGATCCAGGTTTCGATCGTCTGCACTCCACCTGGATTGAACGCAACAGCGTGACCTTATTTGCTGGCGCAAGGGAACTCGGGCGCCCGTTGCGGCTTGGTGCATCGAGCATCTGGCAGTGGCGGGGCATACTGTCGTGGCACGCATGCGCGAGCACCATCCGGCGGTCATGGCGGCGGCGGCGTTCGCGTTGCTCGCTGTGGCGGCGGCCGTCCCTATTTCCATGGCGGAGGACAGCCCGGCGCCGGCACGCACCGACCAACCCGATGTCGCGCCTCCCAATAATCCTGCGGCGAACTTGCCCGATGTGCCGCCGGCAGTCCCCATTCTCGAAAGCCATGAGCTGCAGGGAACCCTCGGCAGGGAGGTCCGCAGCGCAACCGGCGAGAATATGGGCCGGATCGTCGACGTATTGGTTGATCGAAACGGACAGGCACGCGCGGCGGTCATCGACTTCGGTGGCTTCCTCGGCGTCGGCAGCCGCAAAATTGCCGTGGATTGGGACGCACTGACCTTTCCCAAGCCCGGCAACAGATCGGGTCCGGTGACGCTGGAATTCACCCGCGATCAGGTCAAGGCAGGCCCCGAGTACCAGGAGGGCAAGCCGGTGGTAGTGCTGGGCTCTCAGGGCAAGCTTGAGCCGTTTCCATATCAGTAAGTCGATTCGCGCATGTCCCGGAAACCGGAAAAGTGGATACCGGTTCTCCGAAAAAACACGTGCGCCAAGATAAAAAGCGCATGTCCAAGACAAGCGGATACCGGTTGCCCGAAAAAGGACATGCGCGGACCTAAAAAAGGAGGGTATCCCGATCCATGCGATCGGGACGTCCACTCCAGTCAAGTTGGAGACGTGTCCTGACCGCGGACCGAATATGGCGCTCCGGCGACCGCCCGGGTGCGACGCCGAACCTGCCTGTGCGGCTGCAGCCCAGCGAACCGCCGCCGGCGCCGTCGCGTGCCACGTTGCGCGGCCTGGATTGGTTCGTGTTCTTCGTCGCCGACGTGCAGACCGGATTTGGCCCGTTCGTTTCAGTCTATCTGACAGCGCAGAAATGGACGCAGGTCGATGTCGGCCTCGTTTTGTCCGTGGCCGGCCTGGTTTCCTTGCTCGGACAGATTCCGGGGGGAGCGCTCGTCGATTATGCCCGCTCGGAGCGCTTCGTGGCCGGGATCGCAATCGCCGCCATCGCCGCGAGCGCGCTCGCCTATGCGGCTTGGCCGATCTTGCCGGTGGTGATGTCTGCAGCCGTGCTGCACTCGGCCGCGAGCTGCGTGCTCGGCCCCGCGATCGCGGCGATCAGCCTCGGGTTGGTCGGCCATGCGGCAATCGGCGAGAGGCTCGGCCGCAACGCGCGCTTTGCTTCCATTGGAAACGGCCTGGCGGCGGCGGCGATGGGCGCCTGCGGTTACTTCCTCTCCGCCCGCGCGGTGTTCTTTGTCACCGCCATCCTGCTCGGACCGGCTCTCATCGCCCTGCGCGCCATGTCGGCAAGCGAGATCGATGCCGAGCGAGCGCATGGCGGCGTCGCCCGCCGCCGCGACAACCGGCCGCCGCCCAATTTCGCGGACTTAGCGCACCAGCGCCCTCTGTTGATCCTCGCCGGTTGCGTCATGCTGTTCCATCTCGCCAATGCGGCGATGCTGCCGTTGATGGGGAGCGTGGTCACCATGCGCTCGAGCCGATGGGCCACGGTGCTGATTGCCGCCTGCATCGTGGTGCCGCAGCTGGTGGTCGCCGCGCTTTCGCCGTGGGTCGGCCGGCATGCGCAAAAGTTGGGACGACGACCGTTGCTGCTGCTCGGCTTCGCAGCGCTGCCGGTCCGCGGCGTGCTCTTTGCTGTGGTCAAGGACCCAAATCTGCTGGTCCTGGTGCAGGTGCTCGACGGCCTTACCGCCGCTGTGTTCGGTGTAATGGTGCCGCTCATCATCGCCGACCTCACGCGCGGCACCGGGCATTTCAATCTCGGGCAGGGGATCGTGGGAACGACCACCGGGATCGGTGCTTCGCTGAGCACGACCCTCGCCGGTTACGCCAGCGATCACTTCGGCAGCGAGTCGGCGTTCCTCGGTCTGGCTGTCGTCGCGACGCTGGGCTTGGCCGCCGTCTATCTTTGGCTGCCCGAGACGCAGCCGACCGAGACGGCAGCTGCCGACGAATAGGGCCGACGAGGACCCAACTAACCTCCGTCGGCGGCTAACCGCGGCGCCTCATCGACCACCAGCCGCAGGCGTGCCGAAGCGCCCTCGATCAGGCTGCGATAGACGGAAAGATAGTCTTGCGCCATCCGTCGCGCGGTAAAGCGCTCCTCGAAGCGCTTGCGGATACTGGTGCGCGGCAGCTGCGCCAGCCGATCGACCGCCCCGATTGCGCCGATCTCGTCCTCGACGATGAAGCCGGTCACGCCATCCTCGACGATTTCCGGCACCGAGCCGCGGTTGAAGGCGATGACCGGGGTCCCGCACGCCATTGCCTCGATCATGACCAGCCCGAACGGCTCAGGCCAATCGATCGGCAACAGGAGCACGATGGCGCCACTCAGGAACATCGACTTCTCTTGATCGCTGATCTCGCCGATGAACTCGACATTGGGCGAGTTGAGCAGCGGCTTGATCTTGTCCTGGAAATAATCGCGATCCGCGTGGTCGACCTTGGCGGCGATCTTGAGCGGTACGCCGCAATGCTCCGCAATCCGGATTGCGCGATCGACCCCCTTTTCCGGAGCTATGCGCCCCAGAAAGGCGAAATACCGCGGCCTCACCGGATGAGGCGTGAGCAGTCGCTCGGGCAGCCCATGATGAATCGTCCGCACCCAACGGGCCTGCGGCAGCGGACGTCGCTGCGCGTTGGAGATGGAAATGACCGGCACCGAGGAGAAGGTCGAGAATACCGGCTGATGCTCCGGCAGGTCTAGCCGACCATGAAGCGTAGTGACGAACGGCGTCGATTGGCGTGAGAACAGTGAGAACGGATAATAGTCGAGATGAAAATGCAGAAAATCAAAATCACCGCGACGCTGGCGTACGTGCTCGAGCATCAACATGTGCAGCGCATTCGGATCGCGCACTGAGCCATCCAGGCGCAGCGCGCGTGGCCATGGCGCCTCGAGCCTTGCGGATGTTACCGAATCCCCACTCGCGTACAGCGTGACATCGTGACCTAGCTCGACCAGTTCCTCTGTGAGCCAATGTACGACGCGCTCGGTTCCTCCATACAGTTTGGGCGGTATTGCCTCGGTCAGCGGTGCCACCTGGGCGATGCGCATGAAAGGTGCTCCTATTGTACTGAGAAAGCCCGCTCCTCCAACCCGGCATCGGGATTAGAACAAGGATGCCTGGAGAAATTTCCGATTGGCAACAGACTTATTTTTTCGACGTTTGGGAACCTTTTGCGGCTTGTAACGTCGAGGCTAGTGCACGCCAGCGGACCGCCCCGTGCGGGTGGCCGCCGCGATTCGACCACGGGAATGCCGCGACGAATAGTGGGCTACGCAACGGACAAACACTGCCCCAACACCTCGAGCTCGTTGTTAATGGCTCTGCAAGTTCTGGTTCTTTGCCGGTGCGGGTAGTCGCGCTGGGAAACCCCAATCGGTGGACCGACAGACCGGCCGAAAAGCAAAGCCGGCGTAAACAGGGAGTTTGGACAGCAATGGACGATCTTTGCCGCTACGCCGGCCGCCCGTTTGCTTTTATGTTTCGTTATGTCAGACGGCGGCCGCATTCGCATTTGCTCATTTTGAGTGCCGTGTTGGCGGCGGTCGCTTGTTCGGTCAGTACCCAATATGGCGTCAAGTATCTGGTTGATACCCTATCCGGTCATGCACCTGGTAGCGGCGTGTGGGTCGCGTTCTTGTTGTTGGTCTCTCTCATCGCAGCCGACAATCTCCTTTGGCGGCTGGCGAGCTGGATCGCAAATTTTACGTTCGTGGGAGTGACTGGTGACTTGCGCCGGGATTTGTTCCGCCATTTGACCGGACACTCGCCGAGCTATTTTGCCGACCGCCTTCCCGGCATGTTGACGAGCCGAGTGACTGCGACCTCGAACGCGATATTCACCGTCGAAAACATGACCATGTGGAACGTGCTGCCGCCGTGCGCGGCGACCGTCGCTGCGATCGGCTTCGTGGCCACGATCAGTCTGCCCATGGCCGCCAGCTTGGCGCTGGTGGGCGGCGTCATGGTCACCGCGATGTTCCATTTGGCGGCGGCGGGCCGGCCGCTGCATCACGACTTCGCCGACAAGACTGCGGCAGTCGACGGCGAGATGGTCGACGTCGTCGCCAATATGCAGTTGGTGCGGGCATTCTGCGGCCTCAGCCGCGAGCACCGCCGTTTCGATGCCACCATTGATCGCGAGCTGGCGGCGCGCCGTCGCAGCCTGTTCTATCTGGAAAAGCTGCGCATAATGCATGCGCTGGTGACCATCACCTTGACGCTCGGTCTGCTCGCCTGGGCCATCGTGCTGTGGCAACGAGGTGCGGCTACGACCGGAGATGTGGTCCTTGCGTGCACATTGGGCATGTCAGTTCTACACGCGACGCGCGACTTGGCGGTCGCCCTGGTAGACGTCACGCAACATGTCGCGAGGCTGTCGGAGGCGCTTTCGACTCTGCTTGTGCCGCATGACTTGCGCGATCACCCGGCCGCCGCACCGTTGATCAAACGCGGCGCCAATGTGGAATTTGCTGACGTGAGCTTCCGCTATCCGGGCGGCAGTCCGGTTTTCGAGGGGCTCAATCTCAGTCTCGAGCCCGGCCAGCGCGTCGGTCTCGTCGGCCAATCGGGCGGCGGCAAGTCGACACTGTTGGCCCTGCTGCAGCGTTTCTACGATCTGCAGGGCGGGCGGATCCTGATCGACGGGCAGGATATCGCGAAGGTGACGCAGGAGAGCCTGCGCGATGCCATTGCGGTCGTGCCGCAGGACATATCGCTGTTCCACCGTTCCGTTATCGAGAACATACGCTACGGCAGGCCGGAGGCTTCCGATCGCGAAGTGCTGGAGGCAGCCACGCTGGCGCGCTGCGGCGATTTCATCGCCGCCTTGCCCGAGGGCTTCGATACGACTGTCGGGGATCGCGGCGTGAAGCTTTCAGGCGGCCAGCGTCAGCGCATCGCGATCGCTCGCGCGTTCTTGAAGAATGCCCCATTGCTGCTGCTCGATGAGGCCACTTCAGCCCTCGACGGCGATTCCGAGGAGGCCATTCGCGAGGCGCTTGGCCGCCTGATGGAAGGGCGCACCGTCGTGGCGATCGCGCACCGCCTGTCGACTGTGCGCAATTTCGACCGCATCATTGTCCTGCAGGCCGGACAGATCGTGCAGGATGGACCGCCCGACCATCTGCTGAGGCGCAACGGCTTGTATCGCAGCCTGGTCCAGCGCGAGATGAGCCGTCTCGCGCAGCAGGCGGCCTGATGCTGTGCCGTCAGATGAATCACGACGTGGCCGCTGCCAAGAGGCCACACTGCAAGACGCGACAACTCCATGACGCGACGCCTTGATGGCAAGCTCGCACTCATTACGGCGGCAGGGCAGGGCATCGGCCGCGCGATCGCCGAGGCGTTCGTGGCTGAGGGCGCCCGGGTGGTCGCGACGGATCTGGACGAGGCCAAGCTCGAGGATTTAGCCGGTGCCGAGCGGCACAGGCTTGACGTCCGTGCGACCGCGGATGTGGAGGCGATCGCCCGTCTGATCACCACACAGGCAGGCGCGCTGAACGTGCTGGTGAACTGCGCCGGCTATGTCCACAATGGCAGCGTGCTCGACTGTACGGAGAAAGACTGGAATTTCTCCTTCGACCTCAATGTCACCTCGATGCACCGCATGCTACGCGCATTCTTACCCGGCATGCTCGCGAACGGCGGCGGCTCGATCATCAACATCTCATCCGCCGTTTCTTCGATTCGTGGCGTGCCAAACCGCTATGCCTATGGGGCGACCAAGGCCGCAGTCATCGGCTTGACCAAGGCCGTCGCGGCCGATTTCATCCGACAAGGCATCCGGGCGAATGCGATTTGCCCCGGCACCATCGAGTCACCGTCGCTCGAAGAGCGCATCGCCACTCAGGCGAGCGCGACCGGCCGCCCGCGCGAGGATGTCGCCAAGGGGTTCGTCGATCGCCAGCCGATGGGTCGGCTCGGCCGGCCGGTTGAGGTCGCTGCGCTCGCGGTGTTCCTCGCGTCCGACGAAGCGAGCTACGTCACCGGACAGCCGTACCTGGTGGATGGCGGAATGGCGCTCTGATCCGCCGCCAAACGGCGCGGCGACGGCACACAGAGCGATTCTCAGTGGGTTTGCGCCGCGTTGAGCTCTGCCCGGCCGCGCAAGAGCGGGAAGCGCGTCGGCATGGCGATCTGCGAATCGGGGGCTTGCCTGACCTCGGCCAATGCGTGGACGAAATCAGCAAACCAGCCCTCAACCGTTCCCGATCGCAACTTGTCGATCATCGCCGACCAGCGTACACGCCGCTCTTCGATCGGCATTGCGAGGGCGACCGAAATCTTTTGCGCCATGCCGTCGATGTCATGCGGGTTGACCAGCACGGCGGCGTCCAGCTCGCGGGCGGCGCCGGCAAATTCCGAAAGGACCAGCACCCCCGGATCGGCGGGATTCTGCGCGGCCACGTATTCCTTGGCCACCAGATTCATCCCGTCCTGCAACGGTGTAACGAGGCCGACCTGCGCGGTACGATAGAAACCTGCCAGCGTGGATTGGGCAAAGCCTTTGTTGAGGTAGCGGATCGGTATCCAGTCCACCTCCGCATGCCGGCCATTGACCTCTCCGACCAGCGTCGCGAGCTCGGTCTTGAGCGCCCGGTAGGCCTCGATCTGGCCGCGTGACGGAACGGCGATCTGCAACAAAGAGACCTGACGCTTGAACTCCGGCTGCGCCTGCAGCAGGCTGTCGAAAGCGCGGATGCGGTTGGAGATGCCTTTCGAATAGTCGAGCCGGTCGACCCCGAGCAGGAGCTTGGAGGTCTGCAGGCTGAGCCGCAACCGCGCGACGTCCGGTCGGGCCGCAGCCTTGGCGGCGCGCGCCGCAAATTCATCGACGTTGATGCCGATCGGGAACGTGGCCAGCCGTGATCGGCCGTGGCTAGAGGTGATGGTGTCCTTGACGATGCCAAGGCCGAGCTCGTAGCGCACATAGTCCTTGAAGTTTTGCCGGTCCTCGTCGGTCTGGAAGCCGATCAGGTCGTAGGCCAGCATCGCCAGAACCAGGTCGCGATGTTGCGGCACGCTGTGCATGATGGAACGCGCCGGCCAGGGCGTATGCAAGAAAAATCCGATCGGTTGCATGATCCCTAGTCGTCGCAGCTCCGAGCCCAGGGTCAGAAAATGATAATCCTGAACCCAAATGTTGGCGTCCGATCGATTGAACCGGAGCAGCGTGCGCGCCATGAACGCGTTCACTTCGCGGTAAGACTTGTAGTCGGCGACCGTGGTCCGGATCAAATCCGGACGCGAATGCAGCGCGGGCCACAAGCCGGAATTTGCAAAGCCCTCGTAGTAGCCTTGGTAGTGCGCGGCGGGCAGGTCGACGGTCGCCAACGCGCCCGCGCCGAGCGCTTCGATTTCAGCGAACGAGTCCTTGCGCGAGGCCTCGCGCAACCGGCCGCTTGATCCGACCCAAATCGCCCCGGAGCCCTTGACCACGGGCAACAGGGCCGAGGCCAAACCCCCGGCGATCGGCTCATCGCCCTGAGCCTTCGCCACGCGGTTCGAAACTACAATGATCACAAGGGGATCTCCTGGCTGTTTCGACCACGACAACGACGAATGGAGCTTTTGGTTCCATTCGCCGCGCTATCGCCGCATAATCGCCACGGCAAATGCAGCAGTGAAATTAGAGCTTGTTTTCGCCGACTTCGATGAAACTTTCCTACGCGAATCCACGCTGCACGACACCGAATCATTCTAGTCGAGAGCGACGGCTTGCTGGGAACCGGCCGATACCTTTGAAGCTAATTATTCCCCCGGTATCGTATGCGGACCACGATCAGGTTTCGCTGTAGGCCGTAGTCGAGAGCAGGCTCACTTCGGCGTGGCGCGAGTCGAGCCGCGTGTGTTGAACGACGATCGCTTGATCCGATTCAAACACTGACGCGTAGTCGGTGTCGCGCGGGATTGGCTGCGGATCTTTGAGATCATTGAAGCGCAGGTGCAGAGTGCGCCGCGCCGGCACCGTGACCTGATAGGGCCCGACGGGTTCGCGATCCACGAAGTAGATCGTGATCTTCACCTGCGCGTCGCGATCACCGGCATTGAGGATGCACGCTGTTTCGTGCGAGATCAATGCGCGGTCGGAGAAGGAGCTTTGCGAGGGGATATAACCTTCGGCGATGGCCCAACGTTTGCGCCCGATCGCGTCCATACAGAAACCCTCCAGACAGTTCCTCCCGGCTGAGCCGGAGAACGTCCGAGCGGGCTGAGAGGTTTCATCCCGCCGCTGCTGATCAGGAACAATATTGGGCGTCGTTGCGTTGTCGGCGACATATCATGAGCGCGCTTTTCGCCCGCCACCAATGCTTGAACCGCACATGCGTGCCCTGACAACTGCGCCGGGGGTCCCCAATTCGGCTCGGCTTGAGACGGTCGCCGAGCCGCCGGAATCGGACGGGGCGATATTGGTCCGAACCCTGGTCCTGGGAGTTTGCGGGACTGATCGGGAGATCCTTTCGGGTGAATACGGCTGGGCGCCGCCGGGTCAACAGCGTCTGGTCATCGGCCATGAATCGCTCGGTGTGGTCGAGCAGGCGCCGCCAGGCTGCGGGGTGGCGGTGGGCGACCTGGTCGCCGGGATCGTGCGCCGTCCGGATCCGGTGCCTTGCGTTGCGTGCGCGGCCGGGGAGTGGGACATGTGCCGCAACGGCCGTTACACCGAGCGCGGGATCAAGGAGCGGCACGGCTATGGGGCGGAGTGGTTTCGCCTCGAGCCCGAATTCGCGGTGAAGATTGATCGCGCCCTCGGTCAGCTTGGCGTTTTGCTCGAGCCGGCCAGCATCGTCGCCAAGGCCTGGGACCACACATGGCGTATTGGCGAGCGCTCGAAATCATGGCGGCCGCAAAGGCTGCTCGTCACCGGCGCCGGCCCGATTGGATTGCTTGCGGCCCTGATGGGCGCCCAGCGCGGACTCGAAGTCCACCTGCTGGAGCGAAGCACTCACGGACCGAAGGCCGATCTCGTTCGGCAACTCGGCGCCACATACCATGTCGATGGCGTCGAGATCATTAATCGCCTCAACCCCGACATCCTGATGGAATGCACCGGCGCTCCGACCGTCATCGCGGCGACATTGGGCCGCACGGCGCCGGCCGGGATCGTGTGCCTGCTCGGGGTGACGGCGCCGGGGCATGAGCTCAAGCTCGATGTCGGCCGCACCAACCGGAGCCTTGTGCTCGACAACGATACGGTCTTCGGCGCCGTGAATGCCAACCGCTCGCACTATGAAGCCGCCGCAGAGGCGTTGCGGCAGGCCGCGCCCGATTGGCTCGCCGGATTGATCACACGACGCGTCCCGGTCGAGAGGTGGACCGAAGCGCTCGATCACCGCCCGGACGACATCAAGGTCGTGGTCGAGTTTGCCGCCGCGTGATCAGCGCCAGTAGCGATCCTCCCAGCTACGCGACAGGCGCATCGCTGTCAGGATCAAGCCGGCCATCGAGTAGGTCTGCGGAAAATTGCCCCACAACGCGCCCGTTTGCGGGTCGATATCTTCCGACAGGAGCCCGTAGCGATTGCGATGCTTCAAGGCATCGTCGAACAGGGCGCGCGCATCGTCGTGTCGGCCAAGCGACCACCAGGCGTCCACCAGCCAGAACCGGCAGATCAGGAAAGCTGTAACCGGGAGCCCGAAATCGTCCGCCCCCGAATAGCGCATGACGTGCCGTTCGCGCAGGAGCTCACGCTCCATCACCGCGACGGTGCTCTTGAAGCGCGGATCTGCCGCCTCGATGACGCCGAGGTCCGGCAGTAGCAGCACGCTGGCGTCGAGCTCGTCGGAATCGAATGCCGAGGTGAAGGCGCCGCGCTTCTCGTTCCAGCCGCGCTCGACCAGCGCGGCATGTAGCGGATCGGAGACCGTGTTCCAATAGTCGGCGCGCTCGGTCAGTCCGAGCCGGGACGCAATGGCGGCGAGCCGATGGCAGCCGGCCCAGCACATCGCGCTCGAGTGGGTGTGGATGCGCTGACGGCCGCGGTATTCCCAGATTCCGGCGTCCGGCGACAGCGCCAATTTCGCTGCCCGGCCACCGAGCTGCTCAAGCAGGCGGAATAATCCTTCGTCCCCCGGTCGCGGCAGCCGGCGATCGAAGAACATCGGCATCGCGGCCAGGATGATGCTGCCATAGGCGTCGTTCTGGATCTGACCGGCAGCCGCATTGCCGATCCGCACCGGTCCATCGCCACGGTAGCCGCTGAGGTCAGGCGCCACGCGTTCGTCGAGCGGCAATGTCGGGACAATGCCGTATACCGGCCGCAGCGCCTCTTCCGGGTTGGATGCGATGCTCAGCGTGAAGGCGATGAAATCCTCCATGGTCTGTGTCGCGCCGACCCGATTGAGCGCCTTCACCACGAAATAGGCGTCGCGCAACCAGCAGAAGCGATAGTCCCATGTCCGGCCGGAACCGGGAGCCTCCGGAATGGAGGTTGTGTGCGCCGCGATCACGCCACCGGTTTCCTCGAAGCTGCTCAGCTTGAGGGTGATCGCGGCGCGGATGACCGCTTCCTGCCAGTCGTACGAGATCGACAGGCCGCGCACCCAGTCCATCCAATAATCGCGCGTACGGTCAGCGAACTCGCGACTGGTGATCGCCAAACCGGCCGTGAGCGGCTCGTCGGGGCCGAAAACACAATGCACCGGGCGGGTGAGCACGAAAGGCGACTCGTGCTCGATGAGCGAGAGCGGCGCGTCGGTGGTCAGGCGGATGACCGTTCCCTCGTCCAGGTAGCGAATGTGATTGCTGCCGGCGGAACGGCGCGGAAAGCTCTGGCCGTAATTGTGCGCCGGCCGCACCCTGACCGTGATGCGCGGCAGGCCGGCAATGGGCTCTATGATCCGGAACAGCTGCGGCGGCCGGAAGATGCGCCCGTACTGCCGGAAACGGGGTGCGAAATCGGTGATTCGCACGGCCCCGCCACTCCGGTCGGTGAGCACGGTCGACACGATCGCGGTGTTGCGCAGGTACTCGGACTGACAACTGACCATGTCGTCCAGCACGACGTCGGAAAAGCCCTTCTCCTCAGCGCCGGACAAGAGGCGGCAGAAAACGGGGTCGCCATCGAAATTGGGAAAGCACCACCAGACGATCCGCGATGAGGGATCGACCAGCGCGGCGGTGCGCCCGTTGCCGATGACGGCGAGATCCAGTCCGTGGTCGATCATTGCGCGAGGCTCGCGCTGCCGTCCGCGATGCGGGTGAGCCAGCCGCGCACCGCACCAGGCTCGGCAAAATGCCCGTCGACGCCGGCGGCTACGCGGCCTACGGAGAATGCCAAGCCATCGAATTCAGCGATGACGCTGAAAACGGATTCGTCGGTGACATCGTCGCCGATGAAGATCGGATGACGGTCGCGGAATGGCGGATAGCGCATCAATTCCCGTACGCCACTGCCCTTGCTGAAGCCGCGGTGCTTGATCTCCAACACCGATTTGCCGGGAAGGACCTCGATCTGCGCTGACGCATTCTCGGCACAGATGCGTGCCACCGCGTCCGTGATCGCTCCTTCCAGCGCCGGCGCCAATCGGTAGTGCAACGCAATCGAGTAACCTTTATCCTCGACCACGACGCCGGGTCCCAGCTCGGCCACTGCCGCAAAGCGGCGTTTGAGCTTGGCCTCGAGAGGCAGCACCCGCCGGGCCTTCAGCTCGCCGCCCGCATGCGGTCGAAACTCGGCCCCATGGCCGCCGATCGCCGGCAGCTGCAGCGGTGCAAACAACAAGTCGAGATCCTGTACGGATCGGCCGCTCACCAGAGCCAGAGCTCCGCCCGTGCGCTCGCTCAACCGAGCCATGTCACGCCGGAGCGAAGGCGGCACCCAGACTTCACGCGGCGTCGCGGCCAGGTCGAGAATCGTGCCGTCGACGTCGAGCAAGATGGCGCATTCTTGAAGATTGGGAACAAGGGACGGTGCAGCGATATCCATAGCTTCAACTCGGATTTCTTGGCGGTTCGGAGCGGACCCGTAGAACGCTAATCGACGAAGCCGAGCGGCGGGCAGACCGACTCAAGAGACTTGCGCTCGGCGGCGACGCCCCAGCGCCAGGCGATCGCGGCGGCCGCGATCATCAGGCCGGCGCCGAGAAAATAACCGTTCGCTACGCTCGCACGCGATCCGCTGTCGATGAGCCTACCGAACAGCCACGGCCCGGCCAGCCCGCCCACACCGGTGCCGATCGCATAGAAAAAGGCAATCGCCAACGCTCGTATCTCGAGCGGGAAAGTCTCGCCGGCTGTGAGATAGGCCGAGCTTGCCGCCGCCGAGCCGAAAAAGAAGATAATCATCCAGGCGATCGTCTGCGCTGTGGCCGACAGGAGGCCGACGCTGAACAGATATCCGGTGCCGATGAGGAGAACGCCGGATAGCCCATAGGTCAGGCTGATCATCTGCCGGCGGCCGATCGTGTCGAACAGGCGGCCGAGGACCAGCGGGCCGGCGAAATTTCCCGCCGCGAAGGGCAGAATGTACCAGCCCACCTCCCCCGCCGGCACATTGTAGAAGTCGGTCAGGACCAGCGCATAGGTGAAGAAGATCGCATTATAGAAGAATGCCTGGGCGGCCATCAGGCTCAAGCCGACGAGAGTGCGCTGTCGATAGGTTTGAAACAGCGCCCGCACCACGTCAATGACGGGCGTATGCGTCCGAGCCTGAAGTCTCACGGTCGGATAGTGCGTGTGCGGGGCCGGACCGCCGGCAAGGCGCTCGATCTGCGCTACCACGGCTTCGGCAGCTTGCGGATGTCCGTGCATCATCAACCAGCGCGGGCTTTCCGGAATCCACAGTCGCATGATGAAAATCACTCCCCCCAGGATGGCGCCGATCAAGAAGGCCAGTCGCCAGCCGATCCTTGCATCGACCACCGCGGGGTCGAGCAACACGATTGAGCTGCCGGCCCCCATTGCGGCGCCGACCCAGAAGCTGCCGTTGATGGCGAGATCACTCCACCCGCGCAGGCGAGCCGGAATGAGCTCCTGGATGGTCGAATTGACGGCGGTGTATTCGCCGCCGATGCCGGTGCCGGTCAAGAAACGAAAGATTGCGAAGCTCCAGAAATCCCATGCCAGCCCGGTGCAAGCGGTAGCGGTGAGGTAGACGGCGATTGTGATGAAAAAGAGCCTTCGCCGGCCCAGGCGATCCGTCAGCCAACCGAAGAATACGGCGCCCAAGACGGCGCCGGCCAGATAGGCGGTGCCGGCCTCACCGATTTGGGAATTGCTCAGACCGAGCGTCGAGCCCTCCTTAAGGACGCCAGATAGTGCGCCCGCCAGGGTCACTTCAAGCCCATCCAGGATCCAGGTGATCCCGAGCGCGATGACAACACGGGTGTGGAAGCCGCCCCATGGTTGGGCATCGAGCCGCGCCGGAACGTCGGTCTCGATCAAGGTCGCCCCTGGTGCCTCGAGGCGATCGGACACCGCAGGAGAATTGGCTGCCCCAGGCCCGGATGGCGGGGGGTATTCGCTCGTTCCGGGCGGCTTGTTCAGCGATCCAGCGCGCATCGTCATTCGGCCGCCCAGCCGCGAAACCCATCTAACGCCTTGCAGCATCGATGGTTCCTGCTCGGTCGCCGCGGCCCGGACGAAACAATTCTGCGAATTGGAGCAGACGAAAAGCCCTTGTCTCTGAAATCGATTCCAGGCGGGCCAGGGAGTTGAGAAAAAATTTTCTCTGCCGCGGAACCAATGGAACCGTGCCGGCGTTTTGTGCGTTTGCTCTGGCCTGGGCGAAAATACCTGCCGGCTAGGCGCGGCCGGTCGGGGGAGGGGCGAAAATCAGCGACGGTCTTCGCATTTCCCGAAATATTGAGCAGATTGGGGACGTCGAGCATGGCTCTCGGGCGAGAGACCACGCGTCGAAAGAGTTGCGCGTGATGAAGAAACTTGCCCGAGGTCGGATCGGCGCCGCCAGGCTCATTGCAGCATGCGCGAAAGCGTTTGTCTCGCGAGCCACTTCCTCGATGCTTGATGAGCCGGTCCGAGCACGATCCGTGTTGGAAGCTGAGCCACGAAGCTCTTCGACCTCTGTTCGGGTCACGATCACCCTTGCCGCGTGAAGCAAAGCTGGGAGCAAAGCATGGAGCCGCGCCGCGAAGCCGATGAAGTCAAAGCCAATGGGATAACTTCCGCGCCGGTTCCGATGCCGAGCGAAGTCGATGGTTCGCTCGGGGAGATCCACGAACTGCTGCACGCGCTGCAGGCAGTGCGAGTGGGCGACTTCTCGGTGCGCATGGCTGGCAACCGGGTCGGGATCATCGGCAAGATTGCCGACACCTTCAACGAGATCGTCGCCGCCAACGAGCGTATGGCCCAACAGCTCGAACGTGTCGGCGAGGTCGTCGGCCGGCAAGGCAAGACCCGGCAGCGGGT
The DNA here is from genome assembly GCA_035293585.1 of Bradyrhizobium sp. Classification (GTDB taxonomy): domain Bacteria; phylum Pseudomonadota; class Alphaproteobacteria; order Rhizobiales; family Xanthobacteraceae; genus Bradyrhizobium. The sequence continues at coordinate 470,252 of DATGMN010000020.1, read as the reverse complement.
GCGCTTCGGCATCGGCAGCGGCGCCTGGGGTGAGATGGAGAGCTCGGTTAACGCGCTCATCGACGACCTTTTGTGGCCGACCACGGAAGTCACCCGCGCGATCGCGGCGGTCGCACAGGGCGATCTCCTGCAGACAATGCGGCTCGATGTCGACGGGCGCCCGCTCAAGGGCGAATTCCTGCGTTCGGCCGAGATCGTCAATACGATGATCAAGCAGCTCAACGTGTTCACCTCGGAAGTCACCCGGGTGGCGCGCGAGGTGGGTACCGAAGGCAAGCTCGGCGGGCAGGCGCAGGTCATCGAGGTGACCGGGGTCTGGAAGGATCTCACCGAGAGCGTGAACTCCATGGCCTCGAACCTCACCGCGCAGGTGCGCAATATCGCCGAGGTGACCATCGCGGTCGCCAATGGTGACCTGTCGAAGAAGATCACCGTCGATGTGCGCGGCGAAATCCTGCAGCTCAAGGAAGCCATCAACACGATGGTCGACCAGCTGCGCTCATTCGCCTCCGAGGTGACGCGCGTCGCGCGCGAGGTCGGCACCGATGGCAAGCTCGGCGGCCAGGCCATTGTCCCGGGCGTGGCCGGCACCTGGAAGGACCTGACCGACTCGGTCAATGCCATGTGCGGCAACCTGACGGATCAGGTGCGCAACATCGCCCAGGTGACGACCGCAGTGGCGCGCGGCGACCTGTCGCGCAAGATCACCGTCGATGTGAAGGGCGAAATTCTCGAGCTCAAGAACACCATCAACACCATGGTGGACCAGCTCAACGCGTTTGCCTCCGAGGTGACGCGCGTTGCGCGCGAGGTCGGCACCGAAGGCAAGCTCGGCGGCCAGGCGGTCGTGCCTGGCGTCGGCGGCACCTGGAAAGATCTGACCGATAACGTCAACTTCATGGCTTCGAACCTGACCGCTCAGGTGCGCAACATCGCCGACGTCGCGACTGCGATCGCGGGCGGCGACCTGTCGAAGAAGATCACCGTCAATGTGAGCGGCGAAATCCTGCAGCTGAAAGAGACCATGAACACGATGGTCGACCAGCTCAACGCCTTCGCGGGCGAGGTGACGCGCGTTGCGCGCGAGGTCGGCACCGATGGCCGCCTCGGCGGGCAGGCGAACGTGCTCGGCGTCGCCGGCACCTGGAAGGACCTGACCGACTCCGTCAACTCCATGGCGTCGAACCTCACCGCGCAGGTGCGCAACATCGCCGAGGTGTCGACCGCGATCGCCAGCGGCGACCTGTCGAAGAAGATCACGGTCGATGTGCGCGGCGAAATTCTCGAGCTCAAGGACACCATCAACACGATGGTCGACCAGCTCAACGCCTTCGCTTCCGAAGTGACGCGCGTCGCCCGCGAGGTCGGCACCGAGGGCAAGCTCGGCGGCCAGGCGCAGGTGCGCGGCGTTGCCGGCACTTGGAAGGACTTGACCGACAGCGTCAACTCCATGGCCTCGAACCTGACCGGCCAGGTCCGCAACATCGCCGAAGTGGCGACCGCGGTGGCGCAAGGCGACTTGTCGAAGAAGATCACCGTGAACGTGAGCGGCGAAATCCTGCAGCTCAAGGAAACGCTCAACACGATGGTGGACCAGCTCAATGCCTTTGCGGCCGAGGTGACGCGCGTCGCCCGCGAGGTCGGCACCGAGGGCAAGCTCGGCGGCCAGGCTGAGGTGCCGGGCGTCGCCGGCACCTGGAAAGACCTGACCGACTCGGTCAACTCCATGGCCGGCAACCTGACCGCGCAGGTGCGCAACATCGCCGAGGTGGCGACCGCCATCGCGGGCGGCGACCTGTCGCGCAAGATCACCGTCGACGTGCGTGGCGAGATCCTGCAGCTCAAGGAAACCCTCAACACGATGGTCGACCAGCTCAACCGCTTCGCCGGCGAGGTGACGCGGGTTGCGCGCGAGGTCGGCACCGAGGGCCGTCTCGGTGGGCAGGCCAACGTGCCCGGCGTGGCCGGCACCTGGAAGGACCTGACCGACTCGGTCAACTCCATGGCCGGCAATCTGACCGCACAGGTGCGCAACATCGCCGAAGTGACGACTGCGGTCGCGCGCGGCGACCTGTCGCGCAAGATCACCGTCGACGTGAAGGGCGAGATTCTCGAGCTCAAGAACACCATCAACACCATGGTGGATCAGCTCAACGCTTTCGCCTCCGAGGTCACGCGTGTTGCGCGCGAGGTCGGCACCGAAGGCAAGCTGGGCGGACAGGCGCAGGTGCCGGGTGTCGCCGGCACCTGGAAGGACCTCACCGACAACGTCAACTTCATGGCCTCGAACCTGACCGCGCAAGTGCGCAACATCGCCGAGGTGGCGACCGCCATCGCGGGCGGCGACCTTTCCAAGAAGATCACCGTCGATGTGCGCGGCGAGATCTTGCTGCTCAAGGAGACGCTGAACACGATGGTCGAGCAGCTGCGCTCGTTCGCGGCGGAAGTGACGCGGGTGGCGCGCGAGGTCGGCACCGACGGCCGCCTGGGCGGCCAGGCGGTGGTGCCCGGCGTCGGCGGTACCTGGAAGGATTTGACCGACAACGTCAATCTCCTGGCTGCAAACCTCACCACCCAGGTGCGCAACATCGCCGAGGTGACGACCGCGGTCGCGCGCGGCGACCTGTCGCGCAAGATCACGGTCGACGTGAAGGGCGAGATCCTCGAGCTCAAGAACACCATCAATACGATGGTGGATCAGCTCAATGCGTTCGCCTCCGAGGTCACCCGCGTGGCGCGCGAGGTCGGCACCGAAGGCCGGCTCGGTGGCCAGGCGCAGGTGCCGGGCGTCGCCGGAACGTGGAAAGACCTGACCGACACAGTGAACGTCATGGCCGCCAACCTGACCGAGCAGGTACGCGGCATTGTCAAGGTGGTGACCGCGGTTGCCGACGGCGACCTCTCACAGAACCTTACCGTCAAGTCTCGCGGCGAGGTCGCCGCGCTCGCCGAGACCATCAACAACATGACCGAGACGCTTGCCACCTTCGCGGATCAGGTCACCAGCGTGGCGCGCGAGGTTGGTGTCGAGGGGCGCCTCGGCGGACAGGCCAACGTGCCGGGCGCCGCCGGCACCTGGAAGGACCTGACCGGCAACGTCAACCTTTTGGCCGCGAACCTCACCACACAGGTGCGCGCCATCGCCGAAGTCGCGACCGCGGTCACCAAGGGCGACCTGACCCGCTCGATCCAGGTCGAGGCGCGCGGCGAGGTCGCCGAGCTCAAGGACAATATCAATACGATGATCGGCAATTTGCGTCTCACCACTGACCGCAATACCGAGCAGGATTGGCTGAAGACCAATCTCGCCAAGTTCACCAATATGCTGCAAGGCCAGCGCGATCTCACGACGGTCGGCCGGCTGCTGCTGACGGAGCTGACGCCGCTGGTCAATGCCCAGCAGGGCGTCATCTATCAGATGGAAGGCGAGGATTCGCCGAGTCTGAAGCTGTTGTCCGCCTACGCGGATGATGGGGCAAACGGCCATCCGGTGGGCCTGCGCCTCGGTGAGGGCCTGATCGGACAGTGCGCGGCCGATAAGCGGCGTCTCTTGATCACCGAAATGCCCGCCAGCGCCACCCCGATCGGTTCGGCATTGTTCAAGGTCGTGCCGCACAACGTGATCGTGCTGCCGGTCCTGTTCGAGAACCAGGTCAAGGCAGTGATCGAGCTCGCCTCGATCAGCGCCTTCACCACTTTGCAGACCACCTTCCTGGAGCAGCTGACATCCTCGATCGGCATCGTGCTCAACTCGATCGAGGCGACGATGCAGACCGAGGGCCTGCTCAAGCAGTCGCAGCAGCTCGCCGGCGAATTGCAGGCGCAGCAGCGCGAATTGCAGCAGACCAACGAGCAGCTGGAGCAGAAGGCGCAGCAGCTCGCCGAGCGAAATGTGGAAGTGGAGCGCAAGAACCAGGAAATCGAGCAGGCGCGGCGCGCGCTCGAGGAAAAGGCGACCGAGCTCGCGCTGACCTCGAAATACAAGTCCGAGTTCCTGGCCAACATGTCGCACGAACTGCGCACGCCGCTGAACTCCATCCTCATCCTGGGCCAGCAGCTCACCGAGAATCCGGACGGCAATCTCACCGCCAAGCAGGTCGAGTTCGCCCGCACAATCCATGGCGCCGGCACCGATTTGTTGAACCTGATCTCCGACATTCTCGACCTCTCCAAGATCGAGTCGGGCACGGTGACGGTGGATGCCGAAGAGATTCTCACCGGCAATCTCCTGGAAACCGTCGGCCGGCCGTTCCGCCATGAGGCGGAAAACCGGCAGCTCACCTTCACCATCGACATCGATTCCAGCCTGCCGCGCAGCATCGTCACCGACTCCAAGCGCCTGCAGCAGGTGTTGAAGAATCTGCTCTCCAACGCCTTCAAATTCACCGCCGAGGGCGGCGTGCAGCTCAAGGTGACGGCGGCGCAGGCCGGATGGAGCAGCGATCACCCGGTGCTGAATTCGGCACCAGCCGTGATCGCCTTCGAGGTCACCGACAGCGGCATCGGCATTCCCCTGGAAAAGCAAAAGCTGATCTTCGAAGCCTTCCAGCAGGCGGATGCCGGCACCAGCCGCAAATATGGCGGCACAGGCCTTGGCCTTGCCATCAGCCGCGAGCTGGCAAGCCTGCTCGGCGGCGAAATTCACTTGAGGAGCGCGCCGGGCAAGGGCTCGACCTTCACACTCTATCTGCCGCTGAAATATTCCGGACCGACGGTGGCGCCGCGCATGCAGACGGCACCGCCGGCCTACGGCCAGACGCCGGCCCTGCAGACCGCAAAGGACGACCGGATCATCGAACAGCTGCCCGACGACCGGCTGAACCTCGAGCCCGGCGACACCATTCTGCTGATCGTCGAAGACGACCCGCATTATGCGCGGGTGCTGATCGATCTCGCACGCGACAAGGGCTTCAAGGTGCTGGTCGCCGCGCGCGGCGCCGAAGCCCTGGACCTGGCCAAGCAGTACCAGCCCGCAGCGGTTTCGCTCGATGTGTTCCTGCCGGACATGCTGGGCTGGACCGTGCTGAGCCAGCTCAAGCACAATCCGCTGACACGCCACATCCCGGTGCAGATCATCACCCTCGACGAGGACCGCCAGCATGCGCTGGCGCGCGGCGCCTTCTCCTTCGTCAATAAGCCAACCACCACCGAAGGTGTCTCCGCGGCGCTGGCGCAGATCAAGGAATACGCCAAGCCGCGCCGCAAGCGGCTCCTGATCGTCGAGGATAACGAGGCGGAACAGCTCTCGATCCAAGAGCTTCTGCATCACGACGACATCGAGATTCTCGTAGCCGATACCGGCGCCGGGGCCCTGTCGACGCTGCGGGAACAAACTTATGACTGCGTGGTGCTGGATTTGCGGCTCCCCGACATGAGCGGCTTCGAGGTGCTGGACCATATCCGCAATGACGAAGCTCTCTCGAACATCCCGGTCGTGGTGTTCACCGGACGCGAGCTGTCCGCCGAAGAGGACGCGGAACTTCACACCATGGCGCGCAGCATCGTGGTCAAGGGCGTGGAATCGCCGGAGCGGCTGCTCGACGAAACCGCCTTGTTCCTGCACCGCGTGATCACGGAACTGCCGCTGGAAAAGCAGCGCATGCTTGAGAAATTGAACAGTTCCGACGAGGATCTGGTCGGCAAGACCGCGCTTCTGGTCGACGACGACGCCCGCAACATCTTTGCACTGTCGAGCGTGTTGGAACGCCGCGGCATGAAGGTGCTCACGGCCACCACGGGAAGTGAAGCGGTGACGCTGGTCGAATCAAATCCGGAGATCGCCATCGTGCTTATGGACATCATGATGCCGCAGATGGATGGCTATCAAACGATCGGCGCGATCAGGCAGAACCCATCCTTCGGACGGTTGCCAATCATCGCGCTCACCGCGAAAGCGATGAAGGGCGACCGCGAGAAATGCCTGGAGGCCGGCGCCTCCGATTATCTCGCCAAGCCTGTCAACACCGAACAACTGCTCCTTGCCATCCGCATGTGGCTGCATCGCTGATCTATGGCCTCCATCATGGACCATGAAAAGGTGAACATTCTTCTTGTCGACGATCAGCCGGCCAAGTTGCTCGCCTATGAAGTTATCTTGAAGGAACTCGGCGAGAACCTCGCGGTCGCGACCTCGGGGCGCGAGGCGCTGGAATATCTCCTGAAGAATGAAGTTGCGGTGATCCTGGTCGATGTCTGCATGCCGGAACTCGACGGCTTCGAGCTTGCCGCCATGATCCGCGAGCATCCGCGCTTCCAGAAGACGGCGATGATCTTCATCTCGGCGATTCAGGTCTCCGATATCGACCGCTTGCGCGGCTATGAGATGGGCGCGGTGGACTACGTTCCGGTGCCCGTTGTTCCCGAAGTGCTCAGGGCGAAGATCAAGGTCTTTGCCGAGCTGTATCGCAAGACGCGACAGCTGGAACGTCTCAACACCGAGCTCGAGGATCGCGTCCGCGCCCGCACCGCCGAGCTGGAGCGTTCGACCGCCCAGCTCGTGGAGAGCGAACAACGCCGCAGCATGGCGATTGCAGCCGGCAAGATGGGATCGTGGGACTGGGACTGGGCCAATGGCGACTGGATGTGGGACGACGGCCAGTACCGGATTTTCGGCGTCGAGCCACAGACCTTCGAGGTCACGTCGGACAATATCAGGAAGCTCCTGCATCCTGATGATGCCGAGCAGCTGCAGCAGGCGATCGCGCAACTCGACCGCGGCGTCCGCTCCTACGAGGCGGAGTTTCGCATCAGGCGGCCGGATGGAGAGGAACGCTGGTGCGTCGGCACGGCGGCCGCCTCTACCGACAAAAGCGGCCGCGTCGTGCGGGTGAGCGGCGTGACCATCGACATCACCGAGCGCAAGCGCGCCGAGCAACGGCAGAACCTCCTGGCACGCGAGGTCGACCATCGCGCGAAGAATGCACTGGCGCTGGCGCAATCCATCGTGCGGCTGACCCGCGCCGGAAACGTGAAGGATTACATCGAGGCGGTCGAAGGGCGGATCAGCGCGCTCGCGCGCGTGCACACGATCCTGTCGCTGTCGAATTGGGAGGGGGCGGAGATCTGGCGGTTGATCGAGGAGGAAATCTCGCCCTATGCCACCGGTGCGCGGATCAAGCTCGAGGGGCCTGAGCTGCAGCTCGAGCCGGCGACAGCGCAGACGCTCGCGCTTGCCGTCCATGAATTGATCACCAACTCTGCAAAATACGGCGCGCTCTCCGCGCATGCCGGCCGCCTCAGCATCGAATGGAAGGTGCAGGACGACGTCCTGCAGTTCATCTGGGCGGAGCGCGACGGGCCAGCAGTCGAGCAACCGGTCGCGCGCGGCTTTGGCACACGCAGCGTCATTGCCTCGATCGAATCGCAGCTCCGCGGCCGCGCCGATTTCGACTGGCGCGCGGAAGGCCTGATCTGCCGTCTCTCGGTGCCGCTGGGCAGCGAGGCGGCCGCACGGGGACTTGGCGGGCGGACCGGGTTCGGCGCCGACGAGGCCGAACCGATGCTGCGATCCGCCGGCGCGGCGGAGTAGCAAGACGCATCATCCCCAATGATGGCTTGCCTTTCCTATGTTTGGAGCTCTCAGTCCCGTCATCCTGAGGCGCTCGCGGAGCCTGTCATCGGGCCGCGCTTCGCGCGGACCCGTTGGCTCGCACCTCAGGGTGACGGTGATGGGTCCGGCGCACGGCTCGGCCAAGCGTTAGTGGCTGATCATCCACGGCCTGGCGGTCGGAAAGCTCTTCGCGCCGCTCTTTGTCTTCCTCACCAGCCGTGACGGCTTGGTCGAGCAGCAGGAGCAGCCCGGGGCGTGCGAGGCCTTGTATTCGGCGACCGTTTTCGGCGCATGCGCGCTGCGCTCGTTGACGGCGTGGGCCTTTCGCTTGTCGGCCGGCATGCAGGCGAAGTGCGGCGCGGTCAGGATGACGCGCGGCGACGGCGTCGTGCAGCCCGGACAGTCCTGCGGCAGATCACATTCGGCCATCGGCCGCATGTCGGTGAAGGGCCCGCAGGCATCGCAAAGATATTCGTAGACTGGCATTTGTTTCCCGCACGATCTTTTGTATCCCGCGGCGGATGCGGGGCGGCGAAACAGTACCGTCCCGCACCCATCGCGCAGGGAAGGGTTTAGTCCTTGTCCGGCGACAACGGCATCTGGATGTCGCCCTTGATATGCTTGATCGGCCCTGCCGATGACGGCATCACGTCGAAGTCGAAGATCTCCGTCGGCAGCCACAGCGTGGCGCAGGCGTTGGGCACATCGACCACGCCGGAGATGTGGCCCTGGCAAGGCGCGGTGCCCAGGATCGAATAGGCCTGGGCCCCGGAGTAGCCGAACTTCTTCAAGTACTCGATCGCGTTGAGGCAGGCCATGCGATAGGCGATGTGCACGTCGAGATAATGCTGCTTGCCGACCTCGTCGACCGAGATGCCCTCGAAGATCAGGAAGTCCTTGTAGTTCGGCGTGATCGGCGACGGCTTGAAGATCGGGTTCTTGATGCCGTATTTGGCGACGCCATCCTTGATGATGTCGACCTTCAGATGCAGCCAGCCGGCCATTTCGATGGCGCCGCAGAAGGTGATCTCACCGTCGCCCTGGCTGAAGTGCAGGTCGCCCATCGAGAGCCCGCCGCCCGGCACGTAGACCGGGAAGTAGATTTTCGAGCCGCGCGACAGGTCCTTGATGTCGCAATTGCCGCCATGCTCGCGCGGCGGCACCGTGCGGGCGCCTTCGGCGGCCGCTTTGGCTTTCGCGTCGCCCTTCAGGCGGCCCATATGCGCGGTCGGCCCGAATGGCGGATTGGCAAGACCGGGCACGCGGGTCGGGTTGGTCGAGATCAGCTCGGCCTCGCGCGAATTCCACGTCTCGAGCATCTTGTGATCCGGCAAGCACCCGATCAGGCCCGGATGGATGAGCCCCGCGAAATTCACGCCGGGAATATGGCGCGAGGACGTATAGAGGCCCTTGATGTCCCAGATCGACTTCTGTGCCAGCGGGAAGTGATCGGTGAGGAAGCCGCCGCCGTTCTTCTTGGAGAAAAAGCCGTTGAAGCCCCACATGCTCTCCTTCAAGGGACCGACATCGAGCAGGTCCACGACCAGAAGATCGCCGGGCTCGGCGCCCTTGACGCCAATCGGGCCGGACAGGAAGTGCACGATCGAGAGGTCGATGTCGCGCACGTCGTCGGCGGAATCGTTGTTCTTGATGAAGCCGCCGGTCCAGTCATAGGTCTCGATGATGAAATCGTCGCCGGGATTGACCCAGGCCACGATCGGCACATCCGGATGCCAGCGATTGTGGACCATGTCATTGTCGTAAGCCGATTTCGTGAGATCGACCTTGATCAGTGTATCTGGCATCAGAAACTCCCCTTTTAACAAGCCAACAATGGTTAGACGGACAGATATTTCGAGATTTGCGCGGCATCGACGGCATCGCGCGCATCGTCACGCACGATCTCGCCGTTCTCGATCACCAGCACGCGGTCGGCGATATCGAGCGCGAAGCTCAGCACCTGCTCGGAGACGACGATGGAGAGACCGCGTTCGTCACGGATGCGCTTCAAGGTGCGCGCCATGTCCTTGATGATGGAGGGCTGGATGCCTTCGGTCGGCTCGTCCAGCAGCAGCACTTTCGGCTTGGTGGCGAGCGCGCGTGCGATCGCGAGCTGCTGCTGCTGGCCGCCCGAGAGATTGCCGCCGCGGCGGCCCTTCATTTCCAACAGCACCGGAAACAGCTCGTAGATGTCGCCCGGGACCTCGGATTCGCCCGACACCACGAGGCCGGTCTCGATGTTCTCCTTCACCGTCATGGTCGAGAAGATCATGCGGCCCTGCGGCACGTAGGCGAGGCCCTTGGCGACGCGCTCATAGCTCTTGAGTGGTGTCAGTTCGGTGCCGTCCATGGTCACCGAGCCTTTTTTCGAAGGCAGGATGCCCATCAGGGACTTCATCAACGTGGTCTTGCCCATGCCGTTGCGGCCCATGATCGCGACGATCTCGTTGGGCGCGACCGAGACGTTGAGGCCGTGCAGCACCTCGCTCTGGCCGTAGGCGACATGCAGATCGGAAATTGCCAGCATTTTTTTTCTCCTAGAACGAGATCGCCGGGATTTCGGGACACCTCTCCCCAGCGGGGAGAGGTCGGATCGCTCCCGGCGATGCGAAGCATCGTCCGGCGCGATCCGGGTGAGGGGCCGCAGCGCCCTCGATGGACCGTAACCCCTCACCCGATTTGCCGCGCAAATCGACCTCTCCCTTTGGGAGAGGTGAAGCGACATACGCCGCACCCATTTGAGCCAATCTCATCATCCTTAATGCCCGAGATAGACTTCGATGACCTTGGGGTCGTTCTTGACCTTCTCCATGGTCCCCTCGGAGAGGATCTGACCCTGGTGCAGCACGGTGACCTTGTGCGCGATGTCCTCGACGAACTTCATGTCGTGCTCGATCACCAGCACCGAGCGGTTCTTGATGATGCGGTTGAGCAGCTCCGCGGTTTTGGCGCGCTCGGAGACGCTCATGCCGGCAACCGGCTCGTCGAGCATGAGAAGATCAGGGTCCTGGATCAGCAGCATGCCGATCTCCAGCCACTGCTTCTGGCCATGGCTGAGCTCGTCGGCATAAACGTTGAGCTTGTCCTTCAGGAAGATCATCTCGGCGACTTCCTCGACGCGCTGCTTCACCGTCGCATCGCGCTGGAAGGTGAGCGAGCCGAACACGGTGCGGCCGCGCGGGAAGGAGATCTCCAGGTTCTCGAACACGGTGAGGTCCTCGAAGATCGATGGCGTCTGGAATTTGCGGCCGACTCCGGCCTTGACGATCTCGTTTTCCCTCATCCGCGTCAGCTCCTTGCCACGGAACTGAATGGAGCCTTCGGTCGCTTTGGTCTTGCCGCAGATGAGATCGAGCACGGTGGTCTTGCCGGCCCCGTTGGGGCCGATGATGACGCGGATCTCGTTCTCCTCGACATAGAAGGAGAGATCGTTGACCGCCTTGAAACCGTCGAAGGAGACGGTGAGGCCGGAGACTGCGAGCAGGAAGTCCTTGGGCTGATGTCCGATGAGCATGATCTTCTCCTCACTCCGCCGGCGCGCCGTCGGTGACCGAGCCGTCGGTCCATCCCGCCTTGCCGCCGCGAGATGCGAACAGGCGGTCGATGCGGGGCTGGATGTAATCGGACCAGATGCCGGCGAGGCCGTTGGGGAAGGCCAGCACGACCGCGATGAACAGCGCGCCGAGGCCGAACAGCCAGAGCTGCGGGAAGGTCTCCGACAGGCTGGTCTTGGCGAAGTTGACCAGGATGGTTCCGTAGATCGCGCCGATGATCGAGGTGCGGCCGCCGACCGCGGTGTAGATCACCATCTCGATCGAGGGCACGATGCCGACAAAGGAGGGCGACATGAAGCCGACCTCCAGCGTGAACATCGCGCCGCCGATTGCCGCTAACACCGCTGCCGCGCAGAAGGCAAAGATCTTGAAATTGGCGACGCTATAGCCGGAGAAGCGGACCCGATCCTCCTGCTCGCGCATCGCCACCAGGATGCGGCCAAGCTTCGTCAGACGAACGAATTGCGCCGCCAGGATCGCCGCGAACAGAAGCGCCACCTCCACGAAATAGAGAATGAACTTGGCGTGGTCGGTGCGAATGTCCCAGCCATGGAGCGTGCGCAGGTCGGTGATGCCGTTGACGCCGCCGGTATAGCCCTGCTGCCCGATGATCAGAATGCCGAGAATGGCGGCAATCGCCTGGGTGATGATCGCGAAGTAGACGCCGCCCACTCGCCGCTTGAACATGGCGGCACCGATGATGAAAGCGAAGATGCCGGGTACCAGGACGATGGCGATCAGCGTGAATGTGAAACTGTGGAATGGCTTCCAGAAGAACGGCAGCGAGGTGATCTGATTCCAGTCCATGAAGTCGGGGATGCCCGGCGTCGACTGGATCTTGGTGTTCTCGACGCTCGATGCCTCGAGCTTCAGGAACATTGCCATGCAGTAGCCGCCCAGGCCGAAGAACACGCCCTGCCCGAGGCTCAAAATGCCGCCATAGCCCCAGCACATCACCAGCCCGATCGCAACAAAGGCGTAGGTGAGATATTTGGCAACCAGGTTGAGGCGGAACACATCCAGAGTCAGCGGCAGGATGATGATGAGGAGCAGCGCCAGCGAGACGAAGCCGATCAGCTCCGAACGATTGAAAAAGCGCGAGTTGATGATCATGACCCCAGCTTTCCTGTTCTTACTTGCGGACCTTGAGAGCGAACAGCCCCTGCGGCCGCACCATCAGGATGGCAACGATGGCGAGCAGCGTGATGACTTTGGCCATCGATCCCGACAGGAAGAACTCGAGCGTCGAGTCGGTCTGCGAGATGGTGAAGGCGGACGCGATGGTGCCGAGCAGCGAGGCGGCGCCGCCGAACACGACGACCAGGAAGGTGTCGACGATATAGAGCTGCCCCGCGGTCGGCCCGGTCGAGCCGATCATGGTGAAGGCGCTCCCGGCGACACCGGCGATGCCACAGCCGAGACCGAAGGTCAGGCGATCGACCTTCTCGGTGTTGATGCCGACCGCGCCGGCCATGACGCGGTTCTGCACCACCGCGCGCACCTGCTTGCCCCAGCTCGACCAGAACAGCACATAGGCAACCGCAATGGTGATCAGGATGGTGAGCCCCATCACGAACATGCCGTTGATCGGGATCTGGATCGAGTCGGTCGCCTGCCAGGAGCCCATCATCCAGTCGGGCAGCTCGACGCCGACCTCGCGCGCGCCGAACACCGAGCGGTAGGCCTGCTGCAGGATCAGGCTGAGGCCCCAGGTCGCCAGCAGGGTGTCGAGCGGCCGCTTGTAGAGATGGCGTATCAGCCCCCATTCGACCAGCATGCCGAGCGAGCCCGAGGCGATGAACGCCAGGGTCATGGCGACGAAGAAGTAACCGGGAAACAGCGAGGGCAGATATTGCTGGAAGGCGTTCGACGTCATCCAGGTGACGTAGGCGCCGAGGATCATGAACTCGCCATGGGCCATGTTGATGACGCCCATCTGGCCGAAGATGATGGCGAGTCCCAGCGCCATTAGCACATAGACCGAAAACAGGATCAACCCGGCAAAGCCCTGCATCGCGAAGATGGCGCCGAGATCGCCAAGCGAATAGTCACCGAACATGATCCGTCCTTTCATTGCCGGGCAAAGGCCCGCATCGCGAGGTGCAATGCGGGGAGTCCCGGCGTGGGCCGTGCGGTCCACGCCACTTGCGCTTGCGAGAGAGGAGCGAGTTCAGCGCCTCACTGATAGCCCGCCGGGAATGGATTCGGCTCGACCAGGTCGGCAGTCTCGTAGACCAGCTCGTACTGGCCGTCCGCCTTGGCGCGACCGACGCGCGTCTTGGACCAGAGGTGATGGTTCTCGTGGATGCGGACATAGCCTTCCGGCGCGCCCTTGAACTCGACCCCGGGCGATGCCGCCGCGATCTTGTCGATGTCGAACGAGCCGGCCTTCTCCGCGGTCAGCTTCCACAGCCACGGGCCGAGATAGGCAGCCTGTGTGACGTCTCCGATCACGGTCTTCTCGCCCCACATCTTCTTGAACGCGGGCACGAAGGCCTTGTTGTTGGGATTGTCGAGCGACTGGAAGTACTTCATGCAGGCATAGGCGCCCGCGATGTTCTCGCCGCCGATGCCGTCGATCTCGTCCTCCGTCACCGAGATGGTGAGCAGCGTCTGCTTGGAGAGATCGATGCCGGCCGCCTTGAGCTGCTTGTAGAAGGCAACGTTGGAGCCGCCGACGATGATGGCGTAGATCACATCGGGCTTGGTCAGCTTGATCTTGTTGATCACCGAGTTGAACTGGGTGTGACCGAGCGGGAAATATTCCTCGCCGACCACCTTGCAGCCCTGCAGATGGGCCTCGATGTGCTTGCGCGCGATCTTGTTGGAGGTGCGCGGCCAGATGTAGTCGGAGCCGAGCAGATAGAACGACTTCGCGCCCTTGGTCTTGTTGACCCAGTCGAGGCCCGCGATGATCTGCTGCGTCGCTTCCTGGCCGGTGTAGATGACGTTCTTGGACTGCTCGAGGCCCTCGTAGAAGGTCGGGTAATAGAGCATGCCGTTATACTGCTCGAACACCGGCAGCACCGCCTTGCGCGAGGCCGAGGTCCAGCAGCCCATCACGGCGGCGCATTTGTCGTTGACGAGCAGCTTTTTCGCCTTCTCGGCGAAGGTCGGCCAGTCGCTGGCGCCGTCCTCCTGGATGAACTTGATCTTGCGCCCGAGCACGCCGCCCTGGGCATTGATCTGCTCGATCGCCAGCTTTTCGGCTTCCACCGAGCCGGTTTCCGAAATCGCCATGGTGCCGGTGACCGAGTGAAGGATACCGACCGTCACCTCGGTGTCGGTGACCGCAAGACCCGTGGTGTTGACCGCAGAGGTTGCAGGGACATCCGCCCACGAGGTGCGCGGCAGCAGCGACAGCGCCGGCAGCGCGAGCGCTCCCTGCAACAATTTACGCCGGAACGGCGATATCAGGCCCCGTTTACTTTCGTCTGACATGAGCACCCCATCTGGTTCGTGGACACGGTTTCTGGTGGGGCAAGCATGGCGTGGAATTGTGCAGCGCACAGATACGCAAGATCGCGTATACTGCACCGCAAAATAGCGACGTAGGTTTTGGTACGGGTTTTGCGACGGATTTTTTACGTAGTTTCACTTCTGTCTGGGAGTTTCGGGGCGTGGCAGGGCGGCAGCGGATAGACCGCGTCAGGCGTCAATACAATCAATGGGTTGCCAACCAGACGCTGGAAGACTACGCGCTGCGCTTCACCGCCAAGAGCGCGCGGCGCTGGTCCGCCGCCCGCGTCGCCAACACCGCGATTGGCGCGATCTCGTTCCTGGCGCTGGAGGCGATCGGCGGCACCATCACCCTGAATTACGGGGTTACCAACGCCTCGGCCGCGATCCTGGTCGCCAGCGTCATCATTTTCCTCTGCGGGCTGCCGATCGCCTATCACGCTGCCAAATGCGGCATCGACATCGACCTGCTCACCCGCGGCGCGGGCTTTGGCTATATCGGCTCGACCATCACCTCGCTGATCTACGCCGCCTTCACCTTCGTGTTCTTCGCCATCGAGTCGGTGATCCTGGCGACCGCGCTCGAGATGTGCTTCGGCATTCCGCGTCCGGTCGGCTATCTCATCAGCGCGGTCGTGATCATTCCGCTGGTGACCCACGGCATCACGCTGATCAGCCGCTTTCAGCTCTGGACCCAGCCGCTCTGGGTGGTGCTGCACATCATGCCGTTTGCGGCGATCGCCTACGCCAATCCGCACTCCTTCGCCCAGTGGCGGACCTTTGCCGGCGAGCACGGCAACCCCAATGGCGAGCTGGATCTGCTGTTGTTCGGCACCGCCGCGTCCGTGGTGTTCTCGCTGGTGGCGCAGATCGGCGAGCAGGTCGACTTCCTGCGCTTCCTGCCGCGCGACCGGCGCACCACCTCGCGCCGCAGCTGGTGGATCGCGCTGATGTGTGCGGGACCGGGCTGGATCGTGCTCGGCGCGCTGAAACTGTTGGCGGGTTCGTTCCTCGCCTTCTTCGCCCTCAGCCATGGCGTCTCGGCCGAGCATGCCGCCGAGCCCGCGCACATGTATCTGGAGGCGTTCCGCTATGTGCTGTCGCAGCCTGAGCTCGCGCTCACGCTGACCGGCACCTTCGTGATCCTGTCGCAGCTCAAGATCAACGTCACCAACGCCTATGCCGGCTCGATCGCCTGGTCGAACTTCTTCTCGCGACTGACCCACAGCCATCCGGGCCGTGTGGTCTGGCTGGTCTTCAATGTGCTGGTGGCGCTGCTTCTGATGGAGATCGGCGTCTACAAGGCGCTGGAGCAGACGCTGGCGCTCTATTCCAATGTCGCGATCGCCTGGGTCGGCGCGCTGGTCTCCGATCTCGTGGTCAACAAGCCGCTCGGCCTACGTCCCCAGCAGATGGAGTTCAAGCGCGCGCACCTCTATGACATCAATCCGGTCGGCGTCGGCGCCATGGGCATCGCAGCCGTCATCTCCATTACGGCGTTTTACGGCGTGTTCGGCCCGACCGCGAAGGCGCTGTCCGCCTTCGTGGCGCTTGCGGTTGCCTTCATCGCGGCACCCGTGATCGCCTGGCTCACCGACGGCAAGTTCTACATCGCCCGCAAGCCGAAGAAGAGCTGGCAGAACATCGAATCCATCCAGTGCTGCATTTGCGAGCATCATTTCGAGCCGGAGGACACCACCTCCTGCCCCGCTTATGCCGGACCGATCTGCTCGCTTTGCTGCTCGCTCGACGCGCGCTGCCACGATCTCTGCAAGCCGCATGCGCGCGTGCAGGCCCAGATCGCCGAGACGCTGGAGAAAATGCTGCCGCAGCGCGTTTTTGCCCGACTGAATTCGCAGCTCGGCCATTATCTCGGCGTGTTCGTAGCCTCCGCCGGCCTCGTCGCGCTGACGCTCGGCCTGATCTACCTGCAGACGTCCGCGAGCGTACCGTCGGACAAGCTGCTCGTCTCCGACGTGCTGTGGAAGGTGTTCTTCGCACTGACCATCATCATCGGCGTCGTGGCATGGCTGTTCGTGCTGGCGCAGCAGAGCAGACGCGCGGCGGAAGCGGAGACGCGGCGACAGACCACGCTTCTGATCCAGGAGATCGACGCGCACAAGCGCACCGACGCCGAGCTGCAGCGCGCCAAGGAGGTCGCCGAATCGGCCAACCTCGCCAAGAGCCGCTATGTCGTCGGCTTGAGCCACGAGCTGCGGTCGCCGCTCAACGCCATCAGCGGCTATGCGCAACTGCTCGAGCAGGACCAGACCTTGCAGGCGCGGCCGCGCGACCAGGTGCGCGTGGTCCGTCGCAGCGCCGACCATCTCTCCGGCCTGATCGACGGCATCCTGGATATTTCCAAGATCGAGGCTGGCCGGCTTTATCTGTCGCGCGACGAGGTCCGCCTGAACGACTTCCTCGATCAGCTGGTCGGCATGTTCCGCCTGCAGGCTGCGGCCAAGGGCGTCGATTTCGTATTCAAGCGGCCGGCCGTGCTGCCGCTCGTGGTCTATGCTGACGAGAAGCGGCTGCGCCAGATCCTGATCAACCTGCTGTCGAACGCCATCAAGTTCACCCAGGCCGGCTCCGTGCAGTTCATCGTGCATTACCGCGACCCCGTGGCCGAATTCGAGGTGATCGACACCGGCCCGGGCATTCGAGCCGACGATCTCGAGCGCATCTTTGCGCCGTTCGAGCGCGGCGCGCTCGGCGTCACGCAGCCGCAGACCGGCACGGGGCTTGGCCTTACGATCAGCCGCCTGCTCGCGGGCGTGATGGGCGGCGACATCAAGGTGAGCTCGACCGTCGGCGTCGGCAGCAATTTCCGCGTCAAGATCCTGCTGTCGGAGGTGACCAATCCGCGGCGCAATGCGCCGGTGGACGCGCCGGTCACGGGCTATGAGGGACCGCGCAAGACGATCCTCATCACCGACGACGACCCCGTGCACCGCGACCTTCTGCGCGAGGTGCTGACGCCGCTCGGCTTCATCCTGCTCAGCGCCCCCGACGGTCCCGGCTGCCTGGCGCTCGCCCAGCATTGCCGTCCCGACCTGTTCCTGCTCGACATCTCGATGTCCGGAATGGATGGCTGGAAGGTCGCCGAAACGCTGCGTGCGAGCGGCCATCACCAGGCACGCATCCTGATGATTTCGGCGAGCGCGCTGGAGGCACACGGCAGGCCGCTGGCACAGACATTTCATGACGGCTATCTGATGAAGCCGTTCGACATTCCGCGCCTGCTCGAGACCATCCGCCAGCTCCTCAAGCTCGAATGGACCTTTGCCTCCGGCGAGATCATCGTGCCGCGCTGGAAGCCTGAGAGCGGCACGCGGCCGCCGCTCAAGGCCGTTGAAGAGCTGATCGGGCTCGGGCAGATCGGATATATCAAGGGCATCCAGATCAAGCTCGACGAGATCGGCAGCGAATTCCCCGAACATGCCGACTTCGTGTCCCAAATGCGCCTCCTGGTCGACCGCTTCGACCTCGATCAGTACATGGCAACCCTCAAAACGCTGCACTCGTATGATCACTGAGCCAAAAAAGCGCGACGTCGCGCTCGTCATCGACGACTCGCCGGAGACGCTACGGCTGCTCACCGATGCGCTCGACACCGCGGGTATGACGGTGATGGTCGCGCTCGACGGCGCGGCCGCCATGCGTATCGTCGACCAGATCACCCCCGATATCATCCTGCTCGATGCCATCATGCCGGGCATGGACGGGTTTGAAACCTGCCGCAGGCTCAAGCGCGACGGCGCCTTGAGCAACGTGCCCGTCATCTTCATGACCGGGCTGGCCGAGACCGAGCACATCGTGCGCGGGCTGGAAGCCGGCGGCGTCGATTATGTGACCAAGCCGATCGTGATCGAGGAGATGCTGGCGCGCATCCGCGTCCATTTGGCCAATGCACGGCTGACGCAAAGCGCGCGCGCCGCCCTCGACGTGTCCGGGCGCTATCTGCTTGCGGTCAACCGCCAGGG
Source organism: Bradyrhizobium sp. (assembly GCA_035293585.1). Taxonomy (GTDB): domain Bacteria; phylum Pseudomonadota; class Alphaproteobacteria; order Rhizobiales; family Xanthobacteraceae; genus Bradyrhizobium. The sequence continues at coordinate 451,707 of DATGMN010000020.1, read as the reverse complement.
CAAGTTGATGTGGGCAACGCCGCAGGCGCAGAAACTGTTGAGCGACAGCCTCGGGCCTGCCGGCGCGGAAGAGCTGGTGTTGCCGGAGCCGTTGCAGCAATGGCTCGATGCCGCGCAGAAGAAGACCGGCGCGAAAGCGACGGTCGCGTTTCCGGATCATCCGGAGCTGCAGCTCTACTACATGGGCAAAGCGGGCCCGAACGAGTTCCTGCTGCGGCTGGCCAAGGACACCAGCGCCAATCTGCCTGCGGAATTCACCACCGAGCTCGGGCTCACCACCCGCGAGGGCGAGGTGCTGTCCTGGCTTTCCAAGGGCAAGACCAACCGCGACATCGCACAGATCCTGGGACTGAGCCCACGCACGGTCGACAAGCATCTGGAGCAGATCTACGCCAAGCTCGGCGTCGAGAACCGCACGGCGGCCGCGGCGATTGCGACAAGCACGACGCGAAGGAACAGTTAGCGCGACTGCGTCTACGCGTCGGCCCCGGCTTCGCCGGGGGCGACCCGTGGCGGCCGTAGCATGAGCGTGCCCACGTCTCAGCTATACACGAACGCCTTGTCGTCCAGATCGGTCGCCGGGATCGCGTCCTTCTCGGTCCAATAATCCTGGCTGTGCTGCCATTCCGGCTTGTCGCCGCGCTTCGGCAGGATGTGCATGTTGCGCATGACGTAGCCGGGGTTGAAATTCTCCGGATCGATCCAGGGCAGCAGCGGCATGTTGTGGTCCTCGGGTCGCAGCGCCACCTCGACCTTCCTTGCGCCCTTCTCTTTCATGTGAGCCAGCAGCCGGCAGACGAAGTCGGCGACGAGATCGGTGCGCAGCGTCCAGCTGGCGCGGAAATAGCCGAACACCCAGGCCATGTTCGGAATGCCGGTGAACATCATGCCGCGATAGGTCACGGTCTGCGAGAAGTCGAGCGGCTTGCCGTCGATGACGAAGTCGATGTCGCCGAGCACATTGAGATTGAAGCCGGTCGCGGTGACGATGATGTCAGCCTGCAGCGTCTTGCCCGATTTCAGCAGGATGCCCTCCGCGGTGAAACGCTCGATCTCATCGGTGACGACGGAGGCCTTGCCGCTCTTGACGGCGTGAAACAGGTCCGCATCCGGAACGAAAGCAATGCGCTGCCGCCATGGCCGATATCGCGGCGTGAAATGCGTCTCGACGTCATAGTCAGGACCTACGATGGCACGGATCGCACCGATCAGCTCCTGCTTCACCTTTTCCGGCTCCTCGAGGCAGCGCTTGGTGAAGGCATCCTGCTCGAACAGGATCTTGCGACGCACGATCTCGTGGATCCACTCCTCCTTGACCTGCAGCCTGCGCAATTCCTCGGCGAGCTCGATGGCGTTGCGCCCGAGCCTGAAATAGGTCGGGGAGCGCTGTAGCATGGTGACATGCTCGCATTTGTCAGCGACGTTCGGAATGAGCGTCGCGGCCGTCGCGCCGGAGCCGATGACGACGACCTTCTTGCCGGTGAGATCGATGTCCTCAGGCCAGAGCTGAGGATGGACGATGCGGCCGCCGAACTCCTTCATGCCGGGCCATTCCGGCGTGTAGCCTTCGGTATGCCGATAATAGCCCTGGCACATCCAGAGGAAGTTCGCGGTGAAGGTGACGCGCTCACCGCTGTCGATCTTCTCTGCTTCAATGGTCCAGAGACTGGTCTTGCTGGACCACTCCGCCGACAGGATACGATGCCGGTAGCGAATGTGTTTCGCGAGACCGTTCTCCCCGATCACTTGGCCCATATAAGAGAGAATTTCCGCTGCAGTCGCGATCGGCGGCCCGACCCAGGGCTTGAAGCTGTAGCCGAAGGTATGCAGATCGGAATCGGAGCGGATACCGGGATATTTGTGCGTGAGCCAGGTGCCGCCAAAGCTCTCCTGCGTTTCCAGGATCACAAAGCTCGTATCCGGCAGTTGCCTGGTCAGGTGATAGGCGCTGCCGATGCCGGAGATGCCGGCGCCGACGATCAGCACATCGAAATGTTCGGCTGCGGTGGAAGCGGAAATCGAGCGGGCGGTTTCGACATTCATTGTTGCTTCTGGTCCTTGTCCGTTCCTTGGCGTGGCCTCTTGAAGGGCCAGCTCGCCGCATGGTCGCTGACCGGCCATGCTTTGACAAAAGCAATAGATCAACCGCTCAAGGAATCACAGAGCAAAACCCCATTGCCGAGCGGTTCGCAGAATCCAGTCGCGGTGAAGTGTGAGCGGCGTCACCCCGGTCAGCCCGCCGCATCCGTCGCTGCCGTTCGGCCCGGTCGACCAGCTGACGACGCCGATGATTGCGGGGCCTCCCTGCTGATCCTCGAACACCGGGCCGCCGGAATCCCCGGTGCAGGCGCCAAGACCATCGCGCGCGCCATTGGTCGCGGGGTCCACGAGGCGGATCTGCAAACTGCCCGGCTTTCCCGTCGCAATCAGGCTTGCAGTGCGGATGATTCCGCCGCTCTTGCCGTCGCCGCGCACGGTGACGCCAATGCCGGCGATGGTGAATTTTGCGCCCGGCGAAATGGGCTCGATCGGCGCGCCAAGTTGCGCCGGGGTTTTTCCCTTGGCCGGAATTTCGAGTTGCAGCAGCGCCACATCGGCGGTGGCGCGATGCGCCAGCATGCTACGCATGTCAAAGCCGGGATGAATGGCGACGCGCTTGACGTCCTTCAGCTGAGGCGTCCGGGCGGCATCGTACTCGACGATCTTGTACTCGGCCCCGGGCTGCACGCAATGTGCGACCGTCAACACCAGCGTCGGCGCGATCAGACTGCCGGTGCAGAAATTGCCGCGCGAGCCGACAATGCTGACCACAGCCCGACCCACGCCATCATTCGATGGCGCGGCACCGCCGACGATGGCATAACAGGGCGAGGCCAGCAGCACGGCGCTCGCAATCAAGGCAAGGGAAGCGCGCATGGCCCATGCCATAGCGGGTCGCGCGCGCCGCGCCAAGACGCCAGATAAGGCGGCAGGTGCCAGCATCGCGCGAAATGTTGGCCCGTTTGAAACAGCGTTTGAAGCCGCAAGGCGGTTTGCGAGAGGATCGAATGGTCGAGGCGGTGATCTTTGATTTCGGCGGGGTGCTGACCACCTCGCCTTTCGAGGCCTTTGCGCGGTTCGAGCGCGAGCGCGGCTTGCCGATGGAAATCATCCGCCGCACCAATGCCGCCAATCACCTGGAAAATGCCTGGGCCAGGTTCGAGCGCGCCGAGGTCGACATCGAAGCCTTCGACCAGTTGTTTGCCGACGAATCGCGCGCGCTCGGCGCCGAGGTTCGCGGCAAGGACGTGCTGCCGCTGCTCGCCGGCGATCTGCGCCCCGAGATGGTCGAGGCGTTGAAGCGCATCGGCGAGAATTTCAAGACCGGCTGCATCACCAACAATCTGCCGGCGAACGCGATCGGCAGCGCCGCCGGCCGCAGGCTCTATATCGCGGAGGTGATGGCGCTGTTCGACCACGTGATCGAATCCGCCAAGATTGGACTGCGCAAGCCGGACCCGCGGATCTACGAGATGATGGTGGAGACGCTGCAGGTCGATCCGAAGCACTGTGTCTATCTCGACGATCTCGGCGTCAATTTGAAGCCCGCCCGTGCGATGGGCATGACCACGATCAAGGTGACAAGCGGAGAGCAGGCGATCGCGGAACTGGCGGCGGCGACGGGGTTGAAGCTCGGCTAGTATCTTGCGCCGTTCCGCGCATCGAAATCTATCACCGTCATCCTGAGGAGGCCGCGAAGCGGCCGTCTCGAAGGGCGACGGCCCGCCTCTCACACCCGGGCCGTTCATCCTTCGAGGCTCGCTGCGCGAGCGCCTCAGGATGACGGGGCCGGCATTTACTCCGCCGCGCTCGCCAGCCGCTCCGGAAATGCCGCGGCGAGCGCCGCGCGCTCCGCCTTCAGCACGCCACGCTCGGTGATCAGGCCGGTGACCAGCCGGGCCGGCGTGACGTCGAAGGCATAATTCGCGACCGGAGAGCCGTCAGGGACAATGCGCACGGTCTCGATCCGGCCGTCCGCGGTACGGCCGGCCATGGTCGCAACCTCCTCGGGCCCGCGCTGCTCGATCGGCACCTGCTTGCCGTCCCGGATCGTGAAATCGATGGTGGGCGAGGGCAGCGCGACATAGAACGGCACGCCATTGTCGAAGGCCGCGAGTGCCTTCAGATACGTGCCGATCTTGTTGCAGACATCGCCATTGGCGGCGACGCGGTCGGTGCCGACGATGACGAGATCGACCATGCCATGCTGCATCAGATGCCCGCCGGTGTTGTCGGGGATCACGGTATGCGGCACGCCGTGATGGCCGAGCTCCCACGCGGTGAGTGAGGCGCCCTGGTTGCGCGGACGCGTCTCGTCGACCCAGACGTGGATCTTGTGGCCGTGGTCATGCGCAAGATAGATCGGCGCAGTCGCCGTGCCCCAATCGACGGTGGCAAGCCAGCCGGCATTGCAATGAGTGAGCACGTTCACCGTCTCGCCCGGCTGCTTGCGCGCGGCAATCGCTTCGACCAGGGCAAGCCCGTTTCGCGCGATGCCCTGGTTGATGACGATGTCCTCTTCCGAAATTGCGTCGGCGCGGACGTAGGCAGCCTCGGTACGCGCCTCGGGCGCCAGCGGCCGCAACAGGGCGCGCATCTCGTCCAGGGCCCATTTCAGATTGATGGCCGTCGGCCGCGTCGCAATGAGGGTCTTGTAGGCGCGATCGAGCCCGGCGTCGGAAGCATCCTCGCGCATGGCGAGCGCCATGCCGAAAGCAGCCGTGGCACCGATCAGCGGCGCCCCACGCACCAGCATCGAGCGGATCGCCTCCGCCGCATCGGCACAATTGGTCAGCCGCGCCACCACGAATTCATGCGGCAGCCGCCGCTGGTCGATCGCGCCGACGGACCAGCCGTCCGGCTCGAGCCAGATGGTGCGATAGGGCTTGCCGTCCACCTTCATGGGACGCCCATCTCCGTTGCGGTTTTCACGCCCAGCACTCGTCCTGCGACCGCATCGAGCTTCTTCAACAGCTCCGGATCCCGCGCCTCGGGCGCGGTGATCAGCGCGGTGTCGAGCGCGCGATCGGAGCCGATCGGACAGGGCTCGTGCTGCCGCGGGAAATCCCGCGCCAGCCGCGCCACCAGCGCCTTGGCCTTGTCGGCATTCGAGCTCAACACGCGAATGATGTCCTGCACGGTGACGGCATCATGGTCGGGATGCCAGCAGTCGAAATCGGTCACCATCGCCACCGTAGCGTAGCAAATTTCGGCCTCGCGGGCGAGCTTCGCCTCGGGCATGTTGGTCATGCCGATCACCGAATAGCCCGCATTTTTGTAGGTCATGCTCTCGGCGTAGCTCGAGAATTGCGGGCCCTCCATGCAGACATAGGTGCCCTCGCGCGCGATTTTGATGCCTTCCGCCTCCGCCGCCGCGGCAAGATGGATGCGCAGCCGCGGCGACACCGGGTGCGCCATCGAGACATGCGCCACGCAGCCCTTGCCGAAGAACGAGCTCTCGCGCTTGTGCGTGCGATCGACGAACTGGTCGACCAGCACGAAAGTGCCCGGCGGCAATTCCTGCTTGAAGGAACCGCAGGCCGACAGCGAGATCAGGTCGGTGACGCCGGCGCGCTTCAGGACGTCGATGTTGGCGCGGTAATTGATGTCGGAGGGCGACAGCCGATGGCCCTTGTCATGCCGCGGCAGGAACACGATCGGCAACCCCGCAATCGTTCCACGCCGCACCGGCGACGACGGCTCGCCCCATGGGCTCTTGATCGCCTCGTCGCGCGCATTTTCCAGACCCGGCAGATCGTAAATGCCGGAACCGCCGATGATACCAAGAACTGCTTTCGTCATGATCGCCCCGCTAGGTGTCGAGACCACTCTAGCGGAGTTTTGCGACGGGAGCGACGCCGTATCGCGCCGTCATTCCCGGCATGCGCAGCATGAACCCGGAATGACGTGCATTTGATCAAGCAGCCGTCGGCTGCAACTGGGCGATGACCAGCCGCCGCAGCGTCTCGATCGACTGAAAATTCTCCGGCGTGATCTCGTCCTGCGGAATCGTAAAATCGAACTCCGCTTCGACCGAGAGCATCAGATTGACCATATCCATCGAGGTCAAACCGGCATCGACCAGCTTCGCATCGGGCGCCAGCTCGGCGGACAGTGAATTTTGCGTGAGCATCGCCGCCACCAGGGCCGCGATCCGGTTTTGCACATCGGCTTCGAAGCTTTGCATTCCCGACCTTCTCTTGAGATCAACCTATCATAAGTAACGGCGTGGCCTGCGACCATAGCGCCAAACCTTGAATAACAAGGCCGCGGCTTCACATCAAATGCCGCATTTGCAATTAACGCTAATGTGGATTCACCAATTTTCGTCGTTTCGAAATACAAAGAGTTAACTCTCGGCATCGATGTGAGTGTGGCTTCGGTGAATTTCAGCGACGAATTTAAGTTAAATCCATACCCTTTCGCTTCAATCCAACCAGCAAGAAATCGAAAGCTGCAGCGCGCCATGGTCGCGTCTCGCAGACTGCAAGCCGATAACAGCGGAGGTCGAGCATGAATGTCCAAGAGTCCAAACTGGACGCCAGATCGGATGGCGGGGCGCACCAGCCTGCGGCCGCCGGTGACACCGATCGTCTGTTGATGGACCGGGGCTCGCTGTTTCTCGAACGGATCGCGGCAGTCGCGGCTGCCGCCGCGGCGAATGCGGACGACGTGGATCTCGCGGCGCGTTTTCCCAAGGCCACTTTCGACGCGGCGCGCGAGCAGAAGCTTCTCGGCATGCTGATTCCGGTCGCCTTCGGCGGCTTCGGCGCATCGATCCCCGACGTCGCCGAGATCTGCTACACGCTTGGCCGCGCCTGCGCCTCCAGCGCCATGATCTTTGCGATGCATCAGACCAAGGTTGCCTGCCTGGTCCGGCACGGCATCGGCAGCGAGTATCACGAGGACTTGATGCGGCGCGTGGCGGTAGAGCAACTGTTGCTTGCATCGTCGACCACGGAAGGCCAGAACGGCGGCAACATCCGCTCCAGCGCGGCTGCCGTCGCGCATGGCGACACCGAGGTTTCGCTGGTCCGCAACGCCACCGTGATTTCCTACGGCGCCGAAGCCGACGGCATTGTCACCATCGCCCGCCGCGCCGATGACGCGGCTGCCTCGGACCAGGTGCTCCTGGCGGTCACCAAGGATCATTACACGCTGACCCGCACCCAGGGCTGGGAGACGCTCGGCATGCGCGGCACCTGCAGCGCCGGCTTTGAGCTGAAGATCAACGGCCCCGCCGCCATGATCTTCCCTGAGAGCTACGACAGGATCCACGCCCAGACCATGACTCCGGTTGCGCATCTCGCGTGGTCCTCGGTATGGGCCGGCATTGCCGCAGCCGCGGTCGAGCGCGCCCAGCGCTTCATCCGCAAGGCCGCACGCGGCGCCGGTGGACGGATGCCGCCGGGCGCTGCACGTTACACCGCGGCGAAGATGGCGCTGACCAGGCTGCGTGCACTGATCACCAGCAATCTCGACCGCTATACGGCGCATGAATATGACGAGCGCGCGCTGGCGTCCCTTGATTTCCAGTCTGAGATCAATCTGTTGAAAGTGCAGGCCTCCGAGCTTGCGGTCGAAACCGTTATGCATGCGATGCGCACCTGCGGACTGTCAGGTTATCGCAACGACGGCGACTTCACCGTCGGACGCCATCTGCGCGATGCGCTGTCGGCGCCGTTGATGATCAACAACGACCGCATCCTAGCCAATATCGCAACCGCCAACCTGATGAGCGGCGTGCCCACGGCACTCCGCGATTGATCTGAAATCCATTTGGGAATCACTGCCATGAAGATTGCCGTCCAAACCGACTCCCCGGAGCTCGCGCCGCAAGCGGTCGACCCGCTCGACCACCTCGCCGACATTCTTTTCTTCAAGATGGGCAGCGACGGCGTCTATGCGCGCACCGCCCTTTATGAAGATGTGGTGGAACGGCTCGCCGGGCTGATCTCCCGGCATCGTGAAGCCGGCACCGAGGTGATGCGCTTTCCTCCTGTCATGAGCCGCGCGCAGCTCGAGAAGTCGGGCTACCTGAAGAGCTTTCCCAACCTGCTCGGCTGCGTCTGCGGCCTGCACGGCACCGAGCGCGAGATCCATGCCGCCGTGAGCCGGTTCGATGCCGGCGGCGACTGGACCACATCGCTGTCGCCGGCCGACCTCGTGCTGTCGCCGGCCGCCTGCTATCCGGTCTACCCGATCGCGGCGAGCCGCGGGCCACTGCCTCCCGGCGGCTTGCGTTTCGACGTCGCCGCCGACTGCTTCCGCCGTGAGCCGTCGCGCCATCTCGACCGCCTGCAGTCGTTTCGCATGCGCGAATATGTCTGTATCGGCACTCCCGAAGACGTCGCGGCCTTCCGCGAGCGCTGGATGGTCCGCGCACAGGGAATCGCACGCGACCTCGGGCTGACGTTCAAGGTCGATCACGCCAGTGATCCCTTCTTCGGCCGTGTCGGCCAGATGAAAGCGGTAAGCCAGAAGCAGCAATCGCTCAAATTCGAGCTCCTGGTGCCGCTGCGCTCGGAGGATCAGCCGACCGCCTGCATGAGCTTCAACTATCACCGCGACCATTTCGGACTCACCTGGGACATCAAGGATGCCGATGGCGAAGCCGCCCATACCGGCTGCGTCGCTTTCGGCATGGACCGACTCGCGGTCGCGATGTTCCACACCCACGGCACCGATCTCTCGCTGTGGCCGGCGACGGTTCGCGACGCGCTGGGCCTGTCCTCGCATGCGCATGCCGATGGCCATGTCGAGGGCTGGCGCTGAGCGGCACCATTCAACAAAGCCGACGGCGTGACCAAGCCCAGACCCATGATCCGCTGCCGCGAGATCGGCGCTGCCGATCTCGACGCGATCGCCGAGCTGTTGACGCGTGGCTTTGCCGGCCGCTCTCGCAATTATTGGCTGGGCGGGCTGGCCCGTCAGGCCGCACGCGAGGTCCCCGCAGGCTATCCGCGCTTCGGCTACATGCTCGATCGTGAGGGCACACCGGTTGGCGTGCTGCTGCTGATCCACTCCGCGCGCGAGGATGATGGCACGACCGTCCTCCGCTGCAACCTGTCGAGCTGGTATGTCGAACCCGCGTTCCGCAACTACGCGCCGATGCTGACCAAGATCGCGCAGCGCCACAAGGAAATCACCTACATCAACATCAGTCCGGCAAGCTGGACCTGGCGCATTATCGAAGCCCAGGGTTTCCAGGCCTATTGCAGCGGCCTGTTCGTCTCTTTTCCCGCGCTGTCGCGCCGCTCGCGCGACATGACGATCGAGATCGTCTCGCGCCATGTGCGTGAGCTCGACCGCGTGCCCGCGAGCCAGACCGCGTTGCTCGCACGCCACGCGGCGTTGGGCTGCCTGAGCCTGATCTGCCGCGCCGCCGACGGCAGCGCTTTTCCGTTTATCCTGCAGCCGATGCGTATCCGCCGCGGCCAGCTCGCGCCGCCGGCGATGCAGCTGATCTATTGTCACGACATCGCCGACTACATCGCCTGCGCCGGCACCATCGGGCGCTTCCTGCTTTGGCGCGGCAAGATCGCCGTCGTGCTCGACGCCAATCAGCGGATCGACGGGCTGACAGGTTTCTATACAGAGGTGCGGGGGCGGAAATATTTCAAGGGCCCGCACTGCCCGAGACTCGGTGATTTGTCGGATACGGAGCTTGTGATTTACGGGCCGTAGCCTTGGTTTCCGTCATCCTGAGGCTTCCATCATCCCGAGGCGCTCGCGAAGCGAGCCGCGAAGGATGAACGCCCCGCTGCAGCCGCCCTTCGCGGCCTCGGCTTCGTTATGGCGACCCAGCATGACGGGACCGCGATTTGGCCTACATCACGCCGCCAACTTCACCGCATGCGCAAACTCCCAATAGAGCTTCCGCGCACGCGCATAGAATGGGCCGGGCGTCAGCTGACGCTCGTCGATCCGGATCACTGGCGCGACCTTGGCAAAATTGCCGGTCGAGAAGATCTCATCGGCCTGCGCGAAATCAGCGTAGCGCAGTGTCGTCTCGATCACTGTGGCCCCATCGCCACGCAGCAGATCGATCACCCTTTGCCGCGTGATGCCGTTGAGGAAGGTGCCATTGGGTACTGGCGTGTAGACCACGCCGTCCTTCGCCATGAATACATTGGCATTGCCGAATTCGGCAACATTGCCGAGCAAGTCTAGCATCAGGCAATTGTTGAAGCCGCGCGAGGCGGCCTCGCGAAGTGCGCGCGAATTGTTCGGATAGAGGCAGGCGGCTTTGGCATCCACAGGCGCAGATTCCATGGTCGGCCTTCGGAATGGCGAGAGCGTGATGGCATTGCCCGTCGGTTGCGGCATCGGCGCCTCGTAGATCGACAGGCACCAATTGGTGGTTTGGGGATCGAACAGCACGCCGCCGCCGGCGCCATGCTGTGGCCAATACATCGGGCGAATATAAAGTTCGGCCTTGGCGTCAAACCGCGCGATGCCTTCGCGCGCGAGCCCCAGCCAAGTGTCGCGGTCGATCAGCGGCTTCAGCCCGAAATTGACCGCCGACTGGTTGACGCGATCGCAGTGACGATCGAGGTCCGGCGTTACGCCTTCGAAGGCGCGGGCGCCGTCGAACACGGTCGAGCCGAGCCACAGCCCATGGGTACGCGGGCCCATGATCGGAACATTGCCTTCATGCCATTCGCCCTCGAAGAACGTCCAGGTTTGCGAATAGCTGACGGGGTTACTCTTGGGAACCATGATGTCCCTCCACGGGTCAGCGGCTCGTCAGCGCCCTAGTGAGCTCATTGGGCGCCGCACAATGCGCTATTATGGCCGGGGGAGATTTAAGGATTCCCTGTAACGATTTGCTTGCCTGGCAGGCCTCAATGGTGGTCGATTCAGACTTGATAAACCACCATCGACTTTGGTCCGGTGCCGCCATGCCGCTCGATCCCCTCGCCAAACGCCTGCTCACCATGATGGCCGCCGCTGCAAGCGCCGACCGCAAGCGGCCGACGCCGGAGGAGCGCCGTCGGGCCTTCACAAAGCTGATGCAGTTCGCCCGCCCCGGTCACGCGGACGTGGCAAGTGAGGACCGCACGCTGCCGGGGCCTGCCGGCGATATCGCCTACCGGCTCTATATTCCGGCGATGGAGACGCGGGAGGCCACGGCCGGCTTCGTGTTCTTTCACGGCGGGGGCCTGGTCGCCGGCAGCATCGACACTCATCATCGCGTCGCCGCCGCGCTGGCTCATGCGACCGGCTGCCGGCTGGTTTCGGTCGATTATCGGCTCGCACCCGAGCACAAATTCCCGGCAGCCGTTGAGGACGCCGTCGCGGCGACCCAATATGTGCTCGCCAACGCCGAGGAGCTCGGCATCGATCCGCAACGCGTCGTGGTCGGCGGCGATTCCGCTGGCGCGACATTGGCGGCCGTGGTCTGCCAGCATGCGCGACAAAATGCCTGGCCGCAGATCGCCGCGCAGTGCCTGATCTGTCCGGTCCTCGATTTCGATGAGACCTCGCCGTCGCGGCGGGAGTTTGCGGAAGGCTATCTGATCGACCGGGCGACGCTGGAGGCCGATCTCGCCGACTATGTTGCTGGCGACACCGATGTCGCCGATCCCCGCATCTCACCGCTGCGCGCCTTCCATGTCGCGGGGCTGCCACCTGCGATCATCCACACCGCCGAATACGATCCAATGCGCGACGAGGGCAATGCCTATGCGCGAAAACTGCTCGCCGCGGGGGTTATGGTCGAACATGTCTGTCACGCCGGCATGATTCATAATTTCCACGCCATGGGCGCCCTGCTGCCGCAGGCGCAGCTCGTGCTGTCCCAGATCGGCGAGCAGGTGCGGCGCGCGGTGGGGTGAGTTCTCGATCAACCCGTCAATCCGGGACGCACGAAGTGCGGACCCGGAATCTCGAGATTGCGGGCTCGATGCTTCGCATCGCCCCGGAATGACGTGCCAAGTACCGAGGAAAGGAATTTGATTTAGATTTTATCCATTCCGCGACAGTTCATTAGGGTTATTTCATCGATCTCTACGCGAATTATTGCTCCCTTCACCCCTCGCTCCTAATCAAGGGGACGGCGCCGAACGCACGAACCGCTCCAGAAAACAGCGGAGCGCCATGGTTGATTGATTGTCGAGGTCGATGATGCGCAACGAGACGATTGCTATTCACGCCGGCTACGATCCCGACCCGACCACCAAGGCCGTAGCCGTTCCGATCTACCAGACCGCGTCCTACGCTTTCGACAGCGCCGATCATGGCGCGGCGCTCTTCAATCTCGAGGCCGAGGGCTTTCGCTACAGCCGCATCGCCAATCCCACCAGTGCCGTGCTGGAAAAGCGCATCACCGAGCTCGAAGGCGGCGCCGGCGCGCTGGCTGTTGCGACGGGACAGGCTGCCCTGCATTTCTCCTTCGTCAATCTCGCCGATAGCGGCGGCAATATCGTCTCCGTGCCGCAGCTCTATGGCACGACGCACACGCTGCTCGCGCACATCCTGCCGCGCCAGGGCATCATCGGCCGCTTCGCGGAAACCGACGGGCCGGAGGCGATCGAAAGACTGATCGATGAAAATACGAAGGCCGTGTTCGCCGAAAGCATCGGCAATCCCGCCGGGAACGTCTGTGATATCGAGGCGCTGGCAAAAGTCGCGCACCGGTATGGCGTGCCGCTGATCGTCGACAACACGGTCGCAACGCCGATCCTGCTCAAGCCGTTCAATTACGGCGCCGACATTGTCGTGCACTCCCTGACGAAGTTCCTCGGCGGCCACGGCACCACGCTGGGGGGCGCCATCGTCGACAGCGGCCGCTTTCCCTGGAAGGACAATCCGCGCTTCCCGACCTTCAACCAACCCGACGCCTCCTATCACGGCCTGGTCTATGCCGACCGGTTCGGGCCCACGGCCTATATCGAGCGCGCCCGCAGCATCTATCAGCGCACCATGGGTGCGGTGCTGTCGCCATTCAACGCTTTCCTGCTGCTGCAGGGCATCGAGACCGTGGCATTGCGCGTCGAGCGCCATGTCGAGAATGCGCGTAAGGTCGCGGAATTCCTGCGCGCCGATCCGCGTGTCGCCTGGGTGAACTATGCGGGTTTCCCGGACAGCCCCTATTATCCGCTGGTGCAGAAATATCTCGATGGCAGCGCGTCCTCGCTGTTCACGTTCGGCATCAAGGGCGGGATGCAGGCGGGCAAGACCTTCTATGACGCGCTGAAGCTGATCACGCGCCTGGTCAATATCGGCGATGCCAAATCGCTCGCCTGCCATCCGGCTTCGACCACGCACCGGCAGATGTCGAGCGAGCAGCAGAAGACCGCGGGCGTGTTGCCGGAAACCATCCGCCTTTCAGTCGGCATCGAGCATGTCGCCGACATCATCGAGGACATCGATCAGGCGCTCGCCAAAGCCTGTCCGGATCACGGCCGGCTCGAGGCCGCCGAATAGACGGCGGACGCGCGATGGTTCTTCTGTTCGACAGGAAGCAATCGATCTCGAGCCCGACACTGGTGCCGGGACAGGAGGCGTTCGAGCGCGGCGAATCGATTCAGCTCACTATCGGCCTCGTCAACAACATGCCGGACAGCGCGCTGAAGGCGACCGAACGGCAATTCGCGCGGTTGCTGAGCGGCGCAGCAGGACAGGCGCGCATCGACTTTCACTGCTTTTCGCTCCCCTCGGTGCGCCGCTCGGCGGCGGCGCGGGCGCACATCGACAAGGAGTATACAGATATCGCCGATCTCGGCCGACTGAAGATCGACGGCCTGATCGTCACCGGCGCCGAGCCGAACGGCTGCGCGCTGCCGCAGGAGCTCCTGTGGCGCGAATTGACCGACATCATCGATTGGGCGAAGACGCATACGCGCTCGGCGATCTGGTCGTGCCTCGCGGCACACGCGGCGGTGCTGCACTTGGACGGCATCGAGCGGCATCGCCTGCCGGCAAAATGTTCGGGCATCCAGGCCTGCACCAAAATCGCCGATGACTGGCTGACGCGCGGCTTGCGCGGCGCGCTCAAGGTGCCGCATTCCCGTCTCAACGAGGTCCGCGAGAGCGACCTTGTCACCCATGGCTATCAGGTGCTGACCCGCTCGGATGCCGCCGGCGTCGACATCTTCGCCAAGCAGTTTCAAAGCCGCTTCATCTTCTTCCAGGGCCACCCGGAATATGATGCGCTGTCGCTGCAGCGGGAATATATGCGCGACCTCGCCCGCTACCTCGCCGGCGCGCGCGAGGACTATCCCGCGATCCCGACGAATTATTTCGACGCGGCGACCGAGGCGCACCTCAACGCTTTCGAGGCGCGCGCCAGTGCCGAGCGTGATCCGACGCTTGCGGCCGGGCTGCCCGGGCTGTCGCTGCGCGGCGATATCGCCGCAGGCGTTGCCGCACATGTGATCCTGCGCAACTGGCTGGCTTTTCTCGGACGCCGCTCCGGATAACCGCCTTCACTTCGCTCGAAAACATTCTGCACAGGGTGGCGGTGTCGCGCAAAGCCCGCTACATTGCGGGCCAATTCGCGATCTCCGGTCGCGCCAGCCATCATTGCAAGCCGTTCAATCGCGTGTCCGAGACCGATCGCCTCCACTCGACCCTCAGCTCCGTGTTCGGGCTCAAGGCCTTCCGCGGCGCGCAGGAAGAGATCATTCGGCATGTCACCGGCGGCGGCAACTGCCTGGTGCTGATGCCGACCGGCGGCGGCAAGTCGCTCTGCTATCAATTGCCGTCCTTGTTGCGCGATGGCTGCGGCATCGTGGTCTCGCCGCTGATCGCACTGATGCGCGACCAGGTTGCGGGCCTTGTGGAAGCCGGCGTCAACGCCGCCGTCCTCAATTCAACGCTGTCCTACCAGGAGGCCTCGGAGGTGGAGCGGCGCCTGATCGCGGGCGATCTCGATCTGCTCTATGTGGCGCCGGAGCGGCTGCTCACCCCCCGATGCCTGTCTTTGCTGGAACAGGCGCGCATCGCGCTGTTCGCGATCGACGAGGCGCATTGCGTCTCGCAATGGGGGCATGATTTCCGCCCCGAATATATCGGACTCTCGGTGCTGGCGGAACGCTTTCCCGATACCCCGCGCGTGGCGCTGACGGCGACCGCCGACGAATTGACGCGGCAGGAGATCGTCGAACGGCTCGCACTGAAGGACGCGCCGCAGTTCGTCTCGAGCTTCGACCGGCCGAATATCCGCTACGAGATCGTCGACAAGAAGAATGCGGTCGGGCAGCTCAAGGCCTTCATCGCCGAGCGACATGCGGGCGACGCCGGCATCGTCTACTGCCTGTCGCGCGCCCGGGTCGAGGAGGTCGCGCTCGCGCTGGCCGATGCCGGCATTACCGCCCTGCCCTATCACGCGGGGCTCGATGCAGGTGTTCGCGCTCGGCATCAGGACCGCTTCATCAATGAGGACGGCGTGGTGATCGTGGCGACCGTCGCCTTCGGCATGGGCATCGACAAGCCCGACGTGCGCTACGTCGCCCATCTCGATCTGCCCAAGAGCATCGAGGCCTATTACCAGGAGACCGGCCGCGCCGGGCGTGACGGCAAGCCCTCCGCGGCCTGGATGGCCTACGGCCTGCAGGACATCGTGCAGCAGCGGCGCATGATCGACGAATCGGATGCGCCTGATGCGTTCAAGCGCGTCTCGGCGCAGAAGCTCGATGCGCTGGTCGGGCTGGCCGAGACCGTCAATTGCCGGCGCGCGCGGCTGCTCGCCTATTTCGGCGAGGCGGTCGCGTCCGAGAATTGCGGCAATTGCGACAACTGCCTGACGCCGCCGCGCGTCCGCGACGGCAAGATCCTGGCGCAGAAGCTGCTCTCCTGCGTCTATCGCACCGGGCAGCGTTTCGGTGCCATGCATGTGCTCGACGTGCTGGTGGGACGGCTGACCGAGAAGGTGCAGCAATTCGGGCACGACAAGCTCTCGGTGTTCGGCGTCGGACGCGAGCTCAACGAGAAGCAATGGCGCGTGGTGCTACGGCAGCTGATCGCGATGGGTCATCTGCGTGCGGACAATGAGGCCTATGGCGCGCTCAAGCTGAACGAGTCGGCGCGCGGCGTGTTGCGCGGCGAGACCGAAGTCTGGCTGCGCGAGGAAGCCGAAGGCGCGCGCAACCGCGCCGTCCGCGCCAAGTCAAGGCGCGGCGATCTCGCCCCGGCCACGCCGGGCCAGAGCCAGACCGCCGATCCCGCGCTTTATGCCGCGCTGAAAGCCTGGCGCACCGAGACCGCGAAGAAGCGCGGCGTGCCGGCCTATGTCGTGCTGCACGATTCCACCATCGACGGCATCGCCGCAGCGCGGCCAGCAACGCTCGCAGAGCTCCGCGGCGTCGCCGGTATCGGCGACAAGAAGCTCGAGCATTATGGCGCGGAGTTGATGGACGTGATCAACGCAAATCGGGCTGAGGCGTGAGCGAGGTTTGATCGAAGGCTCCGCGAAATCGGTGCACCTCGCCCCGCTTGGGGGGAGAGGTCGGATTGCATCGTCAGATGCAATCCGGGTGAGGGGGAGCCTCCGCGACCTCCTTGGTCACCGCATCCGCGGAGAGAACCCCTCACCCCGACCCTCTCCCCGCAAGAGCGGGGCGAGGGAGAACTTCGAGACTCAGCCATTCCGGAACGTATACGCATATCCATTGATCGCCGGCGCGCCGCCGAGATGGGCGTAGAGCACCCTGGAACCGGCAGGGAAGTAGCCCTTCTTCACCAGGTCCATCATGCCCTGCATGGATTTGCCCTCATAGACCGGGTCGGTGATCATGCCTTCCAGCCGCGCGCAGAGGCGGATGGCGTCCTTGGTCTCATCGGAGGGGATGCCGTAGGCCGGGTAGGCATAATCCTCGACCAGCACCACGTCGTCGTCCTCGATCTCGCGGCCGAGTTCGACGAGCTTTGCGGTGTTGCGCGCAATGTCGAGCACCTGTGCCTTGGTCTGCTTGGGCGTGAACGAAGCATCGATGCCGATCACCCGGCGGGCGCGGCCGTCGGCGGCGAAGCCGACGGTCATGCCGGCATGGGTCGAGCCGGTGACGGTGCAGACCACGATGTAGTCGAACTTGAAACCGAGCTCCTTCTCCTGCGCGCGCACTTCTTCGGCAAAGCCGACATAGCCGAGCCCGCCGAACTTGTGCACGGAGGCGCCGGCGGGGATCGCATAGGGCTTGCCGCCCGCAGCCTTCACCTCGTCGATCGCCTCCTCCCAGCTCTTGCGGATCCCGATGTCAAAACCGTCCTCGACCAGGCGCACGTCGGCGCCCATGATACGGCTGAGCAGGATGTTGCCGACGCGGTCATAGACTGCGTCCTCATGCGGCACCCAGGCTTCCTGCACCAGGCGGCACTTCATGCCAAGCTTGGCGGCAACCGCCGCGATCATGCGGGTGTGGTTCGACTGCACACCGCCGATCGACACCAGCGTGTCGGCATTGGAGGCGATGGCGTCGGGAATGATGTATTCGAGCTTGCGCAGCTTGTTGCCGCCGAAGGCGAGGCCCGAGTTGCAGTCCTCCCGCTTGGCATAGAGCTCGACCTTGCCGCCGAGATGGCGCGAGAGCCGGTCCAGCTTCTCGATATGAGTGGGTCCGAAAGTGAGCGGATAACGCGCGAATTTTTCCAGCATGCCGGCTGCCCCGAGTGATGTGGTTGCTGGCGGGAGCTTTAGCACCAATGCCCGGAAAGGTGCTCTCAAACTTGATACAAATATTAATAGGATACTTGCACATTATGGATCGAATGATATCTTTCCACCCGTAAAAAGACCAAATATTGAAAGATTCTTCCATGTCGACCAAGGAGCTCGACCGGATCGACCTCAAGATACTGCGCTTGCTGCAGAGGAACGCCCGCCTGAGCAATGCAGAGCTCGCCGAATTGGCCGGCGTCAGCCCCGCAACCTGTCATCGCCGCACCCAGCGCCTGTTCGAAGAGGGCTTTATCGGCGAGGCGCGCGCCATGATCGCCCCTCGCAAGGTCGGCAAGGGCGCGCTGGTGATGGTCGGCGTGGTGCTCGACCGCTCGACGCCCGAGAGCTTCGCGACCTTTGAGCGGGCGGTGGCGAAACTGAAATTCGTGCTCGACTGCCATCTGGTCGCCGGCGATTTCGACTACTTCCTCAAGATCCGCGTCGGCGACATGGAGGATTTCAACCGCATCCATGGCGAGCAGCTGATCGGGCTGCCGGGTGTGCGGCAGACGCGCACCTTCTTCGTGATGAAGGAAGTGGTCGACAACGCGCCGCTGGATTTCTAGAGGCCGGGTCTGATTGAATCAGAACCGGCCGCCGGCTTGGTCCTGTGGTGTTTTCCTCACGCGAACCGGCATCGACCTCGTTCGAAAACGCTATACGAGCAGCTGTACCTGCGGTGAACCGTCGCAGGCCGCAGCGACCATTAATCCGAATTAATTCCGCGGCAAGCACCTTTTAATGAAGCCGACAGGCCGCGGTAAGGCCACGTGCGTTAACTCTCCGAGCAAGGCCAACGGGGGCCAATACTTTTCGGAGACGAACGCAATGACAGACAACCTACATCCCATTCGCAAGATTTTATCCGCGCGGCGCTTGGCGCTGCTCGGCTCGGTCGCGGTGCTCGGCTCGGCCCTGATGCTGGGCGGTCCGCTCGCCGATGGCCACTTCGCCACGCCCGCTTATGCCGCAATCCAGGGCGCGCAGCAGGGGCCGACCGGCTTCGCCGATCTCGTCAGCAAGGTGAAACCGGCGGTGATTTCCGTGCGCGTCAAGATGGATGCCGACTCCGTGTCCGGGGACGACGGCCAGAGCAGCGACCGCGACGGCTCGCCGTTCGCCGGCACGCCGTTCGAGAAATTCTTCCATCAATACGGCGAGAACGGCCCGCGCATGCGGATGGCGCCGCAGCATCGCGAGATCACCGGTCTCGGCTCCGGCTTCTTCATTTCCGCCGATGGTTATGCGGTGACCAACAACCACGTCGTCGATCACGCCTCCTCGGTGCAGGTGACGACCGATGACGGCACCATCTACACCGCCAAGGTGATCGGCACCGACCCGAAGACTGACCTCGCGCTGATCAAGGTCGACGGCAAGGGCAAGAATTTCACCTACGTCAATTTCGAGGACCAGACGCCGCGCATCGGCGATTGGGTGGTCGCGGTCGGCAATCCCTACGGCCTCGGCGGCACCGTGACGGCCGGCATCATCTCGGCGGAAGGCCGCGATATCGGCTCCGGTCCCTATGAC
This sequence comes from Bradyrhizobium sp., assembly GCA_035293585.1. Classification (GTDB taxonomy): domain Bacteria; phylum Pseudomonadota; class Alphaproteobacteria; order Rhizobiales; family Xanthobacteraceae; genus Bradyrhizobium. Next base: position 432,473 of record DATGMN010000020.1, on the reverse strand, counting down.
AGCTATATCCAGATCGACGCCCCCATTAACAAGGGCAATTCGGGCGGCCCGACCTTCGACACCAATGGCAATGTGATCGGCGTCAACACCGCGATCTATTCGCCCTCCGGCGGCTCCGTTGGCATCGGCTTCGACATTCCGGCCACCACGGTGAAAAACGTGGTCGCGCAGCTGAAGGAGCATGGTTCGGTGACCCGCGCCTATATCGGCGTGCAGGTGCAGCCGGTCACTCCGGGCATTGCCGAGAGCCTGGGAATGAAGAAGGCGGAAGGCGCGCTGGTCGATGAGGCGCAGGCCGACACACCGGCGGCCAAGGCCGGCATTCAGCCGGGCGATGTCATCACCGCGGTCAACGGCAACGCGATCAAGGACTCCGGCCAGCTCGCCCGCGAGATTTCGGCCATGACCCCGGGGTCCACGGTCAAGCTCGACGTCCTGCGCAAAAGCGAAGCGAAGACCTTCGACGTGACGCTCGCAACGATGCCGAACCAACATGAGGCGAATGCAGGCAGCGAGGGAGAAAGCTCCGCGGCCACCCCGCATCTCGGGCTCTCCGTCGCACCGGCCGGTGAGGTCGCCGGAGCCGGCGGCAAGGGCGTGGTCGTGACCAATGTGGATCCGGACGGGCCGGCCGCCGAGCACGGCTTCCAGTCCGGCGACGTGATCCTCTCGGTCGGCGGCAAGAGCGTCTCCAATGTCGGTGAGCTGCGCAGGGCCCTGACGGACGCCAAGAGCGAAGGCAAGCACCAGGTGTTGATGCAGGTGAAGACCGCCGACAACACCCACTTCATCGCCATGCCGATCGGCTGATCGGCCCATTGGCGAGCTGCCCGCCGTCCGCGCGTTCTCCAGGCGCGGGCGGCGGAGCTGTCCATTACTTGACGACGGCGCGGACCTGCAGGAAGCGCAATGTCTTCTGCGCCGTCTCAAGCGACAGGCGCTGATAGTCATTCTTCGCCAGATTGAGCACCTCGGGCGACACCTGCTTCGGCCGCAGCCGATTGCGCAGGATGGCTTCCGTCGTTGGCCAGCTGAGACCGGCCGCCCTGCACGGAATGAGCACGGCGTCGTTGCGGATACCCGTCATAACCTCCGCAATCACGTCGATCTTCGATGAGGTCAGTACGGCAACACCGACGATCACCTGCGGCATTTGACCGGCGGCGGCGAAGTTGCCGATCGTCTCGTCGTTGAGGCGCCCTGCCCTCTGCAGGCTTTGAATGGCCTTTTCGGCATTCTCATACCTGAGGTCCCTGGTCGCCTCGCTGATTGCCGTGGATATCTCGGCCAGAATCTGGGTGAGCTGTTCGCGCTGCTCCGGCGGGATGAGCGCAAGCAGCTTGGCCCGAACAGCCTCGGTGGCGCGCGCGAGCAGGTCGCGCAGCAGACGGACGGGAATATCCTGCCGGGAGCCGACGGCCTCGGAGAGGATCTCATCCCCGTTTGCCTTCTCGACCAGGACGGAATAGCCGGTATCCGAGAATCGTGCGCCAGCGTTTTGGGCCAAGGTGTGAAGCACCCGCCGGTCGCCGCGCTCGAGCAACACGTCCGTGACAGCAGTTTCCAGGCTCTCACGCCTGGATATCGCCACCAGATGCTCCTGGCCACGCACTTGCGCGATCTCCGTCAGATCGGTCGTCGTCAGGCGCCGGGATCCCGTCAGCACCGGTCCGGACACCGTGATCGCCTCGTTCCATGCAAGGCGCCTGATCGTCTCGGCGGGCGCGTTGTCGATCGGGGCCAGGCATTGGCCAAGCTCGGCCAGCGCCTTGGTCTCGATCCTGGCCATCAAGCGGCACAAGACATCGTCGAACACGCTCACCTGCTCGTCCGTCAGCGAGCTGGAGCCGGCAAGAAAGAGATTGGTGACCTGCCGGAGCTTGTTGACCCGCATCTCCGAAGAGCCGCTCCGAACGGCGGCCTCAAGCTCCTCGATGAGGGTTTCCTGCGGTCCTGCGTCAATGACGGGCATCATATCACAATCCAAACGTTTCTTGTGACGTCGCCGAGGAGCCTCAAGGCGACGGTCGGAAATTGTGCGATATTGAGCGACAGGAAGGTTAAGATGACGCGAATTTGGCAAAGAGTCGCTATCGAAAATCTGCGTAGCGTATTTCTACGGAGATCGCGGCAGGCCGGCGACGCGGCGCGCCATCTGCGCCGGCCTCGCCGATTTCGCAACCGCGAGCGCCGGACCTATCCTGTCAGGCGCGAAAGCCTTCGAGCGTTTGCTCCATCGCCGCCCCACCCCAGGCGTGCAGCGCCGGCAGGTCGCTCAGGCCCTTGCCCAGATTGGCGAGGCAGACGCGAAGCGAGGCCAGATCCACAGGCTTGGGCAGGCTCTGCGTGGCAATGCCGAGAAACTTCGCCGTCGCCCGCGCCGCCGAGCGTCTGGTCGGTTTCGTTCCGCTGACGATGATGACCCTGCCCGAATATTTGGTGTCAGCCATGGTCCGGCAGACGTCGATCCCGTCTCCATCAGCGAGTTCGAGGTCGAGCAGAACGCAATCGAACGCGCTCGATGCGACAAGCCGCGACGCGTCGCCGCATGACGATGCGGACACCGCCTCACACCCGGCAAGGCGGGCGGCACGCACCAGAATATCCAGCTGCACCTGATCGTCGTCGACGATGAGGACACGCGGAACACGCCCAATCTCCCGCTTTCCGGCTTCGGGGCAACTCGCCGTAACAGCAGACATCAGAAATCTCCAGAGCACGAAACGGATATGGGAATGGACTTGATCCTACCGAAATCGAGGCAGGGATATTCGCGGGATCGAAAAAGCCCGCTCCAGACCTGCCGCCCACGATCAGATCGAAGCAGCTTCCCGGCCGAAGCAGCAGGTCGAGACTGGCTTGCCGCCGCTGCGACGGGATCAGCGCAAGCGCGGCGTGGCCTCTCCAAGCTCCGCACGAGACGCCTTGCCCGCTCAATTTCGATGAAGTCACCGATCACGGCTCTGCCCTCCCACCGTCCGCAGCGGCGGCACGGCCGCAGTTACGGATTGACCGATGGCAGACCGGTTGCGCCACATGATCCAGTCTTCGGTCCGCTCCACAGTCATGGACGGCGCGAAGATGTAGCCCTGGCCGATATCGCAGCCGGCGCGCCGCATCCGCGCGAGCGATTCGGGGCTGTCGACGCCTTCGACTACCACTTTCATGTTGAAGGCGCGTGCGAGCCCCACCGACGCCTCGACAATCTTGGTCATGTCGGGATCCTCTTCGCATCCCTTGACGAAGGATTGGTCGATCTTGAGCTCGCTGAAGGGAAGCCGGGCGAGTGCGGCAAGCGACGAATAGCCGGTGCCGAAGTCGTCGATGGCCGCGCCGATATTCTTGATCCGCAGTCGCACCAGGATATCCATGGCGCGATCGACATCCGCCATCGCAGTGGTTTCGGTGATCTCCGCGACCAGGGCATGCGCGGGCATGCCTTCCTTGCGGAGGATATCCTCGATCTTCTCGGGCAGCGCCAGATCGGTCAGCAGCGAGCCGGAGATGTTGACGGCGATACCGAAGCCTGGATACCGCTCGACCAACCGCCGCCCGCCAGCGATGGCGAGCGAAAGCGTTCGCTCCGTCAGCGCCGGCATCAGGCCGAATTGTTCGGCCAGCGGAATGAATTCGGCCGGCGCGACCAGGCCTAATCCTGCTGCCCGCCAGCGTGCCAGTGCCTCGGCGCCTACCACTTTTCCGGTTGCCAATTCGACCTTCGGCTGGAACTCGATGAAGAATTCATCGTTCCGCAGGGCCGCCAGCAGGCGTTCCCGCGTGACATCATGTGTCGGCGCCTCGCTGCCCTTGGCCGCCTTTGCTCCGCGCGGCGCAAAGAGCGCCTCCTTGAGGCGGTCGAGACTGAGCGGCTTGATCAGGCAATCCGTCAAGGACAGTTTGAGCCCTTCGGCGATCCGCCTGGTCGAATTAAGCACCCGCTCGTCGCAGGCGCTGATCACCACAATCGGCATGGAATGGAGGCCGTGATCAGCGACGAGGCGTAACAGTTCGACACCGTCATGCTCGCCCAGCGAAAGATCCAGGGTCATGACATCGAAGCTGTCCTGCTCCAACATCGCCGCCGCGGCCTCGAAAGTCGAGGCAATGACCACGTCGAAGCCGATTTTGGCGCCGATCTTGCCGATGATGGTGCGCTGGACCAGATCGTCGTCGACAACGAGAAGCCGACCGATCAGCTTACCATTCTCTCGAGGCATCATTTCCATCGCGCAATTCCCACTTCTGGCGCGAGTAAAACCGATCGCGCAAATCCGGACGTTCGTTCGAAAAGATCCTGTAGAGCCTGGATCGCATCCTGCATCTGCTGCGTGGTCATGGCGATCACCTGGCCCTCGATTGACCGTGCATGATCGGACAACTCCATGAAGCCGAATGCCGCCGCCGAACTCTTGATGGCGTGCGCCTCCCGCTTCACCAGGGTGCGATCGAAGCCGCTGGCGGCGCAGATTTGGATTTTCCTGCCGGTATCGGCGAGGAACGTCCTCAAGACCTCAGCGGTATCTTCAGCACCGAGCTCGGATTTGAGCAGATCGAAGACGCTTTGATCGAAAGCGGCAAGCTCATTCATGCGATCAATCTTTCTTTTGCGGCCTCGGTCCTTCGGCGCAATGCCGCGCTCAGCTGGTCACGGATAGCCGGCTTGCTGACAAAATCGTTCATGACAGCGCTCTGCAGCGCGGTCGCGGAGCGGCCGATCAATGCGCTGCCATAGCGACCGATCAGCCGCGCCCCCCGGTCCAGCCGGGTGGTCAGCCGGGCGTCGAGACGCCTTCCATATGATCGCAATCCGAGCATGTCCTCTCCCTGCCCGCGACAATAAGCAGAGCGCATGGACACGTCGTGAAACCGGGTCGTTAAAAACTTTCGCTATTTTTCAGGATCGATTAGCCATGGCTTGTGGGCCGCCGGCGCAATGCGGCTGCAACGGCAACATGCCACCACGAACCGTGCGGGAGCCCCGTGCAAACACGGGCTTTCAAACCTTCTCGCGGGACAGCACTACCTCCGCTGCACGCACGGCCGGCAACGGCGTATTAAGCATCAATCAAGCTATCAACGGCTGCCCAGCGAGCCGGATGTCGCAGCCCGGGGCCAGTTCCAGTCTTCCAAACGGGCTAACGCCCCGTCTCGATCTGTGGCACAACGGCGTCACGCGTCCCGACGACCAGCGAGTTCAAAATGCCCGCGCCAAAGCCACCTGCATTTGAAACCCTCAGCCTGCATGCCGGCCAGCATCCGGATCCCGCAACGGGGGCCCGCGCCGTGCCGATCTACCAGACGACGTCTTACGTATTCCAGGACTCCGCGCATGCGGCGGCGCTGTTCAACCTGGAGCGCGCCGGTCATATCTATACCCGCATCTCCAACCCCACGACCGCCGTGCTCGAGGAGCGGCTGGCAGCACTTGAGAGCGGCGTCGGCGCGATCTGCACCGCAAGCGGCATGGCCGCGATGCATCTCGCCATTGCAACCCTGCTCAGTGCCGGCGACCACATCGTCGCCTCTGCCTCGCTCTACGGCGGCACCATAAATCTCCTGGCGCATACGCTGCCGCGTTTCGGCATCACCACCACGTTCGTGAAGCCGCGCGATCACGAGGCCTTTCGTGCCGCGATCAGGCCGAACACGCGGCTCGTGATTGCCGAGACCATCGGCAATCCCGGCCTCGAAGTGCTCGATACACCCGTTGTCGCCGGCATCGCGCATGACGCAAAAATCCCGCTTCTGATCGACAACACCTTTGCGACGCCCTATCTCAGCCGCCCGATCGACCATGGCGCCGACATTGTCATGCATTCCGCAACCAAATGGCTGGGCGGACACGGCATCGCCATCGGCGGCGCCATCATCGATGGCGGCCGCTTCGACTGGCGCGGTTCGGAAAAATTTGCCGTGCTGACCGAGCCTTATGCCGGCTATCACGGCATCGTCTTTGACGAGCAGTTCGGCACCGCAGCCTTCATCATGCGCGCGCGCACCGAAGGCCTGCGCGATTTCGGCGCCTGCATCTCGCCGACCAACGCATTCCAGCTTCTGCAGGGCGTCGAGACCCTGCCGGTTCGCATGGACCGCCATTTGCAGAACACCCACGCCGTGCTCGAAGCGCTCAAGAGCAACAAGGCGGTCGAATGGGTGCTGCATCCCTCGCTGGAGGACCACCCGGATTATCAGCTGGCAAAGCGCCTGCTGCCGCGCGGCGCCGGCTCCATCGTCAGCTTCGGCATCAAGGGCGGCCGCGCAGCGGGGCGCAAATTCATCGAGTCCCTGCGCATGATCAGCCATCTCGCCAATGTCGGCGACGCCAAGACGCTGGTGATCCATCCGGCCTCGACCACCCATCAGCAGATGGATGCCGGGCAATTGAAGGCCGCTGGAATCGGCGAGGAACTGGTGCGACTTTCGGTCGGCATCGAGGCCGCCCAGGACATCATCGACGATCTCTCGCTTGCGCTGCGCGCCTCGCAAAAGGTTTGATTGGCCATGAATCTCCAAGTCAACGGCAAGCAGGTTTTCGTTGCGACGGGCGGTCGCGAATTCGCGGCATCGCTGCCCGCGGTCGTCCTTATCCACGGTGCCGGCTTCGATCACACGACCTGGGCGCTGCACAGCCGCTGGTTCGCGCATAACGGCTTTTCGGTACTGGCGCCCGATCTGCCCGGCCACGGCCGCTCGGCTGGCCCCGCGCTGCACAGCATCGCCGAGATGGCCGACTGGATCGCAGCGCTGCTGAGTGCGACGAACGCGAGCAAGGCGCATCTGGTCGGGCATTCCATGGGTTCGCTGATCGCACTGGAAACCGCGGCGCGCCATCCCGACAAAGTCGCGGCCCTCAGCCTGATCGGCACCGCGGCGACGATGACCGTCGGTCCCGACCTGTTGAAGGCGGCCGAAGCCAACGACCCCGCAGCAATCGACATGGTCTCGATCTGGGGCCTCGGCCCTTCCGCCGAGCTCGGCGGCAGCCTTGCACCGGGCCTGTGGATGCATGGCAGCGCGCAGCGCACGCTACAGCACTGCGCGCCCGGCGTGCTGTTCTCCGATCTCTCCGCTTGCAACGCCTATACGGATGCGCTCACATCTGCGGCGAAGGTGAGCGTGCCGACCAAAGTGATCCTGGGCGAGCGCGACATGATGACGCCAGCGAAGGCCGGCAAGGCGCTGGCGGCGGCGATCTCGAATGCGCACACGGTGGTGCTGGCGGGCGCAGGGCACATGATGATGTCGGAGCGGCCGGACGAGCTGCTGGCGGCGATCAGGAGCTGATGCGATCGCGGGCTACAGCCCCGCCCCCTTTGCAATCGACTCGGAGAACGACCGATCCACGATCGCCGCTGCGTCCAGCCTCTGCTTGATCAGCCCGGCGCGGACATAGAGATCGATCGTCTTCTGCTCGTCGGCAATCACGGCGTCATCGACCGGCGCGATGCTGATTTTCGCGCGCGACAGCCAGTTCAGGGCGACGGCCGCCGGGATGTTCATCAGCCTGGCCCAGCTTTCGGCGTAGCTTTCGGTGTGGCCGAGCGACCAGTTGCGCGCCAGCGCCAGTCGGCGGACGAAATCGGAGAGCGCCGTGCGCTTGTCGCGGATGGCATCAGGCGTTGCGACCGTGAAGCTCAGGCCCGGGGTCAATCCTTCTGCGGTGATGACGCGGCGGGCTTTGAACAGCACCTCCTCCTGGCTCACATAGGGTTCCCAAGTCGACCAGGCATCCACCGAACCCTGGCTGTAGGCGACCTTGGCGTCTGACGGCGCGAGGAAGACGATCTGCACATCGCTCGCGGTCCATCCCTTCGCCTCCAGGGCGGCGAGGATGAGCTGATGTCCGATCGACCCTCTGCCGGTCGCGATCTTCCTGCCCTTGAGGTCGTCGAAGCCCTTGATCGGCGATGTCTCCGGTACGAGGATCGCAAGCCCCTCGCCCGATTGCCTGATGGCCGTGATCGCCTTTACCGGCACATTGGCTGCGGCGGCAAAAGTGAAGGGCGCATCGCCAACCAGCCCGGCGTCGATCGCGCCGGCCCCCAATGCTTCCAGCAACGGAGCTGCGGCCGCGAACTCCTTCCACTCGATCCTGTAAGGCAGGTCCTTCAACACCCCGGCCGCGTCCATTACGGCCTGGGCATTTCCCTTCTGGTCGCCGACGCGCAAGGTTTCCTGCGCGCCTGCACGGCTCGTGGCGCCGATGGCGAGCGCCAAGGCAAAAGCGAAGGCAAGTGCCAAGGCAACTGCGGAGGCCCGCGCGAGACGGATCATTCCGCGGCCAGCCCTTTCGCGGCCTGGCGCTCCGCGATCAACTTGCGCGTCAGCGGGATCAGCTCGCGGCCGTACTCGATCGCGTCGATCAGGGGATCGAAGCCGCGGATCAGGAAGTGGCTGATGCCGAGGTCGTAATAGTCGCCGAACACCTCGGCGACCTGCTCCGGCGTGCCAACCAGCGCCGTGGTGTTGCTGTTCGCGCCGGTCAATTGCGCGATCGCAGTCCACAGCCGCTTGTCCACCCGCGCCCCCTGATCGGCCAGCGCCAGCAGGCGACGCGCGCCGGCTGTGGCGTGACCGTCCGCGGGCTTGCGATAGCCGGTCTGGTCCTGCAGTGCCGTCGCACGCTCCAGAATGGCCTCCGCCTTCGCCCATGCCTTCTCCTCGGTATCGGCGAGGATCGGACGCACCGACAGGCTGAAGCGCGGCGCCGGCCGGCCATGTCTTGCCGCAGCCGCGCGGACCTTTGCCGTCTGCTCGCGCACCTGTGCATAGGATTCGCCCCACAGCGCAAAGGTGTCGGCCTGCCTGCCGGCGACCTCGACGGCGGCATCGGAGGCGCCGCCGAAATAGATCCTGATGCCCTCGGGACGATAGGGCTTCACCTGCGAGAAGCCGTTTTCGACCTGATAATATTTGCCCGCATAGTTGAACGGCTTCTCGCTGGTCCATTGCGCGCGGACAATATCCAGGAACTCGCTGGTGCGCGCGTAGCGCTCATCCTTGTCGTCGAGTGTATTGCCGTCCTGGCGGAGCTCCTTGGCGTTGCCGCCGGTGATGACATGCAGCGCAACGCGTCCCCGGGAGAATTGATCGAGCACGGCGAACTGCCGCGCCAGCAGGGTCGGCGCGGTGAAGCCGGGCCGCTGCGCGATCAGCACATTGAGCCGGTCGGTGACGGACAGCACATGCTGGGCCACCTGCAGGCTGTCGGGCGTCGTCGAATGAAACGCCAGCAGCGCGCGATCGAAGCCGGCGTTCTCATGTGCTTTGGCTATCGTCTCGATGTAGGTCGGGTCCAGTACCGGCCCTTGGCGGACGATGGTCTCTGAGGAATTGTTGTTGCCGATATAGCCGATGAACTCGATTGCCATTATGGTCTCCGTTCCGATCTTTCTTCGATCTCAAAGCCCGAGCGCCGCGCGTCCGAGGCTCACGCGCGTCGCATCGTCCTGCGGGGTGTGAACGCGACCGCAGAGCACGTCGCGGTAATGCCGCTCCAGCGGATTGGTTCGCGACAGGCCATGATTTGAGGTCAGCGACAGCGCGTCTTCGACCGCAGCGATCGCATTGTTGGTGACCGTCAGCTTGATGACATTGGCTTCGGGCACGCTTAGCGGAACGCCGACGTCGAAATCGCGTGCAAATATCTCGATCAGGCGCGCGTTGACGGCGAGCCGTGCCTCGATGGCGCCGAGAATTTCCTGCGCACGTGGCAGGCTCGCGAGCGGCGCACCGAGGCTCGCCGGCACACGCTCGTTCAGGAACTTGATCAGCCAGTCGCGCGCGGCCCGTGCGATGCCATCATAGATCGCACCGATGAAGACGGCCTGCACGGCGGCCTGCGTCACATCTGGCCCGCGCCATTCCTCCGGCTTGCGCACATCGATCTCATGATCGAGCGGAAACGCCACGTCATCGAAGACCACGTCATGGCTGCCGGAGGCGCGAAGTCCCAGGTGATCCCAGGTCTCGACAATGCGTGTGCCGGGCAGGCCGGACGGAACCAGGAACAGCCCGACGCGCGTCTCCGCTTCATCTGTCCTGGCCCACACCGCATACCATTTCAGGATCGGCGCGCCGGTCGAATAGATCTTGCGCCCGGTCAGCCGCCAGGCGGTCTCGGTGCGGCGTGCCACGGTCGTCGGCAGGCCGCCCCGCGCGGGCGAGCCGAGCTCCGGCTCAACCCGCAGCGCATTGATCAATGCGACACCTTCCACCGTCTCCTTGGCGAGCTTGCGCGCAAGGTGGCCGGGCCAGCGCTCGCTTCGCGCCATCACAAGGTGATTGATGTAATGCATCGACAGCACCAGCGCGGTCGACGGATCGGCCTTGGCGATGATGCCGAGAACGCGCGCCGCGTCCCGCGCACCGGCGCCAATGCCGCCGAGCGCGGCCGGCGCGGTCAACGCCAGCAGTCCGGCTTCAGACAGCTCCCCGAAATTCTCGAATGGGAAGCTGGCCTCGCGATCGTGCGTGGCTGCACGCTCGGCGAAACGCCGGGCAAGCGCGGTTGCACGCGCAATGAAGTCCGGCTCCGGCACGACCAAGGAACTCCGTGCGGCCGCCGTGCTGAACACTGCCCTCACCATGTCGCATCCAATCCCAGCAGATTGAGAATTTGCCGGCGCAGGTCGGCCAGATATGGATCGCCACGATGGCGCGGGTAGGGCCTCTGCACGGCGATATCGGCCTTGACGCGCGCCGGCCGCTCGCTCAGCACGATGACGCGATTGGCCAGGAACAGCGCCTCCTCCGCATCATGCGTCACCAACAGCGTGGTAAAGCCCTTGCGTTGCCAGAGCGCAACTAGCTCGGCCTGCATGGTGATGCGCGTCAGCGAATCGAGCTTGCCCAGGGGCTCGTCGAGCACCAGGATTTTCGGGTCGTTGACCAGCGCGCGGGCCAGCGCAGCACGCTGCGCCATGCCGCCGGACAATTGATGCGGATAGGCATTGCGAAACGCGGCAAGGCCGACCAGCTCCAGCGCATCGTCGACGCGCCGGCGGTGATGTTTCAAAATGCCCTGCGCCTCGAGCCCGAGCGCGACATTGTCCCAGACCGTGCGCCATGGAAACAGCGTCGGATCCTGGAACACGACCACGCGCGAGGGATACGGCCCGGCGATGCGGATATCGTCCTCGCGCAGCGTGCCCGTGCGGGGCCGCTCCAGCCCCGCGACCAGGCGAAGCAGCGTGGACTTGCCGCAGCCGGAGGGCCCGAGCAGCGCGACGAACTCGCCGGGCTCGATGCTGAGGTTGACATCCTGCAGCACAGGCAAGGCGGCGCCGTCGATATCGAAGGCGTGGTTGACATTCTCGATGTCGAGCCCGGCGCCGACGGCGGGAACCGTGATCGTCTCGGCGACTGTGCACGCTACCATTTGACGGTCCCCTTCTGCCAGACCAGAAGCCGGTCGCGGGTCCAGAACAACAGCGTGATCGCACTGGAGCACAGCAGCGACATCACGATCAGCGCGGCATACATGTTGGCATAGGCGGCCCAGCCCTGCGCCCATTGCAGATACCAGCCAAGGCCCGCCTTGACGCCGATCATCTCGGCAACCACCAGCACGGCGAAGGACGAGCCGAGCCCCATGAACAGCCCGACAAAGACATGCGGCAGCGCGGCGGGGATGGCGACCTTCAGCACCAGGAACGACGGTTTTGCACCCAGCGTCCGCGCGACGTCGTAATAGGCGCTGGAGACGCTTGCGACGCCGGACCAGGTCAGCACCGTGACCGGAAAGCCGGTGGCGAGCGCAATCAGGAAAGTCGAGGCGCTCCAGCTCGACGGGAAAGTGAAGAAGGCAATGGGCAGCCACGCTGTTGCCGGCAGCGGCCCGATGAAGCGTAGCACCGGATGCACCCAATAGCCGACTGCGCGTGACCAGCCGATCGCAACGCCCGTGACGAAGCCGAGTATCGCACCGATCACATAGCCGCCGAGCTGCAGCTTGGCCGAGGCGAGCGCGCTGTCGAGCAGCTTTGGCAGATCATCGGTATAGACTTCGACAATCGCCTGCGGCGGCGGGAAGAACGGCAACGGCAGCCACGCAAATTTCGCAGTGGCGACCTCCCACAATGCCAAGACGACTCCGATCGCCAGCAGCCAGGGCGCGCGCAGGCGCAGGGCACGACCTGCAGCGCCGAGATAGTCGGCGGCAAACGTGCCGAATAGAATGGTCGCGGCGACCACGAATGCACCGATGCCGAGTGAATGGGTCCGCGCCCAGTCGCCGACGTCTTCCCACAAAAGGCATGACAGTCCGAAGGCGATCCAGGCGAGGCCCGCGACACCCCCCACGCCGGACGACCGCACGAAATCGCGCAAGGCCCGGCCTTGCCGCCGAGAGGCCGCATGCGCGACGTCGGTGTCAGACAGCGAATACGTCGACATAGATGCGCTCCGCAAATTTGGCAGTGTCGGTGGACGGCTTGAAGACCGAGATCACCTTGAGATCGTCGGCATAGGCCTTCAGCTCGCGCTTCAGCACCTCGCCGACGGGGTGATGACGATGAGTGTGATAGCGCACCATGACTTCGATATCGGTCAGCGTCGCCGCCTTCGGCGCGTAGGGCTGGAACGATCTCGCCGCCTTGTCCGGGTTTTGCGAGGTGAACATCGCCGCATCCAGCAGCGCTTGCGTCACCGCGCGCGCCACGTTCGGCTCCTCGCGCACTAGGCTGCCGCGCAGTCCGACGATGCAGCAGCTCTTGTCGCGGTATTCGCCGTCGAGATTGGAGGCGACTTCCCTGTAAGCCGAATCCTTCAGCCAGAGATAGGCGAGCGGATCAGAGGACAGGAACGCCTGCACCTCGCCCTTCTCGACCGCGACATTGAGCAGATTGCCGGGATAGGCGCGCCAGTCGACGTCCTTGTTGGGATCGATGCCGAGCTTTGCCAGCTGGATGGAGAAGAAATTCTTGTCGGGGCCGGCGAGGTCGCCGACCGCCACTGCCTTGCCCTTCAGATCGGCAAGCGTATTGACGCCGGAATCGGTGCGCGTCAGCACCCGCATGCAGCCGCCATGGGTGCCGGCGGCGATCTTGACGTCGAAACCCTGCTCGAGCGGCTTGAGCCAGCGCAACGCCATGCCCAGCCCCGCATCAGTCTTGCCCGTCGCGATCGCTTCCAGCAGCTGATCGGTCGAACCCGAATAGTTGACGAGCTCGACATCCAGATTCTGCTTCTGGAAGAAGCCGTGGTCGATCGCGACAGGAAGCGGCGCGAGGCACACCGCGCCTGCATTCCATGACAGCTTCAGCTTGCGCGGTGCGCCGGTCAGAGCCGGCGCATCGGACGCAGCACGGCAGATCGGGAATTTCGAGACATCGATGCCGGGCGCAATGGCTTGCGGCGCGAAGGCCTGCGCGCCGATCGCACCCGCCGGCAGCGCGAACGCCGACGCGAGACCGGCGCGCAGCAACGTCCTGCGATCGAGGGATCCTTTGCGATCGTCTTGGCTTGACATGTGAGCACCTCGTGTTCGGCAAGACTCCGTCGCGATGCGCGACATGCCATTGCACCGCGTATCGGCTGGAGCGTGAATCTTGCTAGCAGCACGAGCCGCACTCGTCTTCCAATTAGATTCGAAAAGCTTTTCAGTTCGACGCGGGACTTCTCCGTCGACGGCGCGAAACCCTCGCCGTGAACATGACGACCGAAGGGCGATCGCGCGAGGTCGCGCACATTGTCTTCTCGTCTGCGCGATCTCGACGACAGATTCCTTGTTTGCGCCAGCGTCAAAACGGTTGGCCATTTCATTGACTGTACGGGACGCGCTCTTAGTCTTGTCTCGTGCGGCCTCGTCACGGCTCGCAAGCAGGAAAATAAAATGAGATTTAGCCTGAACTCGCCCCTTAACTTTCGTTCGGTCACGCGCAACGTCGCGGCGCGGCTTCTCGCAACCGTCATCGGCGTCTGCGCGGCGACGAGCGCCTTCGCGGCCGACACCGTCGTGCTGCGCGTCGGCGACCAGAAGGGCGGCAACCGCTCGCTGCTGGAGATTTCCGGCCTTGCCAGGGAGATGCCATACAAGATCGAATGGTCGGAATTTCCGGCGGCCGCGCCCATCCTCGAAGCGCTCAATGCCGGTGCGCTCGATGTCGGCTATACCGGCGACCTCGCCTTTCTCTCGGTCTATGCCGCGGGCGCGCCGATCAAGGCGATCGGCGGGACCCGCTCCGATCCGCACACACAGGCGATCCTGGTGCGCCAGGATTCACCGATTAAGTCGGTCGCGGACCTCAAGGGTAAGCGACTTGCCGGCACGCGCGGAGGCTGGGGCCAGTTCCTGATCGATGCAACGCTGGAGAAATCAGGTAACAAGATCGAGGACGCGACCTTTGCGCCGCTAGGCCCGGTCGACGCCAAGATCGCCTTGCTCGCCGGCTCGATCGATGGCTGGGCGGTGTGGGAGCCCTATGTCTCCTACGCCAGGCTGAAGGACGGTGCGCGCGTGGTGGCCGACGGCGAAGGCCTGACGCCGACCATCACCTTCATCGTGGCGTCCGACAGCGCCATCGCCAGCAAGCGCGCGGCGCTCGCCGACCTCGTGCAGCGCCTCGACAAGGCGCGGCTATGGTCGCTCGACCATCTCGGCGAGTACGCCAGGAGCACCGCGGAGCTGACCAGGCTGCCCGAGGACGTGCTGCTCGCCGCCTATACTGCGCAGCGCACGAGCCCGATCGCGATCGACGAGCAGGTCGTGAAGGAGGTGCAGGCCGCAGCCGACCGCGCGACCCGCTATGGCATTCTGAGCAAGACGCTCGACGTCAGCAAAGCGGTGGATCGCAGTTTTGCGAGTACGGCGAGTTCGAACTAGCCTGGTCGGTCAAGGCGAAGGCGCCGGCGAAAAAAGGCCCGCCGGCTGCTGCCGGCGGGCTTGCTCATCAAGCGAGCCGCTTGAGTGTGGCGTTTAGTTGGTGGCGCTACCGGCCAGATTATTGACCTTGTTGATCAGGTCCTGCGCCTGATCGCCGAGGTTGTCCACCGTGCCCAGATCGACCGGCTGATCGGCGAACGCAGCGGCGTGCAGCGTGTTCCTGATCTTGAACGCCAGGTCCTGGCGCTGCTGGATGATCTCGTTCATCTGCTTGAGATAGGCGAGATAGGTCTGGTTGGTGCCGGTGATGGACTTGTTCGCCCAGACAAGGCTGGAACGGCCGAGGTCGCCGACCGGCGCGTCGAGCTGCTTGAACACGGTCGCAAGCTCCGTGAAGTTCGCCTGCGCCTTGGCAATGCCCGACGGCAGCGCCTGCGGCTGCATCCACTCGGCCACGACGCGGCCTTCATGCACATAGTCGTCCTTCAAGCCGACCAGCGCCATGACCGTCGGCCGCACGTCGGCATGATCCGAGAACACGGCATCGTTGCGCCCGAGCTGCCGCACCCCGGGACCCGCCATCGCGACCCAGGTCCGGGTGATCTGCGTCTGGTAGTCGCCGTGGTTCCAGGCAAAGCCCGAGCCCTCGAACACACAGTCTGACTGCTGCTGGCACGCGGTCGCCGGCGGCTTGCTGACGGTCTGGAAGAAGTAGTCGTCATTGCCGAACATGGTGAGCGTCGGCGCGCGTGCAGGGCTTGCCGTGAGCATGTGCAGGAGCTTCATCTCCGCCCGGTCAGCGAGCAGCTGCGAGAGCTTGTCGGTCTTGCCGGTGATCGGATTTTTGGCGGTGAGGGCGTCGAGATCGTGCTCCAGCGTGCGCGTCACCGGCTCGAGCGCACCGGGGTTGCCGGTGATGTAGATGGTCGGCGCGTCGTCGGAATGCACCAGGAACGGGGTTGCGTTGACGCGCTGGGTGATCAGCAACCGATCGATCAAGGCATCGATCTCCCCCTTTGCGGCGTAGGTGCAGGGCGTGGTGACGCCGTCGCAATTGGCCGGGCTGGGCGGACCGCCGACGAAGTGATCGTTCTCGTCGGGCGTCACCACGAACAGGGTGTTGTCCTTGGTGATGCCATCAGCGGCCAGCCGCGCAAAGAACTTGCCGAACGCGGCGTCATACTCCTTGAGCTGCGCGACATAGCCGGCCTCGCCCGGACCGAAGGTGCCGGAGCCGAACCGATTGTCATGCGCGTCGGCGATGTAGACGTAGATCACCTGAACGCCGGCTTCGAGCATGGTTGCGGCATAACCGAGCGACTGCGTCGCCAGCGGGCTGAACCCATTCGGGAAGCCCGGGTGATTGAACTTGTCGGCGATGACATTGCCGTCGAGATCCTGAACGGGACCGCCGGGCGAGATCACCGGCTGCACGTTGATGTTGCCGAACAGGCCCTTGAAGCCGTTGTAGCCGCCCGGCTCATCAGGCAGCGTATCGGTGGCGGCGAACGGTGCATTCTTCGCGCTGGTGCACAAGGGGCTGCCGATCGCGCAATGCACGGCGATGCCGAGATAATCGGTGCTCGGCTTCTGCTGCGTCGCCGGATCGGAGGAGGCGAGCTCGGCCCGTACCGTCGTGTCGACCGCGGAGCCGGCGCCGTAGAAGGTGGTCACGTCGTCGGGTATCCGCTCGAACTCGATATTGGCGACCGAGAAGGCGCCGACGTCGCAGCCAGCGCGGGTATATGCCACCCACGGAGCCGGTGCGGTCTTGCCGTTTTCGTCGATCATCTGCGGCTTGCCGTCGGCAGCCACCGCGGTCCAGTACAGGAATGAGGAGTTGAAGCCGACGCTGCCGTCCGGCTTGAAATAGCCGTAGCTGTTGGCGACGGGAATGCCGCTGCGGTCGCCATAGACGCCGGTCAGCGCGGTGACGATGTCGTGCGCAGTGTGCGAGATCAGCGGAGTGTGGTGATTGCCGCTGACGATCCCGTTATCGCGCAGGAAATTCAAGAGGTTCGGCATCTGCTCCATGTCGGACGGAACGTTGGGATTATCCCGCCGCAAATGCACATTGTCGAAAACGATATTGACCACCCGCTTGATCTTGCCGCCTGGCGAATTCAAATTGCATGCTGCGGACGCCGATTGCGTGGTGACGCCGAGAAGCAGCAAGCCAAGCGCTGACGCGCCGGAAAATGCCTTCAATAGTTTCATCGCGCTCTCCTGATCGTCGGCGCAGGTTTTGTGAAATACGCAAAGTTTCGCCGACCGCTCCGATCTAAAGCGAGCGATGTTGCGCCCGGTTGACACGCGCATGACGTGTGTCCGGTAATCGATGGATCAGAAGAAATTGCTGTGAAAAAAAGCGGAAGGCTGTGTGTTGCGCGCTCGCCTATGGCGATCCCGGCACCCAGCACAGTGCAAGATACTGGCCTTCGGCGATCTGCGCCGGCGACATCTTCGACGCCACCGCATTGCGCAGACGCAGGAAATAATCGCGATCATGCCGCGCGGCGCGCGCGGCCGCAAGATTGAGCCATTTATAGGCGAGCACAAAGTCCTGCGGCACGCCGTGGCCCTTGTCGTACATCAGGCCGAGCATGGCCTGGCCGAACGGATTGCCTGATATCGCGGCCTGGACGTAATAGTCCGCCGCCGCAGTATAGGCCTGCGGCGCGCCGTAGCCGTTCTCATACATGAACCCGAGGAAGGCCTGCGCACGGGCATTGCCGCGTAGCGCCAGCGGCGTCAGGATTTTGACGGCGCCGATATAGTCGCCGCGCGCGTAGGCCGCATTTGCGCTGGCCACCGCATCGGCACGCGCCGCCGGCAGCGACAGCGCAAGGCAGGCAAACAGCGCCAGCACCGCGATGGCGGCGCCACGCAGGCCCTTGCGCTCAATGCACGGTGTGAATCGTGAGATCATCGGTGCTCGCTCCGACGCTGCCGCGCAGTTTCGACCGCAGTTCTTCGGCGACGTGATGCGCATCGGTACCGTCGCGAATGATCTGGGGCCGGATGAAGATGATCAATTCGGTGCGGGTTCCCGTCTTGTTCTGATGCGAGAAGGCGTCGCCCAACCCCTTGATCTCGTCGAGCAGCGGAATTCCGTTGCGGGTGCCATCCTGCTCCTCCTTGATCAGGCCCGCGAGCAGCACGGTCTGCCCGTTGGCCACCGAAATCGAGCTCTTCACCTTGCGCTCCGAGATGGTCGGCGTGAGGCTCGCCGACGTCGCCGGGGTGACATTGCTGATCTCCTGCTCGATATCGAGCCGGACCGTCCCGTTGACGCTGATGCGCGGCGCGACGCGGAGGATGATGCCGGTGTTGCGGTAGTCGGTGGTGTTGACGACGGTGTTGCTGGTGGTCAGCACGGTGGCGCTGCCGGTCGATATCGGCACTGAATCGCCGACCTGCAGCGTCGCGACCTGGTTGTTGATGACGACCAGTGACGGGTTCGACAACACCTTCACCGACGTCACCGTGTGCAGGGCATCGAGAATGGCGTGCGGGTTGCTCTCCGATCCGAGCAGGAAGTTGAATCCGGGGAAAGCACGGTTGATCAGCGCGCTGGTCGCCGTGCTCACGATCGAATTGCCACTGCTGTCCGTCGACGTCGTGGTGGTCGCACTCGGAGCCGACGTCGACTGCGTGTTCAGGAGCGAGCCGACGCCCTGCTTCTGGAGAAAGAACTGCACACCATAGGTAAGCTCATTGGTCAGCGTGACCTCGGCGATGGTCGCATCGATGGCAACCTGCAGCGACGGCCGGTCCAGCTGCTCCAGCGTCGTCTCGATGATCTTGTAGTTGGGCTGGTCGGCATAGATCAGGAGTTCGTTATTGACGATGTCCGGCGTGATGCGGACGTTCTGCATGATCGGCTGGCCGTTGCCGCCGGTGGTGCGGCCATCCAGCCCGCCGGAGCTGCTGCCACTGCCGCTGCTGTTGCTGCCGTTGTTGCCGGTGCCATTCGCGGAATTCTGCTGCAACGCACCGAAGGGCGAGGTGCCGCCGGTCGAGGACGACCCGCGTGAGGCGAAGCCGTTGCTCGACGACGACGAGCTGGACGAGTTCGAGTTCAGCGAAAGGCGGTCGGCAGCGCTCGAGCTCGAGCTCAGGCCGGATCCCGGCGCCACCTGGTTGTCGGAGCTGTCGAGCGAGGAGGACGAGTTGCCGATGAACATGTCGGTGAGGACCTTCGCGATCTGGCGCGCCTCGCCATATTTCACGCGATAGACATGGACACTGGTGCGGGCGGTGTCGGCCTGATCCAGCCGCCTGATCCAGGTTGCCGCAGTTTGCAGCAGCGCAGGCTTGCGGCTGACCACCAGGATGGCGTTCAAGCGGCTCATGGGCTGGAATTTCACGAGGCTCGCGCTGAGGCCGGAGTCGCCGGAATCCATGATCTTTTCCAGCTCCGCGATGATCGGCTCGGGCGCGCTGCTGGAGACCGGATAGATGCCGACCGACTGGCCGCGCATCCAGTCGACGTCGAAGGAAAGCGCCGTGTCGACCGCGGTGCGCCGCTCGGCGCCGGTGCCCTGGATCAGGAGGATGTTGCGGGTCGGATCAGCACGAACGCTGCCCGGCTTGGTGGCGAAGGAATCCATCAGCTTCAGGATGGTCTGCGCCGACACATATTGTAATGGCACCACCGAGACGCCGTAGCCGGGCTCGGGGCTGGCGGCGGCGCTGTCGACACGGCCGGCGCCGACCGCATCGCCAAGCGGCGTCAGCTTGTAGCCGGCGGCATCCTTGAGCAGCACGACGCCGGAGAGGCGAAGAGCGCTTTCGAGCACGTACACGATGTCGGTTTTGGCCACCGGCCGCACCGACACCAGGCTGACGGTGCCCTGGACGCGTGGATCGATGGTGTAGCCGGTTTGCAGGATGTCGCCGAGCACCACCTTGGCCACGGTTGCCACCGGCGTGTTCTCGAAATTGAGGTCATAACCCGAGCCGCCCGAGGCCGGCTGGGTCGCCAGGCGGGAATCGCCGACATCCGTGACCTCGGTCCCTTCATAGACCGCGGCCTTGGCGCGCTGGCCGACATTGGTCTGCACGCCGCCGACGGTCTCGGGCTGGCGCGGCATGATGTCGGCGGAACGGACCTTGTCGAGAACGTCGATGTCGGCCGGGGCCGTCGAGCCGCCCACCGTCGCCAGGTTGCAGGACGTCAGGATACTGACGAGAAGGAGCGCAATCGAACCCGCGCCAAAGCCGCGTGCGGCTGCCCGGGATCGGCCCTGATTGCCGACGCGCACCATGATATTGCCGATCCAACTTTTGATACTAGAAACCATAGCCGATCGCGCGCGCAAGGGCCCGGGCAGGCCCAGCGCTCACGCGACGACGGCATGGGACCCTACTTAGCGGCGCTGTTTGATGACTTGATGACAGCTTTGTCATAACCGAGCCCCGGAGGCCGGCCTGCTTCGTACGGATGTCATATTCCGGATCGATAACCCCCTCCGCAGGCGGAGGACTTGGACGTCTCGCCGCAACGCCCGCTCATTCAACGGAAAAGCGCGAAGGACGCATGACCGGTCCGCAGTCCTCGCAATTCGTGGAGTACCTTCGCCGCGCTGGACACCTGAAGCGGGCTGAGGAGAAGCGTGACTCGGCTGCATCGGATCCATCTCAAGCCAATCATCAGGGCGACAGCCCGCGCAACGGGGCGCCGGGCACCAACGGGAAGTTGTGGGAGCTGACCGAACTCTCGCCGAACGACTTTGCCGACGAGGTCGCCCGCTTCTACAAGCTCAAACGCATCACGCTGCAGGACATGCTGCAGGCGGACTCGCTCGCCGCATCGTTCTCGTCCCGTTTCCTGCGCGAGACGCTTGTATTCCCGTTTTGTACTCCAGATGACGGCAATGTGCTCGCGATGGCCGATCCCGCCGATGTCGCGGCCCGCCGCGCGGCGGAGATCGTGCTCGGACCGGATATCGAGGTCAGGATCGCCGCCGTTGACGATCTCGGCACGGCGCTCGACCAGCGCCTGGCCGAGGACGGCGCAGAAGCCAAGGCCGACGCCGACGGCTTCGCCCAGCTGCGCGAAGACGACATCGAGAGCCTGCGCGACCTTGCGAGCGGCGCCCCCGTGGTCCGCGCGGTCAACGACCTCCTGGAAAAGGCCGTCGAGCTGCGCGCCAGCGACATTCATATCGAGCCGTTCACGACCGGCCTCGTCGTGCGCATGCGCATCGACGGCCTGTTGCGGCCGGTCACCGCGCCTGCCGGGGTGCTGCCGCAGGCGGTGATTTCCCGCATCAAGATCATCGCGAGCCTCAATATCGCCGAGCGGCGGCTGCCGCAGGACGGCGCGGCGCGCATCAAGGCCGGGCGTACCGACATCGATATCCGCGTCGCCATCATGCCGACGCAACACGGCGAATCCGCCGTCATCCGCATCCTGCCCAAGGATCGCGGGCTCCTGATCACGGACAAGCTCGGCTTTTCCCCGCCCGACGAAGCCAAGCTCAAACGGCTGATCAAGCTGCCGCACGGCATGATCGTCATCACCGGGCCGACCGGCAGCGGCAAGACCACCACGCTCGCGACCATCCTGTCGATCCTCAACGAGCCGAGCCGCAAGATCCTCACCATCGAGGACCCGGTCGAATACGAGATCCCCGGCATCAACCAGTCGCAGGTCAAGCCCGCGATCGGGCTGACCTTTGCCAATGCCTTGCGCTCCTTCGTCCGCCAGGACCCCGACGTGATCATGGTCGGCGAGGTCCGCGATTCCGAGACGGCCCATGTCGCCGTGCATGCCGCGCTGACCGGCCACTTGGTGCTGACCACCCTGCACACGGAGACCGCCGCGGCCGCCGTGCCGCGCCTGCTCGATCTCGGGCTCGAGGCCTATCTGCTGCGCTCGACCTTGCGCGCCGTGATCGCCCAGCGCCTGGTGCGTCAGCTTTGCGAGCGCTGCAAGACGCCGAAGCAGTTGAGCGCGGCCGATATCGACGAGGATCCGCGCCTGTCGACGCTCGGCTTCAGGGCCGGCGAGACCGTGCACGCGCCGTGCGGCTGCGAACGCTGCAGCGGCACCGGATATCGCGGCCGGCTTGGCGTGTTCGAGCTGCTCGAGCTCGACAACGAGCTGCGCGAACTGATCGGCGAGCGCACCGACGGCCTGAAGATCGACCAGACCGCGATCAAGAACGGCATGACCACCATGCTCGACGACGGCATTGCCAAATGCCGCGCCGGGCTGACCTCGCCTGCGGAAATCCTCCGCGTCACCACCACCCGCTGACAGGTGCACGTTGCCGAACTTCCGCTACCGCGCGCTCACCCAGAACGGCGAGATCGTTAACGGCAACATAACGGCGCCGACGCTCGCCGAGGTCGCCGCGCGGATCGAATATCTGCGCCTGCTGCCGATCGAGACCGTCGAGGAGAGGCGCAAACCTGCCAGCGCCGTCGGCATCAATCTGTTCAACCAGCCGGGCCCTGCGGAGGTCACCGTCTTCACCCGCGACCTTGCACTGCTGCTCAAGGCCGGCGCGCGGCTCGACGACGCGCTCGAGCTGCTGGCAAGCGATGCCGATGTCGGGCGCCTGCGTCCCGTGGTCGCCAAGCTGCGCGCCTCGCTGCTGTCGGGCGAAAGCCTCGCCGAGGCGCTCGGCTCGCATCCCGATCTGTTTCCGCCGATGTACATCGCGCTGGTCAAGGTCGGCGAGATCTCCGGCACGCTCGACCAGGTGCTGGAGATGCTGAGCGCCGAGCGCGCCCGCTCCGAGCAGATGCGCCGCAAGCTGACGGATGCGATGCAATACCCGGCTTTCGTGCTGGTCGCCGCCTGCGGCGTGATGCTGTTCTTTATCCTGTTCGTGCTGCCGCAGTTCTCCTCGGTGGTGCAGGATTTCGGCGGCAAGTCGGACACCGCGCTGAGTTACTTCCTGCGCCTGTCCGACTTCATGCGCGCCAACGGCACCGTGCTGTCGATCACGGCGATCGCTGCGATCATCTCGGCATGGATGGTGCTGCGGCGGCGCGAGGCGCGCGCCGCAATCGTCGGCGCCGCCGCGCGGCTGCCGGGGCTTTCGAGCGTGTTCCAGTTCTATCGGACCAGCCTGTTCTGCCGCAATCTCGGCGTTCTGCTCGGCAGCGGCGTCAGCCTGACCGCGACGCTGCGCATTCTGGTCGACATCATGGCGGTGACCGGCCGCCTCGACGCCTGGTCGCTAGCCGCCGACCGCGTCAGGCATGGCGGCAAATTGTCGGAAGCGCTCTCCGCCTCCTCCAGCCTGCCGCCGATGGCGCTGCGGATGCTGAGATTGGGCGAGGAAACCGGGCAGCTGCCGGTGCTCGCCGGCCGCGTCGCCGAATTCTACGAAGCCAAGCTGCAGCGCAGCCTCGACCGCATCGTCGCCATCATCGGGCCGCTCGCCATTATCACCATCTCGACCGTCGTCGGCGGCCTGATCGTATCGGTCATGACCGCGCTGCTGTCGGTCACGCAACTCGTCGGGTAAGTGGAAGGACAAGACCAATGTCGAACAGGAACAGAAGCCGATTTTTCGATCTTCGCAGCAGCACCGATGCGGGCCGCCACGGCGAGCAGGGCTTCACGCTGGTCGAGATGCTGGTCGTGATCGCGATCATCGGCCTGATCATGGGCCTGATCGGCCCCCGCGTGCTGAACTACCTCTCTGAATCGAAAGTCAAGGCCGCCAAGATCCAGATGCAGAGCTTCGCCAGCGCGCTCGATCTCTTCAATCTCGATGCCGGCCGCTACCCGTCGACCTCGGAAGGCCTCGACGCGCTGGTACACCGCACGCCCGGCGTCGCCGCCTGGAACGGGCCTTATCTGAAGGGCGGCAACGTACCGATGGATCCCTGGGGCCACGCTTATATCTACCGGACGCCGGGCGAGCATAACGCCTTTGACATCGTCTCGCTCGGGGCCGACGGCGCGGAGGGCGGCAGCGGCGTCGCCGCCGACATCTCGCTCGACACCATCACCAGCGCGAGCGCCAACTAGGACCTGATGGCGATGAACGAGGCGCAGCGCGGCTTCACCTTGCTGGAGATGGTGTGCGTCATTGCATTGATTGCGATGATGGCCGCTGTGCTGCTGCCGTTCCTGCCGCGTCAGACCTCGCGCGCGCGGCTGCAGGCCTATGCGCTCGAGGCCGCGACGCTGCTGAAGGACGACCGTAATGCCGCGATCGCGCGCCGCGCCGACGTGGCAACCCTGGTCGATGCGCCCTCGCGTGCGATCCGCTCCGGCGTATCGGGGATGATCCTCCGCATTCCCGCGGATGTCCGCTTCGATGCGCTGTTGCCGGATAGCTGCCGGCGCAGGCCGGCGCTGTCGAGCATCAACTTTTTCGCCGACGGCATGTCCTGCGGCGGCGCCATCACCCTGGCGCGGCTCGATACGCGTTACGAGATTCGCGTCAATTGGCTGACGGGGAGGGTCGAAATTGTCTCGCCCTGATCGCGCGCCGTCGGACCGGCCCGATGCCGGCTTCACCATCCTGGAGGTGCTGATCGCGCTTGCGATCGTCGCCGTGTCGATTGTCGCCATCGCCTCGGTGATGTCGACCAACACCCGTGGCGTGACGGCGCTGGAGAACCATATCGCGCTGGTCGAGACCGCCCAGACCGTGCTCACGACCGAAATCCCGCAGCGCAGGGAGCTCGCACCGGGAAGCAAGACCGGCCAGCTCCGCGATTACCGCTGGCAGGTCGATGTCTCGCCGGTCGGTGGCGACTGGCAGCCGGCGGGCGATTCCAAGGTCGGATGGATGCCCGAGCTCGTGAAAATCCATGTGCGTTCACCGGCCGGCGCGCAGCTCGATCTTTCGACCATCCGCCTGATGCCGAGGCCGTCGCAATGATGGCACGGAACGCCGAGCGAGCCGGTGAAGCCGGCTTCACCCTGATCGAGGCACTGGTCGCGCTTGCGCTGACCGGCCTTGTGATGTCGGCGCTTGCGACGATCACCGCGCAATACCTGCCCAGCTGGAATCGCGGCATCGACCGCATCCAGCACAGCGAGCTGATCGGCATTTCGATGCAGCGCATCGCGGCCGATCTTGCCGCCGCCGAGTTCATTCCGGCGGGCAGCGAAGACAACAACGACAAGAAGAAAAAGCCGCTGTTCGAAGGCACGCCGCTCTCGGTCACTTTCGTGCGCACCGCCATCGGGCCCAATGCCGGCATCGGGCTCGACGTGGTCAGGATCGGCGAGACCACCGACCGCGGCCGTATCGTCACCGCACGCACCCGCACCGGCTTCACGCCGCTGCCACAGGGCGCCGCGCCCTCCCAGCAGCTTCGCCTCACCGATCCCGTGGTGCTGCTGCGCGCGCCGCTGCGGCTGACTTTTGCCTATGCGGATTCCGACAAGGTGTTTCACGACGACTGGCACGATGCCGACAAGCTGCCGGTCGCGATCCGCCTCACGGTGCGCGACACCACGAGCGAGCATGTGCTTGCGGTTTCGACAGTCACGCCGGTTCATGTCGATACGCCCGCGGGCAAATCCGACGATGGCGTGGGCAACAACAAGAACGGCGCTCCGGACAACAATCCGGACAACGACGGCGGCAATGCCGTCGGCGGCAGCGGCAAGCGAGGCGGCTCATG
The DNA here is from genome assembly GCA_035293585.1 of Bradyrhizobium sp. Lineage (GTDB taxonomy): Bacteria > Pseudomonadota > Alphaproteobacteria > Rhizobiales > Xanthobacteraceae > Bradyrhizobium. Next base: position 407,038 of record DATGMN010000020.1, on the reverse strand, counting down.
ATGGCAGCGCCGCTCCGCACCCGGTCTTGTGACACATCCGAGCGCGGCTTCGTGCTGGTCGCCGTGCTGTGGCTGCTCGCGGCCCTGGCGCTGCTCGTGACGATCTTCACCGTGCATCTGTCGGCGTCGTCGCGCGCAGTGTCCCTCAATGACGACGCGCTCAAGACGGAGGCGCTGGTCTCGGCCGGCGTCGAGCTTGCCGCCTATCGGCTGCAGCTCGCCGACCAGGACAAGCGTCCGCCGGAGGGCGCTTTTCATGTCCGGCTGATGGGCACGGATGTCGCGGTGTCCTTCATCACGGAAGCGGCGCGGGTGGATCTCAACGAGGCGCCGAAGGAGCTGTTAAGCGGGCTCCTCACCGTGCTCGGCGCCGGCGACGACGAAGCCAGGGAAGCCGCCAACCGCATCGTCGGCTGGCGCACCAAGGCATCCGACGGCGATGCCAGCAAGGAAGCTGCGCTCTATCAGACGGCGGGCCGGACCTATTCGCCGCGCCAGGCACCGTTTGCCCATGTCAACGAGCTCGCGCTGGTGCTCGGGATGACGCCGGCGCTGGTCGAGCGGGCGCTGCCCTATGTCACCGTGTTCTCCGGCGCGGCCGGCGTCGATGTGATGGTCGCCCCGGCCGAAGTGATCGCAGCCCTCCCGGGCATGACGCCGCTGAAACTGAAGCAGTTTCTGGGCGATCGCGGCTCAATGGTCAACGATACCGCCGCATTGTCGGCCTCGCTCGGAGGCGGCCCCAATAATGGAGGGGCCGAGCAGGGAAAGAGCCAGGCCTACCGGATCCGGGTGGCGTTGCGCTTTCCTGACGGCCACGGGACCGAATCGGAGGTCGTGATCGGCATCATGGCCAAGGACGCTCCCTACCACGTGCTGTCGTGGCAGAACGACGTTCCGAAGATTGCGCGCACGCGAATGGAGTTTTGAGCGTCATGTTGGCGGAGCTGAAAGAGCTGTTCGGAGTATGGATCGCGGCCGTGACCGCGGCGATCCACACCGTCATGGCGCGCATCGTGCCGCAGCGGCGCGTCGAACTGGTGGAAGGCGAGTCCGGGCGTTTCACGGCCCGCACGGTTTCGACCGCACGCAAAGATCCCGCGCTTGCACCATTCACATTCGAGCTGGCACAGGGCCGCCCGCAGCCGGCGCCGAGCGCGGAGTGGCGCGCCGCGCTGCGCGGCAGCCGCATCGAAATCATCATGCGCCCGGACCATGTGCTGTTCCGCGAGGTCGATTTCCCGAAGCAGGCAGCCGACTTCCTCGAGGGCATGGTGCGCGCGCAGATCGACCGTTTGACGCCCTGGGTGGCCGGTGACGCGCTGTTCGGCACGACGGCGCCCGTCCCGATCGCCAATGAACGGATCGCGCTGACGCTGGCCGCGACCTCGAGGCAGAAGATCCAGCCGCTGTTCGCGCTCGCCGCCGACTGCGGCGCCGCGTCGATCACAGGCCGGGTCGAGGCGTCGGGCATCGAGCCGGGGGCCGCGCCGATAAAACTGTTCGACCGCCCGCTGAGCGGCGCGGCAGGCGGCACGTTCGACCTGGCCCGGCTGTTGCGCGTATCGGTGCTCGGCGCGGGCCTTGCCGCAGCCGCCTCGCTTGTGGTCTCGACCTATCTCGGCAGCGAATATGCCGCCGAGCAGCAGGAGCTGCAGCAGAAGATCGCGCAACGCCGGGCGGCCTTGCGCATCAACCGTTCGGATGGCGCGGAGACGCTGCTTGCCAAGCGCAAGCAGTCTTCGCCGTCCAGCGTCATGGTGCTGGAGGCGATCTCGCGCGTGCTGCCCGATACCACCTATGTCACCGAGCTGCATATCGAAGGTGACAAGATGCAGGTGGCCGGTCTGACCCAGGACGCGCCGTCCCTGATCAAGCTGATCGAGCAATCGCCGCAATTCACCCGGGCGACCTTCTTTGCGCCGACCACGCGCAGCCAGAACGAGCCAGCGGAACGGTTTCATATCGAGGCGCATATCACGCCCTATTTCGGATCGGGCTCATGAACCAGGTCGCGACCTTACGCAATTTCCTGAACCAGCCGCTGGCAGCGGCCGCCAGTTTCGCCGTGGTCATGGCGCTGCTGCTGTTCACCATTATCTCCTCGCTGGCAGACCTGCTCTCACAGCGCGCCGAGGTAACGGCCTCGGCTACGATGCTCGAGCAGTTCGAAGGACGCAGACCTGCCGCCACGCGCAGCGAAACCGGCGGGGTCGCGGCGCCAAGCGGCTCGCCGTTTCTTGAAGGAGCCACCGTCACGGTCGCGGGCGCAGCGCTGCTGCAACGCGTGACGGCGGCGGTGACGAAGCTCGGCGGCAACGTGCTGTCCTCGCAGGTCGACCTGCAGGGCACCGAGGCCAAGGCCGGCTTCCTGAGCGTCATCGCAAGCTGCGAGATCGATCAGCCGGGACTACAACAACTGCTTTACGACCTCGAGGCCGGCATGCCATTCCTGTTCGTCGATCAGCTCGTGGCGCAGGCGCCATCGAGCTTCGGCGCCTCCACGGAAGGCAAGTTGCGTGTGCTCTTGACCGTGTCCGGGCAGTGGAAGGGCGGCAAATGAGGTTACGCAACACCATGCGCTGGCGGGCGCTCACCGCCGCTTCGCTGCTTGCGACCGCGCTCGCCATTCCCGGATCGACCGCGGCCGTGCCGACCGATGCCACCGATCTGGACGCCGCGCCGCCGCGCCACGCCGACAAGCCTGCGGCGCCCTCGCTGTGGGCTCAGCCGGCTGCGCCGGCGCCTGTCGTGGTCAAGGTCGCGGCGCCGGCAAGTGCGGCCGAGCCCGAACGCGCCAGGAGCGCCAATCCGCTGTGGGCGATACCGCTTGCGACGCTCACGACCACGCGCGACCGGCCGATTTTCTCACCCTCGCGCCGGCCGCCGCCGCCCGCAGTTGTGCCCGCGCCTGTGGCGGTCGCGCCACCGCCGCGGCCGAAGCCGGTGAAGGTCGAACGGCCACAACTCGCGCTGGTCGGCACCATCGCCGGCGCCGACCAGAGCTTTGGCATCTTTGTCGATCAGACCGCCAAGACGGCGCTGCGACTGAAGATCGGCGAGGAATATCAAGGCTGGCGCTTGCGCGACGTCGCGGCGCGCGAGGTGACGCTGGTGCATGATGAGGAAACCGCCGTGCTGAGCCTGCCGCCGCCGGACGCCGCCGCGGCAGCCCAGCCGGTGACGACGCAGGCAGACAACACCGGCGCGATCACGGAACCACGGCGACTGCGCGGCGCGAGGCGCTAGGTGTTGCCTCTCCCCGTCCCTTCGCTGGGTAAGGCAACACGGCACCTGGCAATTAGACCGCCCACCCTTGCTGCTGCAGCGCCAGCGTGACCAGTAGGCCCAGCGCGAGAAAAGGACCGAACGGAAGCGCGGTTTGCCGGGTCATGGTGCGGCCAGTGACGTGCAGCGCGACGGCCGCGATCAAGGCCGTGATCGACCCCACCAGGAGCTGCATGGGAATGCCCGCGGCACCGACCCAGACGGCGGACGCGGCCAGCAGCTTCACGTCGCCCAGCCCAAGTCCATGCTGGCCGCGGAGCCGAAAATAGAGCCAGCGCAGCGCAAACACGACCCCGCCGATGATCAGCCCCTCGCTGGCCGCCGCAAACGCCGCGCTCCATCCGTCAAGCAGCCAAGCCTGTACCAGACCTGCGAGTGCAACAAGCAGATTGAGCCAGTCGGGGATGATGCCGCGGCGGAAGTCGATCCACGCCAGCGCAAGGCTGGCGAGCGTGAGCAGGACAAGAAAAGCGGCGTCGATCATGCGGCGATGAGTGAGGCGAGGCAGGATCCGCCCTGTCAGGGCAGCAGGCAGAAACTTAGCAAAAAAAGCCCCCGGGGCCGAACCCCCGGGGGCAATCGGACGCACTCTTTCTTGTAACCTCGTAACCGATGGCCTGTCGCCGAAGATCGATTGATGGTCGGATTATGGTCATCGCACGATGACCTGCGTATGACCAATTTGTCGAGCCTTGCAGCCGCGGCGGTCCGGATCGGCGTCGGCCACTGCGCCTGTGCTTTCTGGCTCTGTGGAAGAAAGCGCACCGCCCGACACCTTGTCACGCTTCTGTGAGCAACGCCTGCTACGAGGTGCAATCCGACAAGATTCCGTTCGGCCCTCCCCATGCTTTCAGAGGATTACATAATCATGACACGCTTGCGCTATGGCACTGCGGCAGCGATCGCGTTGCTCGCGGCAGCGTCGGCTGCGAAAGCCGATCCGACGCTCACTTATGTCCCGAACAGCCTCACCCAATCTTCCATCGTGTTCGGCCCGTGGACGCTGCACGAGCACAGCAAATTCTTCAATCACGACGCCTCGGGCATCGTGCCGCCGTCGACACTGACGCCGCCCTACAATCCCACGCTCTACGGCACGCCCTATGCCAACTATTGCGCGACCTCGGGCGAGCACACTGTGAACCACGAAAAGAGCCTGATGCAGCCCTATTACTTCCCGTTCGTTCGCGCCCATGGCGAGGTGCTCGAAGGCTTCTTCGACTATCGGCCGCGCAACGAGCAGGAGGCGACCGTCTCGGCGGTCTCGATCGACGGGGGCGCGACCTGGCGTTTCACCGGCAAGGCACTCGCGCTCAATCCATATTGTCCCTGGGATCCGACCGATCCTGACAACACCAACCTCAACGTCAACGGCACCAAGACGGCTTACGGCTCCAATGACGCCGGCGACAATGGCCTCGGCCATGCCTTCGTGCTCACCGTGAAAGGCATCGAGCGCATCTATCACCTCAACCGCGCCAACGGCCACATCGACAGCGATCAGCTGGTGGTGCACACGCTGCATCCGGATTCCCTGGACAGCCTGTTCGGGCTGCCTGCATTCGGCTATGTCAGCCCGCTGGCGTCCGGCGGCTATCCGACGCTGCATCCGGGATCCGGCGCGACCACGGGCCTGATCGATCCCGATGCGATCCTGGGTTCGGTGCACACCGGCAATCAAACCACCATCGTCTATGTCTCCAAGAACCTGACGCCCGGCGACGCCAATTTCCCGAGCGCCGAGGTATGCCCGAAAACGCCGGGCTTCGCGCTGACCAATCTGGACAACGGCAAGGCGCGCAAGACCAACCATGACGTGATTTCGATCCGGGTCGCGACCACCACCGACGGCATCAACTTCACCGACGCGGGCGCGGCAAGCGGCCTCGAAGATCAGACCACGGTAGCGCTCAACGGCATCCGCTGGCTCGGCAGCGGCAGCCTGATCCGCATCGCCGACGGCCGCTACGGCATGTTCTTCGGTGCCGGCAACTGCCTGGACAACGATTCCGACGGCTTCCACTTCATCGGCTATGCAGAAACCACCGCACCGGTTCACACCGCCGCCGATCTCTTGACGTGGCACGTGGTGAACGGCTTCGACAACCCGATCCTGTCGACCGACACGGTGGTGGATACATCCCAGACGCCGCCGCGGCGCTATCCGCTGAATGCGCCGATCATCAACGTCACCGGCGCCGATGCCGTGACGACGTCGCAGGTTGCGCCGTTCACGCCGCCGGCCGCCGGCTTCAACACCAACTTCTTCTCCGGACGGGTCTATGATCCGCAAGCCGTTTACACGGACGAGCAGACGGTGACGATCGTGTTTGCCGGCTACAACACGCCGCAGCCCTCCAACAATCTCGGCGACTATCGCTCGATCGGCCGCTTCCAGCTGCATGTCCCGCGCGGCTATTTCGCGCCGCCGTCCTACGGCGACTGACGGCAGCTCGCCGATCGCCAAAGATGGTTGCGGGCTGACAGCGATGTCAGCCCGCAATGCCTTCGCCCTCAATCGCTCCGCCGACGATTTCCCCTCCGCCGCACAGCGCCAGGTGCCGCGGTTGAAGCCTGTCACGCATTGGCGGTGACCGCTTCGCTGAATCCATGCTGGGTCGATCGATGGAGCGCCTTCGCCCTGAGGAGCGTACTCTCGCACGCGTCTCGACGGACGACGGCCCGACTGCAGCAGCAAGGACATTCGTCCCTTGCGATCTCCACTCCGTTCGGACGCCGCTGGACGACGGATTGCGTACCAGCGCGTAGCATCACGCCTTGCCGCAGCTTATTCCGTCGCTTGCGAATTTATTTTGGCATAGGTGGCTGCGCTCACATCATTTCACATCATCTCGAACGCTGTGTTCGAGTGCACGTAACGCGCGACACCTCACACGGATTTTTCTTCCCAAAAAATTCTTCGACCGCTTCTAATTTTCTCCGACGGTTTCACAACACCGATACGTGTGCGTCATGTTGGCACACTACACACCGCGGCGCTGATGCAAACTCTCTCTGGGGTCAAAAATGACTTTTAACTTGAAGAAGACGTTGCGAGCAACAACTGCACTCTGTGTTGCCTCGACAATCGTTATCTCGAACGTTGCCTACGCCGCTGGAGCCGACTCCGGCCCGGCCAGCGGAACCGATGCCGCCGCCAAGCTGACGACCGCTTCGCCCATCAAGCACGTCATCGTGCTGATCGGCGAGAACCGCGGCCTCGACCACACGTTCGGCGTCTACAAGCCGAAGGGCAAGGGCGAGACCATCTACAACCTGCTCTCCCGCGGCATCGTCAACGAAGACGGCACGCCCGGACCGCACTTCGCCGGCGCGCAGCAATTTTCTGTTCCGGCACAGTCATCGTATTACATCGGCGCGACGGCGGCGCAGAAGTTCGCCTACACCGCGACCAACCTGATGCCGCAGCCGAACACGGAAGGCACGCCGACCGCTCAGAGCGACACCGGCGCTCCCTTCAAGACCCTCGCCGAGGCGAGCATCGAAAAGGACATGAACAAGGCCGACCTTCAGATCCTGACCACCGGCGCCACCGGCCTGCCGAACGGCGTGACCGACACCCGCGTCCCCGGCGCTGGCTCGCTGACCGGTCCGTTCCCGCTGCAGGGCCCGCAGCTCACCGACGACGACTACACCGGTGACACCACGCACCGCTTCTACCAGGACTGGCAGCAGGACGATTGCAGCACCAATCGTGCGAACGCCGCCAACAACTCCGGCTGCATGAACGACCTGTTCCCGTTCGTGATGTCGACCTATTCGGCGACCAACAAGAGCCTGGGCAACTCGATGGGCTTCTACAACGCCGAGCGGGGCGAGGCTCCGTTCCTCAAGGCGCTGGCCGACCGCTTCACCCTGAGCGACAACTTCCATCAGTCGTTCCATGGTGGCACCGGCGCCAACCACTTCATGCTCGGCACCGGCGACGCCGCCTACTGGAACGATGGCCAGGGCAACCCGACCACCCCGCCGTCAAACGTGATCGCCAATCCGAATCCGGTCAAGGGCACCGTCAACCAGTACACGGTCGACGGCAATTTCAGCATGTGCAGCGACGCGACCCAGCCCGGCGTCGGGCCGATCGTGTCTTACCTCAACAAGCTGCCCTATCCGGCCGAGCCGAACTGCCAGCCCAACCACTATTACATGCTCAACAATGTCACCCCGGGCTACCTGCCGAATGGCGCGCTCTCGGGCGGCAACAACTTGCCGCCGCAGACGGTGAAGACCATCGGCGACGCGCTGATCGCGAAGAACATCTCGTGGGCTTACTACGGTGGTGCCTATAACGACGCCGTGGCGCTCTCGGACGTGGCGGTCGCCGCCAACCCGACCAATCCGAACCTGTCGGCTGCAGCGGCTGCCGATCCAGCCCACGCGCTCGGCGTGGCGTACTGCAATATCTGCAACCCGTTCCAGTACGCGACCTCGATCATGGCCAACCCGAATGTGCGCAAGGCTCACATCCAGGACACGGCGAACCTGATCTCGGCGATCAAGAACACCAACCTGCCCGCGGTGTCGTTCGGCAAGCCTGACGGCCTGCTCGACGGTCACCCGCAGAGCTCGAAGGTCGACCTGTTCGAGGCCTATGTGCAGAACGTTCTCGATGCGCTGGACGCCAATCCCAAGCTGAAGGCTGAGACCGCTGTCATCGTCACCTGGGACGAGGCTGGCGGCTACTGGGACGGCGGCTACATCCAGTCGATCGACTTCTTCGGCGACGGCCCGCGCATCCCGATGCTGATCCTCTCGCCCTGGTCGACGGGCGGCAAGATCTACCACAACTACGGCGATCACGTTTCGATCCTGAAGTTCATCGAGCGCAACTGGAACCTCAAGCCGCTCTCGAACCGCAGCCGCGACAACCTGCCGAACCCGACCTACGCGAACGGCAACAAGTACGTGCCGACCAACAGCCCGGCGCTCTCGGACCTGTTCGACGCGTTCGACTTCTCCAATGCGGTCAACATTCCCTACTCCGAGTAGTCGGCGGAATGAGCGAATCGTGACGTGATTTGAGTTGGCGCCGGCTGGGCCCCTCGCGGTTCAGCCGGCGCCGATTTTCTTGGGCAAAGTGCCTTTTTCCTTGGGTAGAGTGCCTTGCAATTCGAGAGCGACCTGATGATCGAGCACAGGACAGCCACGCTGACGGCCAGGCTCAACGTAATGTCGGCGGCGCGCAGGTGGCGATGGATCCTGCTTGCGCTGATGGCTCCGCTGGCCGCCGCCACGCCGGGCCAGGCGCAGCAATTTTCCGCCGAGCTGATGCGAACCGCGGATGGGAGCACGACATCGGCGGGACAGTTACACGTGTCCGGCGACAAGGTCCGGATCGAAAGCCCTGATTTCCCTGACGGCTTCTTCCTGATCGACGGCGCGAAGCCTGCCGCCTATTTCGTGCGGCCGGCGCCGCACCTTTTCATGGATGCCAGGCAATCAACCGTGCTCACGCGGCTGTTCGTGCCCGTCGACGCCGACAATCCATGCCGGCAATGGCAGAAGATGGCCGAGGTCGCCGGGCTTGAAGGGCAAGGCGAGTGGCGCTGCGAGGTCGTGGGCGCCGAATCGATCGGCGGCCGCGAGGCGAGGGCCTATCGCGCTACGCCCGCGGCAGGCCACGCTTTCACCGGCTGGATCGACGGTGTCAGGAAATTCCCGCTGCGCATCAAGACCGACGATGGCACCGTGATCGCTGCCACGAGCATTCGCGACGAACGGCAGGCCGCAGATTTGTTCGAGCTGCCCCAGGGTGCACGCAAGTTCGATCCGGCGGCGCTGATCGAGCAAATCAAGCAGAGCGACGTCTGGGTTGCCGCGCCGCAGCCGGCGCCGTGAGGCGATCGCGGCAGGCAAATACCTTCGCTTTGGCGCCGGCGAAAGAAGCCCTTCATGGCTCGCCCCATTCAGGCAAATTCGTACCGCGCGACGTCACCAAGAGAGAGAAAAATATTTTGATCACCGGCTTTGCGGGGACGTTTGCACAATCGTCACAATTTCGATAAGAATCGACCCGCATCGATCTCCAGCTCTCGTGCAAGCGCATGAAGATATCCGACGTGACGTGTGCGCATTGCGGTGCGCTGTATCTGTTGGCCGAATCCGTTTCGGTCGATAGCTCCTCCGGTGATGAGGCCTGCAAGCTCTGTGGGAAGACTTTGGCGGGGGCCAACGACGGCAAGCTCCGTGCGTTTCGCCTGATGATGTCCCCGGTCTCACGCCTCACACGTCCCCCGGCATCGCCGATGATCTCGTCCTAAGCCGTCGGGCGGTATCGGCGACTGCAATTCCGTCGGGCTACCTGCCCTGAAATTTCGGCTGACGCCGCTCATTGAAGGCGAGCACGCCTTCCCTGCGGTCCGCGGTGGGGATCAGGCGATTATACGCCTCGATCTCGAAGACAAGACCGTCGGCGAGCGACATCTGCAGGCCGCGATGGATGGCCTGCTTGGCCTGACGTACGGAGAGCGGACCATTACCGGCGATGCGGTCGGCAATGGCCAGCGTCGCCTGCAGCAAATCCTCCGGCGGCAACACCCGGTTGACCAGGCCCCAGCGTTCCGCCTCCTCGGCCGAGAACGGCAGACCGGACAGGATCAACTCCTTCGCCCGACGCTCGCCGACGGCGCGCGGCAGGTTCTGCGTCCCCCCGGTGCCCGGCATGATGCCGAGCGTGACCTCGGTCAGCGCAAAACGCGCATTGGTCGAGGCGTAGACAAAGTCGGCCGCCGCCGCGATCTCGCAGCCACCGCCATAGGCCGCACCATTCACCGCGGCGATGACAGGAATGGGGCAGGCCAGGATGGCACGCGCCATGCGCTCGAAGACGAGATGCTGCGCCTGCCAGGCCTCGTCCGTCATGCCATTGCGCTGCTTCAGATCGCCGCCCGCGCAAAATGCCTTGGTGCCCTGCCCGGTCAACACGACCGCGCGCAAGTCTTCGAGATCGACCGTGAACCCCTCGAACAGCTCCATCAGGTCGAGACCCATCCGGGTGTTCAGCGCGTTCGCAGCCTCCGGCCGGTTCAGGGTGACAGTCAGGACGTGATTGTCGCGCCGCTCGACGATGATGGTCTCGAACTCGCTCCGCATCGGTCTAGTCTCCATATACCGCGTGCGGCAGCCACAGCGTCAGCGCAGGCACGTAGGTGATGATCATCAGGACGATCAGCAGCAGAATCAGGAACGGCAGGACGCCACGAATGACCTCGCCGATCGGCGCGCGGGAGATGGTCGACAGCACGAACAAATTCAATCCGACCGGCGGATGCACCAGCGCGATCTCCATATTATGGGTGAAGATGATGGAGAAGTGAACGGGATCGACGCCGAGCGCCGGCAAGACCGGCGCCAGCAGCGGCAGCACCAACAGTAGCGTCGCGATCACCTCGAGAAAGCAGCCCAGCACCAAAAGCAGCACATTGATCGTCAGGAGGAACTGCCAGGGCGCCAGATTGCGCGCCAGGACCCACTTGACGAGCTCCGCCGGAACCCCCGAGGCCGTCATCCAGTGGCCGAACGCCAGCGCCGCCGCGACGATCAACATGATCGCGCCGGCGCTTTTCAGGGCGTCCGCGACTACCCACAATGTTTCCGACCAATGGAAGCCCCGATAGTAAACCAGGCTGACGAGCAGCGACACCACGGCGGCGATCGCCGCCGCTTCGGTCACGGTGACGATGCCGCCATAGATGCCGATGAGCACGATGACCGGCACGAGAAGAGCCGGGATCGCCCTCACGGTCACGCGAAACCGCTCGGCCCAGGGGAGTTTCGGCTCGGCCGGAAATTTCCGCCGGCGCGCGTCGTACCAGACCCAGCAGAAGAACACTGCAGCTTGCAGGAGCCCCGGCAACAGGCCGGCAAGGAACAGCCGCGGCACCGATTGCTCCGCGACAATGCCGTAGAGGATGAGCGCGAGCGACGGCGGAATGACGATGCCGATGGTGCCGGAGGCGCCGACCACGCCCAGGGCAAAACTGCGCGGGTAGCCTTTCTCGATCATCGCCGGCAACAGAATCGTTCCCATCGCGAGCGCGGTCGCAACCGACGAGCCGGAGATCGCCGCAAACAGCGTGCAGGCCACCACCGTCACGAGCCCGAGCGAGCCCCTGATGCCGCCGAGCCAGGCCGCGGAAACGTCGACCAGCGCCCTGGCAACACCGCCATGGCGCATGAAGGTCGCGGCCATGACGAACAGCGGCAGCGACATCAATGTCGGCGAATTCAGGTGATCGATGACGATTTGCGCCACGCCGATCAGCGGCTCGCCCGACGCAATGTAGAGAACCGCCGCGCACAGCCCGAGCACGAGGAAGATCGGCATTCCGACCGCCAATAGGCCGAAGAACAGCAGAAGCAACAGGAATACCGACATGCGTGCTGTGCCCCGCCGACCCCGATGCCCTCAGCCCGTGCCTGGCGCCACAGAACCGGATTCGCCGCTCCGTTCGTGCTCGCCGATATGACCGACGATCATCGTCGCGGCATCGAAGGCGAACAGATAACGGTAGAGCCTGGCCAGATAGCGCCCGGTCATCAGGACAGCGCCGGTCGGGATCGCCGCGGAATAGAGCCATATGGGAAACTGCAGGTCCGACGAGCTCCGCTCGTCCAATTGCCAGGAGGTCGCAACGATGCTCCAGCCGTACCAGGCTAGCCCGATGCAGAACACCAAAGCGGCGATGCAATTGAGCACCTCCAGCCAGCGCTGCGCACGGGGCGGAACGGCTCTGAGCACGAGATCGGGCCGCACATGGCTGTCCGTGCGCACCAGTTGCGATGCCGCCAGCATGATGCCCCAGACGATCAGATAGACGATCACCTCTTCAGCCCATGAGATGGCATAGCGCGGAGCAAGGTATCGACCGGCGACCTGCACCACGCCGACGAGCATTGCCGCAAGTCCGAGCAGGCCGATCAGAAACCGCTCGGCCTTGTCCCACCACGCCTCACGCAGGAACGGCTTGCCTTCGAAATGATCCATCTCAGCTGTGACTGCCGACTGCATCACTCACGAGCTTGACGATGTCAGCCGAAAGCTTGGCGTCGCGGATCAGATCGCCTTGCGCATCGATCATGCGCTTGCGATCGGCGGCAATTTGATCCGGCGAAGGATCGCCGAAGGTGACGCCGTGCGATTTCATCGTCTCGCGCGCGTCGGCCTGCGATTTCGCCGACATCGCCCGGTAGCGCTCGATATTGTCGGCCCAGAGATCGCGCATCAGCTTCCGCTCGGCCTCGCCGAGCTTCGACCAGAATGCGTCGCTGACCATCGGGATGTAATTGGCGAAGAATTGGTGGTCTGCGTAGGAATATTTCACGCCCGCTTCCCACAGCTTGGCCGAGGTGCAGCTCTCGTCGGAGCTGACAAAGCCGTCGAAGGTGCCTTGCGACAGCGCCAGCGGGACGTTGGGCCAAGGCGTCACATTGGGGATGGCATGTACGAAGGCGATGCGCCAGGAGATGCCCGCGCCGCCGGGGCTGCGGATCTTCAGGCCGCTGAAATCCTCGAGCGTTCGGATTTCCTTCCTGGTCGTGTACCAATTCTCGTTGCCGAGATCGAGCCAGTGACCGATAATGTGCGAGCGCACCTTGGCCTCGATCTGCTTTTCGACGAGCTCTCCGGGCGGCCCATCCGTGCAACGGTGGACGATATCGGCCGTCTGGCCGTAGAGGGCAGGCAGCTGGGCGTAATCAGCATCCGGGACGAGGCCGGTGATGGTCCAGGTGCCGGGCGCGGCCATGTCGACCTGACCCTGTATCAACGCTTTGCTGACGTTGAGATCAGCGAACAGCTGGCCGGAATGAAACACTTCCGGCTTGATCCTGCCCTTGCTCGCCTCGTCGAGCCTGGCAAGGTAATCGACAATCGCCTGGTTGCGCGGATGCGATGGCGCCGTATCAAGCGAGCAGCGCAATTTGATCGTGTCGTCCGCCGAAGCCTTGCGGAGCAGGTAAGGCATCGCCAGCGCCCCCGCTGCGCTCCCCATGAAGACACGCCGATTCCATCCTGAAACCATTGCTCTCCTCCCGACGCTCTTTTTGCTGCGTTTTTCATGTTTTATTGAACGATTGCGCCTGCGGCGTCCATTTGCAACGAAATTCCGGCGTACCGGCCATCCTCCCTTAGGCCAAAGAGCCCTTGCGACATCGTGGCATGTTGCTGCGGCGCGGCCGCCGCGGAGGATGATCCTGTTTTTCCGTCTGATGCCCCTTGCCTTGAGCGACCGGCAGTCGGGCCACGGAGAAGGTTCCCTGAAATTTTCCGCGCCGGCGAACCTGCGCGCCGCAGCGGCGACGCATTGGCGTGAGCACAGAGACATCGTGCGCCGCGCGGCTTGTGTGCACTACAGGTTGCGTGCCAATCTAGCGCGCAAGTGCACGGGAAAGATCAACTCCCGGCACGGCGATAGAGCCGCTTGGGGGCCGGGAAACAAAACGCTCAGGGAGAAGACATAATGAAGTGGACGTTTGGCCTTGCGAGGCTTGCCTGCGCCGGCTTGCTTGTATCAGCGACGAATGCCTGGGCAGGCCCGAAGATCGTGTCCGGGCCGGGCGCTGACCCGGCCTGCTTCAAGCCCTGGTCCAGTCAGACCAAGTTCTTTCAGTGGGACAAGAAACCGGGCCCCTACAAGATCGCCCTCGTCAACGGCTTCGTCGGCAACACCTGGCGCATCCAGATGGTGAAGACCGCCAAGGCGTTTGCCGAGCAGCCGGGCATCAAGGAGCATATCAAGGAGTTCAAGGTCGTCTCGACCGGAACCGATGTTGCGGCGCAACTCGGCGCCATGGAGGACTTCATCAATCAGGGGTTCGATGCGATCGTCACCATCGCGGTGGCGCCCGACGGTTTCGACCGCATCATCCGCCTCGCAGACAAGAATAACGTCGTGGTGGTCCCCTTCGACAACATCCTCGACACCGACAAGGTGATGATGGTCAACGAGGACCAGAAGGAAATGGGCCGCATGTCGGCGAAATGGCTGATCGATGAAATGGGCAAGAAGACCGGCGACATCCTCGAGGTGCGCGGTCTGCCCGGCAATTCGGTCGACCGCGACCGCCATCTCGGCTTCCGCGAAATCATGGAGGCGTCCGGCAACAAGTTCAACATCACGGAGGTGGTGGGCAACTGGGACACCGGTACCTCGCAAAAGGTGACCGCCGACGCGCTTGCCGTTCACGGTCATTTCGACGGCATCTTCACGCAAGGCGGCTCGGACGGCACCGTGCAGGCCTTGATGGCCGCTAAGCAGCCCCTGGTGCCGATGTCGGGTGAAGGCGAGAACGAGTACCGCAAGCAGATCGCGGACCACTGGAAGGACGGGCTCAAGGGCATGTCGTACGGGCAATCGCCGGCGCTCGTCGCCATTGCCACCAAAGCGGCCATCTCGGCGCTGCAGGGCAACGTCATGCCCCAGCTCATTTCGATCCCGATCCCGGTCGCCACCTACAAGGACCTCAAGCCGGGCACGAATTACTGGCCGGACCTCAACGCCAATTTCTTCGCCCCGAACCAATTCACCCCGTGCGGCGTGAACTTCACGGCGCCCGAGATCATGGCGCAGAGCGAAAAGAACACCCAGTGAGCGGTGCGATCACCCTTCCGTCACGGTCCGGCATCCGCCGGGCCGTCGCTGGCTAGAGTCTGCGCCATGCAGGATGCGATCCCCGTCCAATCCGCTTTCCTCACGTTAGCCGGCATTTCAAAACGCTATGCCGGCGTACGTGCGCTGGAGGGCATCGACTTCGCCTGCGAACGCGGCAAGATCCACGCCGTGCTGGGCGAAAATGGTGCGGGCAAGTCGACGCTGATCAAGATCATCGCCGGCGTGGTCCAGCCCGATTCCGGCACCATGTGCCTTGCCGGCAACCATGTCAGCTTCCTCACACCGTCCGCCGCCAATGCGGCCGGCGTCGTCTGTATCTTCCAGGAGCTGTCGCTGATGCCCGACCTGTCCGTCGCGGACAACATCTCGATCGCTTCGCCGCCAAGGCGCTTCGGCCTCATCGACGTCAGGGCGCAGCGCCGCCGTGCCGAACAACTGCTGGCCGAGATCGGCTGCGAGGACGTCAACCCGCTGATGCGCGTGCGCGATCTGCCGCTGTCGCGACGCCAGGTCGTCGAGATCGCCAAGGCGCTCGGCAAGCGGCCGCAGCTCCTGATCCTCGACGAGGCCACCTCGGCTCTCACCAGCGCCGATGTCGAGAAGGTCTATGCGATGCTCGCGAGGCTCAAAGCCGAAGGCGTGGCCATTCTCTACATCTCCCACCGCATGCACGAGGTCGACGCGCTTGCCGACCGGGCGTCCGTGTTTCGGAACGGACGCCACATCGAGACCTTCGACAAGGGCGCGCGCTCGACCGCCGATATCGTTCAGCTGATGATCGGCCGCGACATCGCGGCCCAATATCCTGCAAAGCCGCCCCGAAAGCCGGTGAAGCCGGCGCTGACCATCAAGGACCTGTCCTGGGAGAAGCATCTCGACCGCATCTCGCTTTGCGTCGGCGCCGGCGAGATCGTCGGCCTCGGCGGCCTCGACGGGCAGGGCCAGAAATCGCTGCTGCTCGCCTTGTTCGGCGTGTTGCGCGGCGTCACCGGGCGCATCACGGTCGACGACCGCGAAGCACGCCTCGGCTCGCCGGCGGCAGCGAAATCGGTCGGTATCGCGCTCGTGCCCGAGGATCGCAAGACCGAGGGATTGATGCTGCCGATGTCGATCGGCGACAATCTGACGATCGCATCCCTCAATACGATCTCGACCGGGCCCTTCGTCGACCGCGCCAGGGAAAGCGCCGCGATCAAGCGCGGCATCTCGCGGCTGCAGATCAAGATCGGCGCCCCTGATGACGCCGTGTCGACCTTGTCGGGCGGCAACCAGCAGAAAGTGGTGCTCGCGAAATGGCTGATGACCGAGCCGCGCATCATCCTGCTGAACGATCCGACGCGTGGCATCGACGTCGGCACCAAGCAGGAGCTCTACCGACTGATGCGCGAGCTTGCCGATCAAGGCGCCGCCATCCTGTTTTATTCGACCGATTACGACGAGCTGATCGGCTGCTGCGATCGGGTCGCCATCATGTATGACGGGCGCATTGTGCGGGAGCTCGAAGGCGACCAGCTCACCGAGACCAACATCATCGCCAGCTCCCTCAATGTCCACGCCGCAACGCCGGTCCGTGCCGGAGCCGCCCATGCTTGATGACCTCGCCATCAGGGCGCGCCAGAATATCGGCCTCGTTACCGCGGTCCTGCTGTTCTCCATCCTCTATCTGCTCTACAACATGGCGCACCCGAAGGGCTTCTCGTCGGCCGTGCTGGTGCAGAACGCGGATGAAATATTCGCCCTCGCCATGCTGGCCATGGCCCAGACCGTTCCCGTGCTCGCATCCGGACTTGATCTCTCGGTCGGCGCCGTCATGACCATGGTGGGCTGCTTGGCGAGCTATCTGCTGGCCGGCACGATCGGCGGCACGCCGCTGCATCTTGAGGTTTTCGGCCTGCACATCGGCCTCGGGACCTTTCCCGGCGGCACGAGCGGCATCCTGCTAGGCATGGCCATCTGCGTTGCGGTCGGGACTTTCGCCGGATTCGTCAATGGGTGCGTCGTCGTCTATGGGCGCATCCAGCCGATCATTGCAACGCTCGCAACGGGTGCGGTCTATATCGGCATCGCGCTGTTCCTGCGCCCGACGCCGGGCGGCAAGATCGATGATGATCTCAACTGGGCGCTGACCAACTCGCTTGGCGACTTCGCCGCGACGGTCCACATCTTTGACGACGGCGCGGCAGCCTGGTTTGCTCCTTTCGCGTGGATCCCGGTGCCGTTCGTGCTGCTCGTCCTGATTACGCTCCTGGTCTGGGTGCCGTTCCGGCGTTCGGTGCTGGGCCGGGCCGTCTACGCGGTCGGCTCGGCCGAGGGAGCAGCCTTCATGTCGGGGCTTCCGATCGCGCGCGCCAAGATCGCGGCTTTCACATTGGCCGGCTTCTTCGCGGGCTGCGGCGGGCTGTTTCTCGCCATCCAGACCTCGTCGGGCAACGCGGACATTCCGCAGGCCGGCGCCTACACGCTGAACTCGATTGCCTCGGTCGTGATCGGCGGCACCTCGCTGCTGGGCGGCACCGGAAGCGCTGTCGGATCGATCTTCGGCGCCATGATCCTGCGCGTGATATCATTCTTCTTCCGCATTTTCGATATCGCGCCGCTGCTGCAGCCGTTGTTCGAGGGCCTCATCCTGCTGACCGCCGTCAGCATCGGGGCGCTCGGCGTGTTGCGGGTCAGAAACACGCTGGAGCTGTTCCGATGACGACGGTGACGCTCCGCCTGTCGCGAGACGACCGCCCGATCCTGATTGCGGCGCTGTTTATCCTGGTCATCCTGGTGGCAGGGACGCTCTATACTTTCGCTCGCTTCGGCAGCGCACCGCTGCTGTCGCCGACCTATTTGCTGCAGCAATTGCAGGTTGGAGCCTTTCTCGGCATCGTGTCGGCTGGAATGATGATCGTCATCCTGATTGCCCAGATCGATCTATCGGTGCCCTGGACGCTGGCCGCTGCGGCCATGATGGCGACGTCGATCGGCGGGCCACTCGCGATCCCCGTCGGGCTCGGCGTCGGCCTTGTGGTCGGCATCGTCAACGGTATCGGCGTGGCCTATCTGCGCGTGCCTTCGATGATCTTCACGCTGGGTGTGAATGCAGTGATGCGCGGCCTGATGGTGGCGCATACAGGCGGCTACGCGCCGCAGACGACCGCGACCGAGCTGATGCGGACGCTCGCCGCCGATCGCACGTTCGGCATCCCCAATGCATTGTTCGTGTGGGCTGCGGTGTCGGTGCTGGTGGCGGTTATCCTGCAGCGCACGCCGCTCGGCCGCTACATCTATGCCATCGGCAACAAGGAATCGGCGGCCTATCTCGCCGGCATCGATACGCGCCGCATCACGGTCATCTGCTTCGCCCTTTGCGGTCTCGCCGCCGCTCTCACCGGCGTGCTGCTGGCCGGCTATTCCACCAAGGCCTATCAGGGCATGGGCGACACCTATCTGCTGCCTTCGATCGCCGCGGTCGTGATCGGGGGGACCAACATTCTGGGCGGCCGCGGTCGTTATCTCGGCACCCTCGTGGGCGTGGTGCTCATCGTGCTCCTCAACAGCGTGCTTTCGATCATGGACATGCCCGAGGCCGGCCGGCAGGTGATCTACGGCCTCGTCATCATCCTGATGCTGCTCGTTTACGGGCGCAACGAGCGCGTCACCAGCTGAAATCAAAAGGGCATAGCTCAAGCCTGCGCAGCTCAAAGGAGGAAGAATGCTCCCCTACGTCGTCCACGATCAGCGATTTTCGCGTCTTGTCATCGGCCACGCCAATCTCGAAAAGCTCGCCAGCGGATGCCGCTGGGCAGAGGGACCCGCATATTTTGCCGCGGGCCGGTACCTGATCTGGTCCGACATTCCCAACAACCGGATGATGCGTTTTGACGAGACCGACGCATCCGTATCGATCTTCCGCAGCCCCAGCTTCAATTCCAACGGCAATACGGTCGATCGTGAGGGACGGCTGATCAGTTGCGAGCATTTCACGCGGCGCGTCACGCGCACCGAGCACGACGGATCTGTCATTGTCATTGCCGACAGATTTGACGGTCGAAAGCTGAATTCGCCCAACGATGTCGTGGTCAAATCGGATGGCTCGATCTGGTTTTCCGACCCGACCTACGGCATAGACAGCGATTATGAGGGGCAACAAGCCGAATCGGAGATCGGAGCCTCCAACGTCTACCGGGTCGATGCCACGACCCGCAAAGTATCTCTTGTCGTGTCCGACCGGGTAAAGCCCAATGGACTGGCCTTCTCGCCGGACGAAAAGCTGCTTTACGTCGCCGACACCGGCGCAACCCATGTCAGCGGACTTCCCGCGACGATCTGGTCGTATGAGGTTGACGGACAAACGGTCGGCGGCGCGACGTTGTTTGCGACCTGTCCGGACGGACTATATGACGGCTTCCGTTGCGACATTCATGGCAACATATGGACCTCCGCTGGCCGCAGCGTCTTTTGCTACGCGCCGGACGGGACACATCTCGGCACGATCCCGATCGGAGAGATCGTCGCAAATGTCTGTTTCGGCGGCCCACGCCGCAACAGGCTCTATGTCTGCGGACAAACTTCGCTTTATTCGATCTATCTGAATACGCGAGCGGCCGTTTAGAGCAGGCGTCTTGATCCTAGGACGCGGTAAGAGCAGCCTCGCCCCTGGATGTTAGGCGTCTCGCGCTGGTCCTGGCCGCCTCGATTCCCTTCGGAAAACCGCTGCGATCGCTATACAGCCGGCGCCTGCCGAGACGTGCGCTGCCTTGCGCCGCCAGATCCTGCGCTCCCATGTAGTCGAGCAGAGCGATCCCCCCGACCATCAGCAGGGCGAGGCCCACATTGGCTTTGCGCGGGTTATCGGTACGAAGCTCGGAAAGCAGCGTCACGATATCCATGCCGTCGCCTGCAACACGGCTCCATAGACCAGCCTGCTTATCCACGGACAAGGACATGATGCCGCTGGAGAGCTCCCGCAGCCCATAGGCGCGCACCAGCGTCTCCCTGCCGCGCATGCCGAGCGGGCGCGTCACGCGGCTTGGTGCGAACAGCTCGATAGCCCCAAGTGCAATGCTGAACCAGCCAAGAGCCTGCGCCAGCCGATCTGTCCGCGTGCGCAGGCTTGGTCCGGAACGGATGATCTTCGGATCGCCGGCAAAACGCACGATGTTTGAGAGGAAATACATGGGGCGCGACCTTCCTTACGGCTTCAACACCACTTTGACGCAGCTGTCCTGCTTGTCGCGGAAGACCTGGTACATCTCGGGTCCTTGCTCCAGCGGCACGGTATGCGTGATCACGAAGGAGGGATCGATCTGGCCCTCCTCTATCCGCTTCAGCAGATCGTCGGTCCAACGGTTGACATGGGTCTGCCCGGTGCGGATCGTCAGTCCCTTGTTCATCAACGCACCCAGGGGGATCTTGTCCGAGAAGCCGCTGTAGACGCCTGGAATCGAGATCACTCCGCCGGGTCGGCAGACATAGATGATTTCGCGGAGCACATGGGGCCGGTCGCTCTCGATCATCAGCATCTGCTTGGCACGGTCCAGTATGGTGTCCGGCTTGGCCGGCGTGACATGCGATTCCATTCCGGTGGCGTCGATGCACTTTTCGGGGCCTTTGCCGTCAGTCAGTTCGTTCAAGCGTTCGACGACGCTTTCCTCGTCGAAATTGATGACGATGGCGCCTCCGGCTTCGGCCATGACGAGCCGTTCCGGGATTTTGTCGATGGCAACCACCTGCCTGGCGCCCAATAGAAGCGCGCTGCGGATCGCCATCTGTCCGACCGGTCCGCAGCCCCACACTGCGACCGTGTCATTCGGCTCGATGTCGCATTGCACGGCAGCCTGCCAGCCGGTTGGAAAGATGTCTCCCAGGAACAGCGCCTGCTCGTCGGATACACCGTCGGGAATTTTGACGTGAGTCCGGTCGGCAAAGGGCACGCGCAGATATTCCGCCTGCCCGCCGGGATATCCGCCGGTGATATGGGTGTAGCCGAACAGGCCCGCCGTGGTATGGCCGAAGATCTTGTCCGCGAGATGCTTGTTGCGGTTGGTGGTCTCGCAGACGGAGAAATTTCCGCGCCTGCACTGGTCGCATTCTCCGCAAATAATGGTGAAGGGAACGACGATGCGGTCGCCCTTCTTCAGCTTGCCATCGACGCCGGAGCCGACTTCGACGACCTCGCCCATCATCTCGTGCCCCATGATATCGCCCGGCATCATCGCCGGGATGAAATTGTGGAACAGATGCAGGTCCGAGCCGCAGATCGCGCAGCTCGTCACTTTCACGATGGCGTCGCGCTCATGCTCGATCTCGGGGTCGGTCACGGTGTCGCAGCGGATATCCTCCTTGCCATGCCAAACCAGCGCCTTCATGCGAACCTCCAGAACCTGGATGGATGATCATTGCCCGCGTTTCACCCAGACCTTCCGCCAAGGCTAACCGCAGCGATCTGGTATCGTTCCTAGGTGGCGGTACGGCCACCGACGTGCCTAGTACCCGTAGCGGCGCTGTCGTGCGAAGGCATAGCGGGGATTGATGCCGCACGATGCGTTTGTGCCCGACGCGCTGGCCATGCATTGCTGGTAGGTGGCAAACTGGCAATTGCCGGGATAGCCCCAACCACGTCCTTGCAGGCAATAGCGGCCCTGTGCGGCCGCCGGCGACATCGAGCCGAGTGCGGCCATCATGCCGCCCACCAGCGCAATCGAACGAATCAATCGCATGGATATATCTCCTTTGAGATTTGCTTACCGGTGAACGTCGCGGCATGCGGGCCGTTCCTGTCCTCCGGTCCCCCGCGACGGTCTTTTCGCACGATGCGGCGGCGATCAGGCGCCTCGATCGGCCATTGCGCTGATGACGCCTTCATTGCCGCGAAGATCGAGAGAGTCCGCAACCGTCTCGTTGTCGCGGTCAAGGAAAGTCGACAACAGGATTTCGCCCCGAAGCTCGATTGCATCGAAGGCAAGCGAGGCCGGCTCCGGCCCAAGGTTTAACGCAATCATGATCGAGCTATGCCCTGAACGGCGCCGGTAGACCAATAGATCGTCTTTTGCCGCGATCAGCTCGAAGCTGCCCCAGGCCAGCTCGTGACGCTGCTTGCGCAATTCGATCAGCCGCTTGTAAAGGCCGAGAATCGAGGTCGGGTCTGCGGCCAGATTGCGCACGTTTTCATGCGGGGAATCGGCTGCCAAAGGAAGCCAGGGCGCGACCGTCGAGAAGCCTGCGTTGGGCGTTGCGTCCCACTGCATGGGCGTCCGGCAGCCGTCGCGGCCGACCCCGAGACCCGGCACGTTCCTTTCAAAGGGATCGCGCACCTGATCCAGCGCGATCGCAACCTGCTGCATGCCGATTTCATCGCCATAATAGAGCGTTGGTGTTCCCCGCAAAGTGAGCAGCAGCATCGCGGCGACACGGGCCTGATCCTTGCCCACCCGGCTCGCGATCCGCGGCCCGTCGTGATTTCCGAGGACCCAGTTCGGCCAGGCGCCGCGCGGTAGCGCCCGCTCGTATTCCGCGATGATCTTCTCGATGTCGCGCGCCGTCCAGCGCACGGAGAGCAGGGTGAAATTGAACGGAAGATGAGTACCGAGGAGATCGCGTCCGTAATAGGCCACCAGCCGTTCGATCGGCAGATAGATTTCGCCGATCAGCACGCGCTGCTCGAATTCGTCGACGACGCGCCGCATTCCCGCGATCGCCTCGTGCACCTCGCTCTGGTCCGCCGTATGAAGTGGCAGCAATTTCCGGTGCGGTGGCTGGCCGTCGCGATAGTCCGGGTTCGGCGGATTGTCACGAAACGCGCTGTCCTTGATCAGGTGCCAGATCACGTCGACGCGAAAACCGTCGACGCCGCGCCTCAGCCAGAACCGCATCACGTCGTGGATGGCGTCGCGGACGGCCGGGTTGCGCCAGTTCAGGTCCGGCTGCTCGGGCAGGAAGGCGTGATAGTAGTATTGCCCCGTGGTGGCATCGTATTGCCACGCGCTGCCACCGAATTCCGAGAGCCAGTTGTTGGGAGGACCGCCGTCGGATCCGCCGTCGCGCCAGAGATACCAGTCGCGCTTTGGATTATGCCGCGAGCTCCGGCTCTCGATGAACCAGGGGTGCTGGTCGGAGCTGTGGTTGGGCACGAGATCAAGGATCAGCCTGAGGCCGCGTCGGTGAGCTTCGGTGATCAAGGCATCGAAATCCGCCATCGTGCCAAACAGGGGATCGATCCCGGTATAGTCGCTGATATCGTAGCCGAAATCGGCCATCGGCGAGGGAAAGATCGGCGAGAGCCAGATCGCGTCGATGCCGAGATCCGTCAAATAGGGCAGCCGCGCGATGATGCCTTTCAGGTCGCCGATGCCATCGTCATTCGTGTCTTGAAACGAGCGCGGGTAGACCTGATAGAAGATGCCTTGCTGCCACCACAGCCCGTCATGCGTTGCCATCTGCGTGCCTTGCTGGTTTGCAATCCGTCGTACTGCCCGCATTCGAATGCTTGCGCTCATCGTCTGCGTGCTGATCTAGGAACATTGGGAACGGGCAAAGGTTGCCTCCACCAACGGCGCGAATGAGGCGTGGCGAGCGATCGATCCTGCAGCTCTATCGGCAGTTGGTTGCGTTGAGGCGCCGCTATCCATGCTTGGCCGAAGGCGAGTACGAGCCGCTCCGCGCCTGGAACGTTGTCCTGTGGTACCGCCGCTCTCGTGGTGAAACCAGGATGCTGATCGGACTGAACATCGCCGACGAACCACGCCGGTGGAATTGCGGCACCCAGGGATTGAGGCTCATCTCCACCTATCTCGACCGGCCCGCGGAGCCGGTAGGGCCGTCGATCCTGCTGCGGGCCAATGAAGGCATCGTCGTGCTGCAATCGAACGGCTCGTCCGTCTAGACCCGCGACAACGGCGATCCTTTCCCCTTAGGAACGATCGCAAACAGCTGTTGTTGACTGCTCGATCGACAACTCCGACCAGGAAAGCAAAAATGAACAACGGCAAGGCACGTGACATATTCATTGTCGGTCTGCGCAATGCCCACGCCATGGAAATACAGGCGAGGGAGCTGATGGAGCGCCAGTCCGAGCGTCTCGACGAATATCCGGAAGTCAAAGCCAGGATCTCGGCCCACCTGCAGGAGACCAACGAGCAGCTGAAGCGGCTGGAGCAATGTCTGGAAGCTTGCGGTGAGAGCACCTCCAGCATGAAGGACACGGCGCAATCCATGGCTGCCAATCTGCAGGCGATGGCCCATTCCATGGCGGGCGACGAGATCTTGAAGAATACGCTTGCCAACAATGCATTCGAGAACTTCGAGATCGCGGCCTACAAGTCGCTGCTCGCGCTGTGCGGGGCGGCCGGTCAGGAGGCGGCACGCGCACCGTTGCAGCAATCGCTCAGGGAAGAAGAGCGTATGGCGCAATGGATCGACAGCAATGTCGAGAAGGTGACCATGGAATATCTGAGCCACGAGCAACGTCGGGCGGCGTGAAGCCGTGCTGCCGAAGGAAACCACCGTGCAACCGCAATATCCGAAGCGTATGAGGGCGTCTCGCGGCGAGCGACAATCCCCCGTGAGCCGGCATGCAACAGGTCTTTGCTTGTCCATGAACATCATGAAGGCCGCGTAACCATGGCACTCAACCGACCGATTGCCACCCACCGAGCCGGCGCTGGCCAGCTGAGATCCTATGGCGCCGATCTGAGCGGATGGCTCGGCGATATCATGAAGCGCTATACGACGGCGGTCATCCTTACGGTGCTCGGGGCGCTCCTCATCCTCGTCGCCGCTGGCTTCGGCGTTGCCGCGGTCTTTCATTTTCTCGCGCTGGAATTTGGCCTGAACGTCGCGTTCGCGAGCGTCGGCGGATTCTTCATCGTCGTCGGGCTTATCGTGCTGGCTCTGGGCATCGGGTTGCTCAGGCGCTCGCTGCCTCCCGTGCCGCGACCAACCCGCCAGTTTCAGGAGTTCAAACGCGCCGCCGCATTCGACCTGATCCTGCGCCGCGATCAGATCCAGAGCCTCGCCTGGCGGCATTCGACCAGACTTGGTCTTTCCGGAGCCGGCGCCCTGGCGCTGGGTCTTGCCATTGCTTACGGCCTCGCCCGCCTCCGGAGCGCCCGTGGCGGGAACGGTGCAGATGGTCCGCATTAGCGGCTGACCGGACGCGGGATGACGACGACGTCGCCGGCGTTTCCTGCGGCCCGCCTGTCAGGCTCGATCTTTCGGCTTGTCCAGTTCCGCGGCGACCTGGCCATAGTTGAGCAGTGCGACAAGCGTCGTACCCCCCACGACGTTTCCAAGCAGCGTGGGGATGAAAAACACCAACAGGTACTCGGAAGGCGACGCCTTCCCCGTCTGCACCAGGAAGGCGCAGTCCACCGACCCGGCAATGACGTGGGAAAACTCTCCGAGGGCCAGCACATAGGTCATGATGATGATGATATGGGCGCGCGAGCCCCTTGCTGCGGGTAGCAGCCACATCATCAGGGCGATCAGCCAGCCGGCAAACACGGCCCGCAGGAAGGTCTCCGCGAAGCTTCCTTCGATTGTGCGATGAGCGATCTTGGTGAATGCATCCAGGATCTGCGGCTCGAATACACCGCTGCGAGCGAGCACGAACGCCAGCGCCCAGGTGCCGGCGATGTTTCCCGCAAGCACCAGAGCCCACAGCTTGAGGACGCGGATCAGCGTCTGGCGGTCACGATGATGCAGGAGGGGAAGGATCGGGGCCAGCGTGTTCTCGGTGAACAGCTGCTGTCGGCCGAGCACCACGACGAGAAATCCGATTGTATAGCCCAGCGGGACGACCAGCCTCCGGACCGATTCGTCGGCGACGAAGGCCTGGAACTCGCCCTGAACGATGAGCGACAATCCGATGGACAGGCCGGCAGCCAGGGCGGACAAAACAATCGCCCACCAGCGCCGTTCGAGCTCGCTTTCTCCTTCGGCTCGGATGGTCTCGTGGATCAACGCCGCATTGGGTCTGCTTTGCGCCTTGATCTCTTCCGTCTGGCGTTCCGACAGGCCGTCGACTCGGGAGGCCGGGTTGAATGACGCGCTGTCGGACTCGTGGTCCATCTGAATTGCTCTCCGAGGATCGGTATTGCGCCGCGCCTGCATCGGGCCCCTTCTGCCGGCAACCGACGCGCTGCATCCGCCAATGTTCCTAATCGGTCGCAAATATCGAAACGCGAGCCACGGTCGTCTCAGGGGCGAAACGTTGCAGCATTGCCGCCGACCGGCGAGGTCGGCATCAATCGGACGGACCAGGCGATCTGTTACCCACGTGTCCGGGCTGGACATCGTGCACATGGCGGAGAGAGTGGGATTCGAACCCACGGTACGGTTTCCCGCACACACGCTTTCCAAGCGTGCGCCTTAAGCCACTCGGCCATCTCTCCAGCGGCCCTCTCTTGAAGGGGTGTGACAATTTTTGCAAGGGGCGCTGCGCGGACGGCGCAAAATTTATCCAAGCAACTGAAATATATAAACAATTTTTGTTTGCCGAGATTGCGAACAAGGCGCATGGTGGCCGCTCGATGAACCGGAATCGCCGCTTTATCGACGACTGATTTGGCAAACACCGATCAGACGGAGGGACGGCAATGACAATCCGACACGCCATCGCGCTTTCGGTCCTGATCACCGCGAGCCTGGCCGCCGGCGCCGGTCCGGTTCGGGCGCAGAACTGCACCCGCCAGGGGGTGGACGTCACCTGCGACGACGGGCGTCATGGCATTTTCGAGGGCAATGCCATCCTCTGGCCGGACGGCACGCATTCGCGCGCAAGCCCCCACCAAAGCGTGATCATCGGCAACAAATCTGCAGTCAGGGTCGGCAAAGGCGTGTTCGTCGGCGAGGGCAAGGGCATGGTGCCGCTGGACGACCCGAACGCGCCGAACAAGACGCGCTGCGCCATCCTGGACGGCGTGTCCTACTGCTTTTGAGTCGGACGCCGATCAGAGCTGATGCAAACCGCCGGGCGGAAGTGAGCCGCCGACCGCCTGCAGCGGCTCTGCGAACAGGTGGGCTAAGCCGGCTGAGCTAACGCGCGATGCCGTGGACGCTGCCGCGGCGCTGCCATAGCGCGGATCCCGCTTGCGACGGACCTTCACTCTGGATTTCGCCCAGCACCCGAATGAAATCGGAGAACCAATCCTGAATCGAGTGGCGTTTCAGCCTGTCCATCATCGCCTCATAACGCATGCGCCGCTCGGTCAGCGGCATCGCGATCGCCATCGCAAGAACCCGGGCCATGCCGTCGACGTCGTGTGGGTTGACCAGGAGCGCGGTATCGAGCTCATTGGCCGCGCCGGCGAATTTCGACAGCACCAGCACGCCTGGATCGGCAGGGTTCTGCGCGGCGACATATTCCTTGGCGACGAGATTCATGCCGTCATGCAGCGGCGTCACCACGCCGACCTGCGCGGTCCGATAGAGGCCGGCCAGCACCGCCTGACCATAGCCCTTGTTGAGATAGCGGATCGGCGTCCAATCCACCTCGCCATGCCTGCCATTGACGTCGCTGACAAGCCGCGCCACCTCGCCCTGCAGATTGCCGTAGGCCTCGATACTGCCGCGCGAGGGGGTCGCGATCTGCAGCAGCGACACGCTCCGCAGCAGCGACGGGTTCATCGTCCACATCCGGTCGAAGGCATGGATGCGGTTGACCAGGCCCTTGGAATAATCCAGCCGGTCGACGCCGATAGCGAGCCGCTCGCCGTTCAAGCTGCGACGCAGCCGCGACACGTCGGGATGCGAGACCGCTTTCGCCGCCGCGGCCGCGAACTTCTCCGCATCGATGCCGATCGGGAACACCGCAAGCCGCGTGCGACCGTGCTGCGAGATCACGACGCCATCATGCTGCACCACCAGCCCGAGCGCCTCGCGCACATAGGCTGCAAAGTTCTCGCAGTCCTGCGGGGTCTGGAAGCCGATGAGGTCGAAGGCCAGCATCGCTTCAACGAGCTCGCGATGATGCGGCACGCCCTCGACCACGCAGGCGGTCGGCCAGGGCGTGTGCAGAAAGAAGCCGATCGGCTCGGTGACGCCGAGCTCGCGCAATTCCGCACCCAGCGCCAGGAAGTGATAATCCTGCACCCAGAACGCCGTGCCGGTCTTGCGGAAGCGCAGCAGCGCGCGGGCCATGAAGGCATTGACCTCGCGATAGGAACGATAGTCGTCCTGCGAGGTGCGGATCAGATCACTGCGCGAATGCAGCGCAGGCCAAAGCGCGGAATTGGCAAAGCCTTCGTAATAGCCGCCATAATGCGCAGCCGGCAGATCCAGCATCGCCAGCGCACCGGACCCCAGTGCCTCGATTTCGGCAAAGGGTTCCTTGTGGAACCCATCGCGTACCCGACCCGAGGAACCAACCCAAATCGCGCCCGAATTTTCGACGACCGGCAACAATGCTGCCGCAAGTCCTCCCGTCATGGGCTCATTGGCCTTGCCGCGCGCAACACGATTGGAAATCACGACGAGATTCACGAGGAGTCTCCTCCTATTAGCGACCATTTAACTGCCGTTCATCAATATGGTTCCTTTAAGCCTTTCAGTGAATTGAAACCGAAATCGGGCCACCGCGCGGAAGAACCCGGGCGAGGGGCGAAAATGACGATTCGATGCGAGAATACCGCAACGGAACAATGCTGCAGCTGTTGACGCGCAGCTTTGCGCAATATCGATGCAAACAGCTGATCACGGCTTGCGCATAGCCGTGGAGCCATCATGCAATCGGGGGACGATCAAGCAATTGGGCAAGGAACTCGCGCACATCGCGCGGCGCATCGAAATGGCCATTCACGCCCTCGGCACGACGCCCGACCGAGAACGCAAGACCCTGCATGTCCGGCATGATCGCGAACACGCTCTCGTCTGTGACGTCGTCGCCGATAAAGAGCGGACGCCGGCCCGCGAACGGCGCGTGCTGCATCAATGCGCGCACGCCATTGGCCTTGTTGAAGCCGGCCGGCTTGATCTCGAATACGCATTTGCCCGGCAACACCTCGACGCTCTCGTCCGGCATGTCGGCGCGGATCAGCCCGATCGATGCCTCGATCGCCTCCTTTGCGTGCGGAGCGAGGCGATAATGCAGCGCCAGCGAATAGCCCTTGTCTTCCAGCAGGATGCCCGGGCTGATCCGCGCGACCGCGGCAAGACGCCGCTTCAACTCCTTGTCCAGCTGTGGCGCCAGCGGCGCGGCCGCGTCATCGTCCGCATTCAGCCGTATCTCCGCGCCATGGCCGCCGACGGCCGGAAACCGATCGGGCGCGAAGATCAGGTCGATGTCGTTGAGCGAGCGTCCGCTCACGAGCGCCAATGCGCCGCATGTGGCTGTCTTCAAGCCGTGGAGCGTCCCGACCAGCCCGGGCGGCACCCAGACCTCGCGCGGCGTCGGCATCAGGTCAAGCAGCGTGCCGTCGATGTCGAGCAGGATCGCAATCTCTCCGAGCTGCGGCACCAGGGAGCGCGGCACCGGCACCTGGTCGGGCGCCGCATCATTGCCGGTTTCGAAATCGTCGCGCGTGGACATATTGGCCAGCTTCTCCTTCATCTCATCCTACTCCAGAACGGCCAGCGGCGGTGCCACCGCCTCCAAGGATTTTCGTTCCGCGGCGATACTGTAACGGAAGGCGACGAACGCAGCCGCGATCATCAGCCCGGCACCGAACAGATAGCCGAGGAACACGCTGTGACGTGAACCGGTGTCGATCAGCGCGCCGAATAGCACCGGCCCGGCCACGCCACCGATGGCCGTTCCGATGGCATAGAACAGCGCGATCGCCAGCGCGCGCACCTCCAATGGAAAAGTCTCGCTGACCGTCAGATAGGCGGCGCTTGCAGCTGGCGAGGCGAAGAAGAAGATCACCATCCATGCAATCGTCTGGCCTTGCGCGCTCAATGCGCCGATCGAGAACAGATAGCCCGACAGCGCAAGCAGAATGCCCGAGACGCCATAGGTTGCCGTGATCATGGCACGCCGACCGAGGGTGTCGAACAGACGCCCGAGCAGCAGCGGGCCCAGGAAATTGCCGGCAGCGAAGGGCAGGATATACCAGCCGACATGATCGGCGGCGATGCCGTAGAAATCCGTCAGCACCAGCGCAAAGGTGAAGAAGACCGCATTGTAGAAGAACGCCTGCGCCACCATCAGCGCGAGCCCCACCAATGCGCGCGCGCGGTAGGTGGCGAACAGCGTATGCGCAACCTCGACAAGCAGCGTGTGATCGCGCATCCGAAGCCGCATCGTTGCAAATTCAGGCGCGGCTGGATTCTGCGTGTGCCCAAGCACCTCGCGCTCGATACCAGCAACGATGTCGTTCGCGGCGTCGGGATGACCGTGGATCATCAGCCAGCGCGGGCTTTCCGGAATCCACAACCGCATCACCAGCACGATCAAGCCGAGCGAGGCGCCGATCAGGAAGGCGAGCCGCCATCCCAGATCGGGATTGATGAGCGCAGGATCGAGCAGCACGATCGCGCTTGTTGCGCCGAGCGCAGCTCCAATCCAGAAGCTGCCGTTGATGACGAGATCGGTCCAGCCGCGATAGCGCGCCGGCACCAGCTCCTGGATGGTGGAATTGATCGCGGTATATTCGCCGCCGATGCCGGCGCCAGTCAGGAAGCGAAACAGCGCGAACACGGCAATATTCCACGACAGCGCGGTGGCCGCGGTTGCCGTCAGATAGAGCGCGAGCGTGATGAAGAACAATTTGCGCCGCCCGATGCGATCGGTCAGCCAGCCGAAGCCGAGGGCGCCGATCACGGCGCCGGCGAGATAGAGGCTGTTGGCAATACCGATGTCGAAATTGGAGAAATGCAGTGACGGACTCTGCTTCAGTGCACCGGCGAGCGCGCCGGCCAGCGTCACCTCGAGGCCGTCGAGGATCCAGGTGATGCCGAGCGCCAGCACCACGCGGGTGTGAAAGCCGCTCCAGAGGAGATGGTCGAGCCGGGCGGGGATATTGGTCTCGATAGTACGGTCTTGAGCCGCCTGGGCCGCTTGCGCGACAACATGGGGCGATGCGCCATGATTGACAGCGGGACTGTGGTGCAAGTCCATTGCATGGGACCGATGCGAATATGATCTCGAAAATGCGACGCCCCAACGCTCACGCGCGATCAAGCGAGGCCGAGCCGGTCCGACAACGCCCCAGCGGCTTTTTTGGTTCCACTTGGAACGGACCCATCCTTCACTGATTTGACAGAAAGGTCATGGAGTTGGCGATGGCGAAACAGCGCAAGGCAGCTTCGTCCAGGACGGCGCGCAAGACACCGACGTCACGAGGGCAAACATCACGCAGCCCAAGTCGCGGCGCGGCACGACGTGCGCCAGAAAAACACGGATCGAAGCGGTGGTCGCAGCGTGTCACAACGGAAAGCGATGCGCTCGATCTCGAGGGCGGCGTGTTCAAGCAGAGCAGTGCCAAGAAGATCGCGGCGTCCCTGAAGCGCTCCGCCGAAGCGAGCCGCCGACGCAAATCCGGCGCCTACCGCTCGGCGCTGTCGATGCTGACCTTCTACATCAATCGCGCAGGGAAGAATCTGCCCAAGACGCAGAAGACGCGCCTGGAGCGGGCGAAAGTTGAGCTGAAGCATTTGTTCGGTCGGGAGTGATTTCCGGCCACCCCGCCGTAGCGCTTGCTACGCCGCCCGGATGTTCGCCATGAACCGGTCCAGCTCCGCGCGCAATCTCGTGCTTTCGCCGGACAGCGACTTCGCGGAGTTCAACACCTGCTCGGAAGCCGAGCCGGTTTCGGTGGCACCTTGGTTGACCTTGATGATGTTGGTGGCTGCATCCTGCGTACCCGCGGCGACGCCCTGCACATTGCGGGCGATCTCCTGCGTTGCCGAGCCTTGCTGCTCGACGGCACCGGCGATGGTCGAAGCGATGGTCGAGATCTGGCCGATGGTCGCGCCGATCTCCTTGATGGCGGCGACCGACTCTTCCGTCGCCTGTTGCATGCCGGCAATGTGATTGGATATCTCGTCGGTCGCTTTCGCGGTCTGGCTCGCCAGCGATTTCACCTCAGAAGCCACAACGGCAAAGCCGCGGCCGGCGTCGCCTGCGCGCGCCGCCTCGATGGTGGCGTTGAGCGCGAGCAGATTGGTCTGCTCGGCGATCGCGGTGATCAGCTTGACCACATCGCCGATCTGCTGTGCAGCGCGCGACAATTTGCCGATACGTCCGTCGGTCTCCTGCGCCTGCGCCACGGCGGCTTCGGCGATCTTGTTGGACTCGCGCACGCGGCGGCCGATCTCGCCGACCGAGGTCGAGAGCTCCTCGGTGGCGGAAGCGACCGACTGGATGTTGTTGGCGGCCTCCTCGGACGCGCCGGCGACCTGGCTCGACAGGCTCTGCGTGGTCTCGGCGGTCCGCGTCAGAAGGCTGGCGGCCTGCTCGAGCTGGGACGCCGAAGACGACACATTGGAGACGATCGAGCCGACGGCGGATTCGAACTCGTCGGCGAAGCGGATCAGCTCGGCGCGGCGCGACGCACTCGCCGCCTTGCTCTGCGCTTCATTGGCCGCCGCATCGCGCTCGGCCTTGGCGACCGCCTGTAGCTTGAATTCTTCCACCGCCGCCGCCATCTCGCCGATCTCGTCGTTGCGACCGAGGCCGGGCAGCACGACGTCGAAATCGCCGGAGGCGAGCTGGCGCATCGCCTGGCACATCTTGATCATCGGCCGCGAGATGCCGTTGCCGAGCAGGAGCGCCAGCACGCCGCCGAGCAGGAAGCCGCCTGCCGCGAGCATGATGATGAGCCGCTCGGTCTGGCCGATGATGTCATTGCTGTCAGCCTCCAGCCGCTGCTGATCGGAGACGAGATCCGCCTTCATTGCGCCGGCTCCTTGCATGATCGCGCCCGCCGAGCCGCTCATCTCCGTGACCAGCTCGTCGACCGTCTTGGCGTTCTCGACCAGCTTTGCCAGCGCCTCGCGATAGCCGGTCAGGAGTGCCTGGGCTTCCTTGAGCCCCGCGGTGATCTTCTCGTTGTCTGTCGCGGCCACGGCGTGCAGGGAATTTTCGACGAATTTCAGCCGGGCCAACGCGCTGTTGGCGACCGACTGGTCGTTGTTGACGACGAAATTATTGGCGAGCGCGGACGCGGCCTGCAACTGCGTGGTGACCTGCTTGACGCCAAGCTCGACCGCAGCCTGCTCGTCTTCCGCGGCATTGCTGGCGATGTCGTCGAGCTTGTAACGCAGCATGTTGGCGTTGCGCGTCAGCTGGTTCTGGACGAGATCGGCGCTCTCGCGCTTGGTCTTGAGAATATCGGCAAAGGTGCCGGAGAAATTCTTGAACTCAGCGGCGAGCTTGTTCAGCCCCTGGCGCCGCGCCTCCTTGGTCGTGGAGCTCTGCGCCTTTTCGATCGCGGCTTTGAGATTCGCTTCCGCGGCCTGCGCCGCCTTGGCATCGTCGTCCTTACCGGTCACGACATAGTATTTCACCAGGGACCGATAGGAGATCAGCTCGCGGTCGATGTTGCGGGCAAGATCGGCTTCCGACACGCTCTCACGATAGGCCGCGACCGCCGTCGAGACACGGTCGAAGCCGAGATAGGCCATGCCGAGGCTCACGGTCGAGATCAAGAGCACCATGGCAAAGCCGAGCAGGACCTTGCCGCGGAAGCGAAGGGTGAAGAGTGTTGCGCCACGCGCCCCTGACGTCCCAGACATCCTCGACCTCACGCCAATTGTTGGTTCTTGCCAGCCGCGATCGGGGCGCGAGGCGCGCCCAGCGCTTGCGAAAAATTAGGGCACAATTGATAATTGCCGGTAAATTGGAACCATCCTCTGCCCGCGACTAAAGTCGGTCGCAGGCCGATGTTTCCTTTTTGTTCTGCGGAGAGACTTTCTATGACCGTGGCTGGAGCCTGCTAGCCCTCGCTTGGGCGCCATTACCCCGAGGACCCCCAGGTCCCCCAGGCGGCCGATGGCGCGACTCCTCCGTCCGTCGTGCCCGGCGCAAGCGCGCATCCAGCACTCACGGGCTCTCAGCGAGACCTTTACACCCTCTGGAATGCAGAATCGTCTGGGCAAGCCGGGCGATGCCGGCGGGGTGAGCAGCTTACAGTCGTATCATCTGCTTGCGCTGGCCCACTCACTCTCCCCTGCGCAACGTAAAGCCGATAGCAAAGCCCGGCCCATCCGCGTGACCTTTCCGTGACCCGCGCGACGAAAATCCCAGTTGCAAAGTCGCGAGGCGCTGTCTCTAATCAGAGCAATCAAGAATTCATTCGGGAGGCTCCAGGTGTCGACAGTCAAACTCACAGTGAACGGCAAGGCGGTTTCGGTCGATTGCGAGGACCGCACGCTGCTTGTGCATCTTTTGCGCGATCACCTGAACCTGACGGGGACGCATGTCGGCTGTGACACCAGCCAGTGCGGGGCCTGTGTGGTGCATATCGACGGGCGCGCCGTGAAGTCGTGCACGACGCTCGCCGCGCAAGCCGAGGGCGCTCATGTCACCACCATCGAAGGCATCGCCAAGGGCGACCAGCTGCATCCGATGCAGGCGGCCTTCCGCGACAATCATGGTTTGCAGTGCGGCTACTGCACGCCGGGCATGATCATGACCTCGATCGACATGGTGAAGCGCTATGGCGGCAAGCTCGACGAGGAGACCGTCCGTCATGAGCTCGAAGGCAATATCTGCCGCTGCACCGGCTACCACAACATCGTCAAGGCGGTGCTGGACGCGGCATCGCGCATGCAGGTAGCGCAGGCCGCGGAATAACGCGCAAGCCTGACGCTCGATATTCGAACCAGACGGCCGCGATCTCGAGGGAAGCAGCGGCTTTGCGACAAAACTCCGGGAGGGAGAACGACATGGGTATGGAAGGCATCGGCGCCAGCGTGGTGCGCAAAGAGGACAAGCGTTTCATTACCGGCAAGGGTCGCTATGTCGACGACATCAAGCTGGTGGGCATGACCCACGCCCACTTCATCCGCAGCCCGCATGCACACGCCAAGGTCAAGAGCATCGACCCCTCGGAGGCGCTGAAGATGCCGGGCGTGCTCGCCGTGCTCAACGGCAAGGAGCTGGTCGAGGACAAGGTCGGCAATCTCATCTGCGGCTGGGCCATCACCTCCAAGGACGGCTCGCCCATGAAGATGGGGGCATGGCCCGCGCTGGCGCCGGAGACGGTGCGTTTTGTCGGCCAGGCGGTCGCGGTCGTGATTGCCGAGAGCAAGAATCTCGCGCGCGATGCCGCCGAAGCCGTGGTGGTCGAATACGAAGAGCTGCCCTCGGTGCCCGATGTGCATGCCGCCATCAAGCCCGGCGCGCCGCAGCTGCATCCGGAGGCGCCCGGCAACATCGTCTATGACTGGACGATCGGCGACGAGGCCGCGGTGAAGGACGCCTTTGCCAAGGCAGCGAATGTGGTGACGCTCGACCTCACCAACAACCGCCTGGTGCCGAATGCGATGGAGCCGCGTGCGGCAATCGCCGATTACGACACCGCCGAAGAGCATTTCACGCTCTACACGACCTCGCAGAACCCGCATGTCGCCCGCCTCGTGCTGTCGGCATTCTACAATATCGCGCCCGAGCACAAGCTGCGTGTGATTGCGCCCGACGTCGGCGGCGGCTTCGGCTCCAAGATCTACATCTACCCGGAGGAGATGGTCTGCCTCTGGGCGTCGAAGAAGGTCGGTCGCCCGATCAAATGGACCGGCGACCGCTCGGAAGCGTTCCTCACCGACGCCCATGGCCGCGACCATGTGACCCACGCGCAGATGGCCTTCGACAAGGACAACAAGATCCTCGGCCTGAAGGTCACGACCCACGCCAATTTCGGCGCCTATATGTCGCTATTCTCCTCGGCGGTGCCGACCTATCTCTATGCGACGCTCTTGTCGGGCCAGTACGTCATCCCCGCGATCCATGCGGAGGTGATCGGGGTCTATACCAACACCACGCCGGTCGATGCCTATCGCGGCGCTGGCCGGCCGGAAGCCTCGTATCTCCTGGAACGGATGATGGAGACCGCGGCGCGCCAGCTCAAGGTCGATCCGACCGATCTGCGGACCGCGAATTTCATCCGCCAGTTCCCGTATCAGACGCCCGTGATCATGACCTATGACACCGGTGATTTCATCGCCTCGCTGGAAGCCGCCAAGAAGGCCATCGACTATGCCGGTTTCCCCGCGCGCAAGGCCAAGGCCAAGACCGAAGGCAAGCTGCGCGGCATTGGCGTGTCCTGCTATATCGAGGCCTGCGGCATCGCGCCGTCCAAGGCGGTCGGCAGCTTGGGGGCCGGCGTCGGCTTGTGGGAATCGGCGGAGGTGCGGGTCAATCCGGTCGGCACCATCGAGATCCTCACCGGCTCGCACTCTCACGGCCAGGGCCATGAGACCACCTTCTGCCAGCTGGTCGCCGACCGCTTGGGGATATCGATCGACCAGGTCTCGATCGTCCATGGCGACACCGACAAGGTGCAGTTCGGCATGGGCACCTATGGCTCCCGCTCGGCGGCGGTCGGACTGACCGCCATCCTGAAGGCGATGGAGAAGATGGAGGCCAAGGCCAAGAAGATCGCAGCGCACGCGCTGGAAGCCGCCGAAGGCGACATCGTCATCGAGAACGGCGAATTCAAGGTGGCGGGCACCGACAAGAAGATCGCATTGCCGATGGTGGCGCTCGCGGCCTACACCGCGCACAACCTGCCCGACGGCATGGAGCCCGGCCTGAAGGAGACGGCCTTCTACGATCCCACCAACTTCACCTTCCCCGCGGGCGCCTATATCTGCGAGCTCGAGGTCGACCAGGCGACCGGCAAGACCTCCTTCGTCAACTTCGTGGCGGCGGACGATTTCGGGCGGCTGATCAACCCGATGATCGTCGAGGGCCAGGTGCATGGCGGGCTCGCGCAGGGCATCGGCCAGGCGCTGCTCGAAGGCGCGGTCTATGACGGCAACGGCCAGCTGGTGACGGCCTCCTTCATGGACTACACCATGCCGCGCGCCGACGATCTGCCCTCGTTCAAGCTCTCCCACACCACGACGCTCTGTCCGGGCAACCCTTTGGGCATCAAGGGCTGTGGCGAGGCCGGCGCGATCGGGGCGTCCGCGGCCGTGATCAACGCGATTACGGATGCGATCGGCAACAACAAGCTCGAAATGCCTGCAACGCCGGACCGCGTCTGGCACGCGATCCACGGCAAGGCCGCTTAAGGAACGGGAGCACCCCATGTACCAGACCACCTATCACCGCGCCTCCTCGGTCGATGAAGCAGCGAGCCTGTTTGCCAAGGGCACCGAGGCCAAATATCTTGCCGGCGGCCACACGCTGATCCCCGTGATGAAGCAGCGGCTGGCGTCGCCCTCCGACGTGATCGACCTCGCCAAGATCAAGGAGCTGGTCGGCATCGAGGTGTCGGCTGACGCCGTCATCATCAAGGCGGCGACCACGCATTACGATGTCGCCAACTCCGCCGAGGTGAAGAAGGCGATCCCCGCGCTCGCGCATCTCGCCTCGCTCATCGGCGATCCCGCCGTGCGTCATCGCGGCACCATCGGCGGCTCGCTCGCCAACAACGATCCGGCCGCGGATTATCCCGCCGCCGTGCTGGCGCTCGGCGCGACCGTCAAGACCAACAAGCGCGCGATCGCGGCCGACGACTACTTCAAGGGCTTGTTCTCGACCGCGCTCGACGACGGCGAGATCATCACCGCCGTGTCGTTCCCGATTGCGGCCAAGGCAGGATATGCCAAATTCCCGCATCCAGCCTCGCGCTTCGCGCTCACCGGCGTGTTCGTCGCCAAGACCAAATCGGGTGACGTCCGCGCCGCCGTCACCGGCGCCTCGCAGAGCGGCGTGATGCGGGTGGGAGCCATCGAAGCCACGCTGAAAGCCAATTGGGGGACCAGCGCACTCGACAGCATCAGCATTCCCGCAAGCGGCCTGATCAGCGACGTCCACGGCGCCGCCGACTACCGCGCCCACCTGATCAAGGTGATGGCACAGCGCGCGGTGGCGGCCGCGGGCTGATAGCGCCTCAACACAAGTATTGATCATTGCGGCGCGCAAGGGATTGCGCGCCGCAATGCGTTCCAGGCGAGCCGCGCCCAAAAGGCACTTGCGACCGTGGGCTCGAGGCGTGACAATCGATTGCGAAACGCCGACTGCGCAAGAATCCAAGAACGAAAACCAAAACGGGAAAGCACCGTGCTCGACAAATCCGCTCCGCAAGCTTCCGTCCGCGCCTCCGGCCCGCTCGCCGGCTACCGCATCGTCGAATTCGCGGGAATCGGCCCTGGCCCCTTCGCCTGCATGCTGCTCGCCGACATGGGGGCCGACGTGGTGACGCTCGATCGCGTCGGGGCGAAGAAGAACATGAAGTCGGTCGCCGGGCGCGGCCGCAGGATGATCGAGCTCGATCTGAAGGATGCAAATGCGATTGCGGGGGTCCTCGACCTGCTTGCCGGCGCAGACGCGCTGATCGAGGGCTTTCGCCCCGGCGTGATGGAGCGGCTCGGGCTCGGGCCCGACATCGTGCTCGCGCGCAATCCCAAGCTCGTTTACGGCCGCATGACCGGCTGGGGCCAGCAGGGTCCGCTGGCGCAGGCCGCAGGTCATGACATCAACTACATCTCGCTGACCGGCGCGCTCGCCGCGATCGGCCCGGCGGAGCGGCCGGTGCCGCCGCTCAACCTGGTCGGCGATTTCGGCGGCGGCGCGCTGTACCTCGTGGTCGGCGTGCTGGCGGCGCTGCTGGAAGCCTCGAAGTCCGGCAAAGGCCAGGTGGTGGACGCCGCGATGTGCGACGGCGCAGCGTCGCTGATGTCGATGTTCTTCGACATGGCGGCGATTGGGCGCTGGGGCGAGGGCCGCGAGGCAAACTTTCTCGACGGCGGCGCGCATTTCTATGGCGTCTATGAATGCGCCTGCGGCCATTTCATCTCGATCGGCTCGATCGAGCCGCAATTCTACGCGCTGCTCCGCGAGCATGCGGGTCTTACGGATCCCGCCTTCGATGCGCAGATGGACCGCAACGCCTGGCCTGCGCTGAAGGCGAAGTTGACGCAGATCTTCAAGAGCAAGACGCGGGAGGAGTGGTGCAGGATCATGGAAGGCTCCGACATCTGCTTCGCCCCGGTGCTGACCATGGCGGAAGCGCCGAAGCATCCGCACATGGCCGCGCGAAACGTGTTCGTCGAGCGCCATGGCGTGACGCAGCCGGCCCCTGCCCCGCGCTTCTCGCGCACGCCGTCGGCGATACGCGAACCGGAGACGGTGGCGCTGGCGGATTTGCTGGGCGCATGGAAACGCTGAGTGGGCGGGGTTCGATTGGCGCCGCGGGCTACACCTCTCCCCGGCGGGGAGAGGTCGGATTGCGCGGAGCGCAATTCGGGTGAGGGCCGCAGCTCTCTCGATAGACCGTAATCCCTCACCCGGATTGCATCTTGCGATGCAATCCGACCTCTCCCTCCGGGAGAGGTAGACCGAGATTGCTGCTCGCACCGCTTCAACCGCATCTCATGGCGCTTTAGCCGTCTCGGCCAGGGGAGCGACGCGTCCGCGCGGCGGAGCTACGCGGCATCATCCACTTTCAGCACGCCGCGGCGGATCTGGTCTTCCTCGATCGATTCGAACAGCGCCTTGAAATTGCCTTCGCCGAAGCCGTCGTCTCCCTTGCGCTGGATGAACTCGAAGAAGATCGGCCCGATCGCGTTGGCCGAGAAGATTTGCAGCAGCACCTTGGTCTGGCCGCCGTCGACCACGCCCTCGCCGTCGATCAGGATGCCGTTCGTTTTCAGCCGCGCGACATCCTCGCCGTGCTTGGGCAGCCGCGCATCGATCCTCTCGAAATAGGTGTCGGGCGGCGAAGGCATGAAGGGCAGGCCGGCGGCGCGCAAGGATTCGACGGTCTGGTAGATGTCGCGGCAGCCGCAGGCGATGTGCTGGATGCCCTCGCCGCGATAGACCTTGAGATATTCCTCGATCTGCCCGGAATCGCCGGCATCCTCGTTGATCGGAATCCGGATCTTGCCGTCGGGGCTGGTCAGCGCGCGGGAGAACAGGCCCGAGGCGCGGCCCTCGATGTCGAA
The DNA here is from genome assembly GCA_035293585.1 of Bradyrhizobium sp. Lineage (GTDB taxonomy): Bacteria > Pseudomonadota > Alphaproteobacteria > Rhizobiales > Xanthobacteraceae > Bradyrhizobium. The sequence continues at coordinate 367,079 of DATGMN010000020.1, read as the reverse complement.
GAAGCGGATCTGACGGAAGTTGAACAGCCTCTCGTAGAAGCCGGCCCAGACATCCATCCGCCCGCGATGCACATTATGGGTGAGATGATCGAGATAGAACAGGCCGGCCCCGGCCGGCCGCGGATCGCGCGCGCCGAGCCATTCGTATTCGGCATCGTAGGCCGAGCCCTTCGCGCCATAGCGGTCGACGAAATACAGCAGGCTGCCGCCGATGCCCTTGATGGCGGGCACATCGAGCACCTTCTGGGCGGCCGGCATGTCGGCCGGCTCCGCGCCGAGCGCGATGGCGCGGTCATAGGCGCGCTTGGCGTCGACCACCCGGAAGGCCATCGAGGGTGCGCAGGGGCCGTGCTGGCCGACGAAATTGAAGCCGTGGCTGCCGGGCTCCTCATTGACGAGATAGTTGACGTCGCCCTGGCGGTAGACGGTGATCTTCCTGGTCCGGTGCCGCGCCACTGGCGCAAAGCCCATCAGCTTGAACAGCGCATGCAGCGCGGCGCCATCGGGATGGGCGTATTCGACGAACTCGAAGCCGTCGGTGCCCATCGGGTTGTCGGCGCTGATCGTGGCCGGCGGCGCGTCATGCGGAAACGGACCCATGCGAATCTCCCTCTTGCGGTCCAGGGATAGTCGCCCATCGCCGCCGCAATTGGCGTGCAAACGAGTTGCATTTTCGGTATCCTTTGCACGATCTGTGCACAAATAGCGGACTTCATGCATGATTTCGCTCGACAGCTTCGACCTCAGGATCCTCCGCGCGCTGCAGGACGATGGCCGGCTCACCAACCAGCAGCTCGCCGAGGTCGCGGGACTGTCGGCCTCGCAGTGCTCGCGCCGGCGGATGCGGCTGGAGGAGGAGAAGGTGATCTCGGGCTACCGCGCCGAGCTTGCCTCCGACGCGCTCGGCTTCGGCGTCATCGCGTTCATCCAGATTACGCTGGCCACGCACTCGCCCGACAATGCGAAGAAATTCCGCGCGCTAGTCAACCGCATCGACGACATCCAGGAGGCCTATTCGCTCACCGGCGATTCCGACTATGTGCTGAAGGCGGTGCTGCGCGACCTGAAGAGTCTCTCCGACATCGTCAACGACGTCCTGATGCCGCATCCGAGCGTGGCGCATGTGCGCTCCTCGATCGTGCTCGACCGGCTCAAGGAGAGCGGAAAATTGCCGTTGCGAAGCTGAGCGGAAGCCTGGCGCAATTCGAGGGAATTCCGTCATTCGCTGGCCGCGCCCGATCTGCGATGATCTGTCCGGAAGCGATCCGGGAGCCGACCATGGCGCTGCAGCTGCGACCGAACTGCGAATATTGCGACAAGGACCTGCCGCCGAACGCGAGCGATGCGCGCATCTGCTCCTACGAATGCACCTTCTGCGCGGATTGCGTGGAGACCAGGCTCTTCAACGTCTGCCCGAATTGCGGCGGCGGCTTTGCGCCGCGGCCGATCCGGCCTTTGAGGCCATGGCGGGCGGGCGTCTGCGCCGTCAATCAGCCGCCGTCGGAGAAGCGCGTGCATCTGAAGTTCACGGTCGATGAAGTTGCCGCACATTCGACGCGGATCAGAGACGTTCGGCCGGAGGAGAGGTGACACGCAAGCCACCGTCCTTGCGAGGAGCGGAGCGACGAAGCAATCCAGAGTCTCACGTGTGGCCCTGGATTGCTTCGCTTCGCTCGCAATGACGTAAGGCAAAATCACTCAGCCAGCAGGATCGTCCCCTCGACTTCGCCGAAGCCGACGCGATAGCCGTCGCCCTGGCACCAGCCGCGCATCACGAGCGAGTCGCCGTCTTCCAGGAACGCGCGTTTGATGCCGCCTGGCAAGTCCAGCGGCTCGGTGCCGTTCCAGCTGATCTCCAGCAGGCTGCCGCGCTGGCCTTTCTCGGGACCCGAGATGGTGCCACTGCCGAGGAGATCGCCCACATTCATCGCACAGCCGCTGGAGGCGTGGTGCATCAATTGCTGCACCGAGGACCAGTACATGTATTTGAAGTTGGTGTGCGAGATGCTCTGCGGCTTATTCATTGATCCCGCGCGCAAGCCGACATCGAGCGCGAGATCGTAATTGTTCGCACCGGTCTGGCGCAGATAGGGGAGCGGCACCGGAGTTTGCTCCGGCCCGTGCAGGCGGAATGGCTCAAGCGCCTCGCGGGTCACCACCCATGGGCTGATCGAGGTCGCGAAGGCCTTGGCCTGGAACGGCCCGAGCGGCACATATTCCCATTGCTGGATGTCGCGCGCGCTCCAGTCGTTGAGCAGCACGAAGCCGAAGATCATCTCCTCGGCCCGGCTCTCGCTGAGCATTTCGCCCATCGCCGACGGCTGGCCGATCACGACACCCATCTCGAGCTCGAAGTCGAGCCGCTTGCACGGGCCGAAGCTCGGCACGTCGGCGCTCGGCGGCTTGAGCTGCCCGCGCGGCCGGCGCACCTTTGTGCCGCTGACCACGACCGTGGAGGCCCGGCCGTTATAACCGATCGGCATGTGCAGCCAGTTCGGCTGCAGCGCATTGTCCTTGCCGCGGAACATCACGCCGACATTGGTGGCGTGCTCCTTGGATGAATAGAAGTCGGTGTAGCCGGAGACGGTGAAGGGCAAATGCAGCGTCACGTCCTTCATCGGCACCAGCGCGAGCTGGCGCAACTCGTCATTGTCGCGCAGCTCGGGATTGTCGTGCCGCAACAGCTCGCTGATACGCGCCCGTGTGCGGGTCCAGACCTGCGGTCCCAGCGCCATGAAGGGATTGAGTGAAGTAGCTGCAAACACAGCGGGCTCGCAGACATCCAGCCGGCCGTCTTGCGCAAGCTCCCAGAGATCGAGCACGTAATCGCCGATCGCAACGCCTAGGCGCGGCGCGAGCCCATTCGCCGAGAACACACCGTAGGGCAGGTTCTGGATCGGGAAGTCGGAAGCGGGATCGACGGGAATGAAGGAGCGGAGTTTTGGGTCGTTGGGGTTGGACAAGGCTTTTCTCCAGTCTCGACGCGGTCACGGCCCGGCCAGCACGCTGTCGTCCCGGCGACGGCCGGGACCCATACCGCGGAATCTTTCTGCGGCATTCGGTGGCCGACAATCATCGCGCGAACACGCGCTTGTGGTTATCGGTCCCGGCCTTCGCCGGGACGACGTCGAGCAAGGCCGATCCCGCCGGAAGTCGCATGCATCACTCACGGCCTGGTCGGATCGAACCGCTTCTCCAGGCCCTTCCAGCAATCCGCGTAGTCATCCTGCAGCGTCGCGGACTTCGCGGCATATTCGGTGACGCGCTGCGCGTAGCGCGTCTCGAACATGAAGGCCATGGTGCCCGTGAGCTTGACCGGCTTGAGCTCGCCATTGCTGGCATGATCGAAGGCGTCGCGGTCGGGGCCGTGCGGCAGCATGCAATTGTGCAGGCTCATGCCGCCGGGCACGAAGCCTTGCGGCTTGGCGTCATAGACGCCGTAGATCAGCCCCATGAACTCGCTCATGATGTTCATGTGGTACCAGGGCGGCCGGAAGGTGTTTTCCGCGACCATCCAGCGCTCGGGGAAGATGACGAAATCGATGTTGGCGGTGCCCGCCGTCTCCGACGGCGAGGTCAGCACGGTGAAGATCGAGGGATCGGGATGATCGAAGCCGATCGCGCCGACCGGCGAGAAGGTGCGCAGATCATATTTGTAGGGCGCGTAATTGCCGTGCCAGGCCACCACGTCGATCGGCGAATGCGGCAGCACGGTCTTCCACAGCGAGCCGCCCCATTTCACGTAGAGCTCGGTCGGTGCGTCCTTGTCTTCGTAGGAAGCGACCGGCGTCAGGAAGTCGCGCGCGTTCGCAAGACAGTTGGCGCCGATCGGCCCGCGCTCCGGCAGCGTGAACGCGCCGCCGTAGTTCTCGCAGAGATAGCCGCGCGCAGGGCCGGCGGGAATCTCGACGCGGAATTTCACGCCGCGCGGAATCACGGCGATCTCGCCCGGCTCGATGTCGATGCGGCCGAACTCGGTGATGAAGCGCAAGTTTCCCTGCTGCGCCACGAACATCAGCTCGCCATCGGCATTGTAGAAGTGCTGATCGACCATCGATTTGGTGATGATGTAGACATGCGCCGCCATGCCCGCTTGGGTGTTGGCGTCGCCCGCCGTGGTCATGGTGTGCACGCCCTGCAGGAAGGTCATTTCAGTTGATGGGATCGGCGTCGGGTCCCAGCGCAGCTGCGCGATCGGCATCTCGAATTCATGGCAGGGCGCGCTGCGCCACAGGCCGGCATCGACCTTGGTGAAACGGCCGGAATGCTTGACCGAGGGGCGGATGCGGTAGAGCCAGGAGCGCTCATTGCTGCCGCGCGGCGCGGTGAAGGGCGAGCCGGACAACTGCTCGGCATAGAGGCCATAGGCGCAGCGCTGCGGCGAGTTGCGGCCCATCGGCAGCGCCCCGGGCAGCGCCTCCGTCTCGAAGCTGTTGCCGAAGCCGGACATGTAGCCGGGCGTGACATGGGCCGACGCGTGTCCGATCTTCTCAGGCGAGGTATTGATGTTCATGTCATCCTCCTTGCAGGGCAGCCCACATCTCGCGGTCGCGCTCCGCGGTCCAGATCACGGGATCGTCGATCCCTGAGGCCTCGTCGAACGCGCGGGAGATGTTGAAGGGCAGGCAGTGCTCGTAGATCGCAAAGCTCGCGAATTTCGGATCCATGACCTCGCGGGTCGCAGCCATGGTGTCCTTCAGGCTGCGGCCCTTGGCCACCGACAGCTCGGCCGCGCCATAGAGCGACGTGACAAAATCGCGCGTCATCGCGATCGCCTCGCGCGTGGTGGCAAGGCCTTTCAGCGCATCGCCCCGGCCGGGCGCGATCGCCTTGGGATTGAAGGCGCGGATTTCGTTCAGCGTCGCCGGCCATTCGCGTAAGTGCGCGTCGCCGCAGTAGCAGGCCGAATGGTATTCGATCAGGTCGCCCGAGCACATCACCTCGGCATCCGGCACCCAGGCGACGATATCGCCTGACGTGTGGCCCGCGCCCAGCTGCATCAGCCGCACCTCGCGTTTGCCGAGATAGATCGTCATCTCGCCTTCGAAGGTCAGCGTCGGCCAGGTCAGGCCGGGAATGCTCTGGGCATCCTGGAACAGGCGGGGGAAGCGGCCATATTCGGAATCCCAATCCTGCTTGCCGCGCTCCTCGATCAGCCGATAGGTCTCTTCCGAGGCGACAATGCCTTGGGCATGATAGGCCGACGCGCCGAGCACGCGCACCGCATGATAATGCGACAGCACCACATATTTGATCGGCTTGTCGGTGACGGTGCGCACGCGCTCGATCACCTTGTTCGCCAGCGCCGGCGTCGCCTGCGCATCGAACACGAGGCAGGAATCGTCGCCGACGATGATGGCCGTGTTCGGATCGCCTTCGGCGGTGAAGGCGTAGATGTCGGAGCCGATATCGGAGAAGGTGATCTTCTTCTCGGCGAGATCGGTGGTGGATGCGAAGCCTTTGGCCATCGACTGGTTCCCTTTACGAAGCCTATTGTTGCTGCTGTTGTTGCTGTTGGGCGGCGTCGGTCACGCGCCGTTTGGCGAGCGTAATCGCCTCGCGCAACACCGCGATGTCGCCGATATGGTTGGCCAGGATCAAGACCAGCGCCGCGTCGAGATCGGCGCTTTGCGCGTCGCTCAGGCCCCTGTGGGCCTCCACGATGGCGCGGAACGCATCGTCGGGCTTTGCGAAATTCGAGCTGGTGGAGAGCGTCATGGCCAGCACTCAATTCAATCCGGCGGCGCGCGACAACGCGGCATCCAGCGCGGCGCGCGTCGGATGCCGGAAGCGCGCGGCGACGTAGCCGTCCGGCCGCAGTAGATAGGTGGTGCCCGGCTCGGCATCATAACGCGCGGATGCGAGATGATCGCGCTCGGCAAAGCCGCCCTCGCCGCCGATCCGGATCAAGCCGACACTATCAGGCGCCTCGAGGGCGTTGCCGTTGCCGAATGCAAGACAGGCGAACCGCTTGCCCTGCTCGATGAACGCATCGGTCAGATAGCGCCCATCGATCGGCGCGTCGTACATCGACGTTCCCGGCCGCGGCCCGGCGCGCCAGGAATCGCGGTCCGGCGTCGACAGCGGTGAGTCATAGACCGTCGGCACCGACAGGCGACCGCCATTGACCATGCGCTTGCCGAACTCGGTCTCCTTCGCCAGCGCCAGCACGGCCTTGCGCAGCCGCGCCTCTTGCGGCGTGTTCGGCGCCATGAAATCGGTCGAGCGGGTGGATTCGCGGATGTTTTCATCGGCCGCGGCGCTGCGCTCGACATGGTAGCTGTCGAGCAGGCGCTCCGGCGACTGCTTGCGCAGCACGCGGTCGAGCTTCCAGGCGAGATTTTCCGCATCCTCCAGGCCCGAATTGGCGCCGCGCGCGCCGAAGGGCGAGACCTGGTGCGCGGCGTCGCCGGCAAAGATCACGCGGCCATGAATGAACCTGTCCATGCGGCGGCACTGGAACTTGTAGAGCGAGATCCATTCGAACTCGAACTTGTCGTGGCCGAGCATGCGCGCGATCCTCGGCCGTACATTCTCCGGCCGCTTTTCGGCCGCGGGATCGGCGTCGGGCCGCAGCTGCAGATCGATGCGCCAGACGTCATCCGGCTGTTTGTGCAACAGCGCCGAGCGCCCCGCATGGAACGGCGGGTCGAACCAGAACCAGCGCTCGGTGGGAAATTCCGCCGTCATCCTCACATCGGCGATCAGGAACTGGTCCTCGAACACCTGGCCCGCGAACTCCGCGCCCACCATCTGTCGCAGCGACGAGCGCGCGCCGTCGCAGGCGATGACGTAGGCGGCGAGCAGCCGATATGGCCCCTCGGGTGTTGCGATGCTGACAACGACGCCGTCGTTGCGCTGCTCGAGCGCGGTCACCTTGTTGCGCCAGCGCAGCGAGATCGCGGGCAACTGCTCAACGCGATCGACCAGATAGGCTTCCGCATAGAACTGCTGCAGGTTGATGAAGGCGGGCCGCTTGCGGCCCTGCTCGGGCAGCAGATTGAACTGGTAGAGCTCGGAGGGGCCGTGGAAGATCCGCCCGACGCTCCAGACCACGCCCTTGTCGACCATGCGGTCGCCCACGCCAAGCCGGTCCCAATATTCCAGCGAGCGCTTCGAGAAGCAGATCGCGCGCGAGCCCTCGCCGATCCGGTCGGCGTCGTCGAGCAGCACCACATTCTGGCCGCGCTGCGCGAGATCGATGGCGAGGGACAGGCCGACCGGGCCCGCACCGACCACGACGACGGGGTGCTCGGCGATTTCGGTGGCCGAGTGATCCTGATCGACATGGCGGCGGTAACCGAACTGGGTCTTTGCGCCGTTCGCCGTCCCGTCCTGGACCTGGCTGTTGGCTTGCGCCATCCCCGAAAACCTCCCTCGAGGGAAAATCGACCACTTGCAAAATGGTTTCACTTGCAACTAATATGCATCCAACGGATTTGGCCGTCAAGGCGGGATCGGAGTTCAAATTGGAGCGAGGCTCGCAAAAGCGCCTGTCGAACGAAGCCGGCGTCGCGTCCCCCGGCGAAGGCGCCGGCAAGCGCGGCCGGCTCGACCTGTTCAAATTCCTGCCGTTCCGCCTCAATCGCCTTGCTGCCGAAGTCAGCCAGGCGCTGTCGAGCGAGTACCAGACGCGCTACGGGCTCGACATTCCGGAGTGGCGGGTGCTGGCAACCCTTGGCTTCCGCAGCGAAGCGTGCAGCGCGCAATACATCTCGCAATGCACCCGGACCCATAAATCCACCATCAGCCGCGCCGTCACCGCGCTGCTCGAGCGCGAGCTGATCGAGCGCGTCGCCAATGCCGACGACCGCCGCGAGTTTCGCCTGCGCATGACGCGCAAGGGCAAGGCGCTCTATGACGAATTGATCCCGCGCCTGCTGCGCCGGGAACAGGAGATGCTCGCCTGCCTGTCGACCGGGGAACGCAAGGAGCTGGGGCGGCTGTTGGGAAAGGTCGAACGCAGCCTCGATCTGATCCAGACCAGCGAAGAGGCCGACGCGAAGGACGTGTATTAGCGTCGCCCCATCTCCACGCGTCGTCCCGGCACCCGCCAGGATGACGGTGGGAGACATTTGAGGACACACACCCGCGTTCTCGCGACGGAAATCGCCCGAGCTTTGCATCATCTCCGCCCTCTTTCTAAGGTCAGAGGGCGCAGGGAAGGCCGGGTGACCGCTGCACCCGGGGCCCTCGCGCCAGAAAATGTGCGCAAAGGGCGCGTGACCACAGGTACAGGCGAAGACACTCCGGCCTTCCCTGCGCGATGGTTTGACGGCTTATACGTGATCTCCCCGGTGAACCATCTCGTTTGCCACCGTCATCGCCGCGATGCGCAAGCATCGTCGGCCACTTGACGCCAGAGCCTTGGGGCGCCAGGACCACACGATTTCGCCGTACGCATCCGTGCCGCTCGTCAGTCAGGCACATCCGCGTCCACCGCATCCCCGCCTCACGTTCGTGACGATCGCGAAACGCCCCTCTGCAACGAGGCGGGATGACGCGACCTTACGCTAAATCCGAAATTCTGAAAACAGGAATATTTTTCCGCGACCATCTTGACAGGGTCCGGTTAACGCACCCGCCGGGCAAATCACTTGGCCTGCGCCAAGAGCCCCGCCGTCGTCCCGGCGAAGGCCGGGATCCATAACCACAGAGTTTCGTTTTGCGAAGAACGTCTCCGACTGAATGCCACCGGATGGATTCCGCGGTCTGGGTCCCGGCCTTCGCCGGGACGACGTCGAGATGTGGTTCGAGGAATTCTTGCACCGTCTCGCGCGGGCAAATCACTTGGCCGCCTTCGTGAAGGCGCGGTCAGGCGCCAGTCCCGGGTTCGGGCGAACCAGGAGCCGTGTCCGGCGACTTGGACTTTCGGATGAGAATCCCGGAGAAGCGCGTGACGGCGGAACAGGCCGGTGCCGGTCCCGGAGGTCGCCCGGCGGCCCGCACCAGCGCAGGCACGGTCGATAAAGCGCAAATGAGCTGGCGCAATGGCCGCGACCTTAGGCACTCGTTTACGTTAGCGATTTATCCCTAGTTGTGCCTGTTGTACCCGCGGCGCTGATCCGACGCGCCCGAAGGAGCCGTCATGCGCAACGCCTTTCACAGCATCAACGGCCGCGTCCTGCTGATTCCGATCGTGGCGCTCGCGGCCCTGATCCTCGCCGGCGCGGCCTCGGTGCGCACCATCGCCGACATCACGCTGGTCGAGCACCAGGCGCGGGCGCGCGCGGTGGCCCAGGCGGCGAGCAAGATCGTCGAGGCGTATGAGGCGAAGGCGGCCAAAGGCGAGATGACCGACGACCAGGCGCAGGAGGCGGCCAAGGTGGCGCTCCGCGCCATCCGCTATGACGGCAGCGAATATGTCATGGCGCGGCGCCAGGACGGCGTCATCACCATCAACGGGCTTTTCCCGGACCGGGAAGGCGCCCAATCCTATGACAACAAGGATAGCGCCGGCGCCTATTTCTCGCGCGACATGATCAAGTCGGCGGAGAATGGCGGCGGCTTCACCTATTACTTCTGGCCCAGGCAGCCGAACACGCCGCCGCTGCGCAAGGCGACCTACTCGGTGCTGACGCCGCGCTGGAAATGGGTGGTGGGCTCCGGCGTCTATCTCGAGGAGGTCGATCAGGCGACCTGGAACAACGCCATCAACACCCTGGGCATCGTCACGGCGGTGGCGCTGCTCAGTTTCGCCATCGCATTCTGGCTCGGCCGCCGCATCACCCGCCCGATCATGCGTTTGACCGAAGCCACGCACCGGCTCGCCGACGGCGATCTTGCGGTCGCAATCCCCGGCGCCGAGCGGCGCGACGAGATCGGCACCATGGCCCAGGCCGTCGCGGTGCTGAAGCAGCGCTCGGCCGAGGCGACGCGGCTCGCCGCCGAGCAGGACCGGCTCAAGGCCGGCGCGGCCGCCGAGCGCCAGCGCGCCATGCACGAGCTCGCCGGCGGGTTCGAGGCCTCGTTCAAGGCGGTGATCGACGGCATCGCCGCTTCCGCCACCGAGATGGAGGCCTCGGCCAAGGCCATGTCCGCGGTCGCCTCGACCGCCGGCGGCGAGGCGTCGCAAGCCAACATCGCTGCCGAGCAGACCAGCGCCAATGTCGGCACCGTGGCGTCCGCCACCGAGGAGATGGCGTCCTCGGTCAGCGAGATCAGCCGCCAGGTGCAGGACTCGGCGCGGATGGCAAGCGGCGCGGTCGATCAGGCACGGGCCACCAATGACCGGGTCAGCGAATTGTCGAAGGCCGCCAGCCGCATTGGCGACGTCGTGGAATTGATCAACAGCATTGCCGGCCAGACCAATCTGCTGGCGCTCAACGCCACCATCGAGGCCGCCCGTGCCGGCGAAGCCGGCCGCGGATTCGCCGTCGTTGCAGCCGAAGTGAAGGCGCTTGCGGAGCAGACCGCCAAGGCCACCGGCGAAATCGGCCAACAGGTCGCCGGCATCCAGGCGGCGACGGAGGAGTCGGTCGACGCGATCAAGGGAATCAGCGGCACGATCGAGAAGCTCTCCGAGATCGCCTCGGCCATTGCCGCAGCGGTCGAGCAGCAGGGCGCGGCGACGCAGGAAATCGCCCGCAACGTCCAGCAGGCCGCAAGCGGCACCCGGCAGGTCTCCAGCAATGTCGGCGCGGCACGCCGCGCCGCCGCCGAGACCGAGGAAATCTCCGCCAATGTGCTCAGCGCCGCCGGCACCTTGTCGCGTGAGGCCGAGCACCTCAGGGCCGACGTGACGAGCTTCCTCTCCGGCATCCGCGCCGCTTGAGCCAAAGGCTGCACGCCGTCCGGACACAGCTTTCGGCTCCGCGCCGGAGGATTGCGCCCGGCACATTGCGCTTGGGCAAGGAAAGCTTCGGCCGGCGTGCAGGCTCCGCAAACGGCGCATGCGGACGAGACGGCTGATCCGATTGCCAACCTGTCGCCTCCGTCGTATTCGGATCGCGGACCCGCTCGTTGGAGGATCGGGCTGGACGAATTCGGGGGACACGCTGTTGCCGCAGGACATCGTCGACGAGGATCGCCTGGTGGGCCGCCTGATCTGGCGCCTGATGCCGCTGCTGACGATCATGTTCCTGGTCTCGTTCATCGACCGGCAAAACGTCGGCTACGCCAAACTGCAGATGGTCTCGGCGCTCGGCACCAACGAGAGGGACTACGGTTTCGCCTCCTCGCTGTTCTTCATCGCCTATCTGGTGTTCGAGATTCCGAGCACGCTCGCGGTCCACAAATATGGTGCCCGCTTCTGGATGGCGCGCATCATGCTGACCTGGGGCATCATCACCGTGCTGCAGGGCTTCTTCCACTCGGTGCTGGCGTTCCAGATCCTGCGCTGTCTGCTCGGCGTCGCCGAGGCCGGTCTCTATCCGGGCATCCTGTTCTATCTGACGCTGTGGTTTCCACAGCGTCACCGCACCCGCGTGCTCGGCGTGTTCACGCTCGGCAGCGCCTGCGCCAACGCCTTCGGCTCGTTGATCGGCGGTCCGCTGCTCGACCTCGACGGCCTGTTCGGGCTGGCCGGCTGGCAATGGGTGTTCGTTGTCACAGGAGCGCTGCCGATCGCCTTGACGTTCCTGGTGCTGACATTCCTGCCATCGAGCCCCGCCGAGGCGACCTTCCTGTCGCAGACCGAGAAGACCTGGCTTGCCCAGCGGCTGGCCGCCGAAAAGTCCCCGACTGCAATCGAGGCCAATCCATACGCCGCTCTGGTGGATTGGCGGGTGCTGGGCTTCGCCCTCATCTACATGATGATGTCGACCTCGCTCTACGGCGTCAGCTACTGGTTGCCGACGGTGGTCAAGGGCTTTGGCGTCAGCGCCACCGTCAACGGCCTCCTCAACAGCATTCCCTGGGCGTTCTCGGCCTTCATGCTGGCCTGGCTGCCCGGACGTCTGCGCGGGGAGCAGACCATGCTGGGCGCGGTCGTGCTGATCGCGATCTGCGGCATCGCCGTCTTCGTGGCCTCGACCCAACTGTCGTCCAACACGCTGCGCTTCGTGGCCCTCGTGCTCGGCGCGCCCTGCATCCAGCTGCTCTACCCGTGCTTCTGGTCGCTGCCGCCGCGCTTCTTCAGCGGCGCGCGGGCGGCGGCGAGCCTCGCCGCAATCAACTCGATCGGCAATCTCGGCGGCTTCTGGGGCCAAAACCTGATGCCTTGGATTGCGACAACGACAAAGAGCAACATCCTGCCGATGCTGCTCCCGGCTGCGTGTCTCACGGTGCTGGGCATCGCAGCCCTTGTCGCCCGCGTGAAGCTCGCCGGGACAAAGGCCGGAGCAGCGGCCTAGACCATGATGCGGTGACGAGAAACCGCATCCCGCCGCGACAGCTTCGGGTTCCTGAGCCCCAGTGAGATCAAGATTTCTCCCCGTTTTGGACCACGATCTCGGGGTAATGGTCGGCAGCAACGACAAGCGGAGGCTGCCCTTATGCCGATGAACGACGGCTTTGATCCGGATCACACCTTGCCTTGCTTTCTCTCCGATCGTGAGGACGAACGCCAACAATGGACGGCGTCTCTGCTCGATCTGCCGGCTCCATCGCGCATCCTCGGGGTGAGCATCCTATCAACCGTCGTGATGGCGGGCGGCATCGCGATTGCCCTGTCGCTGGGCAATCCAGTGAAGCTGGTTGCCGCCATGGCTTCGCTGCCGCGCGGTTCGGCCGTGCAGCGTGGCGGCGATCAATCGACGCCGACAATTCAGTCAGCCAGTGACGTCCGGACCGGCGCCGCCGGCGCCGAGCCGGCCGATCAGGCGCAGACGGAAAGCCGTGAGCCACCGCCCGGCGTCCTGCTGGCACAATTCCAGGCCTGGGCGGCGAAGGTAGATACACGGCCACAGGATCTGGCGCAGCCGCAGGACCAAGCGCAAGACCAGGAGCAGGAACAGGCGTCCGCAACGCTGGCAAAGGCAGCTCCATTCCCGATCGCGTCAGAAGACCCCGCACCCGAGCAGCCCACGCACAAGCACCGCGCGACCAGGTCCGTGAAGGATAGCTCGTTGCAAAATGCGCGGGCCGACATCCGGCACGTTCAGAAACCCAGGGCGAGGGTACAGCGGGAGCAAAATGCACCGGGACCGGCTCCGGCCGGGCAATATGCACTCGCGCAACCGCCGCTGCAGACTGCGCAGCCGCCTTCGTTCCTGCAAAGCCTCGGCATCCGTCAATAGATCAAAGCGAGCGGACAGCCGATCGCTCGCTCGACCGGCTGATCACCCGGGCACGCCGGCGGCGCGCAGCGCCTCGGCATAGGCGGCAGCCATGGTGTCGCGCGGGAAAGGAATGCGTTTGAAGAAGCCGGAGACCGTCAACTCCGGTTCGACATCGAGCAGCTCCCGCGCAACCAGGGCCGCCCGGTCGGTCTGACCGAGCTTGATCAGGGCGACGATGAGGACGCGCAGGGCGACGGCAAAACGCCGGTTCTGCGTCAAGGCCTTTTCGGCCCAGCGCAGGCCTTGCGGATAATCTCCGTCGGCGATCGCGGCGATCGCCATTGCGCCCGAGGTGAACCAGCCGCGCGGATCGCGCGGGCTCAAGCGCTGGGCGCGCTCGATCATGCTGCGGCCCGCCGCCTGGTTGCCGCGCATGATCTCGATCCAGCCGCCGAGCGTGAGTGCCATCACCGAGTTCGGATTGATCAGCAGCGAGCGGTCGAACAATTCAGGCGCCGCATCGCGCCGGTCATACGACAGATTCCAGATCGCAAAAGCCGCCATCCACAGCACCTGGGCGTCATTGGCCGCAAGCTCGACCGCCTGCCACGCCAGCCTTTCACCCTCGGCTTCATGGCTATCGTCAGGGACAACCCAGCCCTGGAAATGGCGCAGCGCGTGGCAGTAGGCCGCCATCGCGAGCGCCGGCGCGTAAGTCGGATCGATGGCGCGCGCGCGGTCGAGACAGGCGATCGCCTCGGCCGTGCTCTCATCCGTGAAGGCATGTTCGAGCCTGTAGGCGCGCAGCAGGAGATCATAGGCGTCGAGCCGGCTCGGCTTGCTCGACCTCTGCCTTGCGACCTCGGCGAATTGCACGGTCGGCTCGATCGCGGCGACGACGCTTTCGGTGATGCGATCCTGCAGGTCGAAGACGTCGGCAAGGTCGCCATCGAAGCGATCGGCCCACAAATGCCGGCCCGAGGGCGCATCGATCAGCTGTCCGGTGATCCGCAAGCGGTTGCCGACGCGGCGGACGCTGCCTTCGAGCACATAGGCGACCCCGAGCTCGCGCCCGACCTCACGGATATCGACCGGCTTGCCCTTGTAGATGAAGGACGAGTTGCGGGCGATCACGAACAGGGAGCTGCAGCGGGACAGCGCGGTGATGATATCTTCCGCCATGCCGTCCGCGAAGAAATCCTGCTCGGGATCGCCGCTCATATTGGTGAAGGGCAGCACCGCGAGCAACGGCCTGTCCGGCTCGGCCGCATCGGGGGATTCCGACATCGCCGCCGCAGATGAGGAATCCGGCGCCTCGCGCACGTCGCCGACAAAGCGGATGCCCTTGCGCGGCAGCGTGCGGATCAGCCGTTGCGCCTCGCCATTGTCGCCGACGGCGTTGCGTGCCGCATTGACCCGGCTGGAGAGCGTGGCGTCCGAGACGGTGCGGCCGTTCCAGACCGCCTCGAGCAGCTCGTCGCGGCTGACCACGCGGTCGCGGGCGCGGAGGAGAAATTCCAGGAGGTCGAAGACTTGCGGCTCGAGTGGAACCCGATCGTCCGCCCGGCGCAGCTCGCGCCGGCTGGTATCGAGAACTAAGTCGCTGAAATAATATAGCAAATCGCCAATCCCGCTGACCCGACCGGCTGAATGAGAGCGTAGTGCATCCGCTCTACCGCAAAAATCAAGCTGTTCTGAAGCACAAAACCAGCCAATCTGAAAGCGCGCGACATGGGACGAGATTATGGAGGTGATGCTCCCGGCGACACGTACGTGAAGCGCCGGGGACGACGGAAATGAGGGAGATCAACATGTCCGAGCCTGTCAATCGGCGCCGACGGAATTTTCTTGGCGTCGCCGCGGCGGCATTTGCCGCCGCTCAATTCGGCGCCGCCGGTGCACAGCCCAAGCTAGAGCCCAAGGAAAGATCTGCGCTGCCCGCGATCAAGCCGGGAACGGACACCTCTTTCGCGCCGCTGAAGCAGATCGATGCCGGGCTGTTGAACGTCGGCTACGCCGAGGCCGGCCCGGCCGACGGTCCCGCCGTCATTCTGCTGCACGGCTGGCCCTACGACATCTACAGCTTCGTCGATGTGACGCCGCTGCTCGCGCAGGCCGGCTATCGCGTCATCGTGCCCTATCTGCGCGGCTACGGCACGACGCGCTTCCTGTCCAGCGACACGTTGCGCAACGGCCAGCCCACGGCGGTCGCCGCCGACATCATCGCCCTGATGGATGCGCTGAAAATCGAAAAGGCGACGCTTGCCGGCTTCGACTGGGGCGCGCGGACAGCGAACATCATCGCCGCCGCCTACCCCGCGCGCTGCACGGCCATGGTCTCGGTCTCCGGCTATCTGATCTCGAGCCAGGAGTCCGGCAAGATGCCGTTGCCGCCGTCGGCCGAGCTGCAATGGTGGTACCAGTTCTATTTCGCGACCGAGCGCGGCCGGGAAGGCTATGACAAATACCGCCATGACTTCTCGAAGCTGATCTGGCAGCTCGCCTCGCCGCAATGGAAGTTCGACGACGCGACCTTCGACCGCAGCGCCAAGGCGTTCGAGAACCCCGATCATGTCGCGATCGTGATTCACAACTACCGCTGGCGGCTCGCGCTTGCCGAAGGCGAGGCGCGCTATGCCGATCTGGACAAGATCATCGCGGCAACGCCTGTCATCGCAGTGCCGACCATCACCATGGAAGGCGATGCCAATGGCGCGCCGCACCCGCCGCCTGCGGCCTATGCCAGGAAGTTCTCCGGCAAGTATCAGCACCGCGACATCAAGGGCGGCATCGGTCACAATCTGCCGCAGGAGGCTCCACAAGCCTTCGCCCAGGCCGTCATCGACGCTGCTGCGCTGGCCTGACGAGCATCGCCATGCGCAGGATCGTCATCATCGGCATGCTCGTCGCCATCGCGCTGCTACTGATCGCGCAGTTCGCCCCGTCGTTGCTGGGCGGGTCCGTGCGTTGAGGCAGCTTCGTCCGCAGCGAGCGGAAAGATCACACCGCGGTGGCGCGGGCGAAGTCGATATAGATCTCGCGCAACCGCATCGCCATCGCCCCCGGCTTGCCGCTGCCGACCGGCTTGCCGTCGATCGAGACCACCGGCTGCACGAAGGAGGAGGCGCTGGTGATGAAGGCTTCCTTGGCGGCCAGCGCCTCGGCGACCGTGAACGGCCGCTCCTCGACACGAAGCTGGCGCTCCTCGGCGAGTTGCACCACGGCCTTGCGGGTGCAGCCGGGGAGAATCTCGCTGCCGTTCTGCCGTGTCACCAGCACGTCATCCTGGGTGAGGATAAAGGCGGATGAGGAGCCGCCCTCGGTCACCTTGCCGTCCTCGACCATCCAGGCTTCGCCGGCGCCGGCCGCAGCGGCCGCCTGCTTGGCGAGCACCTGTGCGAGCAGCGCCACGCTCTTGATGTCGCGCCGCTCCCAGCGGATGTCGGGCACGGTGATCACGGCAATGCCCGATCTGGCGGAGGGCGCATTGACGATGTCCTTCGCGGTCACGAACATGATCAGGGTCGGCTTCACGCCCTTGGGGAAGGCGAAATCGCGCCCGGTATCGGCGCCGCGCGTCACCTCCAGATAGACCATGCCGTTTTCGAGCTTGTTGCGGGCGACCAGCTCCTTCTGGATGGCCTCGATCCGCTCCAGGCTTTCCGGCAGCTCCAGCGAAATCTCGCCGACCGAGCGCTTCAGCCGCGCCAGATGCGAGGCGTTGTCGATCAGCTTGCCGTCCAGCACCGCCGCGACCTCGTAAATGCCGTCGGCAAACAGGAAGCCGCGGTCGAGTATCGACACCTTGGCCTCTGAAAGCGGCACGAACGATCCGTTGACGTAAGCGATCGAGTCCAAGGCAATGTCTCCTGTGCGCCGGCAAAAGCGGATGTTGCCGCACCATAGAGCAATTGCTGCCGCGGATAAACCGTCGTCATGACACGGCAGTCCCGCCGTGTCGGCTGCGAATCCGCGCCCCTCTTCGGTAGACGCTGGTCCGGGCAGTTGCTAGTGTCGCGGCCGGGGCGCTCCGATATCGTCGTTACGCGTGGTGGGGAACGTGCATCATACCAAGATCGGTTACTATGCCGAGCTGTATGTCTACCCGTTCGTTGTCGGTGGACTGCTGCTCTATCATGTCGACGGCAGCGCCTTCGCCGTGCACCGGCATTTGTGGATGGCGGCCGTGTGCGGCGTGATGCTGTGGACGCTCGTTGAATATCTGGTGCATCGTTTCGTCTACCATAAGGTCCCCCTCCTCAAGGACCTTCATGGCATGCATCACGCCCATCCAAGTGACCTGATCGGGTCGCCGATGTGGGTCAGCGCCGCCATTTTCTGTTGCATGTTTTTCCTTCTCGCGCGGCTTTGGGGCACCGAGATTGCCTGCGGCGCAATGGCCGGCCTGATCGCCGGATATGTCTGGTATCTCGTGATTCACGATGCCGTGCACCGCTGGCAGCTTGCCGAGAATTCCTGGCTGCGCAGCCATAGGCTCCGGCATCTTCGGCATCATCGTTATCCCGTGCCCGGCAATTTCGGCGTGACGACGAGTTTTTGGGATGTTGTCTTCGGGACCGCGATCGGGCCCGGGCGGGCGCGCGCGGGCCGCGACATTTATGGCGGGCCCGGCCAGCTTCCGGAGCAGGCGGCCTAGCCGGAGCCGACCCGGCTGCCACGGTGTCAGCGCCGCCGGGCGGCGCACGCGCTCAATGCGACAATATCTTGGACAGGAACTTCTGCGCGCGGTCGCTGCGGGGCTTGCCGAAGAAGTCCTCCTTCGGCGCGTCCTCGACGATCTCGCCGCGGTCCATGAAGATCACGCGGTGGGCGACCTTGCGGGCAAAGCCCATCTCGTGGGTCACCACCATCATGGTCATGCCCTCGCGGGCGAGATCGACCATCACGTCCAGCACCTCGCTGATCATTTCGGGATCGAGCGCGGAGGTCGGCTCGTCGAACAGCATGGCGATCGGGTCCATGGCGAGCGCGCGCGCAATCGCCACGCGCTGCTGCTGGCCGCCGGAGAGCTCGGCGGGAAACTTGTTGGCATGCTCCTTCAGGCCGACGCGCTCGAGCAGCTTGATGCCCTTGGCGATCGCCTCGTCATGCTTGCGGCCCAGCACCTTCTCCTGCGCGAGGCAGAGATTGTCGATGATGCGCAGGTGCGGAAACAGCTCGAAATGCTGGAACACCATGCCGACGCGGGCGCGCAGCTTCGGCAGGTTGGTCTTGGGATCGTTGACCTTGATGCCGTCGATGGAAATGACGCCCTCCTGGAACGGCTCCAGCGCATTGACGCATTTGATCAGCGTCGACTTGCCCGAGCCCGAGGGACCGCACACCACCACGACCTCGCCCCTGGCGACGCTCGTCGTGCAATCCTTCAGCGCCTGGAAGATCGGCGTGTACCATTTGCTGACGTGGCTGATCTCGATCATGCGGTCTCGCTTATCGGACAATGGCGATGCGCGTCTGCAGGCGGCGGACGCCGAAGGACGCGACACAGGAAATGACGAAATAGACCAGCGCTGCGAACAGATACATCTCGACCAGGCGCCCGTCGCGCTGGCCGACGATGCTGGCGGCACCGAGGAAGTCGGGGATCGACACCACATAGACCAGCGAGGTGTCCTGGAACAGCACGATGACCTGGGTGAGCAGCACCGGCAGCATGTTGCGGAAGGCCTGCGGCAGCACGACGTAACGCATGGTCTGGCCGTAGGTCAGCCCCAGCGCCTGCGCCGCCGCCGGCTGGCCCCGCGAGATCGACTGGATGCCGGCGCGCATGATCTCGGAGAAATAGGCGGCCTCGAACATGATGAAGGTGATCAGCGAGGAGGCGAAGGCGCCGACCTTGATCGGCCGCGACGAACCGGTCAGCCACTGCCCGATATAGGGCACCAGGAAATAGAACCAGAAGATCACGAGCACCAGCGGCAGCGAGCGGATGAAGTCGACATAGAGCGCGGCCGCGCGCCCGAGCAGCCAGGAGCTCGACAGCCGCATCAGCGCGATCAGCGTTCCCAGCACGATGCCGCCGAGCCCGGACAGCGCGGTCAGGGTCAGCGTGAAGGTCATGCCGTCGAGAAACAAATATGGCAGCGCGCGGCGGATGACGTCGAAGTCGAAATTGGCGAACATGGCGCTCATTTCCCCGCGATGTAGCCGGGGATCGCGACCCGCCGCTCGATCAGGCGCATGGCGGTGACGACGACGACGTTGATCACGAGATACATCACGGTCGCGGCCGTAAAGGACTCGAACACCTGGAAGGAGAACTCCTGCATCGAGCGCGCTTCGCCGGTCAGCTCCAATAGTCCGATGGTGATGGCCACCGCACTGTTCTTGATGGTGTTGAGGAATTCCGACGTCAGCGGCGGCAGGATGATGCGATAGGCGATCGGCAGCAGCACGTAGATGTAGACCTGCGCGGTGGTCAGCCCGAGCGCCGTCGCCGCCTGCTTCTGGCCGCGCGGCAGCGAGGAGATGCCGGCGCGCAGCTGCTCGGCGACGCGGGCCGACATGAACAGGCCGATGCCGACCGCCGCCGTATAGAACGGCGCATGCGGCAATTGCTTCAGCCACAGCCCCGCGGCGCTCGGCAGCAGTTCCGGCAGCACGAAGAACCAGAGGAAGAGCTGCACCAGAAGCGGCATGTTGCGGAAGAATTCCACATAGCAGAAGCCGACCAGGTTGGCGGGCTTTGACGGCAGCGTGCGCATCACGCCGATGAAGGAACCCGCAATCAGCGCGATGATCCAGGCGCACAGCGAGGTCAGGATCGTCAGCCACAGTCCCGACAACAGCATGTCGAGATAGGTGCCGGCCCCGGTGGGGTTCGGCTCGAGGAAGATGTGCCAGTTCCAGTGATAGTTCACGGAAGGTCGCTGCCTGGGGTTGGATGAGTTCGTCGCATCGTGCTCGGTTCACCTCTCCCGTAGGGAGAGGTCGGATCGCATCGCAGGATGCGATCCGGGTGAGGGGTTACGTTCCCTCGATAGAGCTGCGGCCCCTCACCCGGATTGCGCCGGACGATGCTGCGCATCGCCGGGAGCAATCCGACCTCTCCCCGCTGGGGAGAGGTGAAGCGAGACCGCGGCTCCAGGATACCTCAATTCACCTTGTACGACGCTGGATCCGGCGAGTCCGAGGGCTTGGCGAATTCGGCCTTCAGCTCCGGCGAGATCGGCGTGTTGAGGTTCAGCCCCTTGGGCGGGATCTTGGACATAAACCACTTGTCGTAGAGCTTCTGGCCCTCGCCGGAGGTGTAGACCGCGGCGGTTGCCGCATCGACCACCTTCTTGAACGCCGGATCGTCCTTGCGCAGCATGATGCCGTAGGGCTCGGGCGTGGAGAACGCATCCTTGGAGATGACATAGGCCGCGGGATCCTTCGAGCCCGCCACCAGGCTTGCCAGCAGGATGTCGTCCATGACGAACGCCACCGCGCGATCGGTCTCCACCATCAGGAAGGCCTCGGCGTGGTCCTTGGCGGGAATGATGTTGGCGCCGAGGCTGCGCGCCGCATTGGCCTCGGTGAGCTGCTTGATGTTGGTGGTGCCGGCGGTGGAGACCACCGACTTGCCCTTGAGGTCGTCGATCGACTTCAGGCCGCTCGTCGTCTTGAAGACGTAGCGGCTTGCGGTGAGGAAGTGGGTGTTGGTGAAGGCGACCTGCTTCTGCCGCTCGGCATTGTTGGTGGTCGAACCGCATTCGAGATCGATGGTGCCGTTGGCGAGCAGCGGGATGCGGTTGGACGAGGTCACCGGCTCCAGCTTGACGTCGAGCTTGTCGAGCTTGAGCTCCTTCTTCACGGCGTCGACGATTTTGTAGCAGATGTCCATGGCGAAGCCGATCGGCTTCTGGTTGTCGTCGAGATAGGAAAACGGAATCGAGGATTCGCGGTAGCCGAGCGTGATGGTGCCGCTGTCCTTGATGCTCTTCAAGGTGCCGGTCAGGTCTTCGGCATGGGCGGTGCCGGCGCAGAGGCTGGCCGCGACCGCAAGACCCAGGATGTTGACACGTTTCATGGTTAATTCTCCCCCTTTTCGGATTGCCCCGATGCTTGCACAAACCGGGCCAGTTTAGAAATGTGACTTTCGGCGGTCATGACGGCGGCCCGGCAGCGACCTGGCCGCCGGAGGCCGCTTACGCCTGGCTGGAATCCGCCGCCGTCCCGCGGATGGCGACCGGCGCGCACAGGCTCATTCCGAGGCCGGCGCCATCGTCAGGCGCCCTTCGCCAGCGGGCGCTCGAGATCGCCGAGATCCCAGAACAGGCCCGCCATGATGCCGAGCGCTTCGTCGGTCACCGACAGCAGGATGTGCTCGTCGGGTGCGTGCTGCGAGCAGCCGGGATAGGAATGCGGCACCCAGATCGTGGGCAATCCGAGCGTGTCGGAGAACACGTCATTGGGCAGCGAGCCGCCGAAATTCGGCAGCACGGCCGGCGGCTTTCCGGTCGTCCTCTGCACCGAGTCCGCGGCCCATTTGATCCACGGGCTGTCGAAATCGGTGCGCGATGCGGCAAAGCGCTGCGCGCCCGACACCTCGATCATCGGAAAGCCGTTGGCGTGCAGGTGATCGCGGACAGCCTCGATCAGGTTGTCGATCCTGGTGCCGACCACGAAGCGCAGCTGCAGGACCGCGCGGGCGCGGCCGGGAATGGCGTTGGCGACGTTGTCGACGTTGCCTGCGGACATCGCCAGCACCTCCAGCGTGTTCCAGGCATAGAGCCGCTCGGCCGGCGACAATCCGTCCTCACCCCAATTCTCCGACAACGCCGGCTCGTCGGCGGTGGGCTCGACCTTGACGTCGGCGAGCCAGCTGCGGATCTGGTTGGTGAGCCGCGGCGGCTTCAGGCTCTCCATCAGCAGCCGGCCGCGGCTGTCGACCAGGGTCGCGATCGCGTTACACAAAATCGTCGCGGGGTTGGCGAGCACACCGCCCCAATTGCCGGAGTGATGTCCGCCCTCGCGCAAATTCAGGTCGAGATGGATGCGATAGCCGCCGCGACAGCCGAGGAACAAGGTCGGCCGGTCCGCCGACAGCCGCGGCCCGTCGGAGGCAATCAGGAGATCGGCCTTCAGCTCGTCCTTCAGTGACGCGCAGACCGCGTTGAGATCGGGCGAAGCGATCTCCTCGCCCATCTCGATGATGAACTTGGCATTGAAGCCGAGCTTGCCGCCGCGCGTTGCGCGCACCGCGCGCAGTGCCGCGAGGTTGATGGAGTGCTGACCTTTGTTGTCCGCGGTGCCGCGGCCATAGACGCGATTGCCGACCTGCGTGGTCTGGAACGGATTGAGGCCATCGCGCCATTCGCCGGCCATGCCGTCGACGACGTCGCCATGGCCATAGGTCAGCACCGTCGGCGCATCCGCACTCTCGATATGCTGCGCAACCAGGAACGGCGATTTGCCGCTGGGGGATTCCACCACCCGGCTCTCGAAATCGAGCTCGGCAAAGGCCGGCATCAGCTCCTTCTCGAGATAGGCCCGCAAGACATCGCGGCGGTTCGCATTCTGGCTCTCGGTCGGATAGGCCACCCGGCGGTTGAGCTCGCGCAGGAAGTCCCCGGAGCGCAGCTGCTCGTGGGCATGGGCGATGGCGTCCGTTCTGGTCATATCTTCTCTTACTCAGCTCATTCGCTAGGACAACCGTCGCAACGGACGGCGGCGCCGGATAACAGCAATTCGCGTGCCAGATTTGCCTTGCTAAAGGGGCCAGCCTCCACCAATTTCGGCGCTCTCTGGTCTTCAGTTCCGGCAGGTGTCCATGTCCAAACACATCCGGCTCAACGCCTTTGCCATGAACTGCGTGGCACATCAATCACCGGGGCTGTGGACGCACCCGCGCGACCGCACCGCCGAATACAACCGCCTGCCCTATTGGCTCGATCTCGCCAGGACGCTTGAGCGCGGCCGCTTCGACGGGCTGTTCCTGGCCGACGTGCTCGGCGTCTATGACGTCTATGGCAACAGCCCCGACGCCGCGCTGCGTCATGCGACACAGACGCCGGCGAACGAGCCGCTGCTTCTGATCTCGGCCATGGCCGCGGTGACGACGCATCTCGGCTTCGGCGTCACCTCCAATCTGTCCTTCGAGCCGCCCTATACGTTCGCGCGGCGGATGTCGACGCTGGATCATCTGACCGAGGGCCGGATCGGCTGGAACGTCGTGACCGGCTATCTCGACAGCGCCGCGCGCGGCGCGGGCCGCGACAAGCAGACCGCGCATGACGATCGCTACGATATTGCAGATGAGTATATGGAGGTGGTCTACAAGCTGTGGGAAGGCAGTTGGGAGGATGATGCGGCGGTGCGCGACCGCGTGCGCGGCATCTTCACCGATCCCGCCAAGGTGCATTGCATCACCCATGAAGGTGCGAATTACCGGCTCAACGCCATTCATCTGAGCGAGCCGTCGCCGCAGCGGACGCCGGTGCTGTACCAGGCCGGCACCTCGCCGCGCGGCCGGCAGTTCGCGGCCCAACATGCCGAATGCGTGTTCATGTCGGGCCCGTCCGCCAAGGTGATCGCGCCGCGGGTGAAGGCGATCCGCGAGCTTGCCGCCGGGCTCGGCCGCGATCCGCGCGAGATCCTGATGTTCAGCATGTTCACGGTGATCCTCGGCCGCACCGAAGCTGAAGCAAGAGCGAAGTACGAGGATTACCGCGCCCACATCAGCCCCGAGGGCGCACTGACCTTGATGTCGGGCTGGACCGGCGTCGACTTCTCGGCCTACGCGCTCGACCAGGAGGTGCGCCATGTCACCAACGATGCCGGCCGCAGCGCGATGGACAACATCACCCGCGCCGATCCGGACCGCGTCTGGACCGTGCGCGAGGTCGCGCAGCATGTCGGCATCGGCGGCATCGGGCCCGTGGTTGTCGGCACCCCGGAGCAGGTTGCGGACGAGATCGAGGCCTGGTTCGAGGCGACCGATGTCGACGGGCTCAACATGCCGTTCGCGGTCTCGCCGGGCGATTTCGAGGACATCGCGGAAATGCTGGTGCCGGAGCTGACGAAGCGCGGGCGTTACAAGACGGACTATGCGCCGGGGACGCTGCGGGAGAAATTGTTCGGTGGGGGCCGCGCGCGGCTAGCAGCGCCGCATCCGGCGGTGCAGTATCGGGTGGGAAAGATGGGGTGAGCGGCGAAGTCGACGACACTCTGTCAGTTCCGTCATCCTGAGGCGCTCGCGGAACGCGAGCCTCGAAGGATGAACGGCCCCGCTGTTGCAGCCGGACCGTCGTGCTTCGAGGCCGCAGCTTCGCGTCGGTGCCTCAGCATGACGGGGATACGCCGATGTTGTCGCGCACATTCTCGGTGTCATTCCGGGGCGGTCCGAAGGACCGAGCCCGGAATCTCGAGATTCCGGGTTCGATGCTGCGCATCGCCCCGGAATGACCGTGCTTGCCTCACACGCTCCCGTCGACCACTACCTCGATCAGCTTCGCACCCGGCCGCCTGAACGCCGACGACAACACCGGCTTCAGCTCGGCGGGATCGGTGATCCTGATCGCCTCCAGCCCGAGCGACTTGCCGATGCCGGCGAAATCCACCGGCGGATCGATGAAGTCCATGCCGATGTAATTGCTGTCGCCGTGGAAGGAGAGCAGCCGCTGCTTGATGATGCGATAGCCGCCATTGTTCACGATCACGACCGACAGCGGCAGCCCGTGATGCGCCGCCGTCCACAATGCCTGGATCGAATACATCGCGCTGCCGTCACCGGAATAGCAGACGACGGGGCGATCGGGATTGGCAAGGCTGACGCCGACGGAGGCCGGCAGGCCCCAGCCGATGCCGCCTGACGCCAGCGCATGATAGCCGTAGCGGTCGCGATGCGGCCGCAGGTTCAGGATTTGGCGCGCCGAGGTCAGGCCTTCGTCGACCAGGATCGCGTTGTCAGGCATCGCCTCGACGAGCTGCAGCGAGAGATAATCGGCATCGATCGGCGACTTCGCGGCCGCCTTGCCGATCTGCTCCACCAGCGCCTTGCGCCTGGCACGCCAGTTCTTCGGCTCAAGCTCCGCAAGGCCCTTTTGCGCACGCGCTTGCAACGCCGCGCCGCCGGCCGCTTTCAGCGCTGGCACCAGCGCCTTCAGCGTCTCCTTCACATCGGCCTTCAGCGCGATCTCCGCGCCATAATTCTTGCCGAGGTCCCAATCGACCAGGCCGATCTGCGCGATCGACAGACCATCCGGCAGCGGCTCGATCTCGCTGTGCACCGACATCCGCAGGGGGTCGGCGCCGAGCACGATCAGGAGGTCATAGGGCGACAGCACCTCGCGCACCTGCGGCTGCGACCGCGACAGCGCGCCGACGAAGCACGGACTCTCCGACAGGAAATGCGCGCCATAGGGCGCGGATTGCTGATAGGCGGGGCAGCCGAGCGTCTCGGCAAGCTGTGCGGCTTCATGAAGCGCGTCGCTCTTGACGATCTCGTCGCCCGCGACGATCACAGGCCGCTGCGCTTTGAGGATGCGCTGCGCCAGCGCCTGCACGGCCTCGTCCGACGGACGCACGCGCGCATCGACCCGGGTCGAACGGCCGAGATCAATACCCGCTTCCGAATTGAGGATATCGCCGGGCAGCGAGATGAACACCGGCCCGGTCGGCGGGGTGGTCGCGATCTTCGCGGCGCGGCGCACGATGCGCGGCAGATCTTCCAGGCGCGTCACCTCAACCGCCCATTTCACCAGCGGCTCGGCCATGCGCACCAGCGGGCCGTACAGCAGCGGCTCCATCAGCCCGTGGCCCTGCTCCTGCTGGCCGGCGGTCAGGATCATCGGCGTGCCCGTGAACTGCGCGTTGTAGAGCGAGCCCATCGCATTCCCGAGCCCCGGCGCGACATGGACGTTGCAGGCGACGAGCCGACCGGAGGCGCGGGAAAAGCCTTCGGCGATCGCCACCACCAGGCTCTCCTGCATCGCCATCACATAGGTGAGATCGGGATGATCCTTCAGCGCATGCATGATCGGCAGCTCGGTGGTGCCGGGATTGCCGAACAGATGGGTGATGCCCTCGTCCTTGAGGAGAGCGAGAAAGGCCGAGCGGCCGGTGATGCGGTTCTTCATGTGTCCTCCCGTGCGCGATCGTTCTCGCGGGCGGAAAGCACATCACCAAACTTGCTCGACCGGGGCAATGGAGCGAGATCATGGCTGACCTGCGAACCGCTCGTACGAGCAGCCGGGCCTTCATGGTTCGAGACGGCGCTGCGCGCCTTCTCACCATGAGGGTCTTGCTTGGCGCCCCTTGTGACATCCTCATGCTGGGGAGCCGCGCAAGCGACGTCTCGAATCATGGCCGCGAGGAGAACGCTGCGGAGTGCTCAGACCTCCTGCGCGAGCTCGAATGGATCGTCTCCCGCCGCGCGCCGCTTCTTCTTGGTGCGCTGCCACACCACGCCGGGATAGCCTTTCAGCGGCACCAGCGGCTCGCCGGTATAGGCCCATTCCTGCAGCTCTTCGATTCCGATGTGATAGAGCGGCTGCCGTCCGGTGCGACCAGCGAACAATGCGCGCGGCAGGTTGACCATATGCGGCGAGCGGGCGCGCTCGTAAGTGAGCGGCGTGCCGCAGCGCGAGCAGAAGCTGCGCGCGGTAGCGGTCTTGGCATCCTCATAGCGCGTCATCGCGCGCTCGCCCTTGGTGATGCGGAAGCGCTTGCGCCAGCTGCCGACATAGGTCGCATAGGCCGCACCATGGGCGCGCCGGCTTGCCGAGGAGTGATCATGCCAGGCCCAGCGCGCCGGCACGTCGATCTCGACGGCGACAGCACCGCAGAGGCATTGGCCCTTGGCGATGCCGGCTGATGCTGTGGGTTTTGTCATGGGTGTTTATCTCCGCTGTCATTCCGGGGCGGTCCGCAGGACCGAACCCGGAATGACGGGAGCCCTAGCTACGCCGGTGCCATCTCATCATACACCGGATAATCCGTATATCCCGCCGCCTCCCCGCCATAGAACGTGGCGCGGTTGTAGGGCGTGATCGGAAAACCGTGCTGCAGGCGGCGCGGCAGGTCGGGGTTGGAGATGAAGATGCGGCCGAAGGCCACCGCGTCGGCATGCTTCTCGGCGATCGCAGCCTCCGCCGCTTCCCCCGTGAAGCCGCCGGCGGCAATCAGGATGCCGCGCCAGAGCGGACGGAACAGCACCATGGCGGAGGGCACGTTCTGCCAGTTGACCTCGGCGCGCCCGGCGCCGGACGAGCGCGGCTCGATCAGATGCAGATAGGCGAGCCCAAGCGTATCCAGCGATTTCACCACGTGGCTGTAGAGCGGCATCGGGTCCGGCTCGCCGGAATCATTGGCAATGCCATAGGGCGACAGCCGCACGCCGACCCGACCAGCGCCCCAGACGTCGATCGCGGCCTGGGTGACCTCAAGCAGGAGCCGCGCGCGGTTGTCGATGGAGCCACCGTAGCGGTCGGTGCGCAGATTGGTGCGCGACTGCAGGAATTGCTCCAGCAGATAGCCATTGGCGCCGTGGATCTCGACGCCGTCGAAGCCGGCGGCAAGCGCGTTCTGCGCGGCCTGCCGGAAGGCGGCGACGATGCCTGCGACCTCCTCGGTCTCCAGCGCGCGCGGGGTCTCGTAAGTGGTCGGCTTGCCGTCCGCGGTCACCGTCTTGTACTCGGTCGAAATCGCCACCGCCGAGGGCGCCACCGGCAACGCGCCGTCGGGCTGGAACGAGGAGTGCGAGACCCGTCCGACATGCCAGAGCTGCAGGAAGATGATGCCGCCCTTGGCATGCACGGCATCGACCACCGCGCGCCAGCCCGCGATCTGCGCCTCGGTGTAGATGCCGGGCACGCCGGGATTGCCGAAGCCGGTCGCCGCCACGGGCGAGGCCTCCGCGATGAGCAGCCCGCCCGGCGTGGCGCGCTGCGCGTAATATTCCGCATTGAGCGGCCGCGGCGCCAGCGACGGCTTCGCCGCCCGCATCCGCGTCAGCGGCGCCATCACCACGCGGTGTGCGAGCTGGTAGGGACCGACTTTCAGCGGTGAGAAGAGATGAGGAAAGGTCATATCTGCCCCAGATAATTGAAGGATGGCTATCATACTGAAGGGAAGGCACGGTTATTAAATAGGATGGGGCTGCTGGAAATGCATTCACTCCGCTCTCTCCGTCCCCTCCCCCCTTGCGGGGGAGGGCCAGGGAGGGGGTAAGCCCCGGGTTCGGTGCATGTTGTTCTTCGGACCAAGCCACAGGCGCTGGAGACCGTGGTACCCCCTTCCCCCAACCCTTCCCCGCAAGGGGGAAGGGAGCCCGGCCAGTTGTGGCCGCCTTACAGTGATATCGCGCGCCCGCCGGAGCGACGTGATGGCAATGCCTCGCCTCAAGCCGTCTTGATCCACACCGCCTTGACGTTGAGATATTCCTCCAGGTGCTGCTTGCCGGACTCGCGGCCGTAGCCGCTCATCTTGTAGCCGCCGAAGGGCACCGCCGGGTCCATCGCCTGGTAGCAATTCACCCACACCGAGCCCGCGCGCAGCGACTTCGAGACGTGGACCGCCTTGGAGACATCGCGCGTCCAGAGGCCGCTGCCGAGGCCGAAGCTGGTGGCGTTGGCGCGGCGGATCAGCTCGTCCATGTCGGTGAACTTGATCGCCGAGATCACGGGGCCGAAAATCTCCTCCTGCGCGATGCGCATGTTGTCCTGCACATTGGCAAACACCGTGGGCTGCACGAAATAGCCTTTGGCCAGCGCGCCTTCCGTCACGCGCCCGCCGCCGGCGAGCGCCTGCGCGCCCTCCTTCTGGCCGATGGCGAGATAGCCGGTGACGCGCTCGAGCTGCTGCTCGGAGACCAGCGGACCGATCTGCGTGTTGGGATCGAGGCCGTTGCCGACCTGCAGCTTGCGGCCGAACTCGGCGACGCGGCCGACGAATTCATCATAGACCTTGGCTTCGACAAACAGCCGCGTGCCGGCGCTGCAGATCTGCCCGGAATTGGCAAACACCGCCATCGCCGCGCCCGGCACCGCCGCGTCGAGATCGGCATCGGCGAACACGATGTCAGGCGACTTGCCGCCGAGCTCGAGCGAGACGCGCTTGAGATTGCCGGCGGAGGCGCGGATGATCGATTGTCCGGTGATGTGCGAGCCGGTGAAGGCGACCTTGTCGACATCGGGGTGCGCCGCCAGCGCCGCACCTGCGGTCTCGCCATAGCCCGGCACCACGTTGATCACGCCCGGCGGTACACCTGCTTCCATCGCAAGCTCCGCAATCCGCAGCGACGTCAGCGGCGCTTCCTCGGCAGGCTTGAGCACCACCGTGCATCCGGTCGCGATCGCGGGCCCGATCTTCCACACCGTCGCCGCCAGCGGACCGTTCCAGGGAATGATGGCGCCGACCACGCCGACCGGCTCCTTCAGCGTGTAGGAGAAGATTTCGCCGGGCAGCGAGTTCTCGATGGTCTCGCCATGCAGCGCGGTGGCCTGGCCCGCATAATAGCGCAGCATGCCGAGCACGCGCAGCCTGTTGCCGCGCGTGCGGCTGATCGGCGCGCCCATGTCGAGCGTGTCGAGCTGCGACAGCTCCTCGAAATTCGTCTCGACGAGGTCGGCAAGCTTCAACAGCAGGTTCTGCCGCTCGAACGGCTTGACCCTGCTCCACGGTCCCTCGAAGGCGCGGCGGGCGGCGGCGACCGCTCGGTTGATGTCCTCGGCATCGCCCTCGGCGACGGTGGCGAGCAATTCGCCGGTGGCGGGATTGAAGGTCTCGAACTTTTTGCCGGAGGCGGCGTCGACCCATTTGCCGTCGATCAGCATCTTCTTGTAGGACCCATCCGCAAAGGGATGGCGCGTGATCGGAATAGCCTGAGATACGGCCATGTTCTCGCTCCCTTGATGTTGTTGTTGATACCGACCGTTCACCGGTCACCCCGGGTGTGCCGATCGTCTTGACCCGACAATGCAGGGTGAAAACTTACCGCGGCGGTGTTATGGCGTAAAGCGGATCGCGCGGCGCGCGACGCGAAGATCTCCCATGCGGCGGCACGGCTGGTGTGCATGCCGCGCACGACCTAGCTCATGACGCATCTCATTGGAGGAACCGCGTGCCACATCCCGTCCTTGCTTCCGACAATGTCGCCGTGATCACCGGCGGCGCCTCCGGCATCGGCTTTGCCGCTGCGCTGCGCTTCGCGCAAGCCGGCATGAAGGTCTGCATCGCCGATATCGGCGGCGAGCGCCTGCGCCAGGCTGAAACAAAATTGTCATCGGCCGCGCCTGGCGGCACTGGCAACATCATGGCAGTGGCGACCGATGTCAGCGATCCCGCGAGCGTTGCGGAACTCGAGGCCGCCGTGCGCAACCGCTTCGGCGGCACCGACGTGCTGATGAACAATGCCGGCATCCAGCCCGGCAGCAAGATGTTCGGCCAGCGCGAGAACTGGCAGCGCATCCTGTCGGTCAATCTGTGGGGCATCATTCACGGCACACAGACCTTTGCGCCGGGCATGATCGCGCGGGGAAAGCCCGGCCTAATCATCAATACCGGCTCCAAGCAGGGCATCACCACGCCACCGGGCGATCCCGCCTACAATGTCTCCAAGGCCGGCGTGAAGGCATTCACCGAGGCGCTCGCTCATGAGCTGCGCAACACGGCCGGCTGCCGCATCAGCGCGCATCTGTTGATCCCCGGCTTCGTCTTCACGCCGCTGACGGCGCACGGCCGGACCGAAAAGCCCGCGGCTGCCTGGACGCCGGAGCAGACGATCGATTTCATGCTGGCGCGACTCGAGGCCGGTGATTTCTACATCCTCTGCCCCGACAACGATGTGCCCCGCGCGCTCGACGAGCGCCGCATCCTCTGGGCCGCCGGCGACATCGTCGAGAACCGCCCCGCATTGTCGCGCTGGCATCCGGACTATGCGGAGAAGTTCGCGGCGTTTGTGAAGGGGGCGTGAGGCCGTTACGCCTCCACGATCACGTAAGCATCCTCGACATGCACCGGAAAGGTCTCGGCGACATACGGCCCCTTTGCCAGCGCCTCGCCGCTTTCCACCGCGACCGGATATGACCGCACCTTGACCCGCTTGGGGTCGAACCAGGACTGGCCGTTGCGCATGTCGAACTCCCAGCCGTGCCACGGACAGCGCAGGAGCTCGCCGACCCGCGAGCGCTGGTAGATTCCGGGCTCGGGCGAGGTCAGCCGCGCCACGCAGGCGGCCTTGTCGAGCGGCGCGCCCTCATGGGGACAGCGGTTGAGCAGCGCGAAGAACTCGCCATTGACATGGAACACCACGATGTCGCGGCCGTCGATCTCGACCACCTTGTTGCGGCCTTCGGGAATCTCGGTGGCGCGGGCGACGATGTGACGGGGCATGTCGATTACAGCTTGTACAGCGCGCGCGCATTGGCGCTGAAGATCTTGCGGCGCTCCTCGTCCGAAAGCGGCGTCTTGAAGGCGAAGCGCGGGTCGTCGAAATCCCAGTGCGGGTAGTCCGAGGAGAACAACAGGCGATCGACGCCGACCCATTCGATCAGCTGGCGCAGGTGCCGCGCCTCGTCGGGCTCGTCGATCGGTTGCGTCGTGAACCAGAAATGCTCGCGCACATATTCCGACGGCTTGCGCTTGAGATGCGGCACTTCGCTCCGGAATCGGTCAAAATGCCGGTCCATGCGCCACATCGCCGACGCGATCCAGCCGAAGCCGCCTTCGATGAAGACGATCTTCAGCTTGGGGAAGCGCTCGGGGATGC
Source organism: Bradyrhizobium sp. (assembly GCA_035293585.1). GTDB lineage: Bacteria > Pseudomonadota > Alphaproteobacteria > Rhizobiales > Xanthobacteraceae > Bradyrhizobium. Next base: position 335,207 of record DATGMN010000020.1, on the reverse strand, counting down.
CTTCGATGACGAGGCTCGCAAGCTGCGCCGCCATGGTATGCGCGTTCGACTGATGCTCCTCGCAATAATAGGACGGCCAGCCGCTGCCCGTGGGCGCGTGGCCGCCATAGCCGCCGACATGAATGCCGAGCGGCAGATCCAGCGCCTGCGCGCGCTCATAGATCGGCCAGTAGCGGCGGCGCCCGAGCGGCTCGTTGGCGCGCGGCGAGATGTTGATCTGCACATATTGGCCGGTCCTGGCGCAGCGATCGATCTCCTCGACCGCAGCCGCGGTGTCGTCCTGGCCGACCAGGATCGCGGCCTTCAGCCGCGGTTCGCGGCTCGTCCAATGCGCGAGCTGCCAGTCGTTCACCGCGCGCTGGATCGCCGCGCCGAACTCGAGATTCTGCTGCGAGAAGATGAAGAGATCGAGCACCTGCAGCAGTCCGAACTCGACATCGAGCGGATCGAGATGCTGCTTGCGCATGAAGGCGAGATCGGAGCCCGGCGGCCCGCCGGTGGGCGGCCAGGCATCGCGCCGCGCGATCAAGGGCGACGAGCGCGGATAGGGCGTGGTGCCGATATAGGGCGTGCGCAGATGATCGCCATAGGTCTTCAGGTGCTCCTGCCAGCGCCTCGATAGGAACGGATTGAGGTCGGCGCGCGAATGCAGGCTCGGATGGATGTCGCAATCGATGATGCGCAGGCGTGCCTGTTGCGGGGTGTCCCGCTGGTCCAGCGGACGGTCGAGGACTTCACTCATTGCGATCCTCCTGACAATTCTAGGCCGCGAGCTTCAGCCGCGGAAACGTCTCGAGCGGGTTCTCCGCACACATCTTGTCGACGATGGAAGCGGGCAGATGCGGCGGGATCGGATCGTCGCCGTCGAACTGCCAATGCGGATAGTCGGAGGCGAACAGGAACATCCTGTCCGAGCCGATCTGGTCGATGATGTCCTCGACGCTGGTCGCGTCGTCCGGCGCATCGAAAGGCTGCATGGTGACGCGGACATGGTCGCGAATGATGGCGGCCGGCTCGCGCTCGACCCAGGGCACCTCGACCCGCACCCCGCGCCAGGTCTTGTTGGCGCGCCACATGAAGGCGGGCAGCCAGCTCACGCCCGACTCCATCAGCACCACCTTGAGGCCGGGGAATTTCCCGAACACGCCTTCATAGACCAGGCTGAGCAGCTGGGCCTGGAACGCCTGCGCCTCGACGAAATAATATTCATAGCGATGCGACGGCCAGCCGATCGAACTTGGCGCGGCGCGATAGGCGCTGCCGGCATGGATCGCCAGCGGCAGTCTATGTTTCTCGGCGGCCTGAAGCATCGGCCAGTAGTGCCGCCGTCCCAGCAGCATCTCGCCCTGCGCCAGCACCAGGATGGAGACGAAGCGCGGATCGCCCGCGCGGCGCTCGATTTCCTCGACCGCAAGCTCCGGCGCCTGCAGCGGCACCACGATGGAGGCGCGCAGCCGCGGATCGCGCGACAACCATTCTGCCGCCATCCAGTCGTTGATCGCCCTGCAGAAGGCGGACGCCATATAGGGATCGTACACGGCCTGCGCGCCGTAGAGCACGTTGCAGATCGCGTGACTGGCGCCGAGCTGGTCGAACGCGCCGCGCTGCACCATGGAGAGATCGGAGCCCGGCTTGCCGCCGTCGGTCCGCCAGTCCGGCCGGCCGGAGAGCGGCATGTTCGGCGGATAGGAGGTGAGGTCGAGCCCGTCGATGGCGCGGCTCACCACCTGCTCTTTCCAGTGATCATCGAGATAGGGCAGCAGCGTGGTGCGCGTTCCACCCACCGCGGGATGGATGTCGCAGTCGATGCGGATGCCAGGCATCAACATATCCTCAGGCCGGTTTCCTCGTCGTTTTGCGGCTTCTTCCGGCCGCGGATGAAAGAGTGCTCTCCCAGACAGCCAAGCGCAAGGGGCTTGACCGCAGGGCCGGAATGCGCCCGATTGCATCCACCATTGCGCCGGCCTGCGGATTGGCCGGCCGGCCAGCATGAATGAGAACAGGAAGCAAACACATGAAGCACACGATGTCGCTGGCGCTGCTGCTGGCCATGACGCTCGGCGCCTCCAGGGCCTCGGCCGAGAGCATCAGCGGTTCGGCGGCGCTGGCGCTCGCCGGGGTGGTCGCGGCGGCCTCGCCGGTGTTGAGCTCCGGCGAGCGGAAGGCGGTCGACGAGCTGTTTTCGGGCAACAGCAGCATTTCCTACAAGAAGAAGATCGCGGTCAGCGCCGACAAGATCGTCTGCCGCGCCAGCAATGTCGACATCACCTCCCGCTCCTGCGACCTGACCTTCGGCACCAGGACCAAGACCATCAACGGCCGCGCGGCGAACGAGCTTTACTCCACCGAAGCGATGGCCGGCGTGCCCTCCGACGGCGCCGCGGGCAAGATCTTCGAGAGCGTCGCCAAATTGAGTTGCACGCTCGATCCCCAGGCCATCAAGCAGAACGACGGCGGCGGGGCGAGTTGTTCGTACGAGATGCCGAAGTAAAGGTGCGCTCTCTCCTCCCCCCTCTCCCCGTTCTTCACGGGGAGAGGGGGGAGGGGCTGCCTCCACGAATTCCGAAAGCGGTGAGTTCGCGGCGAGTCCCCCTCACCCGGATCGCATCTTCGATGCGATCCGACCTCTCCCCGCAAGCGGGGCGAGGCTAAACCCGGTCGGCGGATAGCGGCATTGACCAAATTTTCGCGCTGCCCAGCGCTCGATTGCCCGCTAAGCTGACGGAAAGCGGCGGCCGCCTCGGTGCCCGCAGATTGCACAGTCAAGCCGGAGCTCACATGCCTCTCCTGATCCGCGGCGGCACGGTGGTGAACCACGATCACTCGCGCCGTGCCGATGTCCTGATCGACGGCGACACCATCGCGGCCGTCGCCCCCGGGATCGACGCGCCCGCAGGCAGCGAGACCATCGACGCCGGCGGCTGCCTCGTGATGCCCGGCGGCATCGATCCGCACACCCATCTCGAACTGCCCTTCATGGGCACCACCTCGGCCGATGATTTCGAATGGGGCACCAAGGCGGCGCTGTCGGGCGGCACCACCATGGTGGTGGATTTCTGCATCCCCGATCCCGGACAGTCGATGCTCGCGGCCTATCAGGACTGGCGGCGCAAATCGGAGAAGGCGGCCGCCGACTACGGCTTCCACATGGCCGTGACCTCCTGGTCGAAACAGGTGTTCGACGAGATGGAGATCGTCGTCAGGACCTACGGCATCAACACCTTCAAGCATTTCATGGCCTATAAGGGCGCGCTGATGGTGAACGATGACGAGCTCTACAACTCGTTCGCGCGCTGCGCCCAGCTCGGCGCCTTGCCGCTGGTGCATGCGGAGAACGGCGACGTTGTCGCGCGCATGCAGGAAGCGCTACTGGCACGCGGCGTGACCGGTCCGGAAGGCCATGCCTTTTCGCGGCCGCCGGAGGTCGAGGGCGAGGCCACCAACCGCGCCATCATGATCGCCGACATGACCGGCGCGCCGCTCTATGTGGTGCACACCAGCTGCCGCGAGTCCCATGAGGCGATTGCGCGCGCCCGCGCCGCCGGCAAGCGCGTCTATGGCGAGCCGCTGATCCAGCATCTGCTGCTCGATGCCGGCGAATACGCCGACAAGGACTGGGACCACGCCGCAGCGCGGGTGATGTCGCCGCCGTTCCGCGACAAGGCGCATCAGGACAGCCTCTGGGCCGGCCTGCAGTCCGGCTCGTTGCAGGTGGTCGCGACCGACCATTGCGCTTTCACCCGCGCGCAGAAGCGGATCGGGATCGATGATTTCCGCAAGATCCCGAACGGCACCGGCGGGCTGGAAGACCGCATGCCGCTGCTCTGGACTGCCGGCGTCAACACCGGGCGGCTGACCAGGGAGGAGTTCGTCGCCGTGACCTCTGCGAACATCGCCCGCATCCTCAACATCTTTCCGCGCAAGGGCGCGGTCGCCGTCGGCTCCGATGCCGATCTGGTGGTCTGGGATCCCGTGCGCAGCAAGACCATCAGCGCCAGGCATCAGCTCAGCCGCATCGAATACAATGTGTTCGAAGGCTTTGCCTGCACGGGTGCGCCGGTCGCGACCGTCTCGCGCGGAAAGGTCGCCTGGCGGGAGGGCGAGCTGCGCGCCGAGACAGGCGACGGCCGCTATATCGAGCGCCCGGCCTTCTCGCCGGTCCACGTTGCGAATTCGACCTGGAAGCAGCTGAGCGCGCCACAACCGGTGCAGCGCGGCGCGATCACGCCTTAAAGCGTCCCCGACGGCAGAGAGGAGCCGACGCGGCGGGCGGAACGTCCCGCCTCGCCCGATCAACTTCGCTTGATTGGAAGGATAACTACACAGTTAAGCTTTGAAGTTTGACTTCATATCTGTTAATCCGTCGGCCATGATCAAACGCAAGGCCGAGCCTGACGCCGCCACGACCGCCCTTGTCGACGAGCTCGCCGGCCTCTTCGGCAAGCTGAAGCGCAAGCTGCGCGCGCAGGCCTCCGCCGGCGACCTCACGCCGTCGCAGATCGCGGTGCTGGTGCGTCTCGACCGCGCCGGCCCCACCACGGTCAGCGCGCTGGCGCGGCTCGAGGGCGTCCGCCCGCAATCCATGGGCGCCACCGTCGCAAGTCTGGAAAGCCTCGGCCTCGTCAAGGGATCGCCGGACCCGAACGACGGCCGGCAGACCATCCTGTCGCTGACCGCAAGATGCGAGGCCATGATCCGCACCGGCCGCGCCGCGCGCCATGAATGGCTGTCACGCGCCATCACGTCCAAGCTCACCGAACAGGAGCAGGCGCAGCTCAAGGCTGCGCTCGGCCTGCTCAACCGCATCGTCGACACCGAGTAAAGGAAATCTCCATGACCATCAGCACACTCGACCCGACCACGGCGCTTCTGGTCGTCGATCTGCAGAAGGGCCTTGTCAATCTCCCGACCGCGCATCCCATCCAGGATGTCGTCGGCAACACCGTCGCCCTGCTCGACGCATTCCGCAGCCGCGCGCTTCCGGTGGTGCTGATCAATGTCGACGGCCGCGCACCGGGCCGCAGCGAGCGTGCCTTCTCCACCGCCAGCATGCCGGCCGACTGGACCGAGCTGATGCCCGAGTTGAAGCGGCAGGCCAGCGACCACACCGTCACCAAGAAAAGCTGGAGCGCCTTCGCCAACACCGGTCTCGAGCAGCATCTGCGCCAGCGCGGCGTGACCCAGGTCGTGGTGACGGGCGTGTCCACCTCCGCCGGCGTCGAATCCACGGCGCGGCAGGCCCATGATTTCGGCTTCAACGTCACCCTTGCCGTGGATGCGATGACGGACATGAACCTCGAGGCGCATCAGAACAGCGTGACCCGCATCTTTCCACGCATGAGCGAAACCGGCACGACACGCGAGCTGCTCGATCTCATCGGCGCAGGACCCAACGCTTAGGCGCACGGAAGGAACCACACCATGCCATGGCTGCATGATCTCGCTTATTTCGCCGGTGGCTTCGTGCTCACCAACGCCGTGCCGCATTTCGTCAGCGGCACCATGGGCCGAGCGTTCCAGAGCCCCTTCGCCAAGCCGCCCGGCCAGGGCCTGTCCTCCTCGCGCGTCAACCTGGCGTGGGGCTTTCTCAACCTGGTGATCGCCTATCTCCTGATCTGCCGCGTCGGCGATTTCGACCTGCGCGCCACCGAAGACGTCGCAGCGCTCGGCCTCGGCATGCTGCTCTCCGGCTGGTTCCTGGCCGGCCATTTCGGGCGCTTCAACGGCGGCAACACGCCGCTCGGGGGTTGATCGCATTGCGCCGCATCTTCGTTTCACTGGCGAACCGGAACTACCGGATCTGGGCCATCGGCGCGCTCATCTCCAATATCGGCAGCTGGATGCAGCGCACCGCGCAGGACTGGATCGTGCTGACCGAGCTGACCCAGCACAATGCCACCGCGGTCGGCATCGTGATGGGGCTGCAATTCGCTCCGCAAATCCTGCTGCTGCCGCTCACCGGCCATGCCGCCGATCATCTCGACCGGCGCAAGCTGCTCGTCTGCACCCAGGCCGCCATGGGACTGTTCGCGCTCGGCCTCGGCCTTCTCGTCGTCACCGGCCTGGTCCGGCTGTGGCACGTTTACGTCTTTGCCTTTCTGCTGGGATGCGCCGCCGCCTTCGACGCACCGGCGCGGCAGACGTTCGTGACGCAGCTGGTCGAGCCGGCGCTGCTCACCAACGCGGTCGGGCTCAACTCCACCTCCTTCAATGCCGCGCGCATGGTCGGGCCCGCGATCGCAGGCCTCGTCATCGCAGCCGTCGGCTCCGGCTATGTGTTCCTGATCAATGCGGTGTCCTTTGTCGCCGTGCTCGCGGCGCTTGCGATGTTACGCCTGGACGAGCCCGCCTCCGGCAGCCGCCCGGCGTCCCGCAGCGGCCTCGCCGACGGCTTTCGTTACGTGCTCGGGCGGCCGGACCTCAGGCTTGTCCTGTCCATGCTGTTCCTGATCGGCACCTTCGGGCTGAATTTTCCGATCTGCATCTCGGCCATGGCGGTCAAGGTGTTCCATGTCGGCGCCGGCCAATTCGGCCTGTTGACCTCGATGATGGCGGCGGGCTCGGTCACCGGCGCGCTGCTCGCTGCAGCGCGGGCGAAGCCCAGCATTGCGCTGCTCGCCGTTGCCGCCGCGATGTTCGGCATGACTTGCGCGGCCGCAGCCTTGGCCCCCGTCTATCTCGCTTTCGGACTGATCCTGTTTGCGGTCGGCGCCGCCGCCCAGACTTTCACCACCTCGACCAACAGCCTGACCCAGCTGACGACGGCGCCCGCGATGCGCGGCCGGGTCATCGCCATCCTGATGGCCATCGCGCTCGGCGGCACGCCGATCGGCGCGCCGATCGTCGGATGGGTCGCCGACCAGTTCGGCCCGCGCTGGGCGCTCGGCGTCGGTGCGGCTGCCGGGATTCTGGCGGCTGCGATCGCAGCCATCTATCTCGCCGGGCGACGGGCGGCGCAGCCCGACGCCGGGACCGCGTGACCTGATGCCGCGAGACCGGCGCGGAGACGGGCGCAGGGTAGCGGCGAGCTGCCGCTCTACCGCAGCGGCGCGGCGTACATAGATAGAGCGCTTCAGCCACGAAACGCCGCAGCGTCCTTTGTTGCCCAGCCAGCTCGCATTGTTTGACGATGACCAACCGGGGCCGAAGGGGCTGCGCTACACGCGCGAATTCGTCTCTGCCGAGACCGAGCACGAGCTGATCACCCGCATCGCGGACTTGCCCTTGAAGCCATTCCAGTTCGGCGCGTTCGAAGGCCATCGGCGGGTGAAATCGTTTGGCTTCCGCTACGACTACACCGAGCAGCGGCTGCTTCAATCGGAGCCGATTCCCGAATGGCTGCTCGACGTCGCGCGCGCGATCGAAGGCTTCGGCCAATTGTCCTGCGGCAGCATCCGTCAGGTGCTCTGCACCGAATATGATGTCGGCGTCGGCATCGGCTGGCATCGCGACAAGCCACATTTCGACAAGGTGTTCGGGCTGTCGCTCGGCAGCGCCTGCAAGTTCCGGTTTCGTCGCCGCGCGAGCGACAAATGGGAACGCTTCGCGCTGCAGGCGGAACCACGCTCGCTTTACCTGATGGACGGCGAGGCGCGTCAGGATTGGGAGCACTCCATTCCGGCCGTGGAACGGCAACGGTACTCGATCACATTTCGCACGATGCGCCGGTAGTGCGCGTTTCCCGGGTTTCCTAAACGGATTCTTAGAACCTCACAGGTAGCATAGGATTATTTTTCAATTAAAGCGGCTAATCCTCATGAAGACCTGGTCGTCGAAGACCTTCTGGTCACCGAAGACCTTCTGGCCGCCGAAGAGTTGGCGGTCGAGCCTGCCATCAGCCGCAATCGTTGCTGTAAGCCTCGGCGCGTTCTGCGCCTGCGGCCATCTTGCCGCGAACGCGCTGATCGAGAGCCTGCAGATGCGGCAGCTCAACGAGCTGACCGACGTCGTGCTGCGCCGCTCGGAAGTCGCGGTCGATTTCGGCGCGGCCAGCATCGACGAGATCGCCAGGGCCGGCCAGATCGGCTGCGCGCCCACCATATTGCAGGCGTTCCGGCTGCGCGTCTACCAGCGCCCCGAAGTCAAGGATGTGCGGCTGGTCAACTCCGACGGCTCGGTGATCTGCTCGGCCTATTCGGAGACGCTGGAGTTCGACAAGGGCTGGGTCAGCCGCTCCGACATGCTGTTCTCGCGCGATGTCAGCCTGCTGCTGTTCCGGGTCGAGCAGTTCGGCGCCGACGCCCTCGGCGTGATGCGCGATCTCGGCGACCGCCGCTCGCTGGTCGCCGTCCTCGGCATCAACTCCTCTCTGTTCGACATCTTGCCGGCCGAGCTGCGCGCGCGCGCCAAGGTCGCGCTGAAGCTCGCCAACGGGCAGGCGCTCGGCGAGTTCGCGCTTGGCCAGGCCGCGCTTGCCGATCCGGTCGATTTCGTCAGGCGCTCGGCCCGCTATCCGCTGCAGGCGACGATCAGCGTCGACCGCGCGGCGCTTTCGGGATGGAACAGCCAGCTCTACTGGCCGGCGATGCTGCTTGCCGCAGCGCTCGGACTTGCGTTCGGGCTGGTCGCGGCCCGCACCCGCCGGGTCGAGGGGCCGCTCGCCGAGCTCGACCGCGCGCTCGCCAACGATCAGTTCAGGCCCTACTACCAGCCGACCTTCCACTTGAAGACCGGTGCGATTCTCGGCTGCGAGGTGCTGGCGCGCTGGATCCGCGCCGACGGCTCGGTGGTGCCGCCGATGCATTTCATTCCGCTTGCCGAATCGAGCGGGCGCATCCGTCCCATGACCTGGCGGATTCTCGAGCGCGCGCTGAAGGAGCTGAACGCGCATTTGCGCGAGCACAAGGACTTCAAACTGTCGGTGAATGTCGTGCCGAGCCATCTCCTGAGTGCGGATTTCGTGCCGACCCTGCGGCGCGTCGTGGCCTCCGCCAAGGTGTCGACGCGCCAGATCGTGCTGGAGATCACCGAGCGCGACAAGCTCGACGACATCGCGCGCGCCGCCGAGCTGGTGCGGGAGCTGCGCGACCTCGGCTTCCGCGTCGCGATCGACGATGTCGGCGTCGGCCATAGCGGCCTGTCGCAGCTGAAGGCGCTCGGCGCGACCACCATGAAGATCGACAAGTTCTTCGTCGACACCATCACCCACGACGGCTCGACCGCGGCCATCGTCGAGATGCTGGTCCGTCTCGCCAGGGATCTCGCCATGACGGTGATCGCCGAGGGCATCGAGACCGAGGACCAGGTGCAGGCGCTGCTCGTCTGCGGCGTCGAGGAAGGCCAGGGCTATCTGGTGTCGCCGCCGGTGCCGATCGCGAAGTTCGCCGAGCTGGTCGATATCCATCAGGCCAAGTCGGGCATCCGCAGCGTGCTCGACGCGCCGCTGGTGGCGTGATCATCGCGGTATGCTGAGCAGGCCGCGCAAGCGGCCGTCCGCTTCAAGATGATTCCTCGCCCCTCACTTCATCATCTGCCCGCGCAGCTCGCCGCCGGGGTTCGCGGCGGTGTGGATGTTGGCGTACCATTTGCCCGCAAGCAGGTCGGCAGCCTGCTCGTCCGTCAACGTGGCGCTGCCCTGAATCGGGCTTTGCACGGTCTTGAAGGGGAGCACGATGCCGGCATTCTTGCCGGCATCGACCGGTCCGTGGAAATGGGCGCCCAGCGCCGGCCCACTGAGGTCCTTGTAGGTGATGGTGTAGGTCAGCAGCTTGCTGGTCGTATCGAACGTCGCTTCCGCCGTGCCGGAGGCCGGGCTGCTGTTGGGCGGAACCTCGTTGCTTCCCTTCAGGTCCGCCTTCAACATGATCGTCTCCGCACTGGCCGTCGTGACGGACAGGAGCACTGTTGCAGCTGCGAACAGCATCGCTGCATTCAGACGTCGGGCTTTGGTCATGACGTTTCCCCAAAAGAAGCGGTGCCGGGACGCGAGCTAAACACCGGCCTGTGACACAAATTCCACAGGCTCGGCTCCGCCTGGCGACGCAACCATCGAGTCTATCACCGATGTGGCAGGGATGCCTCCCTCAAGGGGCTCGATCGAACAGGTCACCTTGCCCGGCTGGATAGAGCAATGAGCCGTCGGCCCTGGGCTGCGCCGCCGCGGTCATCACGGCAGCTTCGGCGTGACCCGGACCGAGCAGATGGAACACGGTCTCCCCGGAGGCGAGCAGATAGTCGGTGATGATCCGGCGATGGCAGCGCCACCACACGGTTTCCGCGCACATGACGGCACAGATTTGCCTCGCCCCGCGCTGGCGCAACTGCTCCAGCCCGTCGCGAAAGACCGCGCCCAGGGCGTAGTCCGCATAATTGTGGAAGCTGTCGTTTTCCCAGAAGCCGTTGAGCGCAGGCGGCACGTTTCGATCGCGGCTGCGCAATCCGCCGAGCGCCGCCATGTGCTCATAGCCGATGCCGAACGGCGCCAGCGATGCCGGCAGGGCGTCGCGATTGTATTGCGGGTTGGTGCGCGAGCGCGGCACGGTGCGGACATCGACCAACAGCGTCACCTCGACGCTTTGCAGGAGCGCCACGAACTCGGCAAGCGCACGGGTGCCGTGGCCGATGGTGTAGAACGGTCGCGTCATCCGCAAAGTCCCTGTCCGGACATCGCTGGCGGGCCTCAGCGCGACAGGTGCCGCAGCGCCCGCCCTTTATGCAAGGCGACGTGGTCGGTCCTGTCGCTCCTGATCTCATATTGAGGGTCGTCCGGGCTCGCGTGATGGACGTAGCCCTTGTAGTTCACGTCGCTCTGGTGGACGCGCAGGATCGTGCCCCGCACCCGACCGGCCTCCGAATTCCAGCTGACGTGATCGCCGACCTTGAAAGCTTTCGCCATGAGGAACTCCGCGAACGCCATCTGATGCAAATACGGCGTCGGTACATTAAGCGCCCGACGCCGTTTCGGTTGCAAGTGGGTTGCCGCGGCCGATTGCTAGGCAGGAAACCCAAAGAGTTTCGCCGGGTTGTGAACCAGGATCTTCTCCAGCGTCGCCTGGTCCGGCGCGTAGCGGTACATCAGTTCCAAGAGGTCGGCATCGTTGGGCGGCTGCATCACGGAGACGGGATGCGGCCAGTCGCTGGCCCAGACACAGCGGTCGGGCGCAGCCTCGATGTAGGTGCGCGCGATCGGGATCACGTCGTCCCAGGGCGGCCCCTTCTTCGAGGTCTTCTCGCCGAGCGAGAGCATGACCCAGAAATTGCCCCTCGCTAGAAGCTCCAGCATCTTGGCGAGGTTCGGATCGTCCTTGCCGCGCACCGGATCGGGGCGCGCCATGTGATCGATCAGCACGGGGACATCGAGCGATTGATATTTCTCGACGCTGGAGACGATGCCGTCCTTCTCCGGCTGGATTTTCGCATACCAGCCGAGCTCGCGGATGCGGGCGATAGCGCGCGCGAAATCCTTGTCCGACAGCACGGCGCCGAGTTCCTGGCGGAAGCTGAAACGCGCGCCGCGCACGCCGGCATCGTGCAGCTTCGCGAGATAGGCATCGCCCGCTTCGGCAAACACCAGCGCGTTGGCGCAGCCGCGATAGTTCGGCCCCATGGCGGCGAGACCGTCGAGCACGACGGCATGATCGGCGCCATAGGTCGTGGTCTGCACGATGATGCCGCGCTCGATGCCGAGCGCCTTGTGCATGCGCAGCGCCGCCTCCCAGGTCGCGCTCGGCATCTGATAGGCCGCGCCAGGGCGCACCGGATATCGTTCGATCGGCCCGAGCACGTGGAACTGGCTGTCGACGGCCTTGGGCGGCGGCAGCCTTGAGGGCCGGCGGGGATTGGGATCGAAGGGAAGATAAGTCGGCACGGACAGCTCCTCTAGTCGATGACGGCGGTGAAATCGCACTGCACCAGCGCGCCGCCTTCCATGTCCATCTGCAATGCATGGCGCGCCGGCCGCGAATGCTCGTCCGGAAACATCTTCAGCCATTCGACGTTGACGGGGCCGCGCTGGGAGCGGTCCTTCAGCCACACCGTCATCTTGATGATGTCGTCGGTGGTGCCGCCGGCGGCCTCCACCGTCGCCTTCATATGCGCGAACAGGTTGGCGCACTGCGCCTCCAGGCTCTCAGGCATCTTGCCGTCGGCATCACGGCCGAGGATGACGCCTGACATCACGAGATTGCCGATACGGCAGGCGTTCGGAATCGGATTGGCGTGGGTGAAGCTGCCGATATGAATGCTCTTGCGTCGCGCTTGACGGCTCATGACCCTGTTTCCTTTGCTTGATCAGACGAACTGACAGGACACCGAGCCGAACGGGCCATAATCGGCGTGGAACGTGTCGCCACGGCGGATGTCGATCGGGCGGGTGAACGAGCCCGCCAGCACCACCTCACCCGCAGCAAGCTGCTCGTCATGCGGCGCGAGGCGATTGGCGAGCCAGGCAATGCCGTTGGCGGGATGATTGAGCACGCCGGCGGCAAGTCCCGTTTCCTCGATCTGGCCGTTGCGAAACAGCAGCGCGCCGATCCAGCGCAGATCGGCGTCCAGCGGCCGGAACGGCCGTCCGCCGACCACGAGCGCGGCATTCGCGGCATTGTCGGAAATGGTGTCCATCACTTTGCGCGTCTTGCCGGTCTCCGGATCGACGCGGTGCATGCGTGTCTCGAGAATCTCCAGTGCCGGCGTCACGTAGTCGGTGGCGTTGAGCACGTCGAAGATGGTGCAATCCGGCCCGCGCAGCGGCGCCTTCAGCACAAAGGCGAGCTCGACCTCGATTCGCGGCGCATGGAAACGATCGAACGGGATTTCGGTCGCATCCTGATAGAACATGTCGGCGAACAGCACGCCGTAGTCCGGCTCGGCAATGCCGACCGCGTTCTGCATCGCCTTCGAGGTCAGGCCAATCTTGTGGCCCTTGACGACGCGGCCGCGCGCAAGCTGCAGCTCGGTCCAGGCACGCTGGATCGCATAGGCATCCTCGGTGGTGAGATCGGGATGCTCGCGCGTGAACATCGGGATCAGCGTCTTGGAGCGCTCGGCCTCGTCGAGGCGCATCGCAAGATGTTTGATGGTGGCGGCATCGAGCATCGCGTCACCCCTCCGCAACGACGCTGTTGCGCAGCACGCCGATTTTCGACGACTCCACCTCGACCACATCGCCCGGCTTGAGCCAGCGCGGCGGCGTGAAGCGCGCGCCGGCGCCGGTCGGCGTGCCCGTCACGATCATGTCGCCGGGCTTGAGCGTCGCAAAGGTGGAGAGATAGGCGATCAGGACATCGAACGGAAACATCAGCCGCTCGGTCGTGTCCTGCTGCCGCACCTCGCCGTTGACGCGGGTGATGATGTCGTGAGGCCCGCGCGGATCGCATTCGTCCGACGTGACGATCCAGGGGCCGATGCTGCCCGAGCGGTCGAAATTCTTGCCCTGGGTGACGTTGAACTTGCCATGGCGCAGCCAGTCGCGCACGGTGCCTTCGTTGCACAGCGTCATGCCGAAGATGTGCGACCAGGCCTGCTCGCGCGGGATGTGGCGGCCCTGCCTGCCGATCACGATCACGAGCTCGCCCTCATAGTCGAGCTCGTCGGAGACATCAGGCTTCTCGATCGGCTGTCCCGAGCCCACGACCGACGACGGGCTGCGCACGAAAAGGCTCGGATATTTCGGCAGGTCCGAGTTGTCCTTGTACTCGGCGTTGCGGTCCATGTAGTTGACGCCGATGCACCAGAGCTTTTCCGGCGCCGTGACCGGCGGCAGCAGCGTCAACTGAGCGAGCGCATGATCGGGCCTCTCGCCCGCGACGGCCTTTCGAGCAACCTCGAGTCCGTCGCGGGCGATCAGCGCCTTGAGGTCGGGAAAGTCGCGTCCGATCCGCCGAGAGAGCTCGACCACCCCACCGTCAACGGCCGCACCATAGCGCGGCTCGCCGTTAATGATGTAACTCAGAAGTCGCATCTGTGATGATTCCTGTATCAGAGGTCAAGCCGGCTGCCTGCCGTGATTTCCGGGGTCGATGACGGCGAGCTCGCGCCCGCGCGTTTCCGGCAGCGACAGGGTCATCAGCAGGAAGATGACGATGGCGGGCACCACGACCAGCATGCCCATCGCCAACTCGCCACCGAAGCTTGCGGCCGCGAGCGGCACCACCACCGGGGCAAAGCTGCCGACGCCGCGGCCGGCCATGTAGATGAAGGAGACGGCGGTGGAGCGCACCTCGATCGGATAGATTTCCGACAGCCAGGTGCCGACCACGCCGAGCGCCGAGTTGCCGATCACGAAGGCGACGTAGGTCCAGAACATCGGGAAGCCGATGATGCTGCCGGCAAACTTGTCATGCGCAAATGCATAGAGCAGGCCCGCCATCACGCCCCAGGCGAGCCCCGGAACCAGCGCGCCGAAGCGGCGGCCGAAGGCGTCGTTGAGCGCGCCCATGCTGATATAGGAGCAGCCGCCGATGATGGAGCAGATCACCGAAATGTTGCGCACCACCTCGGGCGGCGCACCGAGCGACTTCTGCATCAAGGTCGGCATGAACACGACCACACCGTAATAGGCGAACATGTAGGCCATCATCCAGACGAGGCACATCAGGGAGACCGGCAGCAGCTTCCCGCGGAACATCAGCAGCAGCGTATTGGTGGTCGACGCCCGCGTCTCGATGATGCCGCTCTTGCGGGCGCGGTCGAACTGCAGCCAGGCCTTGGACTCCGGCATGAAGAAGCGGATGAAGATCATCAGCACGATCGGCGCGCCACCGGTGAGCAGCCCGATGCGCCAGCCCCAGTCGAGCGAGAACGAGGTGGTTGCCCAGATGCCGACAATCGACGCGCCGGCGCTCGCCACCACCGCGCTGCCCTGGATGAAGGCACTGCCGAGGCCGCGGCGCTCCTTGTTCCAGGCCTCGTTGAACAGCACCATGCCGGCACCCCACTCGCCGCCGAGGCCGACGCCGGTCACGAAGCGCAGCGCCGCAAGGCTCGGATAATTCCAGGCAAAGCTCGATGCGATCGAGCCGGCCGCGAATACGCCGAGCGTGAGTTGCAGCGCCTGCTTGCGGCCGATGCGATCGCCGAGCCAGCCGAACAGCGCGCCGCCGATCACCGATCCGATCAGCGTAAGGCTCGTCACGCTCGCCACCTGCGCCAGCGAGATGTGCAGCGAGGACTGGATCGAGCTCATCAGGAACGGCATGATCAGCACGTCGTAGAGGTCGAGCGCGAAGCCGAACATGCAGGAGAAGATGATCGCGGCGCGTTCGCGCCCCGTATAGGTGCCGACTTCGGACAGCGAGGGATTTTTGATCATATCGGTCTTGCCTTCGCTTGACGGCGCCATCAGTCGGTCGATTTCGGGGTCTGGAACACGGCCTGCAGCGTGACGATCTCGCCGAGTCGCGCGTAACGGGGACCGCCGATGCGGGCGATCGGGTCAAGCGCCGCGGTCTCGACCTTGCCGTTGCTCACCAGACCCTCCCGGATATGGAACATCACGACCTCGCCGACGATGAGCCGGCTGCGCGCGTCGCCGAATTCCAGGCACTGGCGAAAGCGGCATTCCATCGCGATCGGCGCGGCGGCGAGCCGCGGCACCTTGATGCGCTCGCTCGGCAGCGTCTCGAGCTTGAGCAGCTCGACCTCGCTCACCTCGGGCGGATGCTCGACCGAGCTTTCATGCACCGCATTCATCAGCGGCGTGTCGGCGATGTGGATGACATATTCCTCGGCATCGAGGATGTTGTGCGCGGTGTCCTTGTAGACGTCGCCCTTG
Organism: Bradyrhizobium sp.; assembly: GCA_035293585.1. Taxonomy (GTDB): domain Bacteria; phylum Pseudomonadota; class Alphaproteobacteria; order Rhizobiales; family Xanthobacteraceae; genus Bradyrhizobium. The sequence goes on along the minus strand of DATGMN010000020.1, from coordinate 319,498 downwards.
CGGCCGACGCTGATCGCGAGCATCGGCGGCTTCTGCGAGACGAAGGTGAAGGCGCTGAAGGGGGCGAGGTTGAGCACGCCTTTTGCCGAGAGGCTGGTGACCCAGGCTATCGGCCGCGGCACCACGATGCCGGTCATCAGCCGGTAGATCTTTTCCGCGCCAAGCTCGCTTGGATCGATCCGCATCACGGCCTCGCGGTCGAGGCGGGCGGGCAGGCCTTGCTGCCGCTCTTGCGAGACATTGGAATCGTATCCTCCCGAACGCTGACGACGGCTCTTCGGGCCGCCCTGTTCTTGTTGCGCGATCGACCCCCGTCGATCGGGACGGCGCGATTGCAGCGCCATCATTCGATTTCAGGCCTTTACCTGTCGACCGAATTATGCGGTTTTTGTCCACATTATGGACGAGGACCAGACCCCCTCCCACGCGGAACCACGGCCGGGCGCGCAGGCGATCCGCCGCGCGCTCGCGGTCTTGCGGATTCTCGCGGCCGGCCGCGAGATCGGGCTACCGCTGAATGATGTGGTGCAGGCGACCGGCCTCACCCGCCCGACCGTGCATCGCATCCTGCATGTCCTGATCGAGGAAGGCATCGTCGAACGGCATGAGACGACGGGGCGCTATGCCATCGGCGGCCAGGTCGGCGAGCTGGCGCTGGCGCGCTCCTCGCGCTCGCCGCTGCTTGCAGCCGCCGACGAGGTGATGCGGCGCACCTCGCGGGAGGTCGGCGACACGCTGTTTCTCACGGTGCGCACCGGCAATGACACGCTGTGCGTCGATCGCCGCATCGGCGCCTATCCGATCCAGGTGCTCTCGATCGAGGTCGGCGCCAGGCGTCCGCTTGGCGTCAGCAGCGCCGGCGTTGCGATCCTCGCCGCCATGGGGGCGAACGAATCCCGGACAATCGTCGCCGCCAACGAGGCGCGCTTTGTCCTCTATCGCACCACGGCATCGACCGTGCTCGGCCAGATCGCGGCCGCCCGGCGCCGCGGCTATAATCTGCGCGAGGTCGGCCTCGTGCAGGGCACGAAGTCGATCTCGACCTGGATCAAGACGGCGGATGGGCGGCCGGCCGCGGCGATGACGGTGTCAGCCGTACGTACGCGGCTCGGACCGCGGCGCGAGCAGGAGGTGGCGGAGATTCTGCTGCAGGCGGCGAAGGAGATCGAGGGCAGGATCTAGACCGCAGATGCGGTCCCGGTCCGTCTTCGCTTACGCTTGCGCTCTAGCTACGCCGGACAAATCGGAGCATGAGCGAAGCCCGAACATCGCGGATTTGCGCGCCGTCCGACCGTCCCATCAGCCTATGCCGGCACCTGCGAACGGTACCAATCGAGAATCTCGGCACCGGTCCACATCACGACGCCCTCGTGGCCGAGAATGTAGTCATACAGCATCTCGAGATATTTGATCCGATGCGGCACGCCCGTCAGGTATGGGTGAATGGAAATCGCCATCACGCGCGGCGCCTTGGCGCCGTCGATGTAGAGGCGGTCGAAATGATCGCGACCGCGGCGAAAGATCTCGTCCGACGGCTGTTGCTGCACGGCGCTGATCACGACGTCATTGATTTCGACCGTATAGGGAACGGACACGATGTCGCGATGGCGCGTCTTCAGGGTGATCGGCTGCTCGTCGAGCACCCAATCGGCGACATATTCGATGCCGGCCTCGGCCAGCAGATCGAGCGTCTCGTCGGTCTCGGTGAGCCCGGGGCTTTCCCAGCCGCGCGGCGGCTTGCCGGTGAACGCCCTGATCGCGGCAATCGTATCGGCAATCGCCGCCCTCTGGTCTTCGACCTTGTGCATCGGCTTCTGCACGAAACCGTGCCCCATGAAGTCCCAGCCGGCATCGCGGGCGGCCTCGCAGGCTTCCGGATAAAGCTCGCACACCGAACCGTTGAGAGCGAACGTCGCCTTCAGGTTCCGGCTGCCGAGCGTCTCGAGGAAGCGCCAGTAGCCGATCCGCATGCCGTATTCATGCCAGGCCCAGTTCGGCACATCCGGGAGCAGCGGCTGCCCCATCGGCGGCGGCAGCACCGCGCGCGGCATCGCGCCGGTCGGGCTCCAGTTCTCGACATTGACGATCGTCCACACCGCCACCCGCGCCTTGCCGGGAAGCTCGAGCCGGGGCCTGCGATGGATCGGGACGTAGGGCAATCGGTTGCGGACACTGTTGCCGATCGGCTCGGTCATCGCCTGTTCCTCCCTTTGTTCAACCCTCGGATAGCAGTTTCAGCGCCGTGCCGCACCAGACACACCGGCGTTCCAGAGCTGTCCGTCCCGGCACGGCATGGATCGCCGCCCCGGGATCGTCGTCGGCGATATCGAACGGCGCATCGGCTCCTGCCGGCATGGAGCGAGCGGGATTCCAGAAATGAGAAAACAGAGAGCTAGTGCTGTGACCCAGACGTCTGATTCACTCGGTGTCATTCCGGGGCGCCCGAAGGGCGAACCCGGAATCTCGCGCCGCAACCTCGAGATTCCGGGTTCGCCGCTGACGCGGCGCCCCGGAATGACGGAATGAAGTGTGAGAGTCGCAACACGGGCGGCACGCTTCGCCCTCTGGGCTCTTGCGCGGCTGCGCCACGCGTAGCCCGCAGGGCGAAGCGTGGTGGGCACGACAGGGATCGAACCTGTGACCCCTACCATGTCAAGGTAGTGCTCTCCCGCTGAGCTACGTGCCCTAAAAGTATTGGATGGGTCGGGGGTCCGTATATCGGCTTGGAGCCCGGCAGGCAAGGACAGTTGCCGCCGATTCCGCTGCTATTTCGCCCCCATTTGCCCGGAAATGGCGGCCCGAATCAGGCCGCCAGCATCTTGTTCACTTCGCTGACCAGCTCGCGCAGGTGGACCGGCTTGGACAGCACCTTGGCGTTCTTGGGCGCCTCCGAATCGGAATTGAGCGCAACGGCCGCGAAACCGGTGATGAACATGATCTTGATGTCGGGATCGAGCTCGGAGGCGCGGCGCGCCAGCTCGATGCCGTCCATCTCCGGCATCACGATATCGGTCAGGAGCATCTCGAACGGCTCCTCGCGCAGCCTTTGATAGGCGGACATGCCGTTGTCATGGGGCGAGACCACAAAGCCGGCGTTTTCCAGCGCTTTCACCAGGAAACGGCGCATGTCGTTGTCGTCTTCGGCGAGGAGGATCTTGGGCATGGCAGCCATTTACTGGAGGATTGGCGGTTTGGCGATCAATGCACTTACTAAGCCTGACAGAGGGTAAATTTCGAGTGAAATTTGCTTTCCGCCGGCGCGACGACGCTTACGTCGTTAATGTTCGAGCAGGAACGACCGGCGAATCCACCAATGCGAAGGATTGCGGCTGTTAAGAGACGTTCCAGCCGCTTGCAAAACTTTTTCGCTTGGCAGAACGGTTGTGATTATCGACAATGACCGGCCATAAAAGCCCGCTTTTCCGGCAGAATCGATCTGACTTGTGTGGCAAGGCGGATAATCGAAGGGACGACGCCCGCTCATGACCCGGTTTGATGGCGAAGCCTCGCCTTCGTTCGAGATCGTCGAGCCCGAACATTGGCGGGCGCCGATCATCTTCAACTCACCGCATTCCGGATCGGTATACCCTGAGGCGTTCCTGAGCGCGTCGCGCATCGACCTGCCGACGCTGCGCCGCTCGGAAGATTCCTTCATGGACGAATTGATCGGCGATCTTAGCGCGCTCGGATTTCCGGTGGTCCGGGTGCACTTCCCGCGCTCCTATGTCGACGTGAACCGTGAACCCTACGAGCTCGATCCCAGGATGTTCTCCGGGCGCCTGCCGAGCTTCGCCAATACCCGCTCGATGCGGGTGGCCGGCGGGCTCGGCACCATCCCGCGCGTGGTCGGCGACGGCCAGGAAATCTACCGCGAGCGGCTGTCGGTCGACGAGGCGCTGTCCCGGATCGAGACCCTGTACAAGCCCTATCACCGCGCGCTGCGCCGGCTGATCGCACGCGTCCACCAGAGCTTTGGCACGGCGGTGCTAGTGGATTGCCACTCCATGCCCTCGATCGGCGTGTCGCGGGACGAGCCGCGGCGGCCCGACATCGTGATCGGGGACCGCTACGGCACGAGCTGCGCAGCGCTGCTTCCCGACATGGTCGAGGACACCATGACGCGGCTCGGCTATTCGGTCGGCCGCAACAAGCCGTATGCCGGCGGCTTCATCACCGAGCATTACGGAAATCCGGCCAGCGGGCTGCATGTGGTGCAGCTGGAGCTGAACCGCGCCGTCTATATGGACGAGCGGCGCCGCGAGAAGGGTCCGCGCTTTGCGCAAGTCGCCGCCGACTTCGCCGCACTCGCCGACGTGCTCGCCAATGTCCCGCTCGGCGATCTCGGGCCGTTCCAGGCCGCGGCGGAATAGCCGGACTTTTCGCGCTGCTGAAATTGGTCTCCGTCATTCCGGGGCGGTGCGAAGCACCGAGCCCGGAATGACTCGTGGATGGATTGTCGCGCGCCCCCCAAAAGAAAAAAGGGCCGCTTGCGATGGCAAGCGGCCCAAGTCTAGGGAGGAAACGCCCAAGGAGGGCAGCGGTAACGCGAAAGCGCTACCGCACCGCAACAATATGCGACCGCGCTGCACAAAGCGCAAGGGTTTTTGAATTGTTTCCCATGCAAATTTCGCAAGTCTGGCAGAACCCCAGCAGGACCCGGAAATTTGTTTTAGCTCCGTATTTTCAGATGCTTAGCTCTAAATTGGCGTCGAATCGGGCAGCCCGTCATAAATGCTCTCGATTTCGTGATCCGTTTCGAAAGTGCTGAATCCGCGCGCGGAACGCGCATTCCGCTTTCGAAATGCCCGCGAATAAGTTGCGACAGGCCGTCGCCTGCGGGGCCGGATTGAGCTAGGCAAATGCGCAAGAGATTCCCCGCTCGCCATCAAGCTTCCAGGGACGTGCCGTGACCGTCATCGATTTCAAAGCCTTCATCGGGCGCTTAGCGACGGCCTCCGGCGAGACCATCCTGCCGTTCTTCCGCACCTCGCTGTCGATCGAGGATAAGAGCGTCAACCGTAACTTCGATCCGGTCACCGAGGCCGATCGCGCCGCGGAGGCGGTGATGCGGCGGTTGATCAAGGCCAATTTCCCTCAGCACGGCATTGTCGGGGAGGAATTCGGCAATGAGCGCACCGACGCCGACTATGTCTGGGTGCTGGACCCGATCGACGGCACCAAATCCTTCATCGCAGGCTTTCCGATCTGGGGCACGCTGATTGCGCTCCTGCACAAGGGCACGCCGGTGTTCGGGATGATGCACCAGCCCTTCATCGGCGAGCGTTTTTCCGGCGACAACGGCTCGGCGCGTTACCAGGGCCCCTCCGGCGAGCGGCGCCTTGCGGTGCGCCGCTGTGCATCGCTGAAGGAGGCGACCTGTTATACCACGAGCCCGCTGTTGATGAACGAAGCCGACCGCGCATCCTTCACCCGCGTCCAGGATGCCGCCCGGCTCGCCCGCTATGGCGGCGACTGCTACTCCTATTGCATGCTGGCCGCCGGTCATCTCGACCTCGTGGTCGAGACGGAACTGAAGCCCTACGACATCGCCGCGCTGATCCCGATCGTCACGGGTGCCGGCGGCGTGGTCACGACCTGGGAGGGCGAGCCCGCCCAGGGCGGCGGCCGCATCGTCGCCGCCGGCGATCCCCGCGTCCATGAAGAGGCGCTGAAGCTGCTCAACAGCTGAGCAGCCGCTCCTTATCCTATCGCACCCTCATCCTGCGGAGCAGGCGTCGCGACGGATGAAGGCCCGGCTCCGACAGCGGGGCCTTCATGGTTCGAGACGGCGCTTCGCGCCTCCTCACCAGGAGGATTACGAGCTAAGCTTCCCGCAAGGGAGGCTTGACATGAAAGCGATCACAAAGCTCGCGCTGACACTGCTTGTGTTGCTGTCGCCGGGCCTGGCTGCAGCCGACGATCTCCCGACGAAGCCGATCCGGCTGATCGTGCCGTTCCCGCCGGGCGGCCCCAACGACATCATCGCCCGCGCGATCGGGCAACGCATGTCCGAGATCACGGGCCTGCCGGTAGTGGTCGACAACCGTCCCGGCCAGGGCGGCGTGCTCGGAACCGACATCGTCGCGAAATCCGCGCCCGACGGGTCTACGGTCGGCATCGTCAGCGCGGGCGCGCTCGTGATCAGCCCGAGCATGGAGACCGTCGCCTATGATACGGCGAAGGATCTCGCGCCGGTGACGCTGGTTGCGCGCGTGCCGGAGATGCTGGTCGTCGCCACCTCGGTGCCCGCGAACAACATGAGCGAGCTGGTGCAGCTCGCCAAGGCAGAGCCCGGCAAGCTCAATTTTGCTTCCTCCGGCCCCGGCAGCCTGCCGCATCTTGCCGGCGAGCTGTTCAAGCTCACCGCCGGAATCGACATCGTCCATGTGCCCTATCGCGGCGCCGCGCCAGCCGTGAACGACCTGCTCGGCCAGCAGGTGCAGATGACCTTTCTCGATCTCCCGGTGCTGCTGCCGCAGATCAGGGCCGGCACCCTGCGCCCGATCGCCATCGGCGCGCGCGAGCGGGCGGTCACCGCGCCCGATGTGCCGACCACCGGCGAGGTCGGCCTGCCCGACCTCCTCATCGAGAACTGGTACGGCATGGTCGCCCCGGCACAGACGCCCGCGCCGGTCATCGCGGCCTTGAACCGCATCGCCCTCGAGGCGATGGCCGATCCCACGGTGCGGCAGAAGCTCGCCGAGCAGGGCCTCACCCTCGAGCCCGACACGCCCCAGCAGTTTCGCGCCTTCATCGCGGCCGAAAGCCGGAAATGGGCCAAGGTGATCAAGGACGCGGGCGTGGAGACCATGAAGTGAACGACGCGCTCATGCCGCCGCCTTCCGCAGGTGCTCGACCAGCAGCTTCGCCGGCCGCGGCAGGCTTTTGAAGCTGCGCGCGCAGATCACCAGCCGGCGGTTGGCCCAGGCGTCCCTGATCCGCACCGCCGCGATCGGCATCGTCCGCGCGCAGCGTCTGGCCGCGGCTTCCGGCACCACGGCGACGCCGACATCGGCCGATACCATCTGGCAGATGGCGTCGAAATCGCGCAGCCGCGCGCGGACATGCAGGCGCATGCCGAGCCGTGCGGCGTGCCTGCTGATATGGACCTGCAGCGCGGTGGCGCTGGTCAGCCCGACGAAGGCCTGCCCGGCAGCCTCGTGAAAATCGATCTGGCGCCGGCTGCCGAGTTGCGAGCGCCGTGACGTCACCAGCATCAGCCGGTCCTCGCCGAAGGCAAACCGTTCGATGGTGTCGGGCAGCGCGTGCTCGGCGGCAAAGCCGAGATCGGCGGCGCCGTTGGCAACGGCCGTGGCGATGTCGGTGCTCTCGCGCTCCTCGACATCGACATTGATGTCGGGATGATCGCGCAGGAAGGCGGCCAGCGCCCGCGGCAGATGCTCCGACAGGCCGGAGGTATTGGCGAGCAAATGGACGCTGGCGCGCACGCCCGAGGCAAAACGGGCGAGATCGCCGCGCATGGCCTCGACATTGTGGATGACGAGCCGGGCATGGTCGAGCAGGGTTTCGCCGGCAGCGGTGAGCTCGACGCCGCGGCGGACGCGCTTGAACAGGCTGACGCCGAACGCCTGCTCCAGCCCCTTGATGCGCTCGCTGGCGGAGGCGAGCGCCAGATGGGCGCGGTCGGCGCCGTGGGTGATGCTGCGGGCATCCGCCACCGCGATGAAGAGCTGCAGATCGACCAGATCGAAACGCATGCACCGCCTCCTGCCTTCGGTGGAAGCGAAGGCTGTCTCCGTAACCTCCAGATTGTGCCACGGCGGCGGATCGGTCAATGTCGCCGCATGTTGGAGCCCATGCTGTTCTTGATCGCCGCCGTCTTCCTGCTTGCCGGATTCGTCAAGGGCATGCTCGGCCTCGGCCTGCCCACGGTGTCGATGGGCCTGCTGGTCGTGGCCATGCAGCCGAGCCGGGCGCTCGCCATCGTCATTGCGCCCGCCATCATCACCAACATCTGGCAGACCTTCGGCGGCCCGTATCTGCGCGACATCCTGAGAAGGCTGTGGCCGCTGATGCTGTGCACCGTGATCGGCAGCCTGATGAGCGCGGGCGCGATGACCGGGCCCTATGCCCGCTATGGCGAGGTCGCGCTCGGCCTGCTTCTCGTCATCTATGCGGTGGTCGGCCTGACCCAGTTCCGGCTGCACGTCGCGCCCCGCTACGAAAAATGGGTCGGCGGGCTGATCGGCCTCGCCACCGGCGCGATCTCGGCCGCAACCGGCGTGCAGGTGATTCCCTCGGTGCCCTTCATCCAGGCCATCGGCATGGAAAAGGACGAACTGGTGCAGGCGCTCGGCGTGTTCTTCACCGTGGCGACGCTGGCGCTGTCGGTCAATGTCAGCGCCTCCGGCCTGCTCACGGCGGCCACCGCCGTTCCCGCGACGCTCGCGCTCGCCTGCTCCTTCGCGGGGATGTTCTTGGGCCAGACGATTCGCGGGAGGATGCCGACCGATTCCTTCCGCCGCTGGTTCCTGATCGGGATGATCCTGCTCGGCGTCTATCTCGCGGGCAGCGCGCTCTACCAACTCGGCCACTAAACAACCTACCGCAACTTGTCAGGCAATCCACCGGTCAGGAGCGGTTCCGGATTCCCTGGGTCCACGGGTATCACGGTGCCCTCCTCGCGACATTTCAGCTTATTCTCGCCTTCGGGAGGACATCGGCGACCAGATGTCCTATGGATGCTGCAGGCAGCCTGCAGTATCGGGAGCAGCCGCCTTTATCGGAGTTGCCCAGGGCTTATGGAGAGACGCCTCGCAGCCATCGTTTGCGCCGACGTCGCCGGCTATTCGCGCATGATGGGTGCCGACGAGGCGGGGACGCACGCCACCTTCAAGGCGCATCGCGGCGCGATCCACCCGATCATCCTCAACCATGGCGGCCGCATCGTCAAAAACACCGGTGACGGCTTCCTGCTGGAATTTCCGAGCGTGGTCGGCGCCACCGAGGCTGCGATCGCGCTGCAGAGACTGATGGCCGAACGCAACGACCATCTCCCCGCCGATCGCGCCATGCATTTCCGCCTCGGCGTCCACATGGGCGACGTCATCGCCGACGAGGACGAGGTGTTCGGCGATGATGTGAACATCGCCGTCCGCCTCGAGCAGGCCTCGCCGCCCGGCGGGATCGCGGTCTCGGCCAAGGCCTATGGTGAGGCCTCGAGGCATCTCGGCATCAGCATGGTCAATGCCGGCAGGCATCGCTTCAAGAACATCGGCGACCCGATCGAGGTCTGGACGTGGGAGCCGGCGGGATCGGGAGAGCGCACGCAGGAGCTCGAGGAGACATCCACGCTCGCGGCGCAATACCGGCTCGCCATCGTCGGCGTTCTCCCCTTCGCCAATCTCAGCGACGGTGCGGACGAATATTTCGCTGACGGGTTGACCGAGGACCTGATCCATGCGCTGTCGCTGCAATCCTTCTATCGGGTGTTGAGCCGGAACTCGACCTTCCCGTTCAAGGGCAGGAACCTGAGCGCGCGCCTGATCGCACGCGAGATCGACGCGACCTACCTGATCCAGGGATCGATCCGCCGCGCCGGCAGCAAGATCCGCGTCACCGCCGAGCTGATCGCGCCCGAGAGCGGCGAGCAGCTATGGACCGGCCGCTATGACCGGGACATCGGCGAGCTGTTCGCGCTGCAGGACGAGATCACCACCAGCCTGTCGGCCGCGATCGCGCCGGAGATCTTTCGCGCGGAGGCGCTTGCCCCAGGCCGGCCGCCGGCCGCCGACCTCACCGCATGGGACCGCTTCCTGCGCGGCCTGTCGCATTATTACCGCCAGACCAAGGCCGATTTCGAAACCGCGATGGCGCTGTTCGAGGAGGCCATTGCGCTCGACCCCGCGCTTGCGATCGCGCGGGCCTATCTCGCCACCATGATGACGCAGGGCGTGCATTTCGGCTGGGTCAAGAGCACCCGCGAGCTGTGGACGATCGCGATGGAGCTGGCGCAGGACAGCGTCCGCCTCGATCCGCGCTCCTCATTCGCCTTCTCGGTGCTGGCCTATCTGCACGCGATGCAGGGACGCACCGAAGCCGCGCATGACGCGATCCGCAAGGCCGTCGCGCTCAACCCCTACGACATGGGCGCGCGCGGCGTTCAGGGCGCGTGCCATCTGGTGTCCGGCGAGCACCGCGAGGCGATCGCGCTGTTGTCGATGGCGGCCCAGCGCGGCAACAGCGATCCCCGCTACCAATGGCCGGCGCTGCTCGCCTTCAGCCATTATCTGCTCGGGCATTATGACGCCACGCTGTCCTGGGCCCGCGAGGCGCTCTATTCGAATCCCGATCATCTGCAGGTGCTCGCGGTCAGGGCTGCGGCGCTGGCGCAGCTTGAACGGACGGAGGAAGCAGCACAGGCTGCGCAGAGGTTGCTGAGCAAGCATCCGGAGCTCACCGTCGAGCGCCACCTGCGGAATTTCAATTGGAAGGAGCCGGCGGATATCGCTCATTACAAGGACGGGCTGTTGAAGGCTGGCGTCCCCTTCGCTCGCCTGACGCTGGTCGAAACGGGGCGCAAACGCGCCGCGGATTCGTGAGCTGCGCGATCGGAGCGCTTGCGCTCGGATATCAATCTAATTACGGTGACAGTGCACTTAATTAGTCAGCGATCAATCGTCTTCCTCTGCGGTTGGCTTAGGCCCGCGTTTCCCTGGTTTGAGAATGCGTCCCGTCCTGCAATTACGGTGACAGTGCACTTAATTAGTCAGCGATCAATCGTCTTCCTCTGCGGTTGGCTTGGGCCCGCGTTTCCCCGGTTTGAGAATGCGTCCCGTCCTGCGCTCCAGGCGGGCGATGAAGCGGTCGTCACCGAGAGGCCGGCCAATGCTCTCCGCCGCGCGCAGCGAGGCGAACAGGTCCGCCTCGGGTTCGCTGGCCAGCAGGCCGGCAAAGTCCGGGAAACGATTGCGCACCGGCGCCAGCGCCGTGACGCCGTCATCCTTGCCGCGCAAATGGGCGCGCGTGCTCGACCAGCGCCAATCCTGCGCCCGCTCCACCAGGCGCGCTCGTACCGGGTTGAGCGACACGTAGCGCAGCGCGGCAGTGAGATGTCGTTCGTCCATGGCGACGGCGCCGAACCGGCCCTGCCAGAAATGGCCGGTACGCTTGCGACGCGCCTGGATCGCGCCGGCATAGCTTCGATGCACGCGCGCTAGTGCGCGGCGCAATCCGTCGGCATCCGACGGCACCAGGATGAGATGCACGTGGTTCGGCATCAGGCACCAGGCCCACACCTCCACTTCGGCCGCGCGGCAATGAACCGCGAGCAGGTCGCGATAGAGCGCATAGTCAGCGTCACCGAAGAAGGTCTGCGCGCGGCCATTGCCGCGCTGGGTGACGTGGTGCGGATGACCGGGAACGACGACACGGGCGAGGCGAGCCATGCCGCATCGTGCCAGCCGCGGCGCAAAGAGTCAATTGAGTGCACTGTCACCGTAATGTACCGTAATGTAGTGCTACTCAGTTCGATTTCTTCGGCGGGGTCTTTTTGCCATAGCTGGATGAATTGATGCCGGTGCAGGACCTATCGGAGCAACCGTAGCCCTTCCCGTCCATTTTCGACGCGTAGGCGCTAGATGAGAACTTTGGCCCCGGTACCGAAAGAGAGGCAATCGCCAATGCTGTGGCCGCTAACAGACTGAGCAAAATCTTCTTCATGTTCAATCTTCCTTTGGGTTGAAATGGCTAGCGCCAAAACGGCGCCCGACAATGCTAAACCTAAAAATGTGGTCTTTGCTAGTGGTAGCGGGTCGTTCGGCGGTGGCTAGCACCCTCGATCCCCGCATATCGCTCCGCTCATCCGGGCTACTCACTTAACTCGCTCCGCAATAAATCGTCCACATCCGCTGGGCCGCCCTAGTCAATTGAATGCAGTGTCCCCGTGATTGAAGGCGTTGCGCTGGTCCTCAATCATAATTGTCCGCACGCGCGACTGTGAGCAACGCACGATGTGCAGCCAGCCCTGATTTGCCCGACGGGTGCACGGACCAAATCCCTGTCAATCCCCGCCCGCAAAAATATTTTTCTTTTCCGAAATTCTGATTTGCCGTATAGTCCACCCGTTCCGCGCCGAGAAAGGGGCGTATCGCGATCGCTACGGACGTGGCGCGGAATGCGGTGGACGGGCGGGTGTCGTGAGGCGAGCGGCATCGGCGCGGACGGATGAAGTCGTGTGGTTCTGGCGCGCTCAGGCTAGGCGTTCAAGCCGTCGTTCGGCTCTAAAGGCCGTGCGGCGGCGACGGTGGCAATCAGGCAAAGCTCACCGGGAAGAGCACGAAGTAAGCCGTAACCCACTGCGCAGGGAAGGCCGGTTGTCACCGCCTGTACCTGTGGTCTACGCGCGCTTCGCGCAAATTTTTTGCGCGGAGGCCCCGGGTGCAGCGGCCACCCGGCCTTCCCTGTGCCCTCTTCTGTTCGAGGGCAAGACGAATGCAAAACTTCGGGCGATCGTCGCCGCGAGATTGCGGACGCGCGCGTTCTGCAAATCAGTCTAGCGCAGGACCAGGCGCGTTCGAACCGACACCTCACTTAAACAGCGGCGTCCCCGGCACGAAGGCGTCGAACGCCGCCCAGAATTGCGAACGATAGCGGTCCTGCTCCTGCAGGATCTCGTGCTTGGCGCCGGCGATCACCAGATGCGAGCCGGCGCGCAGATGATAGGCGAACTCCTCGATCGCCGGGGTCGACACCACGGCATCGTTGGAGGCGGCGAGCATCAGGATCGGCTGGCGGATCGCCGAGGGATAATCCTGGCGGCGGAAGGTCATCATGGCGCGGAAGGCCGCGTCGGTCCAGGCGATGGTCGGCGAGGCGATGCCGAGCGTCGGATCCTCCTCCAGGATCGCGGCATTGCGGGCATAGCGCACGGGATCGCTGGTCAGGGGATTGTTGATGAAGGAATCGGAGCCGGTGAGCTTGTCGCTGCCGCCGGGAATATAGCTGCCGCCGCGGCCGAGATATCTGAGCGTCCGCACCAGCGCGCGCACCGGCAGCGAGGTGGTCCGGCCCGGCAGGTCGATCATCGGCGCCGACAGCACGATGCGGTCGAACCAGCGCTTGCCGGCATGCGCGGTGCGCAGCAGCACCGTGCCGCCCATCGAATGGGCGAGCGCGAAATGCGGCGGCGGGCAGTCCGGCAGCACCACCTGCTGCACGAAGGTCTCGACGTCGGCCTCGTAATCGGAAAAGTCCCGCACATAGCCCTTGCGCGGATCGCGCAGGCGGCGCGAGGAGTGCCCCTGCCCGCGCCAGTCGATCATGGCGACCGCAAAGCCGCGGTCGCGCAGGTCGCGCACGGTCTCGAAATATTTCTCGATCTGCTCGCTGCGCCCGGTGAACACGCAGACCGTGCCCTTGCGGCCCGCCGGCGGCGCCCAGCGCGCAAAACGCAGCTCCGCGCCGTCGGGCGTCTTGATGGTGCCGCTGACCACGTCTTCCGGAACGGGATTTGCGGGAATCGAGACCAGCGTCATTTGGGATTGGTTATGGGTTATCGGCGGCTAGGGAAAGGGTGCTGGAAATCAAGGGGAGCGCCAGGCGAGAGAGCCAAAAAAGGGAGCCGATTGCGCCCTCTTGAAGCAGGTTCGAATCCTCCCATATCACCTTCGTGCAGGCCGCTACCAGTGTTTCGGGCCCCCTGAAACATCAGGCTGCACAAGTTAACGGCCCGGCCCGATTGGCGGGCGGGTTCGCTCAATGCAAGTCGCTTCAATGGAGGACTCCATGCGCACCTACGACCTCACTCCGTTTTACCGTTCCACCGTCGGCTTCGACCGTCTGTTCTCCCTGCTCGACCAGGCGACATCCGACGGCAGCCCCGGCTACCCGCCCTACAATATCGAGCGCACCGGCGAGAACGCCTACCGCATCAGTGTCGCGGTCTCCGGCTTTGGCAAGGACGAGCTGTCCATCGTCGCCAAGGAGAACACGCTGACCATCCGGGGCGACAAGGTTGCCGCCGAGCAGAGCAAGGGCAAGACCGAAGTGCTGTATCGCGGCATCGCCGCGCGCGCCTTCGAGCGTGTATTCCAGCTCGCCGATTTCGTGGTGGTGAAGAATGCCTCGCTTGAGAACGGCCTGCTCCATGTCGACCTCGTGCGTGAAATTCCCGAGGCCAAGAAGCCCCGCCAGATTCCGATCGGCGGCGCCGTGGAGCCCGCGCAGGTGACCACCGGCTCGGCCGAGAAGGCCGCCGCCTGATCCCCACCGATTCAGTCAATGAGAAACGCCCCGGGAGACCGGGGCGTTTCTTTGCTCCGTCATTCCGGGGCGCCTCGAAGAGGCGAACCCGGAATCTCGCGCCACAACCTCTGGATTGCGGGTTCGTCGCTGTCGCGACGCCCCCGGAATGACATTGCCTTGAGGCTCGCTACTCCAGCACCTGCACCGGCGGCATGTCCTGAGTTGGCTTGACCACCGGCTGCGGCTTCGCCTCGACGATGGCGCCGGCAGCGGCCGGTAGCGGCGCAGCAGCGCTGGCATGCGGCTGCGCCTGGGGCTGCGCGGCGGCGGTCGTGGGCGGCTTCGGCGCAGGCAATGGAACCGGGCGGCTGGCGACATCGCGGCTGGCGACATGGGGAATCGGAGCCGGCGGACGCAATCCGCGCACCACGGTCGGCGGCGGCAACGCCGCCTGCGCGCCATAGGGCCCGGTCAGCTCGGACGCATGGGGTCGGCCCCAGGGCGACGCCGGCATGAAGCGGAGGATCCGACCGTTACGGCCGTCGATCACCAGATGCCCATCCTCGCCGCCCGCATCCATGGCCGCAATCTCGTAGGTAAAGCCTTGCCGGCGCGGGATGCCGAGCGGCAGGAAGCCGTTCTCACGCAACACCGCATAGACCTCATGCGGCGGCATCAGCGCGGGCTCGTAGCCGTAAGGCACGCCGGGCGGCCCATAGGCCGGCGGGGCGCCATAGGGCGCCAGTGGCGGTGCGCCATAAGGCGGCGGCGCCGGCGGCATGCCGCCATAGGGCTCCTCGAAATCGGACACGTTCTGGTAGGGCGACTGTCCCGCGCCATGAGATTCCAGCTTTTGCGCGTTGGCGGAAAAGCCCGCGAGGACCAATCCCGCCGAGACGACACACCCTGCGAGCAGCTTCATTGCTCTCTTGCTCCACTTGAGCCCCCAGCGAGCCCATGCGTTAAGGGTCATTGGGGATTTCGGCGGTCCTTGGGCCACATCGCGGCGCGTTTGCCTCAAATCCGAGGCGCGCCCAGATCCCTTGCTGGACGAGCTTGCTCCAGTGGCTCAAAAGCAAGGCTTCGCGCTCTGTCCGGGGCTCGAAGGGAAAAAAGCCTGGGGGCTCTCAAAACTTGACCTGCGCTCCCGTCAGGCGAGCGGCGACTTTCACGCGCTTGTGTGATAGTAAAAAGTTTGGCATGGTCGGTGGTAGGACAGTCTCACTGTCTTAAATCTGGAGCAATCCCGGCACGAGGATTGCAACGAAGATCCGGCGCTTTTGCGCCGGAAAAAGTGCAGGCAAAGCCGTTCAAAGGGGACGCTGAACGGGCCGCCTGAAAGCGAAAAAATCCGGCTCGCGGAGGACGAGCGGTGGCCCTTGATCAGGGTGCCGCAGGACGCCAAAGGTGCGCCGGACGGTGAGCACCAGCCGGACTGCCGGACTGAGAGGACAAAATGAGCGGGTTGGAATTCGAGCGCCAGAACATTTTGAGCGATGCATCGCAGGCGGCTTGCAACTCGAAACCGGCCGAGACGCGCGAGCATGACTGGCGCCCGCCGGCGGAAGGCCTGTACGACCTCTCGCTGGAGAAGGATTCCTGCGGCGTCGGCTTCATCGCCAACATCAAGGGCAAGAAGTCGCATCAGATCGTCTCCGACGCGCTCAACATTCTCTGCAACCTCGAGCACCGCGGCGCTGTCGGCGCCGACCCGCGCGCCGGCGACGGCGCCGGCATCCTGGTGCAGATCCCGCATGCCTTCTTCAAGCGCAAGGCCGCCGAGATCGGCTTTCAGCTGCCCGAGCCGGGCCACTATGCCATCGGCGCGTTGTTCATGCCGAAGGACGCGGCGTGGCGGAAGGTGATTCAGTCGATCATCGCCGACCAGATCAAGGCCGAAGGCCTGATGCTGCTCGGCTGGCGCGACGTGCCGACCGACAATTCCTCGCTTGGCGAGACGGTGAAGCCGACCGAGCCGACCCATATGCAGGTCTTCATCGGCCGCAACGGCGCTGCCAAGACCGAGGACGAGTTCGAGCGCAAGCTCTACATCCTGCGCAAGTCGATCTCGCAGGCGATCTACCAGCGCCGCGACCGCGGCGGCGCCGGCTATTATCCCTGCTCGTTCTCCTGCCGCACCGTGATCTACAAGGGCATGTTCCTCGCCGACCAGCTCGGCAAGTATTATCCCGACCTGCACGAGGCGGATTTCGAGAGCGCGCTGGCGCTGGTGCATCAGCGTTTCTCGACCAACACCTTCCCGACCTGGTCGCTGGCGCATCCCTACCGCATGATCGCCCATAATGGCGAGATCAACACGCTGCGCGGCAACGTCAACTGGATGGCGGCGCGCCAGGCCTCGGTCTCGTCCGAACTCTACGGCAAGGACATCAGCCGCCTGTGGCCGATCTCCTATGAAGGCCAGAGCGACACCGCCTGCTTCGACAATGCGCTCGAATTCCTGGTGCAGGGCGGCTACTCGCTGCCGCATGCGGTGATGATGATGATCCCGGAGGCCTGGGCCGCCAATCCGCTGATGGATAAAGAGCGCCGCTCCTTCTACGAATATCACGCGGCGCTGATGGAGCCGTGGGACGGCCCGGCCGCGATTGCCTTCACCGACGGCCGCCAGATCGGCGCGACGCTCGACCGCAACGGCCTGCGGCCGGCGCGCTATCTCGTCACCAGGGACGACCGCATCGTGATGGCGTCCGAAATGGGCGTGCTGAAAATTCCGGAGGACGAGATCGTCACCAAGTGGCGGCTGCAGCCCGGCAAGATGCTGCTGGTCGACCTCGAGCAGGGCCGGCTGATCCCCGACGACGAGATCAAGGCCTCGCTGTCGAACAGCCATCCGTATCAGGAGTGGCTCGACCGCACCCAGATCGTGCTCGAGGACCTCAAGGACGCGCCGGCCAAGGGCGTGCGCTCCAATTTGCCGCTGCTCGACCTGCAGCAGGCCTTCGGCTACACCCAGGAAGACATCAACATCCTGATGACGCCGATGGCCTCCACCGGCGAGGAGGCGACCGGCTCGATGGGCAACGACACGCCGGTCTCGGCGCTGTCGGACAAGCCGAAGCAGCTCTTCACCTACTTCAAGCAGAATTTCGCGCAGGTGACCAACCCGCCGATCGACCCGATCCGCGAGGAGCTCGTCATGAGCCTCGTCTCGATCATCGGGCCGCGGCCGAACCTGTTCGATCTGCAAGGGCTCGCATCCACCAAGCGGCTCGAGGTGCGCCAGCCGATCCTGACCGATGCGGACCTGGAAAAGATCCGCTCGATCTCCGAGGTCGGCGACAGCCATTTCAAGTCACGCACCATCGACACCACCTTCCATGCCGGCCTCGGCGCCTCGGGCATGGAGCAGGTGCTGGACGAGCTGTGCGCGCGCGCCGAAGCCGCCGTGCGCGAAGGCGTCAACATCATCATCCTGTCCGACCGCATGGTGGGCACCGACCGGATCCCGATCCCATCGCTGCTCGCCTGCGCGGCCGTGCATCACCACCTGATCCGCGTCGGGCTTCGCACCTCGGTCGGCATCGTCGTCGAATCCGGCGAGCCGCGCGAGGTGCATCATTTCGCCTGCCTGGCCGGCTATGGCGCGGAGGCGATCAACCCCTATCTCGCCTTCGAGACCATCATCGCGATGAAGGACCGACTGCCGACCGCGCTCGACGACTATGAGCTCGTCAAGCGCTACATCAAGTCGATCGGCAAGGGCCTCCTGAAGGTCATGTCCAAGATGGGCATCTCGACCTACCAGTCCTATTGCGGCGCGCAGATCTTCGATGCCGTGGGGCTGAAGGCCGATTTCGTCGCGAAATATTTCGCCGGCACCCATACCCGTATCGAGGGCGTGGGGCTGAACGAAATCGCGGAAGAATCGGTGCGCCGGCATAGCGACGCTTTCGGCGAGGCGCTGGTCTACAAGAGCGCGCTCGATGTCGGCGGCGAATATGCCTACCGCACCCGTGGCGAGGATCATGCCTGGACCGCCGAGTCGGTCGCGACCCTGCAGCACGCGGTGCGCGGCAACTCCAAGGACCGCTACCGCGCCTTTGCGAAAATCCTCAACGAGCAGTCCGAGCGGCTGCTGACGCTACGCGGGCTGTTCCGCCTCAAGACGGCGGAAGAGGACAAGCGCAAGCCCGTCCCGCTCGACCAGGTCGAGCCGGCCAAGGACATCGTCAAGCGTTTTGCAACGGGCGCGATGAGCTTCGGCTCGATCTCGCGCGAGGCGCACACCACGCTTGCCATCGCCATGAACCGGATCGGCGGCAAGTCGAATACCGGCGAGGGCGGCGAGGAAGCCGACCGCTTCAAGCCGCTGCCGAACGGCGATTCCATGCGCTCGGCGATCAAGCAGGTGGCCTCCGGCCGCTTCGGCGTCACGACGGAATATCTCGTCAATTCCGACATGATGCAGATCAAGATGGCGCAGGGCGCCAAGCCCGGCGAAGGCGGCCAGCTGCCGGGCCACAAGGTCGATGCCACCATCGCCAAGGTGCGCCACTCGACGCCGGGCGTCGGCCTGATCTCGCCGCCGCCGCACCACGACATCTATTCGATCGAGGACCTGGCGCAGCTGATCTACGACCTGAAGAACGTCAATCCGGACGGACAGGTCTCGGTGAAGCTCGTCTCCGAGATCGGCGTCGGCACGGTGGCCGCAGGTGTTGCCAAGGCCCGCGCCGACCATGTCACCATTGCGGGCTTCGAGGGCGGCACCGGTGCCTCGCCGCTGACCTCGATCAAGCACGCCGGCTCGCCCTGGGAGATCGGCCTAGCCGAAACCCACCAGACGCTGGTGCGCGAGCGGCTGCGCAGCCGCATCACGGTGCAGGTCGACGGCGGCTTCCGCACCGGCCGCGACGTCGTGATCGGGGCGCTGCTCGGGGCCGACGAATTCGGCTTCGCCACCGCGCCCTTGATTGCGGCCGGCTGCATCATGATGCGCAAGTGCCATCTCAACACCTGCCCGGTGGGCGTTGCGACGCAGGACCCTGTGCTGCGCAAGCGCTTCACCGGCCAGCCCGAGCATGTGATCAACTACTTCTTCTTCGTCGCCGAAGAGGTGCGGGAGATCATGGCGAGCCTCGGCTACCGCTCCTTCAACGAGATGGTCGGCCAGACCCAGATGCTCGACCAGACCTCGCTGGTCGCGCACTGGAAAGCGAAAGGCCTCGACTTCTCCAAGCTGTTTGTGCGGCAGAAGGAGGCGAAGGGCCAGAAGATCTATCGCTCCGAGGCCCAGAACCATCATCTGGACGCCGTGCTCGACCGCAAGCTGATCGAGAAGGCCAAGCCCGCGCTCGACCGCGGTGCGCCGGTGAAGTTCGACGCCGAGATCAACAACACCGACCGTTCCGCCGGCGCCATGCTGTCGGGCACGGTGGCCAAGATCTACGGCCATGCGGGCCTGCCGAACGACACCATCCAGGTCTCATTCAAGGGTACCGCCGGCCAGGCCTTCGGCGCCTGGCTCGCGCGCGGCGTCACCTTCGATCTCGAAGGCGAAGGCAACGACTATGTCGGCAAAGGCCTCTCCGGCGGCAAGATCATCGTCAAGCCGCCGCGCAACGGCGGCATCGTGCCGGAGGAATCGATCATCGTCGGCAACACCGTGCTGTATGGCGCGATCGAAGGTGAATGCTATTTCCGCGGCATCGCCGGCGAGCGTTTTGCCGTGCGCAACTCCGGCGCGGTCGCGGTGGTCGAGGGCGCGGGCGATCACTGCTGCGAATACATGACCGGCGGCATCGTGGTGGTGCTCGGCAAGACCGGCCGCAACTTCGCGGCCGGCATGTCCGGCGGCATCGCCTATGTGCTGGACGAGGCCGGCGACTTCGAGAAGCTGTGCAATCTCTCGATGGTCGAGCTCGAGCCGGTGCTGTCGGAGGAGATGGTCAACGAAAGCGTCTACGGGCTGTCCGGCGATCTCGAGGCGCATGGCAAGGTCGACGTGTTCAAGAACCTGCTCGACAGCGACGTCGAGCGGCTGCATGTCCTGATCACGCGCCATGCCAAGGCGACGGGCTCCAAGCGCGCCGCCGAGATCCTCGGCAATTGGAAGGAATCGCTGCCGAAGTTCCGCAAGGTGATGCCGGTCGAGTACCGGCGTGCGCTGCGCGAGATGCAGGCCAATGCCGACGCCGAGCCGAAGATCGCGATCGGGGCGTAAGTCATCCGGGCCTTCATCCTTCGAGACGCGGCGCTCGCGCCGCTCCTCGGGATGACGGGAGATAGTTGTTACTCATGGTGAGGAGGCGCGCAGCGCCGTCTCGAACCATGAGGCCAGAACAGAATTCTGCAGGGGTTGTTGGGTTAATGGGCAAGGTCACGGGTTTTCTGGAAATCGATCGCCACGACCGCAAATACGCGCCGGTGGTCGAGCGCATCAAGCACTACAACGAATTCGTCATTCCCCTGACGGAGAAGGAAACGCGCGACCAGGCCGCGCGCTGCATGAATTGCGGCATCCCCTATTGCCACGGCACCGGCTCGGTTCAGCCCGGCACGCCCGGCTGCCCGGTCAACAACCAGATCCCCGACTTCAACGACCTGGTCTATCAGGGCAACTGGGAAGAGGCCGCGCGCAACCTGCACTCGACCAACAATTTTCCCGAATTCACCGGCCGCATCTGCCCCGCGCCCTGCGAGGCCTCCTGCACGCTCAACATCGACGACAACCCCGTCACCATCAAGACGATCGAATGCGCGATCGTCGACCGCGCCTGGGAGAACGGCTGGATCAAGCCGGAGACGCCGTCGGTCAAGACCGGCAAGAAGGTCGCCGTGATCGGCTCCGGCCCGGCGGGACTTGCCTGCGCGCAGCAGCTCGCGCGCGCCGGCCATGAGGTGCATGTGTTCGAGAAATTCGCCAAGGCCGGCGGGCTTTTGCGCTACGGCATTCCCGACTTCAAGATGGAGAAGCACTATATCGACCGCCGCATCGCCCAGATGGAGGGGGAAGGCGTGGTGTTCCACTATGGCGCCCATGTCGGCGGCTCCGGCGACGGCGCGGTCGATCCGCGCGTGATGCTCGACGACTATGACGCGCTGGCGCTGACCGGCGGCGCGGAAGCCCCGCGCGATCTGCCGATCCCCGGCCGCGATCTCGCCGGCATCCATTTCGCGATGGACTTCCTGCCGCAGCAGAACCGCCGCGTCGGACAGGAGCCGATCACCGGCGCCGAGATCCTCGCCACCGACAAGCATGTCGTCGTGATCGGCGGCGGCGATACCGGCTCTGACTGCATCGGCACCTCGTTCCGGCAGGGCGCGAAGACCGTCACCCAGCTCGAGATCATGCCGGCACCGCCCGAGCGCGAGAACAAGGGCCTGACCTGGCCGAACTGGCCGGTCAAGATGCGCACCTCCTCGAGCCAGGCCGAAGGCGCTGCGCGCGACTACGCCGTTCTGACGCAGAGCTTCACCGGGATCGACGGCAAGGTGGCAAAGCTGCATTGCGTGCGGGTCGACGACAAGTTCAAGCCGCTGCCCGGCACCGAGTTCGAGCTCCAGGCCGATCTCGTCCTGCTCGCTATGGGCTTCGTGCATCCCGTGCACGAGGGCCTGTTGAAGCTGCTCGGCATCGAGCTCGACCAGCGCGGCAACGTCCGCGCCAACACCGCGGACTACCAGACCTCGCGCCCGAACGTGTTCTCGGCCGGCGACATGCGGCGGGGACAGTCGCTCGTGGTGTGGGCGATCCGCGAGGGGCGCCTGTGCGCCCAGGCCATCGACAAGTTCCTGATGGGTCGCACCGACCTGCCGCGGTAAGAGCGCCGCGCGATAACTGTCGTCACCCGTGAAAGCGGGTGACCCAGTATTCCAGAGACCGGAGTTATATGCGGCCAAGCCGTGGCGTACGGGATGCCCCGCATGCGCGGGGCATGACGACTGAATATGCGGCGCGTCGCCCCTAACTAATTCTGCAGCCGCACGCCGAGCGTCACCACCGTCGCCTTCGAGCTCGCGTTCACCGCGTTCGAATCCAGGATGTCGTGGCGCACGGTACCCTTGAGCCAGAGGTAGCGTGTCATCTTGTAGATGATGTCGCCTTCGATCGAATAGGTCGTGTCGTTGCGGTCCGCGCCCTGGTAGTCGTATGTGCCGTAGGTGAATTTGCCGATACCGGTGAGCCAGCGGCGGAAATCGTGGTCGACCTCGAAGGTGTAGGTGTGTACCAGCACGCCCGGCGAGCCCGCCAGCGTGGTCTCGGCGATCTGGGTGTCGGAGTTGAACTTCGCCGTGGTCAGCGGCGTCGCGGTCCAGACCAGCGAGGACGCCACGAGCATGCCTTCCAGCCGGCTCAGCCTGGGATCGACATAGTTGCGCGCCTCGTATCCGATCGAGACCTCGCCGGTCAGCAGCCGCGTGAACTCGAAGGTCGTGCCGGCCTTGGCATAGCCGCCGGAGGAATCGCGCTGATAGCCGTTGCGATCGAACTGCTCGTCATGCACCCTTGTGTCGCCTTCGACTTCCGCAAACGGCTTCAGCCCCGGCAGCACCTCGTAGGAGACGCGCCCCACGCCGCCATATTGGGTGAAGTTGCGGTCGCCATTGCTCGTGACCTCGCCGTCGGTGAGCCTTGAATTCTGGTAGTCGGTGCGGTCGATGGTGCCGCCGGCCGAGATCGTGAGCCGGTTGAAGCGCTGGTCGAAGCCGACCGTCGAGCCGACCGTGGTGTAGACCGGATAGCTCGCCAGGCCGACCTGCACGTTGGGGCTGCCGGGATTGTCGATCGCGGCGCGCAGGCGGAGCTGGCCGGTGATGTCGGTGTCGTTGCTGACGTCGAGCCGGCCGTCGACGTGGCCGGTGAAGTCGGGATGGTCGACATTGACCGGCGCGGGGGACGGCCCGCCGTCGATGGTCGTGGGCAGCGTGCCGCCATAGCCTGTGAAGGAGCCGCGCAGGTCGGCGACCAGCGCGTGCCGCTCCCAGTTGGAGACGGCGAGAAACTCCGGCGCCACCACCCAGAACGGCAAGCCATGCGGCTCGTTGAGACGGCCCGGATTGGTGTCGTAGCCGCCGGAGAGCTCGACCGCCGACTTGATCAGGAAGGGACCGGCATAATCGCCGACTGCGCCGAACGGATCGTCATCGACCTTGAGCCGGCGCCGCTGCGGCTGGCCCGGCACCGTGCCGGCCATGCCGGGCGCGACCGGCGGCCTGTTGGCGCTGTCGGAGGGCGGAATGGAAAGGCGCAGGTCTCCGACCGCATTGACCTGCGGCGGCGGAGGCGGCGGCGTGCCGGGGCCGGGCGACGGCTTTGGCCTGGCCTGCCCCGGATAGTATTTAGGCGGCTTGCGATTGCGGTTCAGCGCATCAAAGCCGGAGTCGCCGATGCCGCTCGGGGCCTGCAGCCCATCATTGGGGACGCCGACCTGCGACGGCGCGGCCTGGCCCAGCGGCTGGCCGGGATTGAGCGGCGTGCCGGGCGAGGCAGCCGGATCGTCGGCGGTGGAGACGTCGCCGGTCTTGCGGAACGGCATCTGCTGCGCCGGCACGAAGGCGCCGCGCTGCGGGTTGAAGAGGTCGGAGGTCAGCGTCTGGGCGCGCGCTGCAGATGGATCGAGGACGGCCAGCCACAGGCAGCCGAGGCTGGCGCGCCAGAGCAGCGCGCAGCTCCTTCGGCCCCGGGCTGGCCTTGCCGTCACGATTTTGGAACCCCAACAAATTCATGCGCTTAAAGGGCCCCCTTCCGCCCGGCACGGACGCCTTGCGGAGGGGGGCGTTAATGGAGTTAAAACAATTATGGTTAATGACCCGTTGAGGGTCTTGCCCGCGTCGCCACCGGCCGGCGCGCGTGTTAAGATTTGCGAAATGGCCCGATGGCCCACCTTCCCCTGGACAGCGATATGGCTCATTCGAAACCGCTGATGGCGACATCATCCGACAACGCCAGCGCCGCCGTGCAATCGGCGCTGCGCACGCTGGAGGTCGGAAGCGGCGGCATTGCCGCGATCGTCGCGGCGCTGCAGGGGACGCTCGGCGCGGCATTTGCCGAAGCCGTCCAGCTGATCCGCAACGCCAAGGGGCGCGTCATCGTCACCGGGCTCGGCAAGTCGGGCCACGTCGCGCGCAAGATCGCCGCAACCCTGGCCTCGACCGGCACACCGGCCTTCTTCGTGCACGCCGCCGAAGCCGGCCATGGCGACCTCGGCATGATCACGCCCGACGACGTCATCGTCGCGCTGTCATGGTCCGGCGAGCAGCCGGAGCTGAAGACCCTGGTGAATTATTCCGCGCGCTTTGCGATCCCGATGATCGCGGTGACCTCGAATGCCGAGTCCTCGCTGGGCATGGCTGCCCGCATCGCTCTCGAGCTGCCCAAGGTGCGCGAGGCCTGCCCGCACAATCTGGCGCCCACCACCTCGACTTTGATGCAGGCGGCGATCGGCGACGCCCTCGCCATTGCACTGCTCGAAAGCCGCGGCTTCACCGCGCGCCAGTTCGCCAATTTCCATCCCGGCGGCAAGCTGGGGGCGATGCTCAAGCACACCAGCGACCTGATGCATACCGGCGACGAGGTGCCGCTGAAGCCGCTCGGCACCAGAATGTCGGACGCGCTGGTCGAGATGTCCGCCAAGGGGTTCGGCTGCGTCGCCATCGTGGACGAGCGCGGCGAGATCGCGGGCATCATCACCGACGGCGATTTGCGCCGGAAGATGCGGCCCGACCTGATGACCGCTCTGGTCGACGACATCATGACCAGGAATCCCAAGGTCATCGAAGCCAACTCGCTCGCGAGCGAAGCGATCGAACTGCTCAATTCGGTGAAGATCACCACGCTGATCGTGACGGAGGCGAACAAGCCGGTCGGGATCCTGCATCTGCACGATCTGTTGCGGGCGGGCGTGGCGTAACCTCTCCCTCGCCCCGTCCTTCACGGGGAGAGGGTCGGGGTGAGGGGCTTTCTCCGCGAGCTCAGCGCTTGGAGAGCCCCCTCACCCGGATCGCATCTGGCATGCGATCCGGCCTCTCCCCGCAGGCGGGGCGAGGCAGGGGATGCGGCCACCAGCTATCGCAGCGGAAACCGCGCCGCGTTCTCCTCCAGCGGCAGCGCCAGCCCGTTCGCCAGATACGACACCGTGCGATAGAAGCCGCACAGCAGGATGATCTCGAGAATCTTGTCCTCGTCGTAATGCGCCCTCAAGCCTGCGAATTCCGCGTCCGTCCAGGTCGCACGGTGATGCAGCGCGTCGACCGCGGCAATCAGCGCCTGCTCCGCATCGGACCAGCATGGTGCATCGCTGCCCTCCAGCACCGTGGCCCGGACCTGCGCCGCATCGAGGCCGGCCGGTGCGGCAAAGATCGCGACATGCACGCCCCACTCATATTCGCATCCGTTGAGCGCGCAGGTCCGATCGATCACGATCTCCCGCTCGCGCAGCGGCAATGGGCCGCGGTCGAGCAGGCTGCCGGCCCGGAATTTCTCCCAGGCCCTGGCATGGCCGGCAATGACGCGGAACAGCATCAGGGGCGGCGCGCCGCGCATGATCCGGTCGAACTGGTCCTGGATGTCGGACGCGTAAGGAGGATCGAGCGGCGCGATGCGTGAGATATGACCTGACATACGTGCTGACATGGCCGGCTCCTCTGCTACAATAAATGTAGCGACACGCTACAATATCCGTAGCAACCCGGCAAGGAGGCCAGATTGGCCAGGCAAGTCCCAAAACGACGCAACGTGCGCGGCTCGCGCACCGGCCGACCGATCATGCTGCTGCTCGACCTGTTGAGCCGGCGCTGGACCTTGCGCATCCTGTGGGAGCTGCGCAGCGAGCGGCTGACCTCGCGCGCTCTGCGCACCGCCTGTGACGACGCCTCGCCAACGATCCTGCAGGCCCGCCTCACCGAGCTGCGCGAGGCCGGGTTTGTCGAGCTGGTGCCAGCGGAAGGCTACGGCCTCACCCCGCTCGGCCGCGAGCTGTGCGAGACCTTCCTGCCGCTGCATCGCTTTGCGGAGCGGTGGCGCAAGCGCGAGGGAGATTGAAGCCAGATGCGACGCTCGATGTGCTCCCTCTCCCCGTCCTTCTGAACACCTTCACGGGGAGAGGGTCGGGGTGAGGGGCTCTATCCGCGAGCACGACTCTTGGATGCAGCCCCTCACCCGCCGCTTCGCGTCGGCCTCTCCCCGCAAACGGGGCGAGGCAAGAAACTACATCGCGGCGACTGTCAGGTTCGCACCATCCGCATGCACCACGCGCACCCGGCTGCCGGCGGGCGTGTCGGGGCCAGCAACCCGCCACACCGTGTCGTCGACACGGACCGTGCCGGCGCCGTCGACGATCGGCTTGTCCAGCGTGAACACGCGTCCGACCAGCGCTTCCGCGCGACGGTTGAGAAAGGCGTTGGCATCGTCGGTCCTGCGTGAGCCGAGCGCGAGCCTCCGCCAGACCGGCACGGCGCAGGCGGCGAACAGCGCAAACATCAGGAGCTGCGTCTGCCAGGACGGATGCAAGCCAAATGAAAACAATCCGACCAGCAGAGCCGCGAGCCCGAGCCAGAACAGGAACACGCCGGGCGCGGCCAATTCGAGCGCCATCAGGATGAAGCCGAAGATCAGCCAGTTCCAGGTACCCAGCGTGACGAACATCTCGGACACGACACGTCCTCCAATGAAGCTATGCCTTCGGCGGCACCGCGGGCGGCGTTGCGCCGGCCGATGGCACCGAGCCGCGGCGCGCGGCGGCGGCGGCAGAGACCGCGCTCTCGCCAAACGTCGCCTTCGCGATCTCGCCAATGCCGGCGAGCGAGGCCAGCATCCCCGTCGCTTCCAGCGGCAGCATGATCACCTTCTGGTTCGGCGAGTCCGCGAGTTGGCCGAACGCCTTGATGTATTTGTCGGCGATGAAATAGTTCAACGCCGCGACGTCGCCCTTCGCGATGGCCTCACTGACCATCTGCGTCGCCTTGGCCTCCGCCTCGGCGGAACGCTCGCGCGCCTCGGCATCGCGGAAGGCGGCCTCGCGCCGGCCCTCAGCCTGCAGGATCTGGCTCTGCTTGGCGCCCTCGGCGCGCAGGATATCGGACTGCCGCTGGCCTTCGGCCTGGAGGATGTCGGCGCGCTTGACGCGCTCGGCCTTCATCTGCCGGCCCATCGCTTCGACGAGATCGGCCGGCGGCACGATGTCCTTGATCTCGATGCGGTTGACCTTGACGCCCCAGGGCGAGACGGCGGCGTCGACCACGCGCAACAAGCGCTCGTTGATCTCGTCGCGATGCGACAGCACCTGGTCGAGATCCATCGAGCCCATCACCGAGCGGATGTTGGTCATGGTGAGCACGGTGATCGCGTTCTCGAGATTGGCGACCTCGTAGCTGGCGCGCGCCGCCTCGAAGACCTGGAAGAAGGCGACGCCATCGACCGTGACGGTCGCGTTGTCCTTGGTGATCACCTCCTGCTGGGGAATGCCGATCACCTGCTCCATCATATTCATCTTGCGGCCGACGCGATCGAAATAGGGCACGATCAGATTGAGGCCCGGCCTGAGCGTGCGGGTGTATTTGCCGAAGCGCTCGATGGTCCAGTCATAACCCTGCGGCACCGTTTTGATGCCGGCGAACAGCGTAACGACGACAAGCAGCACGAGAACGATCGCGAAAACATCGAAACCGGACAACATGGATCCTCCCAGGCGGGCACCAGCCCGCGCACATTCCCGAAGGCCTTGCAGGGCCCGTCGTTTTGTCTGGCGATGACCAGCACCGGTTCACCGGTTGTTCTGGTTGCTCAAATAGCTATGCACTGCCGAACGCGGCGGGAAGGGATCAAATCCAGCCCTGCAACTCGCGCAGCACCAATTGGCGGAGCACATCCATGCCGGGATCGCTGTCGTTGAGGCAGGGGATGGCGGAAAACTCCTCGCCGCCATTGTGCTTGAAGATCTCCGCGTTCTCGCCGGCGATCTCCTCCAGCGTTTCCAGGCAATCGGCGGCAAAGCCCGGCGTCACCACGGCAACGCGCTTGACGCCCTCTTTCGCCAGGCGCTCCACCGTCTTGTCGGTGTAGGGCTGCAGCCACTCGTCTCTGCCGAAGCGCGACTGGAAGGTCATCAGCAGTTTATCCGGCCCAAGGCCAAGCCGCTTGCGCAACGCCTCCGTCGTCGCCGCGCAATGCACGGGATAGGGATCGCCGGCATCGACATAGGCTTTCGGCATGCCGTGATAGGAGGCCAGGATCATCTCCGGCTTGAACGGCAGCGTCGCAAGGTGCGCATTGATCGAGACCGCGAGCGCCTCGATATAATCGGGATCGTTGTAGTAAGGCGGCGTCACGCGCAGCGTCGGTTGCGCGCGCAGGCGCGTCAGCACCCGGAACGCCTCGTCGCAGACGGTCGCTGACGTCGCTGCGGAATATTGCGGATAGAGCGGCACCAGCAGCAGGCGGTCGCACCCCTGCGCGGTGAGCGCCTCGATCCGGCTGAGGATCGACGGATTGCCGTAGCGCATCGCCCAATCGACCACGACATGCTTGCGATCGGCGATCGCCGAAGCGAGCTTCTCGGCCTGCGAGCGCGTGATCGTCTTCAGCGGGGATTCGTTGTTCTCGTCGTTCCAGATCTTCTGGTAGTCGCGCGCCTTGGCGCGGGGGCGCCTGCGCAGGATGATGCCGTTGAGGATGACCTTCCAAAGCAGGCCCTGGTCCTCGATCACGCGGGGATCGGACAGAAATTCCTTGAGGTAGACCCGCACGCCGGCCGCGTTCGCCGTATCCGGCGTCCCGAGATTGACCAGTAGCACGCCGACACGCGGCGGGCTGGGCTCGGCTGCGAACTTGGCGCTTTGCATCGGGAGGACAACTGTCATGGTATCCTAATCGGCATCCGTCATTGGCCTCGCGTGGCTTGGCGCGTCGGACCATCCTTGTCAAGCCGAGGCGCGATTGGATAGTCTCCCGCAACTTCGAAAAGGGTGGCAGATGACGATCGCCGAATACTGCGTTTTCGCCACCGTGGCGCTTTATCTGCTGACGATCGTTCCGATCAAATGGCTATCCCACCGCGAATATGACAACGCCAAGCCGCGCGATCCGGCGTTCTACGAGGACGCGATCCGGGCGCGCGCCCTCGGGGCCCACCAGAACGGCATCGAGGCGTTCCCGTTCTTTGCGGCCGCCGTGCTGCTCGCCGAATTCCGCGAAGCGCCGCAGAATTTGATCAACGAGCTCGCGATCCTGTTCCTGATCGTGCGGATCGCCTATGTCCTGACCTATGTCGGCAACCGCCCTCGGCTGCGCTCGATCCTCTGGAACATCGGCTTCACCATCAATATCGCGATCTTTTTCCTGCCGCTGATCAGGACGCTGTGAGGCAACGGGAGGTGCTCGTGCTCCCTCTCCCCGTCCTTCACGGGGAGAGGGTCGGGGTGAGGGGCTGCTTCCGCATATTCGGAAGCCAGCAGAGTCCGCGGAGAGTCCCCCTCACCCGCCGCGCGTTCCGCGCGTCGGCCTCTCCCCGCAGGCGGGGCGAAGCTGGCATCGAGCTCCGAAAATCATGCCGCCTTCGCCGCTTCGAGCAGCCCGCGGCGGCGGAGCAGCGCGTCGGGCTCGGGCTCGCGGCCACGGAAGGCGATGTAGGCTTTCTCCGGATCGACCGAGCCGCCGCTCGAATAAATGTCGTCGTGCAAGCGTTTTGCCACCGCCGGATCGAAGATATTGCCGGCCTCCTCGAAGGCACCGAAGGCGTCGGCATCCATCACCTCCGACCACATGTAGCTGTAATAGCCGGCGGCATAATAGCCGGAGGAGAAGACATGGCCGAATTGCTGCGGCCGGTGCCGCATCGCGATCTCCTCGGGCATGCCGATCTTGTCCAGCTCGGCCCGCTCGAATGCATGCACGTCCTTGATGGCGGCGGCCGGCTGGGTGTGGAATTCGAGATCGAGCAGGGCCGAGGCGACGAACTCCACGGTGGCAAAACCCTGGTTGAATTTTCGCGCGGCGAGGAACCGCTGCAGCAGGTCCTCCGGCAGCGGCTCGCCGGTCTGGTAGTGCCGGGCGAATTTCTGCAGCACCTCGGGACGCTCCTGCCAGTGCTCGTAGAGCTGGGACGGCAATTCGACGAAGTCGGTGAAGACCGAGGTGCCCGACAGCGAGGGATAGACCACGTTCGACAGCATGCCATGCAGCCCGTGGCCGAATTCGTGGAACAGCGTCCGCGCCTCGTCCGGCGACAGCAGCGAGGGCTGGCCCTCGGCGCCCTTGGCGAAATTGCAGACATTGATGATCAAAGGCGCCACCTCGCCGTCGAGCTTCTGCTGGTCGCGCAGCGAGGTCATCCAGGCGCCGGAGCGCTTTGAGGAGCGGGCAAAGTAGTCGCCATAGAACAGCGCCTTGTGGGCGCCCGCGGCGTCCCGCACCTCCCAGACCCGGACGTCCGGATGCCACACCGGCACATCCTTGCGCTCGGCGAAGGTGATTCCGAACAGGCGGGTGGCGCAGTCGAAGGCGGCCGCGATCATGGCCTCGAGCGGCAGGTAGGGCTTGATCGCCGCGTCGTCGAAATTGGCCTTCCGCTGCCGCAGCTTTTCGGCGTAGTAGCGCCAGTCCCAGGCGGCGAGCTTGAAGTTGGCGCCCTCCTCCGCGATCAGCGCCTGCATCTCGTCGCGGTCGGCGAGCGCCCGCGCCCGGGCCGGCCGCCAGACCCGCTCGAGCAGGCTCCGCACCGCCTCCGGCGTCTTGGCCATGGAGTCCTCCAGGCGATAGGCCGCGAAGGTCGGGTAGCCCAGGAGCTTGGCACTGGCCTCGCGCAGCTCCAGGATCTCGCCGATGACGGCGCTGTTGTCGTTGGCATTGCCGTTGTCGCCGCGGGCAATGAAGGCCTTGTAAACCTTCTCCCGGAGGTCGCGGCGCTCGGAGCTCTGCAGGAACGGCTCCACGGAGGAGCGCGACAGCGTCACGATGGCCTTGCCGGCCATGCCGCGCTCCTCGGCGGCGGCTTTGGCCGCGGCGATGAAGGTGTCGGAGAGGCCGGCATAGTCGGCTTCGGTGAGCTCCAGGACCCACTCCTGCTCGTCGGCCAGCAGATGGTGGCTGAAGGTGGTGCCGAGCTGGGCCAGGCGCTCATTGATCTCGGCCATCCGTTTCTTGCCGTCTTCGGAGAGGCCGGCGCCGGAGCGGTGGAAGCGGGTGTAGGTGCGCTCCAGGAGCCGCATCTGCTCGGGAGACAGCTTCAAGCCGGCGCGGTTGTCGTGCAGAAGCGCGATGCGCCCAAACAGCACGCCGTTCATCATGATCGGATTCCAGTGCCGCGCCATCCGCAACGAGACTTCCTTGTCGATCTCGAGGATCTCGGGGTTGGAGTTCGCCGACACCAGATCGTAGAACACGGCCGAGACCTTGTTGAGCAGCTTGCCCGATCGCTCCAGCGCCGTGATCGTATTGTCGAAGTCGGGCGCCGCCGGATCGTGGGAGATGGCGGTGATCTCAGCCGCATGGTCGGTGAAAGCCTGCTCGAAGGCGGGGAGAAAATGCTCCGGCTTGATGTCGTCAAAGGGCGGGGTCTGGTGCGGCGTCTCCCAGGGCTTGAGCAGCGGGTTGGTGTCGGCCTGGGGAAGCACCTTGGTCTGCGCTATCTCTGACATCAGGATTGTCCATTTTGCTGCTTTACAAATGAGCCGCCTTCTATAGCACGCGATGGGGCATTTTGGGGCCTTTTGCGCTTGAAAGTGCAGCACTTTTCGGAGAGATTGCGCCCTTCAAGCAAGGACAGACCATGAGCTCGCCAGCCCCCTCGCCCGCCTCCCGCCAGATCGTCTGGCAGAGCGTCGTCACCGTGATCTCCGCCGCGATCCTGATCGGCGCTGAAGTGTTCGGCGCGGCGTTTGCCGGCGGCTGGGCACTCGCGATCCTGTTCGATCTCGGCGACACCGGCGCGCACATCCTGCAGGCGCTGCTGTTCGTGGTCGGCGTCTTCGTGATGATCGCCTTCGTCCGCAACGCCTCGCGCGTCGAGCCCTTCACGCGGCGCGCGTAGGACGAAGTGATGCAAGAAAGCGCTGCGGCACAGGCACAACTTGCAACGTAGCGAGTTGCCGCAGCGTGCAGCTCTCGCGCAAAAACTTAACAACCATTCATCTTCAAACGTTCACACGCGCGAGATCGCAAGCTCGCGTTAGGGAAATTTGCGCTCAGCCTGAAAAAATTCTTGCGAACCAGATTCAAAAAGCTTATTTCCACTCTTGCCCAATTTCGCACGTGCCTGTGGTCGTGTGTCAGTCGGTAGGTATCCGGACAAGAGGCCGGACAGCCGCCAAGGGATGGTAGAACCGAGGGGCACTTGAAGTTGTCGGGACGCTCGCGTCAGCGACAATGGAAAGAGCCCAGCATCTCTCTCAAGGGATGCCGTTGAAGGTCTCACCACTCCTTGCAACCGTGACTGGCAGCCGGAGGCGAACCGGCGCACCCCGCTCTCAACGGGGGACGCGACTTAAAGCAACGACGGAGCGGGCTTTTTTGGTCTCTACCGGCAGTCCAACGCCGGCGCGGGCTACTGAAAAGGCTTGTCCTTCATTGCCAGGTGAGCGGGCGGGAACCCTCCCAACCAATCCACGGCAGCACAATTCGGTCTGGGGTTTTTGGCCCTGTCGCGCCTCCATCGCGACGGCAGTGGCGAAGCACCTCCGTCCGAGAACATTTTGAACTGGCTCGCTGTCGCTGGCGGCCGTTTGGAGGGTGCTATGACCGAACGCATCAGGGAATTCCTGCGCGATCGCCGCAACCGTGGTCTCGACACCGAGCCCTGCCTCGTCGTCGACCTCGAAGTCGTGCGCGACAATTATCAGAGCTTTGCCAAGGCGCTGCCGGACAGCCGCGTGTTCTACGCGGTGAAGGCCAATCCGGCGCCCGAGGTGCTGTCGCTGCTCGCCTCGATGGGCTCTTGCTTCGACACCGCGACCGTCGCCGAGATCGAGATGGCGCTGGCCGCCGGCGCGACGCCGGACCGCATCTCCTATGGCAACACCATCAAGAAGGAGCGCGACATCGCGCGCGCCTTCGCGCTGGGGATTCGCCTGTTTGCCGTCGACTGCGCCGCCGAAGTCGAGAAGATCGCCCGCGCCGCTCCCGGCGCCAAGGTGTTCTGCCGCATCCTCTATGACTGCGCCGGCGCCGAGTGGCCGCTGTCGCGCAAGTTCGGCTGCGACCCGGAGATGGCGGTCGAGGTGCTCGACCTCGCCAAGCGGCTGGGGCTCGAGCCCTGCGGCATCTCCTTCCATGTCGGCTCGCAGCAGCGCAAGGTGAAGGCGTGGGACCGGGCGCTGGCGATGGCCTCGACCGTGTTCCGCGACTGCGCCGAACGCGGCATCGGCCTTTCCATGGTCAACATGGGCGGCGGCTTCCCGACCAAATATCTGAAGGACGTGCCGCCGGTCGTGCAGTACGGCCGCTCGATCTTCCGCGCGCTGCGCAAGCATTTCGGCAACCAGATCCCGGAGACCATCATCGAGCCGGGACGCGGCATGGTCGGCAATGCCGGGGTGATCGAGTCCGAGGTCGTGCTGATCTCGCGCAAGAGCGACGAGGACGAGGTGCGCTGGGTGTACCTGGACATCGGCAAGTTCGGCGGTCTCGCCGAGACCATGGACGAGTCGATCCGCTACGCCATCCGCACCCCGCATGACGGCGCGGACATGACGCCCTGCGTGCTCGCCGGACCGACCTGCGACTCCGCGGATGTGCTGTACGAGAAGATGCCGTATCCGCTCCCGGTCACGCTCGAGATCGGCGACAAGGTGCTGATCGAGGGGACCGGAGCCTATACGTCGACCTACTCGTCGGTGGCCTTCAACGGCATTCCGCCCTTGAGGACCTACCACATCTGAGCCCGGCATTGTCCGCGGCCTGACGCACCGGGAGCCGGCCCGCCGGCTCCTCCCTTCTTCATTCGAATTGACCGACGACGCCTGGACCGGCGGCGCTTTTCGCCGTCGCGGCCAAGCGGGGACTGACGTGCCATGACCGATTTGCGGAACACCGCCGTTGCCCTGCCCTCGCAAGGCGCTCCGTTCGCGATCCGTGCGGAGCGTGCTTCCGACGTCGCCCAGCGTGAAGCGCTGCTGGATGCCTGCTTTGGCGAGACCCGCCATATGCGCACCTGCCAACGCCTGCGCGACGGACGCACGCCCGCCGAAGGCCTCAGCCTGTCGGCCGTGCGCAAGGGCCGGCTGGTTGGAACCGTGCGGTTGTGGCACGTCAGCGCCGGGGGCGTCCCGGCGCTCATCCTCGGCCCGCTGGCGGTGGAGCAATCCTGCCGCAAGCTCGGGGTCGGGGCCGCGTTGATGGCCCGCGCTCTTGCGGCGGCAATGGAGCGCGGCCATCGCGCGGTCATCCTGTTGGGTGACGCGCCCTATTACGCCCGCTTCGGCTTCTCCACCGCGAAGACGGTGGCGCTGATGCTGCCGGGCAGCTTCGAGCGCGAGCGGCTGCTCGGCCTCGAGTTCGAGGTGGGCGCGCTCGACGGTGCCTGGGGCATGATCGTACCGACCGGCGCAAGCGCGCCGAAAGCGAGGGGAGTTCGCGCCAGGAAATCCGCGCGCCTCGTCCCCCACGCCGCCTGAGGGTTGAAGCCATGTCGTCGTCAGCCCGGCCGGAGCGGCGCCGGAACGGCCCCTCATTTGCGCGCAGCGTCATCACCACGGTCTTGATGGTGATGCTCGCCGTCATGATCGTCAGGGACATCCTGGCGCGCCGGTGGAGCTCCGAAAGGCAGCCCTCCTCCGACGTGACACAGCGGCCGCTCTGAGCTAGCCAAACCAGGCCGGAGAAGATTTTCAGCCGCCGGGTACGGGTCTCGTCAACACCGTCCGGCCGTCACCAGGGAACCGCGGGGAAGCGGAGGTATCCAATGTCACGCCGTCTGATCTCGACCGGCTCGCCATTTGAAAAGACCGCGGGCTATAGCCGTGCGGTCGTCGACGGCGAGTTCTGCTTCGTCGCCGGCACCACCGGCTATGATTACGCCACCATGACCATGCCGGCCGATGTCACAAGCCAGTCACGCAACTGCTTCAAGACCATCGAGGCCGCGCTGAGAGAGGCTGGCTTTTCGATGGCCGACATCGTCCGCGCCACCTACTACCTGACCGACGTCAAGGACGCCGATGCCCATTTTGCCGTCTGCGGTGAGTTGCTCGGCGAGATCCGTCCGGCCGCGACCCTCCTCGTCGTCTCTGCGCTGCTCAAGCCCGAGATGAAGGTCGAGATCGAAATCACCGCCAAGCGCCGTTCCACCTGATCCCCCTGCTCAAGCACATTTCGGAGACATCATGAGCCCTGCCTCGCAGATCCACGCGAAAATCACCGGCCCCATTGTCATGGTCGGCTTCGGCTCGATCGGCAAAGGCACCCTGCCTTTGATCGAGCGGCATCTCGATTACGACAAGTCGCGCATCACCGTGATCGATCCCAAGGACGAGGGCCGCAGGGCGCTCTGCGAGAAACACAATGTACGCTTCATCCAGAAGGGCCTGACCAGGGACAATTACCGCGAATTGCTGACCCCGCTGCTCACCGAAGGCGGCGGCCAGGGCTTTTGCGTCAATCTCTCGGTCGATACCGGCTCGACCGACATCATGGAGCTCTGCAACGAGCTGGGCGCTCTTTATATCGACACCGTCAACGAGCCCTGGCTCGGCTTCTATTTCGATTCGTCGAAGGGCCCCGAAGCGCGCTCCAACTATGCGCTTCGCGAAGTGACGCTGGCCGCCAAGCGGGCGCGGCCAAAGGGCTCGACCACGGCCGTCTCCTGCTGCGGCGCCAATCCTGGCATGGTCTCCTTTTTCGTCAAGCAGGCCCTCCTCAATGTCGCCGCCGATCTGAAGCTCAATGCCCCCAAGCCGAAGACCAGGGGCGAATGGGCGGACCTGATGCGACAGGCCGGCATCAAGGGCATCCACATCGCCGAGCGCGACACCCAGCGCTCCAGGTCGCCGAAAGAGCCTGACGTCTTCGTCAACACCTGGTCGGTGGAAGGTTTTCTTTCGGAAGGCATGCAGCCGTCCGAGCTCGGCTGGGGCACCCATGAGAAATGGATGCCCGAGAATGCGCATACCCACCAAGCCGGCTGCGGCGCCGCCATCTATCTGATGCAGCCCGGCGCCAACACGCGCGTGCGCACCTGGTGCCCGACCCGCGGCGCCCAATATGGCTTCCTCGTCACCCACAACGAGTCGATCTCGATCTCCGACTACTTCACCGTGCGTGACGGATCGGGCACCGCGATCTATCGGCCGACCTGCCACTATGCCTACCATCCCGCCGACGATGCGGTGCTGTCGCTGCACGAAATGTTCGGCCGCGCAGGGAAGATGCAGGAAAAGCACCACATCCTCGACGAGAACGAGATCGTCGATGGCATCGACGAGCTCGGCGTGCTGCTGTTCGGCCACGACAAGAACGCCTACTGGTACGGCTCGCAGCTCTCCATCGAGGAGACCCGGGAGCTCGCGCCCTATCAGAACGCCACCGGCCTGCAAGTGACCTCTGCCGTGCTCGGCGGCATGGTGTGGGCGCTGGAAAACCCCAACGAAGGCATCGTCGAAGCCGACGAGATGGACTATGAGCGGCTGCTCGAAATCCAGATGCCCTATCTCGGCCCGGTGAAGGGCTACTACACCGACTGGACCCCGCTGACCGACCGCCCCGGCCTGTTCCCGGAGGATATCGACACCTCGGATCCCTGGCAGTTCCGGAACGTGCTGGTGCGGTAAGGGCGCAAGGGCGCGCCCCAAACGCTGTCATCAGCCGCTCGCTCCGCTGTCGTCACCCGCGAAAGCGGGTGATCCAGTATTCCAGAGCGCAGAGTTAAATGCGGACACGCCGCGGCGTACTGGATACCCCGCTTTCGCGGGGTATGACGGCTGAGAATAGGGTGATAGCTGCGCGCTACTTCGCGAGATAATCGAACGCCACCGTCCCGAGCCCGAGCGTCAGGTCCGCCTTGAAATGCAGCGCCGAGACGACCTCGCGCACCGGCAGGCGCGCGACGTCGGCAAGCGCGTGCGGGAACAGGCCGAGCGCCGCCGGGCCGGTCCAGGCCTCCTTCAAGGTGATGTCCTCGAGATAATAGCGCACCAGCTCGCAGACCCGCGCGCTGCCGTCGACATGGGGGATGATCTTGAGAATGAAATTCGGCACCTTCATTCCCTTCAGCACCGTGTCGTGATCGACCTTGTGATGCTTGTAGCCCATGGTGCCGGAGGCGCAGAGCACCGAGCCGTAATGCAGCGTGCCGACCAGCACATCGCTCTCGATCTCGATCTTCGGCCGCGCCAGCTTCTTCGGAAAGCCCCACAGCTCGCGCCCGCCGGCGATCGGGCCCTCGTCGTCGAGATACATCGAATGGACATAGACGCCGTCCTCGCCCTTGAAGCGCACCGGGATCACCTGCCCGGTCTCGGTGTAATCGCCGAAGCCCGTGGAATCGGGCATGCGGATGAACTCGTAGCTGACGACGGGCCTTGCGACCTCCAGCGGCTCCGGCACCACGGCCTGCAGCGCTTCCGGATCGGTGCGATAGTTGATGACGAAATATTCGCGGTTGAAGAAACGGTAGGGCCCCGGCGGAAAGGACGGGTTGGTGAGCGGCATGGAATAGGCGTTGCGCCTGATGTCTTCGATCTTCATGAGCCTCGCTCCGTCGGTGACGATATACCGATTATGGAATCATCATGCGCGGCTGGCGAGGCTGTAAAAGCAGCAGGATGGCAGGGGCTAACGTCCCGGATTGTCGTGATGACGTCACAAGCGCGTGCGGGCGTGTCCAGTTCACTCTCCGCTGTCGTCGCCGCGAAAGCGGGTGATCGCTATTCCAGGGACAGCCGTGATTGAGCCGAAAGGCCTCGGCTTACCGGATACCCGCTTTCGCAGCGCATGAAGCTTGCCGAGATGGCCGCATGCCCCCAGCGCCGATCGCTACTTCTCTTTTGCCGATGGATTGATCGGCGGCGCCATCTTCTCCGCGGGTGCTGCCGGGAGCGCAGGCTTGACCGCTTCATTCTGGACCTGCGGATCGGGGCGCGCGGGCTCCGGCGCGGGCGTGGTGGGGCGCGTTCCGCCCGGCTTGGCTTCGGCGGGCTTGTCGCTGCTATCAGGCACAGGCGTACCCTGCAACGGCGGCGTGCCGGGGTTGGTGCCCTGGACGGCCTGCGCCATTTGCTGGGGATCGTGCACAACGAGAGCGGCAAGCGAGATGCCGGCCATCAAGGTACCCGCGGCAATCAACGCCGCGGCGATCCCTTTGTCGCGCCTGATCTCCCAATTCTCGTTGTTCACTGGCATCGCCCTCGACCTGCAAAATGGTTGGGCGAGACCAACATCTGATGCCGGCCAATGTTCCCGGCCTGACGGCTATAGCTCCAGCAGGCCCGCGTTACCCTCTGCATCGGCAAAAGCCAGCCAAGTGCCCTTGGCGTTCCAGGCAAGCGCCGAGACTTCAGGCGTGCCGTTGCGCCGGACCAGGATCTCCGCGCCGTCCTCCAGGCGCACCATCAGGATGGTGCCGTCGCTGTAGCCGGCCGCAAGTACGCCCTGCTTGGGATGGCAGGCCACCGCCGTGACGCGCGCCTGCAGCGGCGCCAGCATCGCCGGCTCCTTGCCCATCGGCCCATCCTTGCTGGCAAAGGGCCACATGATCACGGTATCCGCGCCCGACGTCGCCAGGAACTTGCCGTCCGCGCTCCAAGACATCGATTTGACCCGGCCGGGATAGCCGGTCATGCGCATGTGGCGGTTGTCGGCAAGTCGCCAGCCATGCAGCGCAGCTTCGTGCATCGAAGTGACCAGGAACTTGTTGTCGGGGCTGAACGTCACCGCCAGATGCGAGCCTGCCCAGGGCAGGAATTCCGCGGTCGCCGCCATGTTGGGAAACCACAGCGTGGCGCCGTTGTAATGGGCGATCGCGAGCCGCAAACCCTTTGGCGCAAAGGCGAGGCCCCCGACGGTCGAGAGCACCTCGAGCGACTTCTCTTCGCCCTTGGGCGCCTTCACATAGGCGGTCTTGCCGGCCGACCAGGCGATGGTGCCGTCAGGATGCACGGCGACATTGTCGATCCAGCGCCGCTTCGGATCGGTCGCAAGCAGCGTGACCTCGCCCTTGGCGTCGAGCGCGACCACCTTGCCGTTGTCGCCGCCCATGACGATGCGCTCGCCGTCCGAGACCGCCGACAGAATGCCGCCGCTGTGAACCTCGATGTTGTCGATTTCGCCGTCCTGGCTCACCAATGCGACCTTCTCCTCGCCGCATACGAAGGCCGCACGGTCTTTCAGGAAATAGGCCGAGGTGACGGGCGCGCCGATGGCGACCGGGCGTACCCGGTCGGTGACGGACGCAATGGAAGCCTGCTCCGCGCTCATTTTTCGACGATGCAGGCTTCGAAGCCGGCGCGGATTTTCTCTTCCGGCAATTCGCGGCCGATGAAGACGACGCGGCTTTCGCGCTTCTCGCCGTCCTTCCATTTCCGCTGGTGATCGCCTTCCAGCATCATGTGCACGCCCTGGAAGACGTAGCGGTCGTCATCGCCGGAGAAGGCGAGGATGCCCTTGGAACGCAGGATCTTCTGGCCTTCGGCCTGCACCAGGTTCTGCAGCCAGGGCATGAACAGCGCCGGATCGAGCGGTCGCTCGCTCTTCAGCGACAGCGACTGCATCTCCTCGTCATGATAGTGCTTCAGGCCGTGCCCATGATCATGGTCGTGATGATGGTGATGGTGATGATCATGGTCGTGGTCGTGGTCGTGATCATCGACCTCGAGGAAATCCGGCTCGATGTCCAGGATGCGGTCGAGATCGAAGGCGCCGCGTTCCAGCACGTCGGAAAGCTGAACCTTGCACCGCTCGGTGCGATGCAGCTTGGCATAGGGGTTGATGCCGCGGATGCGCGCTTCGACCTCCGACAATTCACCCTTGCTGACGAGGTCGGTCTTGTTGAGCACGATGACGTCGGCAAAGGCGATCTGGTTCTTGGCTTCCGGCGCGTCCTTCAGGCGGTCCGACAGCCATTTCGCGTCGGCGACGGTGACGACGGCGTCCAGCCGCGCATTCTTCTGCACGTCCTCATCGACAAAGAAGGTCTGCGCCACCGGCGCCGGATCGGCAAGCCCCGTGGTCTCGACGATGATGGCGTCGAACTTGCCACGGCGCTTCATCAGGCCTTCCATGATGCGCACGAGATCGCCGCGCACGGTGCAGCAGATGCAGCCATTGTTCATCTCGAACACTTCCTCATCGGCGCCGATGATGAGGTCGTTGTCGATGCCGATCTCGCCGAATTCGTTGACGATGACGGCGTATTTCTTGCCGTGGTTTTCCGACAGGATGCGGTTGAGCAGCGTGGTCTTGCCGGCGCCGAGATAGCCGGTCAGCACGGTCACTGGGATCTTTTCCGACGTCGTTTCAGCCATAACTTACGAAAACCTCTAAGCTCATGAAACGGGGTTTTGCGCCTGCTGCCCGCGGGCCGGGAAGGCCCTGCCCTCAAGGGCCAAGCGCGCTGGTCAGGGCCTTTATATTGTGCCTGACCATGGCAATGTAAGTGGGGGCAAGGCCCTTTTCGCCGGTCAGACTGTCCGAAAACAGGGTCCCGCCCAGCGTCGCCCCGGTCTCCTCCGCGATCCGGCGGACCAGCCGGTCGTCGCTGATGTTCTCCAGGAAGACCGCCGGGATCTTGTCCTTTCTGACCTGGGCGATGATGGCCGCGACGTCGCGCGCGCTCGGCTCGGTTTCGGTGGAGACGCCGAGCGGCGCGATGAAGGCGATGCCATAGGCCTTTTCGAAATAGCCAAAAGCGCGATGGGTGGAGATCACCTTGCGCCGTTCGGGCGGGATTTTTGCGACGTCGTCGCGCACCTCGCGGTCGAGCGCATCGAGCTCTGCCAGATAGCGTTGCGCATTCTGCCGGAAATAGTCGGTATCGGCGGCATCGGCCTGCATGAGCGCGTCGCGGATATTCGCGACGTAGATCTCCGCATTCGCAACCGACTGCCAGGCATGGGGATCGGCCTCCGAGCCCAGTTTGAGCGGGTCGACGCCCTTGCTCGCAATGACGACCGCCGCCTTGCTGCCGGAGGATTGCAGCAGCCGCGGCAGCCAGCCTTCGAGGCCGAGGCCGTTGATCACGACGAGCTGCGCGTCCGCGATGGTCTTCGCATCCTGCGGCGCCGGCGCATAAACATGGACATCGCCATTGTCGCCGACCAGCGATGTCACGTCGACGCGGTCGCCACCGACGTTTCTCACGAAGTCCGCGAGGATGGAAAAGCTCGCGACCACCTTGAGGCGCCCGTCCGCATGCAGCGGCGTTGCGCCGAGCATCATTGCCAACAAAGTCAGGGCTGCGCGAAAACCTCGCATCGCGCGCCTCATGCCTCGAGATGGCGGCCCGGGAAGAGCTGCCGCACCAGCCCGCCGACGCTGCCGAACAGGACGGATGCCATATAAAGCCCGGCGGCCACCAGGATGATCGCAGGCCCGGACGGCAGCCGGGTCTGGAACGACAGCACGAGGCCCGCATAGCCCGACATCAGCGCACTCACGACGGCGATGCAGATCAGCCCGGTGATGTCGCGCGACCAGAACCGCGCAATTCCGGCCGGAAGGATCATCAGGCCGACCGCAAGCAGCGTGCCGAGCGCCTGGAAGCCGTTGACCAGGTTGATCACGACCAGCGCCAGGAAGATCAGATGTGCCGGCGCGCCGGCGCGACTGACGGTGCGCAGAAACAACGGATCGACGCTCTCGATCACCAGCGGGCGGTAGATCACCGCGAGCACGATCAGCGTGATGGTCGCATTGGCTGCGATCACGAGCAGCGTCTGGTCGTCCATGGCGAGGATATTGCCGAACAGCACGTGCAAGAGATCGATGTTGGAGCCCTTGAGCGAGACGATGCTGACGCCGAGCGCGAGCGAAGCGAGATAGAAGGTCGCAAGCGAGGCATCCTCCTTCAGCCCCGTGGTGCGGGAAACGAGCCCTGCGAGGATCGCGACCGTAAAGCCCGCGATCAGGCCGCCCGTGGTCATCGCGAACAGATTGAGGCCGGACAGCAAGAAGCCGATCGCAGCCCCCGGCAGGATCGCATGGGCCATGGCATCGCCGACCAGGCTCATCCGCCGCAGCATCAGGAACACGCCGATCGGCGCGCCGGCAAGCGACAGCGCGATGACCGCGGCGAGCGCCCGGCGCATGAACTCGAAATCGAGGAAGGGCGCGACCAGCGCGTCATGGATCGACACGGTCAGGCCGCCCGCGATTGTCGCGACGTCTCGGCGCAGGCGTGTGCGCTGTCGTCGAAGGCCTCGCACATCCGCCGCGCCTCCGCGAGACTCTCGGCCGTCAGCACCTCGGCCGTTGCGCCCCAGGCCACCGGCTCGCGCGCAAGCAGCAGTGTGTCCGGGAAATTCGCGCGCACCAGGTCCATGTCGTGCAGCGCCGCGATGACCGTGCGTCCCTCGCGATGCCAGCGCTTGGTGAGAGCCAGCAGGTCGTCGATGGTCTTGGCATCGATGGCATTGAAGGGCTCGTCGAGCACGATCAGCGGCGAATCCTGCAAGAGCACGCGGGCAAACAGCATGCGCTGCATCTGCCCGCCGGAGAGGGTGCCGATGCCGCGGTTCTCGAAACCGGTAAGGCCGACGGAGGCCAGCGCCTGCGCTATTCTTTCACGCGAGCCCTTGCCGATGCCGCCGAAAATTCCGGTCACCCGCCACAGGCCGGTGCCGACGAAATCGAACACCGAAATCGGAAAGCTGCGGTCGATCTCGGCAATCTGCGGCAGATAGGCGATGTCGCGGACACCGAGGCCGGCGAGCGTCACCGTGCCAGACAGCGGCTTCAGAATGCCGACCAGCCCGCGAAACAGCGTCGACTTGCCGGCGCCGTTCGGCCCGATCACCGCCAGCAGCGCACCCGACACGACCTCGCCGGACAAATGATGCACCGCCGGGTGCCGATCATAGCCGAGTGTGACGTCGCGGAATGTGATCTGCGCGGGCACCTTCACCTCATCGCAAGCCAGACGATGGCCCACAGCGCCGCGATGACGACGAAGGCTGCCGCAAGGCGCGAAAGCGCCGCCATGCGCAGGATCGACCAGGGTGCGGCCTGTGCCGGATGCGGCGCGGCCGGCCCGTGCGCGTGCTGGTGATGCGCGGGGCCGTGATCATGCCCATGATCGTGCCCATGGGCATGGCTGTGGGAGGCGGATGGAACCATGATACGACGTTATATTATAACATAACAGGAGTCTACGGCCGCCAGCCACCACAGGACGCAAACGAAAGGCGGCAGACCGTAGCCTGCCGCCTTGCCTTGCCGCTGCGCCGAGGGGGCGTGCGTCCGATAGGCCTCAGGCCTTCTCGAACATCGCCTCGACGTACTCCCAGTTCACAAGGTGATCCAGGAAGGCCTTCAGATAGTCCGGCCGGCGGTTGCGATAGTCGATGTAATAGGAGTGCTCCCAGACGTCGCAGCCCAGGATCGGGGTTGCGCCATGTACCAGCGGGTTCTCGCCGTTGGGGGTCTTGGAGATGGCGAGCTTGCCGCCCTTGACCTCGAGCCAGCACCAGCCGGAGCCGAACTGGCCGACGCCGGCCGCGGCGAAATCGGTCTTGAACTTCTCGAAGCCGCCGAGGTCCTCGTTGATCTTCTTTTCCAGCTTTCCGGGCAGCTTGCTGCCGCCGCCATTGGGCTTCATCCACTGCCAGAAATGGATATGGTTGTAGTGCTGGCCGGCATTGTTGAACACCGCGGCATTCTTGCCGAACGACCCCTTCACGATCTCCTCGAGGGACTTGCCTTCGAATTCGGTCCCCTTGATCGCGTTGTTGCCATTGGTGACATAGGCCTGATGGTGCTTGTCGTGGTGGTACTCCAGCGTCTCCTTCGACATATGGGGCCCGAGGGCGTCATAGGCATAAGGAAGAGGGGGAAGCGTAAAGGTCATGGGTGATGTCCAAGAGTGAGGGGGGACTGGTTTAACGGCACCTCTTATAGAAGGTTCCAAAAGGGTAAAACACCGGGAAATTGGAAAAAGCTTGGCGGGCCAGACCGACGCCCCCTCAACCAGACTGCGCAAGAGATGAGCATCGAAATCGATATCTTGAACGGCGACGCCGCATGGAGCGAGGTCGAGCCGCTCTACCGGGCGATCTGGCCGCCGGACGTCGTCGCAAAATTGCCGTGGGCGAACGTCGTGTCGGCGCATGCGGATTTGCGCGTGCTCGTGCGCGACGAGCTCTACGACGTCGTGAGCCATGTCGGCATCTACCGCCGCGAGGCGACGTGGAATGGACGCAAGGTGATCATCGGCGGCGTCGGCGGGGTGCTGACGCGCGAGGACAAGCGGCGCCGCGGCTATGCCACGGTTGCGCTGGATGCCGCGATCCACACCTTGAAGGAGGAAGGCGCGACGGATTTTGGGCTGCTGTTCTGCGAGCCGCGCCGCGCGCCGTTC
Organism: Bradyrhizobium sp.; assembly: GCA_035293585.1. Lineage (GTDB taxonomy): Bacteria > Pseudomonadota > Alphaproteobacteria > Rhizobiales > Xanthobacteraceae > Bradyrhizobium. The sequence continues at coordinate 274,832 of DATGMN010000020.1, read as the reverse complement.
TATATCGCGCGCGGCTGGGTGCCGTTCGAGGGCGACATCTATGCCGAGCAGCCCGGCGGGCGGATTCGCTTCACCGCAACGCTGCCGCATGTGTTCGATATCCGCCGCAAGCTGCATCGGGGCACGATCGATCTTCGCGGGCTGCCCTGGTGAAGAGAGGCCGGAGCAGCGCATGCCTGATCTGCTTGGGGCAAATGAGCGCAGGCGCGAAGCGCTTGAAATGACTGCGCTAGCTCACCCAGCCCGCAAGACCCGCGGCATTGCACAAACCGGATTTGCTGGTATTGAGGCCTTCTTTTTTTCGAGGGGGATTCGTCGTGGCCTGCAGACTGGCTGTCATTGGCGCCGTGATGGGCGTGGTATTCGCGGCTCTGTTTACCGGGGACTCCGCACGCGCGCAGACGCTCGAGGCCTCAGGCGTCTGGCTGACCCAGGCCGGCGATGCCAAGGTACGCGTCAGCAAGTGTGGCGGCGGCATTTGCGGCGTGATCGTCTGGCTGCGCGAGCCGATCGACTCCGCGACCGGCAAGCCTGCAACCGACAGCAAGAATCCGAATCCCGCCCTGGCGAGCCGGCCGATGATCGGCCTGCCGCTGTTCTCCGGCATGCAGCCCTCTGGTCCCAACCGCTGGTCGGGCAAGATCTATAACGCCGATGACGGCAACATGTATGAAAGCCATATCTCACTGGTGGAGGCGGGCGCGCTCAAGGTCGAAGGCTGTGTCGGCGCCATTTGCGGCGGCGAGACCTGGACCCGCGCGCGCTGACCGGACCCGCGCGCGTTGAAATATCTCATCCCGCCATCGCCTTCAGCGCGGTCGCAGCCGACGCATAGCCGCCGCGCGCGCCGTCGATGAAATGCACATGGTCGCTGCGCGTCGCCTGTCGGGTAAAGCAGGTCATCATCGCCGCATCCTGCTGGTAGAGGCCGTAGCGCACGATGCCGTCGGCGGCTGCGGCCGCGAGGCGCTGCTGCAGGGCGCCTGCTAGCTCGGAGGAGCAATCCAGGATCATGCGCAAGCCGTCATCATATTTGCGGAAGTCGGAATTCTCGACCACCTGCTGCACATAGACTTCGGGCACGAAGCCGCCGAGCCTGATGCCCAGGCGCATGATCAGATAGGCAAACAGCGTATAGCCGAGTACCGCCGCACGGCGCCGCGCGAGCGAGCCGCCGCGCCAGGCCCGCGCCTCATAGTCGAGCCCGGCCGGCGGCCAGCGCAGCGGCGGGCCGCCAGGCGGCACCGGCCGCCCAGCCTCGGGGCTGCGCTCGACCAGGCCGATGATGTCCTCGATCACCTTGCGGAAGCCGGCCGGATCGGCGCCGCGCGCAGGCACGACCAGCACCGAGAGAATGAGGCCGCGCGCCGCCGGAATTTCCTCGAAGCGGCAGGACAGACCGGACAGGTCCGGCTGCGAGCCCGGCGGCGCCGGCGCGACCACAAACTCGCCGCGCTTCATCGCGGCTTCCGCGAAGGCAAGCCCGCCGCCGGAGAACATCGCATAGGAGAGATTCGCCGAGGGCCCGAACCGCGCCACCCGCACGTCGAGGCCGTTGCTGCGGATCGCAGCGACGGGCACCAGCGCCACGCGCATCTCGAGATCAAGGTCCTCCCTGACCCAGGCGGCAGTAGCCGCCAGCGCCTCCCGCGCCGCTGCAAGGTCGGCCGGCGCGACCGCAAAACCCGCGCCATCGCCGCCGAACACGAAGGGGAATTCGCGCCCCGAAAGCGCATTGGTCACCGACGCAATCACCGCCGCGCCCGCCATGTTCACCGCCTTGTAGCGCTTGTCGGCGATCGCCTTGGTCGAGTTGACGATATCGGCGACGCCGATCGTCCAGTCGTCAGGCAGCGGCGAATAGAGCGCAGGCTCCATCAGCCGGGTGAATCCGCGGAATACCGGGATGCGGGAATAGAAGCTGTCGCTGGTGGGGGTCATCGGATCAGCGCAATTGCGAGTCCTGCCTTTTACCAAATACGGACAGGGTTGGTATTTGGTTTGGCATGCTTTCGATTGTGATCCGCTTCATAAATTGACCATATCTGGGGTTGTATCGTGATGACGAAGCAATTGGCTGAATTGGGGGCAAATGGCTCGCCGCGTCCTCTTACCCGCGCTCATCTTGTTGGCCTCGCTGCCGTTTGCCTCCGACGCGGCGCGCGCTGACCATGTCACGCAATGTACCGCGCTCGACTTCTGCTATTGCGTCAACAGCGACTATCGCGACGCCATTGTGGCCAATGTCGCGCGGGTGCGCGAGCTGATCGCGCGCAACAGGGCGCAGGGCAAGGCGATCGGCTATCTCAGCATTCCCTTGTCCGGGGCCGGCGGCGGATCGTTTGCGGTCAATTCCGACATCGCCGCGAAGACCGCAGCAAAGGTCACCGCGCGCTTCGGCGCTTCGGCGGCATGGATCCTCAATCCGGGTGCGGAGGCAGGCGACGGGATGAACGGCGCCGGCGGCGCCGACTTCATGTATATGTGGACGCAAATCCTCGAAGGGCGCGGCGGCCTTGGCGAGGATTTCGACTTCTTCTACTTCGTCGGCCCCTCCGATTTCGCAAGCTATTTCGGCCTCACGGGCGACGGCGATCTGGTGCGGCTGGAGAGCTGGTTCGACGACCGCGCCGCAACCGATCCTAGTTTCAAGCAGGCGGTCGACCAGGGAAAGCTCAGCAGGACCGGTTTCCGCAATTACTACGGCCTGCGCGCCTCGGTCGGCTTCAGCTACGGCTCGCATGATGAATGGAACATTGCACGCACCGTCAACGAACGCCGGCGCGGCGCGACCGATTATGGCATCGCCAATCAGCTGCCGATCCTTTTCGACGGCCGTCCGGTGACGCCAGGCGGATATGAGACGCCGGCGGCAGCCGGCGATGTCGGCCGCTGCGTCAATTGAGGTCGCCTGTTTCTTGGAGCTTATCGACAATCGAGGATTGATCACGTGACCCTTGCATATGGATATGTCAAAGCCAAACTCGTTTCCGAGCCGACCTTGAAGCCCTCTCGCCACAAGCGGGAAATCCAGTATCACTTGCATGCCGCGCTCGACGTCGGCGGCGCCAGATGGGATGTCGCGGTCAATGTCGGCACCAACGATGCCGACGATCTGCTCAAATACAAGCTCGTGTTCGATTTCCAGCATCCGCTGATCACGACACTCGGCGAGGCGGAGGCCGGCTCGCATGATCTGACCGGGCAGGCCGCCCTGCCCGCGCTCGACTTCCTGCGCAGCGACGTCCTCGCCAACACCGGCAAATGGCGCGACAGCGACGTCATGGACGGCTCCGACCAGGTCGAGCCCGCCGCAACGCTCAAGCGCCTGTTGTCGCGCGCGCATGCCGAGAAGCGCGACGTCTATGTGTTCGGCCGCTTCTACACCGACGGCAGCAACGGCATTCACGACATCCATCTCAACCAGGGATCGACCGGCGGCTTCGTCCATCACGCGGACGACGATTCCAACGACCACAACGACGTCTGGCAGGACGGCGCACTGATGGTCGACCTCGGCGAGCCGGAATGGGCAACGTATTTCTCCGCCTTCAACCAGCAGCTCGTGCCGACCGACGATCTCGGCAACCCCCTGCCCGACGGTGCGACCATCTGACCCGGTGGAGCGGCTCCCGTTCCGAGGCGCCATCGTTTCCTGTGCCAGCTTGTGCTAGTGGATCGAGCGACCATCGCGGCGTGCATTGCGCTGCGGTGATGACGCCGTTCAGCGAGACGCAAGCATGCCGGATTCCGCTCCCACATCGGGCCAAGTTACTGACCAAGTTACTGGCCAAGCTACCGGCCAAGTGACCGGACAGGTCACGGCGCACGCGCTGCAGATCGGCGACCGCATCAATACCGCGGGATTCGAGGGCCAGCTGCTGTCCAATGCGCCGCTGTCGCTGCGGGTGGGGTCGCAGGGGCTCGCCGTGGTGTTTCGTTACGGCGTCGTGGTGTTCGTGGGGCTCACCGCGGGCGAGGAAGCGGAATTCCTGGAGCGGCTGCAAAGCCGCACCTTCGGCAAGATCACCCCCTATGAGGACGAGTGGGCGAAGATCCAGGTGGCCAGGGAGGGCGACGAGCCGATACCCGTGGGCGGGCCGATCCTGGTGCGCGAATTGTCGGTGGAGCGGCTTCTGGTGGTGGCGGACGCGCTCGCGAAAAGCGTGGTGCTCGCCCGCGACGAGCGGCAGGTCGCGAACGTGATCGACAGCATCGAACCCTTCGCCCGCGAGCTTGGCACCGAGGGCCGCACCTCGCGCAATCGCACCGACCTGCTCAAGCTCCTGGGCAACGCGCTCCTGGTCCAGCAGCGGCTCTCGGGCCGCGTTGCCGTCGGCGACAAGCCCGACGTGCTGTGGGACCGGCCGGACCTCGAACGGCTCTATGCGCGGCTGGAGGACGAATATGAGCTCAGCGAACGCGCCGAGACGTTGAACCGGAAGCTGTCGGTGATCGCGGAGACGGCGACGACGCTTTCCGACATCCTCGACACCAAGCGCTCGGTGCGGCTGGAGCTCATCGTCATATACCTGATCGCGTTCGAGATCCTGATCACGTTCTACGAGATTTACACGCGACATTGACGTGGCTCGTCATCGCAAGCGGAACTTGAGAGTCCGGGCTCGATGCTGCGCAACGCCCCGGAATGACGGAGCCCGTCAGCCCCCCTCACTCCAGCGCGCTGACGCTCCAGGTGGCATGGCTGACGTCGGGCAGCCTGGAGAGCCCGGCGACCACGGCATCCAGCTCGTCAGCCTCGACGGACAGCGACACGAGCTCGGCGGCGACTTCGACATTGTCGTCCGAGTGATACATCACCCTGGTTTCGCGGATCGGGTAGCTCGCGGCCTCCAGTCTCTCGATCAGGCTTTCGCGGATTTCCGCGGCACGGTCGGCGATGGTCGTCACGATGATTTCATAATTCGCCTCGGACGCCTCCTCGTTCAGCGGAATGCGGTCGATCGCATTCACCAGCGGGCGCAGCAGGGTGTTGCCGGCGAGCACGAACACCGTGACCGCCGCGGACTGCGCCACCATGTCGGCGCCGGCGCAGGCGCCGACCGCAGCGCAGGACCACAGCGTCGCCGCGGTGTTGAGACCGCGCACATTCATGCCCTCTTTCATGATCGCGCCGGCGCCAAGAAAGCCGATGCCGGAGACGACATAGGCGATCACCCGCACGGCCCCGTCGGCACCTGCGAGGTGATCGGCGAGATCGACGAAGGCGGCCGCCCCGACGCAGACCAGCACATTGGTGCGCAGCCCCGCGCTGCGCTGCCGGTACTGCCGCTCGGCGCCGATCAGCGTGCCGAAGACGAAGGCGACGAACAGGCTGACCAGCGTGTCGAAGAAGTCGTAGAGTTGAAACGTCTTGATGAACTGCACCCGCCACCCCGCAATGTCGCGCGATTCCCGTCGGCTTGCGCATAGTATGGATGGCAGCCGGCGACAAGGTCGCGCGCGTGATGGGCCATTGCCGCCGTCTTTGATCGGCGTCAAATCCGAGCCCGGAAATTGCGCATAGCGTTTCGAAGGACCGGCCCAACGGACCGGGGAAAGGCCGGATGTCGGGTGTCGAAGTCAGACAAGAGCGTTCCAAGCCACGCGGCTCGCGCCGGCCGCGACGCTGTCAGCTCGGTCAAATTGTCGCAAGAGCTCACGGCCGAGATCGACGCGTGGGCAGAGGCACACCAGACCACGCGGTCCGAAGCGATCCGCCTGCTGGTGGAATTCGGGCTGGCGGCAGCGCCGCGAGCCCATCGCACGGCCGGCGATCGGGATCCGCGCGCGATCGAGGCCCTGGCAGTGAGCCAGATCGTCGCCCTGCTCGATCCGCAGCTCCCGGCGGACGAGCGTGAACGCCGCATCCGCAGACTGGTCGAGGGCCCGCCGGAATTTTCCGCCGAGCGGATCGACCTGCCAAAGCACGAGAAATAGGCGCTAAGGAAATCGACGTAACGTCGTCCTAGACGTGCAGCCGCGGCTCGGCGTCTTGCCTTTGCCGGTTGGTTTCGTGACAGCCGACCAGGCGCAGGAAGCCTTGCGGATGCATTTCATGGCCATGCGCCCCCATCGTGCCCTGCTGCATCATCGGTCCGCAAACGGGGGACGAAGGCTTGCTGAGACGTTCGGCAGGCACGTAACCTGCGCGGCCAGCGCGCGAGTCTGCCGCGCCCGGATAAGAAGCGACCATGGTCAGCTCCCTTTGTTGAAAAGGGCAGATCGATTGACTTATCGATCTCAAGCTTAGCCTAGCACCGGAAGGCCGCCGAACGAATTGATTCCGCGCAAAGGCCGGGTTCCCGGAACCCGGCGGCGGCTGAAGCCAAAACCCAGCTCAGCGCACGAAGCTGAGGTAGGAGGCGAGCGCGTCGATTTCGGCAGGCCCCAATGGCCGGGCAACCAGGGGCATCGGCGATCCCGCAACCGAGTGATAGCCCTGGCCCCACTGTTCGAGCCGCGCCTTCAGATAGGAATAGGCAAGCCCGCCGAGACGCGGAATGTCGCGCACGCCTTCCGCGTTCGGACCGTGGCAGGCATAGCAGGCGACGATATTGGCGTCCGGAATTCCTTCCATGTAGATGCTGCGGCCGCTCGCAGCGAGGCTGCGGTTGCCGTCATTGGCAGGCCTTGCAGGCAGGGTCGCGAAATAGGCGGCCAGATCGTGCGCGGCATCTGGTGCGAGCGCCGCCACCGCGCTCCACATGTATTGCTTCGAGAACGGATTGTCGCGCACGTGGTCATGGAAGGCCCTGATCTGGGTTTCCAGGTAGAGCGAGCGCTGGCCGGCGAGCCGCGGCGCAACCATGTAGCCCTGCGCCGACGTGCCGTGGCACCAGGTGCAGTTGCGGACAACCGCCTCGCCCGCGACGACCGGCGCGACCGAGACTCCAAGCACCAGGAGCGCTATTTTCCACGCGATGCGCTTCATGACGTCATGCTCTCGCACACCAGTTCTGCCCGACGCTCATCCACTCTGACCGTGATACTCATTGCAGCGTGCTCACATAGGCGGCGACGGCTTCGATCTGCGACTTCGACAGATTGTGCGCAGTCGGCGCCATGATCGCCGACGTGTCGACCGCCGTTCCCTGGCCGCGCTGCTTCCCCCAGCCCGAGAGCTGACCGACGGTGTACTCATAGAGCTGTCCCGCCAGCCTCGGAATCTCGTTCTGGCCCTTGCCGTCCGTGCCATGACAAGCCCAGCAGGCGGCCACATTGGATTCGGGAAGCCCCTCCTCGTAGATGCGCTTGCCCAGCGCCAGCGCGCCGTGCGGCGCCCCGCCGATCGGCTTTGGGTCGAGATGATGGAAATGCGACGCCAGCGCCGCGATCATCGACGGGTTCAGCGCATGCGCGACATTGGCCATGATGGGGTTGGTGCGCCGGCGCTCGATGAAGGCGCGCAGCTGGTTCTCGATATATTGCGGCTGCTGCCCGGCCAGGCGCGGCATCGGGAAATAGCCGCGATAGCCCTGCGCCGACAGGCCGTGGCACGTCTTGCAATAGTCGAGCTTGGCCTCGAAGCCTCCACCCGCCCTGACGGCGACGACGCCCTCATCGCCGCGGACGACGACGCTGCCGGCCACGATCAGGACTAGCGCCAGCAGCGCTGCGCGCAGATCAATATCGCGAAGCCGCGAGCAGTCGATGGTGAAGAGGCGGCGCATTACCAGCCGGGCCCCCACATGTGGAAGTTGAACCCGACCTTGGCGACTTGAACGTTCTGCCTGACATCGACGACGCCCGAGAAGGTGTTGATCCCGTCGAACATCATGACGTTGCCATGGCCGAACTGGTAATAGTCGTATTCGAAATTGACCGACCAATGCGGGTCAAAAGCCCAGTCGACGCCGCCGCCAACGACCCACCCGAAACGATTGTCGTTGCCCTTGAAGTCATACGGCAAGCCCGTGAACGTGCCGCTGAATTCGTACTTGTCGCCGGCGAGCGCAGCGCCGCCCCTGGCGTAGAGCAGGACGGTGTCGAACGCGTAGCCGAACCGCGCGGTCAGGCTGGGCAGGAAATCGGTCGTCGCCTTGACCAAAGCGATGTCGGGATTGCCCAGCGGCAGCAGCGCGTTCTTCGTGCCTCGCATGGTCGAGCCGGAGGCAGCGCCTTCGACGCCGACCACAAAGTTGGACGCGAACTGGTAGTCGCAGCCGATCTGACCGCCGATCACAACGCCGGTCGGACCGGGACTGATCGTCGTCACGCCAGTCGTGGCGCCAGGGAAAATGAAGGAGTCCTGCACGACCTGCACCGGATCGGTGATGTCCTTCTTCGCCCAGCCGCCGCCGATATGACCGCCGAGATAGCAGCCAGTCCAGCTGAAGCGTGGGACGGGCGGCGGGGCCTTGGCGATCGGCATGTCGGCCGCGAAGGCTGAGCCTGCCGCCGCCATCGCGAGCGCCGCGAAATTCGCTAGAAGCAGTTTTCTCATCGAATAGTCTCCTGACGCAACCTGCGGCGGCCTAGAAGGCAACCCAGGCATGGAGGAACAGCGTGTTGTTGTCCTGGGCGGCGACCGTGGTGCCGTTCAGCTTGTTGTAATAGGTGTATTGCAGGCCGATGCGGGCGTTGAACCACGGCCAGCCGAACGACTTGCTCGCCCCGAACGGGATGTAGGCGATCTCCGCCATGAAGCCGTTGCTGTTGGGCGTCAGCGGAAGTCCGCTGACCGGATCGGTGCCATACAGCGTGGCATCGGCGGTGCCCCAGACATCGAAATACTGCCCGGTCAGGACCACGCGATTGTCCTGGCCGAGGGCGACTGACGCCTGCAGCTTCAATGTATTGAGCAGATTGGTCGGATTGGATGAGGTCAGCGCTGCAAAGCTGGAGTCCAGCCGCTGGAATTCGCGAATGTAACTGCCGCGCAACGTGATCCAGTACCAGTCGCCCTGATATTGATACTGCGTGTCGAAGCCGATGTCGGTGAACTTGTCAGTCAACGGAAACACGTCGGTCGTCCAGCTCGCGAAGGTGGTGTCGACCCACGGGTGTACTTCCGCATACATGCCGAAGGTTCCGAGCATGAAGGAGTTGCGGCCCCAATGCGGCTCGATCGCCGCGCGCCAATAGGGGGCAATGCCGCCGAGCAGGCCCGGCGCGCCGAACGGATCGGTGCCGACCGCGTTCTGCTGGCTGAAGCTCAGCGTCTTGTAGCCGGTGACCTCGAGATAGAGCAGGTCGTTGATGAACGTATAGGCGCCGACGCCGCCGACATGCGCGGCAAATGCGCCCTCGATCAATGTGCCCGGCGCCTGCGGACCCAGGATGGTCGACGCGGCATAGGGGAAGGACCAGGCCGGCGTGGTGTTCCAGACGTCCTGGACGCTCGGATTGTTGTTGGCCGTGATGCCATAGATGAAATCGAAGGGTCCGATGCTCGCGGTGCGCGCGAAGCGGACGTCGGTGTTGTCCCAGGTCCAGGTGTGACCGAACGGGTCGCCGAAGCCGCCGGGGGGCACGGCATTGTAAGTCACTTGGGCGAAGGCGCCGACGTCGCTGGTGATGGCGCCGCCCCAGAATGCACTGAACGGCGACAGCACGACGTTGTTGTTCGGACTATAGGGATCGGTGGGCGGCGGCAGATCGGCCTGGGTATGCGTGTAGCCGAGAACCGCCATGAACGAAATCGGCGGCACCCAGGTCTTGTCGTCGCCGTTGGCATTCGGGCTCGCATTCGCAACAGCCGGCGGGCTGTTGGCCGCGTTTGCGTAGGCGCGGAGCTGCTCATACTCCGCACGCGCGGCGATGCCGGCATTGGAGGAGAACGGCGTGGTGCGGAACTGGCCGCCGCCGGGCGTATAGCCGAGCAGCTTGAAGCGTCGGCCATAGGGCGTGAGCGCGGGAAAGTCGGTGTGACAGGTGCCGCAGGGCTGGCCGGTCTGGCGCGCGAAACTCGGCAAGGCATTCGCCGGCGACGTCGTCCCGATTGTCAGGAGCGATGTCATGCCGACAAGCATAAGCGCGGCGAACAAGCCGCCACAGATGATCCGACTGAAACCCTGCCTCTGCATCGCCGCGTTTCCGTCCTGCAGCGCGCTCGGAACAAACACAATCGCGCGCCGTCTTTGGCGAACAATAGGCAGAGGGAGCGAACTCAAGGCAAGCCGCTCAGTTAAGCCGAATTTGATTAACTCTCAGAGAGACAAATTTACAACTATAGATCGAAAACGCAAAGCTTCCCGCTTGCGAAACTTTCATTTCGCATCGGGAAGCGCAAATAACGTCGAGCGAGGTCCCCCTCACTGATCGCTACAGCAGACCACAACCTCTCGTGAACCACATTTGACCTCGATCAAGTCTGAGCGAAAATAAATCGGCTGGACCGAAACCGGGCGCGATGCGTAGTTAGCGACAATTTGGAGGGGAGACTTTCATGGGCGCAGGATCGATATCACGGACCGCCGTCGTTGTTGCGCTCATGGCGATTGCGAGCGCATCGGCTCGGGCGGAGAGCAAGTCAGCACCGGGTGTTTCGGCACAGGCGCTCAAGGCCAAGACGGATTATTGCAAAACCTGTCATGGCCTCGAAGGACAGGGCTTTCGCGGATCATTTCCGATGCCGCGACTGGCCGGGCAGCAGCCCGAATACATCGCCAACCAGCTACAGGCCTTCATCGACAAGCGGCGCTCCAATACGGTGATGTTCGGTGTCGCCCATGTGCTCGACCCTGCGATGGTCAAGGCACTGTCGGAGTATTTCAGGAGTCTCGATCCGAAGCCGCTGGGCGGCGCGTCGAAAGGGAATGTGGCGGAAGGAAAGAAGATCTTCGAAGAGGGCCTGCCCAGCGCCAACGTGCCGCCTTGCGCCTCATGCCACGGAGCCGACGCCAGGGGCGCCGACGCTTTTCCGCGGCTCGCCGGCCAGCTTCCGGATTACATCTTCCGCAAGCTGACCAACTGGGACAAGGAGCGCGGCCAGGACAAGGCCAAGCCCGACAATTCGGCGATCATGCAGCCGATCGCGCATGATCTGAGCGAGGCGCAGATCAACGCGGTTGCCGCCTATGTCAGTCAGCTGAACTGACCGCGCTTTCCTGGCCGGCGACTGTTTCAATTCAGGAAGCGCCGCTCGTAATCGAGCAGCAGCCGCTTGATCTCGGCGAGATCGATCAGAGCGTCGGCAAGTGCAAGCCGGCGCAACCGCTCGTCTCCGGACTTGATCCGGCGAGCTTGCCCGGCTTCGCTTTCGGCAAGCTGCTTCAGCTGATCAGGGCCGAGAGCGGAGCTGAACCGGCTTCTTGGCGTCGAGAGGGCCATGGAATGCTCACGTTCCGAATGATTGGCGGGGGATGATTGCTGCATGTGGGTTTGCGGTCCAAATTCGCTCCGTCAGATGGCCGGTTTCGTACGGGACGAGCCGGCAAGGGATGCGTCGCGCGCTACTCCCCGCTACCGGCTGCCAGCTCGACGTGCTCGGGCCCCGTCAGCACCACACCATGCGGGACAATTCGGATGACGTTCCTCTGCTCGAGCCTGGCGAAGGTACGGCTGATCGTTTCCAGCTTGAGCCCGAGAAAATCCGCGATGTCCTGACGCCGCATCGGCAGCGGTATCGACTGGGACACCGGCATCAGCCGCGCCATTCGCCTGCGCCAGTTGCCCAGAAAGGCGACGACCCTCTCTTCCGCCGAGCCGTTGCCGAGCAGCGTCAGCTGGTCCTGCGCGGACTGCAACTCGCTCGCCGCGAACTCGATCAATAGCCGCATGACGCCGGGATTGGCCTGGATAAAGCGCTTGAGCTCTTCCCGCGGGAAGCGGCAAACGCTGACCGCGCCGACTGCATCGGCCGAGAAAGTGAAGCGGTCGCCAAGCGGCATCGCCAGAAAATCGCCGGCAAGCGCAAACGCAATCACCTGACGCCGGCCGTCCGGCAACAGCCGATAGAGACGCACCACGCCTTGCGAAAGGCCGAAGGCACTCCTCGCCACGTCGCCTTCGGAAAAGATCGTCTGGCCGCCATCGAAACGGATCGGCGTCGCCAAGCGCGTCAGTTCCGCAACCTCCCGCGCATCGCAGGCTTCGCCGCAGAACAACGTTGGAAAGAAACTGGATGTACGAGGCACGACCTCACCTCATCATCGCGCTGCCGTCGCGATATGGCTATCACGATTGCGCCAATGCGCGAGCCGGCATCACCTGCAATCATCCCTTGCTACAGCGTCGCGCGGGACCGGCCTTGATTCACCTCAACGCGCCGCCCACGGCCTCAATCAACGCAGCTGCCCGATATTCGCATAGCCGTGGAGATTGCGATATCATTTTCACGACGGGCTTAGCCCGCGGCCGGAACCGTCGCTGGGCGGTCTGCCCGCAGATCGCCGGCGGCGACGTTCGTCTCGCGACCCATGATTGCGCGCTCGACGGGCGATCCCGCCGGCATCGGCGCGGATCGGGGCGAGCAAGCTTGGCTGTTGCTGGCAGGCCGAAATGCGAGCAGGCGAGCCGGCGCTCAAGCCGCGGTCCGGGCCGCGACCGCCTCGTAGATATCGTCCTCCTGCGCGGTGTGCATCCGCACCAGCGTTTCGATCGCCTCGATCACCCGCTGGGCATCGCGGATGAGAAAGCGGTCGACCTTCTCCGACGGCAGGTCTTCGGCCACCCGTGCGAGCAGTCGCGCCAGGTGCAGGATCTCGCGATGCGCCCGGCTCATGGCGGAGAGCGCGTGGCTCTCATGGAGAATCCTGGCGAGCTGCGGATAGATATGTCCCTCGTCGTCGCGCTCATGTGCCACGACATATTGCTGGACCAGCCGGTCGGCTTCGGCGATCAGGCTTGCGCCATGGGCGGGCTCGGCATCGTCCAATGCATCCACGATCGCGCGCAGCCGGTCCAGCTCGCGGATCAGGCCCTGATGGTTGCGATGCAATTCACGACCGTCCTCTGCGCTCATGCGCTGTCCTCGGCGGCTGTCGGCCAATGTCAATGCGCGCAGTGCGTTGAGGATGACCGCAACATCGATCACCTCCTGGACGATTGCCGCCGGCACCGGCGCAAGCCAACCCAAAGTCGCGGCCGCCATCGCCAGAAAAGAAAGTCCCATGCCGGCGACGATGCTTTGCACTGCGATCCTGCGCGCCCGCCGCGCGATCATGATCGCCTCCCCCACCCGGTCCAGTCGGTCGGCGAGGATCACCACATCGGCCGCCTCGGAGGATGCGCTGGCGCCGCGCGCGCCGAGCGCGACGCCGACATCCGCGGTGGCGAGCGCCGGAGCGTCGTTGATGCCGTCACCGACCATGATGGTCGTGTTCTGCCGCTGCTCGGTGCGAACGGCCTCGACCTTGTCGGCCGGAACACGGTCGGCGAGCACCGCATCGAGGTCGAGCGCCGCACCGATCGCCTGCGCCGCCGCCGCACGGTCGCCGGTGACCATCACCATGCGCGCAATACCGGACTCACGGAGCAGCCGAATTGCGCGCGGTGTATCTGCGCGCAATTCGTCGGCGAGCAGGAGCGCGCCGATCGGCTGGCCCTCGACTGCGATAAACACGATCAGCGCCGAGCGCCAGGAGGCGCGGCGAATTGCGCGCGATGCCCATGGCGCGATTTGCCCCGCAGGCAGGATCATGTCGCGCGAGCCCGCGCTCACGCGGCTGCCGCCGACGCGGCCGGAGAGGCCGGTTCCCACCGTCTCCTTGACTTGATCGGGGACATCCAGCTTCAGCCCGCGTTCGATTCCGGCCGCGACGATCGCTTTCGCCAGCACGTGATGGGAGGCCTGTTCGAGCGACGCGCCGAGCTTCAACACGCGCTCGATTGTCTCGCCCGGCGCGACCTCGACCGAAAGCAGGCGCGCCCCGCCGACAGTCAGCGTGCCGGTCTTGTCGAACAGCACCGTATGAGCGCGCGCCAGCGCTTCCAGCGCGGCGCCGCCCTTGACCAGGATGCCGCGACGCGCCGCCTGGGCGACGCCGGCGATGAAGGCCACGGGCGCGGCCAGAATCAGCGGGCACGGCGTTGCCGCCACCAGCACCGCAAGGCTGCGGGTGAGATCACCCGAGATGAGCCAGGCAACCAGCGCGATCACCAGCGTCGCCGGCAGAAAAACGAGCGCGTAACGGTCGGCGAGTCGCACGAATGGAGCCTTCGCCGTCTGCGCCGCGGTCACCAGCTTGAGAATGCCGGCATAGGTGCTTTCGCCGGCAGGCATGGACGCCGTCATTTCAAAGCTCTCGCCGGCGTTGATGGCGCCGGATAGCACCGCCCCGCCCCGCGCTCGTGTCACCGGAATCGGCTCACCTGTCAGCGCGGATTCATCGAGTGTTGCGCTGGGCGAGACGATCACGCCGTCGACGGGCACCACCTCGCCCGCCCGCACCATGAGCCGGTCGCCGACCGCGACAGCCGCGATCGGCACATCCTCGATATGGTCCTCGCAGCGGCGGTGCGCCTCGCGGGGCGCCCGGTCGACCAGCGAACGCAGATCGTGCTCGGCCCGCGCCACCGCGATGTCCTCGAGCGCATTGCCGCCGGAATACATCAGCGCCACCACGGCGCCTGCGAGCGGTTGGCGCAGCGCGACGGCTGCGCTCATCGACACCAGCGCAATCGCGTCCACGCCCAGCCGGCCGGCCATGAGATCGCGCAGCATGGAGACCGCAAGGCCGGCAATGACGGGGACGGTCGCGAGCGTGAAGCACAGATCCGCCAGATCGCTGCGCTGCTCAAGGTAGGCGAGGCCGCCGGCGCTCAACCCGACAACCGCGACCAAGACCAGCGTCCATCGCAGCACGCGTTCCAGGACCATCGATGCAATCCGCAGCAGACAGAATTGCGGCAGATTGGTCGAGAATGCGGCGCCCGCGCTTGAGGGAGATCAAGAGGCGAACCTCGCGGGGATTGCGACGCCCCCGTTGATTTCGGCGGTTCAGGCGGTATTGCCTGCGTCCACCGTGAGTACGGTGCCGGTGATGTTGCGGCCGCGCTCGCCCAGGAGGTACTCCACCATGGCCGCGACGTCGTCGGCCTCGGGCAGCCGGCGCAGCGCGCTGCGGCTGGCGATGCGCCGGCGATCCTCGTCGGACAGGCTTCGCGTCAACTCGGTTTCGATGAAACCCGGCGCGATTGCGTTCACCGTGATCCCGAGCTTGCCGACTTCGCGCGCCAGCGAGCGCGTGAAGCCGGTCGCCGCCGCCTTGGTGGCGCCGTACACCGACAGGCCGTTGTAGCCGGTCGAGGCGATCACGGAGGAGATGTTGACAATGCGGCCTGCGCCATCGGCCATCATCTGGCGCACGACATATTTGGTCAGGACGACCGGCGACAGCACATTGAGGCGGATCTGCGCCTCGATCTCGGAATTGTGCATGGTGGCGAGCAGCCCCTCGCTGCTCGTCCCGGCATTGTTGATGAGGCCATAGATGGCGCCGAACTCGTGGCGCACCCCCCTTACGAAGGCGGGGATGGCGTCGATCTGGCTGAGATCGAACGGCTTGAAGTGGAGGCGGTCGTTGCCGACCTCGCGCGCGACCCGTTGCAGACCCTCGCTCTCCCGACGCGCCACGGCGGTCACGTGATAGCCGGATTCAGCGAGCCGGCGCGCGATCGCGAGCCCGATGCCGCGGCTGCCGCCGGTGACCAGGACGTTACGCATCGGCGCGCGCCAGCTTTCCCGCCGGCGTGACATCGAGCTGCTCAACGAAGCGGATCATGGCCGGCACCTTGTGCGCGGCCAACGCCATCCTGCATTGCGCGAGAATTTCGTCGCCGATCGCCTGTTTGCGGCCCGCATCGGTCCCCTCGGCGAGCACGACATCGGCGACCACGATGGCGCCGGTGATCGGGCTCTTGCGCGAGCGCGCGCGCGACATCCGCACGCCTGGGTGCCGGTTGATCACGGCCTCGATTTCCTCGGGGTGAACCTTCAGTCCGCCGATATTGATGATACCGCCGCGCCGGCCGACGAAGTAGTAGCGGCCGTCGCGCAATTCCACCATGTCACCGGTGTCGACGAAGCCGTCTTCGTCAGTCAACGGCGAGGCGTTGGCGCCGACATAGGCATGCGCAGTGCGGGTGGAGCGGATACGCAACGACCCGTCGACGACCTTCATCTCCACGCCCTCGCGGCTTTGTCCGATCAGGCTCGCCGGGAAGCCCTCCCGACCATCATTTACGGCAAAGCCGACACCGGCCTCGGTCGAGGCATAGGCATGACCAACGGACGCGCCGGGAAATGCCTGGGCGAGGCCATCGAGCACCGCCTGGTCGGCGATTTCGCCGGACAGGCGCACATAGCGTGGCGAAAAATGCGAGGCAGCGCCGCTCATCAGGAGCTTGCGCCAGTGCGACGGCGTGCCGGAAATATGCGTGACCGCGCGCGCAGCAAGGCGGGCCACGTGGTCGGCGATCGCCTCCCCGGGCTCCGAGAGCACCATCGATCCGCCGCCGATCACGGCGCGGAGGAAGATCTGCAGGCCGCCATAACGGCGAATGTCGTAGAAGGTCGCCCACACCGCGCTTGCGCCGCGCAACGGCCCATCGGCGATGATCGCGCCGGTCAGGCCTTCCAGCGTGTGGCTGACGATCTTCGGCACGCCCGACGTGCCCGACGTCAGCATCAGCCACTCGGTGGCGCGTTCGGTGGCAGCTTTCGGGGCGCCGTGTTCGGGCAAGTGAGCCCCGACGATCAGGTAGACGCCGGCATTCGACCAGCGCAGCGGCTGATCGGTGACGATGGCATCGATATCGGCGTCGCTGACCAGCGCCTGGACGTGGTCGGGATTGAGGTCCGGCGGGCATAGCAGCATGCGACGGGCAATGCCGTCGAGCTCGATCATCGCAATCGCGGACAACAGCTGACTCGAGAGAGCGAGCAGCACCGAGCGGCCGGACAGCTCGCGGACGGGCGCGGCGAGGCAGCTGTGGGCGAGAATGTCGGTCAGCGACACGCTGTGCCGCGCGTCCGAGATCGTGCGACCCTTCAGCTCTGGGCCGAGATATTCGCGAAGCGCGAAGATCTCACGCGGGGACATTTTCATAGGCCTTGACGAAATCGCCGACGGTCAAGGGGAAGGTCGCGTCTTCGGCTATGGTAAACGGATCGACACCGAGTTCGTCCTCGAGCCGCGCCACCAGGATGGCAAAGGCCAGCGAATCGAAGCCGGTGTCGTGCAGCGACAGATCGTCCTCGAGCGGCGGGAGCGAGATCTTCTGCTCCTCGGCGATCTGCCGCATGGCCGAAAAAATCCTTGATCTCACAGACATCGAACGCCTCGTCTTTTGTTCTAAATTTCTGGGTTGCGATGATAGGCCAAAGGTGTGAACCGACCGGCTCTCATCAAGGATCTTTTACGGCCTTGGTAAACGGCTTCCTTGCCGGATCGGATAAAATGCAACCCTTCGACATCAGAGCCTGGCCGCGCCCTCCGCAATGCGCGCAAAGGTGCCGGAATCGAGCCGGCCGTATTCGCCGGTTTCCGGATTCCGCATGAACAGCGGATCGCTGACGACCGAAGGATCGAAGCCCTCCCGGATCAGCTGCTGCTTCTTCTGCTTGAACGTTTCGGTGGCGTCGAGCGCATCGCAAAGCCTGACGAAGAGCGGCATTGCGTAGACCGGCAGCCGGCCGGCGAGATGTTCGGCGAATGCCTTGAAATCGAACCTCTCGTCGATGACGATTGCGGCCACGCCCGCGCGGCCGTCGGCGCCCGGCACGGCAACGCCGTAGGTCGAGGCATCGCGAACGCCGGGACATTCCCGGATCGCGTCGTTGACTTCGCTTGTTGCGACATTCTCGCCTTTCCAGCGGAACGTGTCGCCGACGCGATCGACAAAGTGGAAAAAGCCCTGCGCGTCGAGCCGCATCAGATCGCCGGTTCGAAACCAGGCGTCCCCCTTGACGAAGACGTCGCGCAGTATCTTCTTCTCGGAGGCGGCTGCATCCGTATAGCCTTCGAAACGGCCGCCGCCTCGATCGGCCGTTCCGATGCGTCCGATCGCCTCGCCGGCCTCTCCACGGGGGCAGGCGATACAGAGGCCGTCCGCACCACGAACGGGATTGCCGCTGTCGGCATCGACCCGGACGATGGCCGCCGGAAAGCGATGGGCGAGCAGCGACGGAATCCGGCCAATCGCACCCGGTTTGCCCTCGACGTTGAACAGCGAGAAATTACCCTCGGTCGCGGCATAGAATTCGAGGATCTGCGGAATCGCAAAGCGTGCCGCAAAGGCTTCCCAGATATCGCCGCGCAGGCCGTTGCCGACGGCGAGCCGCAGCCTGTGCGCGGCCTCTGACTTGGCGGGCTCCGCCTTCAGCAGGTAGCGGCAGAGCTCGCCGATATATTGAAAAATCGTGCAATCGAACCGCACGATGTCGTCCCAGAAATGGCTTGCCGAGAATTTCTCCGCAAGCACCACCGATCCGCCTGCGCTCAACATGCTGCAGGGCGCGACCACGCCACCGACGGAATGACACAGCGGCAGGCAGTCATAGAGGCGGTCCTCGGCGGAGGCATCCATCAGCCCGGCGAACCAGCCGCCCCAATTCAGGATGCGACGATGGCTGATGTTGGCGGCCTTCGGCAGCCCCGTCGTGCCGGAGGTGTAGATCAGGAGCGCGCGATCATCGATGCCGACATCACCGCGCTCGGCGATGGACAACGGAGCCTCTTTCATCCCGGCAAGCGCGGCATCGAGATCGCCGATTCCGCCGGCCCCGGCCGAGATCCAGATCTTTGCAGCGCGGGCCAGATAGGGACGCGCGGTCTCGAACGTCTCGACATGGCTCGCGGCCAGGACGACATGATCGGCCTCCGCGACGTTGATGCAATGGGCCAGCGACTGGCCGACCAGCCTGGTGTTGATCAGTGCGACCACGCCGCCCACGCTGCTGATGCCGAGCCAGCAGGCAAGATAGTCCGGCCGGTTGGGCATGATCAGGCAGACGGTGCGGCCAGGGCCGATGCCATGGCTTCGCGCCCAGCGGGCATATTGATTGATGCGCGCAGCAAGCGCGGCATAGCTGAAGCTCTCGTCGTCCGACAGCAGCGCCGGTCGATCCGGCTGCCGCTCCGCCCGGTCAGCGACGACATCCGCGAATAGCCGGCGCGGTTCCGACTCGATGCGTGAGGTGAACTCGATCGCCTTCAGCCAGACCTTGGCCGCCGAAGTCTTGGCAGCCGAAGGCCTGACGTGCGGCGCGCTTTCTGTCGATCGGTCGATGACGTCTTCGCTCATGGCAAGTTCTTGGCAGAATTCCTGGCAGATTTCTTCAGCGTTCTCGGTCGAGTTTTGGCGGACCAAGCTGGTGTTCGACCATGGTATAGGCCAGCCGGCTTCAGGAGGTGTTAACCGGAACAGTTAAGACGCCGCTTGTCGGTTTCGCGTGACTCTGGTGCACCCGGAGCCAGCATAGGACGAAGGTCGAATGAATGGAGCGACCTTTCCGTTCGCGCGTTTGCCTGAGGAGTGGTTAGCTTGGGACCGATGGATCGACCGGGAGTAGCGCTCCCGAGATTGATCCGCGTCATGGAGAGGAAACGCACGTCTGCCCCGGGCCAACCGGGCGCGGCTCCCGGCGTTCGGGAAAAGATGCGCCAGCCACTCGGTTTTGCGCATGAACGAAAGCATCTCCTCGCCGTTTATCCGCTTTCCGATCGGCACGTCGCTGTTGATGGCCGGCATCCTCTTTGTCGGGCTGGTCGCTTATCCCTTGTTACCGGTAGCGCCGCTGCCGCAAGTCGATTTCCCCACCATCCAGGTCTCCGCCAGCCTGCCCGGCGGCAGCCCGGAAACCATGGCCTCGTCGGTCGCACAGCCGCTGGAGCGCCAGCTCGCGCAGATTCCAGGGATCGCGCAGATGACGTCGACGAGCTCGCTCGGCTCGACCGCCGTCACCATCCAGTTCGACCTCAACCGCAACATCGACGGCGCCGCCAATGACGTCCAGGGCGCGATCAACGCGGCAAGCGGCCAGCTGCCCAAGAACCTTCCCTCGCCGCCGACCTATCGCAAGGTCAATCCCGCGGATTCGCCGGTGCTGCTGCTGTCGGCGACCTCGGACACCTTGCCGCTGATCAAGGTCAGCGATGCCGTGGACGCCCAGCTCGGGCAGCAGATCAGCCAGATCTCCGGCGTCGCCCAGGTGTTCATCGGCGGCCAGCAGAAGCCGGCGATCCGGGTCCAGATCGATCCCGCGAAACTGGTCGCCAAGGGCTTGTCGCTCGAGGACGTCCGCAACCAGATCGCCATCACCACCGTCGACAGCCCCAAAGGCAACATCGACGGCACCAAGCGCGCCTACACCATCTATGCCAACGATCAGTTGCTCGAGGCGCCGGACTGGAACGACGTCATCATCGCCTACCGCAACGGCGCCCCCTTGCGCATCCGCGATATCGGCCGGGCTGTCGCGGGTCCGGAGGACATGAAGACGGCCGCCTGGGCCGACGGCAGGCGCGGCGTGTTCCTGGTCATCTTCAAGCAGCCTGGCGCCAACGTGATCGACACGGTCGATCGCATCAAGGCGCAATTGCCGCGGCTGATCGCGGCGATCCCGCCCGCGATCAAGATCAAGATCATGAGCGACCGCACGGTGACCATCCGCGCCGCCGTCGAGGAGGTCCAGATCACGCTCCTGATCACCATCGTGCTGGTGATCATGGTCATCTTCGTCTTCCTGCGCAGCTTCTGGGCCACCTTCATCCCCGCGGTGACCGTGCCGCTGGCGCTGTTGGGGGCCTGCGCGCTGCTATGGGCGTTCGGCTATACGCTCGACAATCTGTCGCTGATGGCGCTGACGATCGCGGTCGGCTTCGTGGTCGACGACGCCATCGTCATGCTGGAGAACATCACCCGCTATATCGAACATGGCGAGAAGCCGCTCGATGCGGCGTTCAAGGGCGCCGCCGAAATCGGCTTCACGATCGTGTCGATCAGCATCTCGCTGGTCGCGGTGCTGATCCCGCTGCTGCTGATGGGCGGCGTCATCGGCCGGCTGTTCCGCGAATTTGCCGTGGCTCTGGCGATGGCGATCTTCGTCTCGATGGCGGTGTCGCTGAGCCTGACCCCGATGATGGCCTCGCGCTTCCTGCGCGCCCATGGCGAGACGCGGCACGGGCGCTTCTACCAATGGAGCGAACGCGCCTTCGATCGGCTGCTGCACGCCTATGAGCGCGGCCTCGACCTTGCGCTGCGCTGGAGCTTCGCCACGCTTCTCATCTTCTTCGCAACCGTGGCGCTGTCGGTTTACCTGTTCGTGCTGATCCCGAAGGGATTTTTCCCGCAGCAGGACAATGGCCTCGTAACCGCGGTGTCGGAAATGCCCCAGGACATCTCCTTTGCCGAGATGATGCGGCGCCAGGAGGAGCTGAACCAGATCGTGCAGGCTGATCCCGCCGTCGACAGCATCGCCATGTTCATCGGCGGTGGCGGCACGGCGCTCAATTCGGGGCGCATGTACATCACGCTCAAGCCGCGCGAGGAACGCAGCGCCGACGCCCAGCAGATCATCTCCCGGCTACGGCCGAAGCTCGCGCCGGTCCAGGGCGCAAGGCTGTTCATGCAGGCCTCGCAGGACGTGCGGCTTGGCGGCCGCGCCACACGCACGCAGTTCGAGTTCACCCTGCAGGACGCCAATCTCGACGAGCTCAATGATTGGGCGCCGAAGATCCTCGCACGCATGCAGCAGCTGCCGGAACTGCGTGACGTCGCCACCGACCAGCAGACCGAGGGCACCACGCTGCAACTGAGGATCAACCGCGATACGGCCGCCCGCTACGGCATCCAGCCGCAGCTCATCGATGACACGCTTTACGATGCCTTCGGACAGCGTCAGGTCGCGCAATATTTCACGCAGCTCAACAGCTATCACGTGATCCTGGAGATTCTTCCGGAGTTGCAGGGCAGGGTCGATACGCTCGACAAGATCTACGTCAAGTCACCGGCGACGGGCGAGGAGGTGCCGCTCTCGGTCTTCTGCAAGTGGACCACCGATCCGGTACGCCCGCTCGCGATCGCCCATCAGGGCCAGTTTCCGGCGGTGACGATCAGCTTCAATCTCGGCGAGGGGGTTGCGCTGGGGCAGGCCACCAATGCCGTGCAGGAGGCGATGGCGACAATGGGTGCGCCGCCGACATTGAGCTCGAGCTTCCAGGGAACGGCGCAAGCCTTCCAGCAGTCGCTCAGCACGGTGCCGCTGCTGATCCTTGCGGCGCTGATCGTGGTCTATCTGATCCTCGGCATCCTCTATGAGAGCTACATTCATCCGCTGACGATTCTGTCGACCCTGCCGTCGGCCGGCGTGGGCGCGCTTGCGATCCTGATGGCCTTCGGCTTCGACTTCAGCCTGATCGCGCTGATCGGCGTCATTCTCCTGATCGGCATCGTCAAGAAGAACGGCATCATGATGGTGGACTTCGCCATCGTCGCCGAGCGCGAGCAGCATTTGTCGACGCGGGAGGCGATCCGCAAGGCCGCCCTGCTGCGCTTTCGCCCGATCATGATGACGACGATGGCGGCGCTGCTCGGCGGCGTGCCGCTGATGCTGGGCACGGGAACGGGCTCGGAGATTCGCCAGCCGCTCGGCTATGCGATGGTCGGCGGGCTTGTGGTCAGCCAGGCGCTGACCTTGTTCACGACCCCTGTGGTCTATCTCTATCTCGATCTGCTTTCGAACGCGTTCGCGCGCTGGACTGCGCCACGGGCACGCCCGGAAGATCGGGCCGACTCCGGCGAAAAGCTCAAGGACGCGGCCGAGTAGCGCGTATCATAGTACTCGGCTCGATTCTCGGCACCCACTCCATCTTTACCACGATCGCAGGAAGCTGGTGCGAACTGGCCCGATTCCTGCAACACCTGCAGCGGGCCGCAACGGATGAGCGGCGCGCGCGGCCCGTGTCCCAGCCGCGCCCAAGGTCGATCTGCCATCATGATCAGCAAGCGAACCTTCCTCAAATCCGCCGGGCTCTCCGGCCTTGCGCTGTTCGCCGGCCGCCCGGCTGTCGCGGCGCTCACCGATTATCCCTCACGCCCGGTGCGATGGGTCGTGCCCTACACTGCGGGCGGCGCGACGGACGTGCTGTCGCGCCTGATCTGCCAGCGCCTCTCGGAGCGGCTTGGCCAGAGCTTCCTGGTCGAGAACAAGCCCGGCGCCGGCAGCAATATCGGCACGCAGGCGGTGATCGCCGCGCCGCCGGACGGCTACACCCTGCTGCTCACGTCGACCGCAAACGCGATCAATGCGTCGTTCGACCCGACGCTGCCGTTCGACTTCGCCAAGGGCATCACGCCGGTTGCCGGCGTCGCCCGCATCCCGCTGGTGCTGGTGGTGAATAACGATCTGCCGGTGAAGACCGTTGCGGATTTCATCGCTTACGCCAAGGCCAATTCCGGCAAGCTCTCGATCGCCTCCTCGGGCATCGGCACCTCGCTGCATCTGTCCGGCGAATTGTTCAAGGCAAAGGCCGGCGTGCAGTTCATCCACGTCCCCTATCGCGGTTCGGCACCGGGTCTCACCGATGTGATGTCCGGACAAATCCAGGGCATGTTCGACAATGTCACCTCCTCCTTCGAGCTGGTGAAGGCCGGCAAGCTCCGCGCGCTCGGCGTCACCACGCGCGAACGCTCCGATATCCTGCCCGACGTGCCGCCGATCGCCGATACGCTGCCCGGCTACGAGACCAGCTCGTTCTACGGCGTCGGCGCGCCCCACGACACGCCGCGCGAGGTCGTCGACCTCCTCAACACGGAGATCAACGCGGCGCTCGCCGATCCCGCGATCAAGCAGCACATCGCCGAACTCGGCGCAATCCCGCTGCCCGGCAATGCCACCGAATTCGCCGCGATGCTCGCGACCGAGACGGAGCGCTGGCGCAAGGTGGTGGAATTGTCGGGAGTGAGGAAGGAATAGCGCCCCCGCTATCGTCATGGCCGGGACAAGCCGGGCAATGACGCGCGTAGGGCTACGTCTCCCGCCTTCAACTCGCGCCCACCCCCTGCAACACCAACCGGTTCAGCCTTGCCGTAAACGCCGCGGTATCCTCCGGCAATTCGCCGTCGAGAATCTGTGCCTGCTCCAGCAGCAGCAGCGCGAGGTCGTCGATGGTCTTCGATCCGGCCTCCGCCCTCGCGATCGCGGTCACCAGCGGATGGTGCAGGTTGATCTCCAGGATCGGCTTTGTTCGCGCGCCGCGCGCCTGCTGCGACAGGATTCGTTCCAGCGCGCGGTCAGGACCATGGCTGTCGGCCACGAGGCATGAGGCGCTGGTCGTGAGGCGGGTCGAGGCTTTGACGTCGGTGACACGCTCGCCGAGGCTTGCCTTGATCAGCGCGATTGTCGCGGCCTCGTCCGCCACCGGCTCGGCCTTGTCCTTGGCATGCTCGTCGAGCTGCGGGATGAGATCGAAATTGAGGTCGCCCTGGCTCAGCGACTTCAGCGGCTTGCCGTCATGGCTGAGCTGCATCGAGGTCCAGAACGCATCGACCGGATCGGTCAGGAGCAGCACTTCGATGCCTCGCGCATGCGCCGCCTCAAGCCGCGGATTCGACTTCAGCCGCTCGATGGAGTCGCCGACCAGGAAATAGATTTCGGTCTGGTTGGGCTTGAAGTCCGCCACATATTGCTTGAGCGAGCGCCGCTCGCCGGCCGTTGTCGTGAAACGCGACAACGCCAGCAATTTTTCGCGCCGCTCGAAATCCTCGTAGATGCCCTCCTTGATCACCGCGCCGAAAGCGTCCCAGATCTTGTCGAAATTCTCCGGTTCCTTTTCGGCGAGCTGCTCCAGCTCGGTGACGACGCGGGTCGTCACCGCCTTTCGGATCTGCGCGAGCTGCTGATTGTTCTGCAGCATCTCGCGGGAAATGTTCAGCGGCAGGTCCTCGCTGTCGATCACCCCGCGGATGAAACGCAAGTAGGCCGGCAGCAGGTCGGCATCGTCGGTGATGAAGACGCGGCGGACATAGAGCTTGACCTTGCCCTTGCGCGCCGGCTCGAACAGGTCGAACGGTTTTGCGGAAGGCGCGAACAGCAACACCGCGTAGGAGTAACGTCCTTCGGCGCGGTAGTGCAGCGTCATCGCCGGCTCGTCGAAGGCGTTCGCGATCGACTTGTAGGCCTGGGCATAGTCCTCCGGCTTCAATTCGGATTTCGGCCGCTGCCACAGCGCGCTCGCCGAATTGATCTGGCGGGGCTCGCCCTCTTCCGGCACAAGCTCGATCGGGAACTGGATATTGTCGGAATAGGCGCCGACAATGCGCTCGATCTCATAGGTCTCGAGATATTTGGCGGCATCGGATTTCAGATGCAGCACGATCTCGGTGCCGCGGCCCACCCGCGCGGCATCGTCCTCCGAGGCCGGCGCGACCTCGAAGCCGGCCCCGCCCGAGGACGACCAGGTCCAGACGTCGTTCGATCCGGCCCGGCGGCTGGTGACGACGATGCGCTCGGCGACCATGAAGGCTGAATAAAAGCCGACGCCGAACTGGCCGATCAGACCGGTACCCTCCTTGGCCTCGGCGAGTTTTGCGACGAAGGCCTTGGTGCCGGAGCGCGCGATGGTGCCGAGATGGTCGATCAGCTCATGGCGATCCATGCCGATGCCGGTATCGGCAACGGTCAGCGTATTGGCCTTCTTGTTCGGGCGGATGCTGATCTTTGGCGGCGCGCCATCGCCGGTCAGCGCAGGATTCGCGATCGCCTCGTAGCGCAGCTTGTCGCAGGCGTCGGAGGCGTTGGAAATCAACTCCCGCAGGAAAATATCGGTCTCGGAATAGACCGAGTGGACCATCAGGTTCAAAAGCTCGGAAACCTCGGCCTGGAACGGCTGGGTCGTGGCGGCGGTATCGGTCGTCGTCATGCGCTCTACCTGGGAATGAATGGGTAAAACGTCGATATAGCGAGGTCGCCTCTCCAATCAAGGCCCGAGATTCGCATGATGCGTGCGCCGATCGGGCTAAGGCACGGCGGCCGTCGCAGCCGCCGTCAGCTTGTCGATCACGGCATCCATGGTCGCGATCTCCTCGGGGGTCAGCACGGCGAGCAGCGAGCTCTCGCGCTCCAATGCGTACGGGACGATTTTGCGGTAGAGGGCGCGGCCGGACGCCGTCAGGGCGACGATGCGCTCACGGCCGTCATCGGGATCACGGGTTCGCTTGACGATGCCGCGCTCCTCCAGCGCTTGCATGGCCCGGCTGACATGCATCTTGTCCAGCGTCGTCAACCGGCCGATCTCCTTGGTCGGCAGCTCGGGACGCGCTCCCAGCACGGCGAGAATCCGCCATTCCTGTCGCGACAGCGCAAAGCGCGTTGCATAGACCTCGGCAACCGCGAGCGAGACCTGCTCGGCGAGCCGCGCCAGCCGGTAGGGAAAATAGCGCTGCAGCTCGAGCTCGGCCGCGGCGGCATCTGTCCCGTTCCGCGGCCTTCGGGCCGCCTCGTTCGCAAGTCGCGTCATCTCGTCCTTCCCTCGCCCACCGTCGTTCGAACCCTCGGGGAACGCAAATACCGGACCGTCTCATCGGCGATGTTTGATCTGAATCAAAGCCAAGAGATCGTACCATTTGTTACTATTTTGCCAATCAACCACAAGGGAGCCGGAAACGCCATGCAAATCGAGAAGATCCATCACGTTGCCTACCGTTGCGTCGACGCCAAGGCGACGGTCGACTTCTACAAGAAGGTCCTCAACATGGATCTGCTCGGCGCCATCGCCGAAGACAGGGTGCCCTCGACCAAGGCACCCGATCCCTACATGCATATCTTTCTGGATGCGGGCAACGGCAACATCCTCGCCTTCTTCGAGCTGCCGAACTCGCCGCCGATGGGCCGCGATCCCAACACGCCGGACTGGACCCAGCACATCGCCTTCCAGGTCAAGGACCTGAAGGAGCTCGACGAGGCCAAGGCGCGGGCGGAGGCGGCCGGCCTCGACGTCGTCGGCGTCACTGACCACACCATCTTCAAGTCGATCTACTTCCGCGACCCCAGCGGCCATCGTCTGGAGATCGCCGCCTGGACCGCAACGCCCGACCAGATCGAGCGGATGAAATCGGTCGCCCACGCCATGGTCGATGAATGGGCAGAGACCAAGAAGCCGCCGCGGCACACCGCCTGGATGCACGAGAAGGAGTTCGCGGGGGTCGAGTAATCCCGCGGACTCTTCATCCACCGAACAGCGAAGCAGGCAGGCGAGGCGGCCATGAGGCAGTATGTCTATCCACGTTTCAACTATGTCTGCTCGCAGGAGCAGCAGAGCGGCACGACGCGCCGGCATCCGATCGTCGTGATCGGTGCCGGTCCGATCGGCCTGACCGCAGCGCTTGATCTGGCCGCGCATGGCCAGCCCGTTGTCGTGCTCGACGACAACGATACCGTCAGCATCGGATCGCGGGCGGTCTGCTATGCCAAGCGCCCGCTGGAAATCTGGGACAGGCTCGGCTGCGCCGGGCCGATGGTCGAGAAGGGCGTCAGCTGGAACATCGGCAAGGTGTTCTTCCGCGACCAGCTCTCCTACCAGTTCGACCTGTTGCCAGAGCCCGGTCACAAATGGCCGGCGATGATCAACCTGCAGCAATATTACCTGGAGGAGATCCTCGTCGCCGCCTGCCGCAACAATCCGCTGATCGATTTGCGCTGGAAGCACCGGCTGCTCAGCCTGAAACAGACCGACGACTGTGCGCAGCTTGCGGTCGAGACGCCGGACGGCATCTTCACCATGGAAGCGCAATGGGTGATTGCCTGCGACGGCGCCAATTCCGATACCCGCCGCATGGTGGGCGCCGAATTCAAGGGACAATTCTTCCACGACCGCTTCCTGATCGCCGACGTCAGGATGAAGGCGGATTTCCCGACCGAGCGCTGGTTCTGGTTCGACCCGCCGTTCCATCCCGGGCAATCGGTGCTGCTGCACCGCCAGGCCGACAACATCTGGCGCATCGATTTTCAGCTCGGCTGGGACGCCGACCCGGACGAGGAGAAGAAGCCGGAACGCGTGATCCCGCGCATCAAGGCCATGCTGGGCGAGACCACCGAGTTCGAGCTCGAATGGGTGTCGATCTACCAGTTCGCCTGCCGACGGATCGACAAGTTCCGCCACGGACGCGTGCTGTTCGCCGGCGACGCCGCGCATCAGGTCTCGCCCTTCGGGGCGCGCGGCGCCAATACCGGCGTCCAGGACATCGACAATCTCGCCTGGAAGCTCGCGCTGGTGCTGCGCGGCGAAGCGCCGGTTGCGCTGCTCGACAGCTATCATGACGAGCGCGCCTACGCCGCCGACGACAACATCCTGAACTCGACCCGCGCCACCGACTTCATCACGCCCAAGACCAAGGTCAGCCGCCATTTCCGCGATGCCGTGCTCGATCTCGCGCAGCATCACAGCTTTGCGCGGCCCCTGGTCAACAGTGGCCGGCTGTCGACGCCGACACCCTATGCGATGTCGCCGCTGAATACGCCCGATACGGCGTCCTTCGCCGGCTTGATGACGCCCGGCACCAACGCGGCCGATGCGCCTGTCAGCATTGGCGGCCAACTCGGCTGGTTCCTGAACTGTCTCGGCCCAGGCTTTACGGTTGTAACCTTCGGGTCCGCCGACAGGGCGAGCATCGTCGCAGAAGGCATCGCGGCGCGCGTCATCGCCGTTGGCCGCGACATCGAGGATGCCAAGGGATTGCTTGCCCACCGCTATGGCGCCTCCGCTGGCACGACCTATCTGCTCCGTCCCGATCAATATGTCGCGGCGCGCTGGACGCGGTTCGACGAGGCCGCCATTGCGCAAGCGATGCGACGCGCCTGCGGACACCGCGCTACGAAACAGCAGGAGCTTGCAGCATGAGCCTGATCCTCACCCCCAATATCAGCGATCCCGACGGCTTCTATGCCGAGCTGATCGGCGCCCAGCGCGACCTGAGCGAGGAGGAAAGTCTGCGCGTCAGCGCGAGACTGGTGCTGCTGCTCGCCAATCACGTCGGCGACCGGGCCGTGCTGAGTGAAGCGATCCGCCTGGCGCGGTCGCCCGCCGGGTGAGCCGCGGATCACCGGCGCGGCGCGGCAATTCCCGAGCCGAACAAGCCTGATTTGGAGCTTTCGATCTTTTGCTGCTCCCAGTCGCGCGATGCGCTTTGGGAGCGCGGGATTATCGCGTATCTTCAATCCCAGCGCGTGCCGGCCTTTTCCGCGGGGGATGTCATGAAGCGAATCGTCATTCTGATCGACGGCACCTGGAACGAGGAAGGCAAGGGCAACGACACCAACATCGCCAAGCTCGATCCGAACTACAAGGCTGCCGGCGCGCCGCTCATCAAGCCGCAGGCCGCCGACGGCACGGCGCAAGCGACTTTCTACCACAAGGGCGTCGGCGCCGACCCCGACTTCTTGAAGCATCTGCTCGGCGGGGCCATCGGGCTCGGCCTCAAGCAGATCGTGCAGGATGCGTATCAGACCCTGGTCGCCAACTACGCGTCCGGCGACGAGATCTACATCATCGGCTTCTCCCGCGGCGCCTATGCCGCGCGCGCCCTTGCCGGCCTGATCGGCGCCTCCGGGATTCAGCGATCGCCCGACAGCCAGGGTTTCGAGACCGTCTGGAACCACTACCGCGTCGATCCGACGGTGCGCGCAGGCGCCAAGCCGGCCGGCTCGGGTGACCGTCAGACCATCGATTCCTACGACAAGTTGGCGGCGCAGAATGCCCTTCATACCGACCGCGCGATCAAATGCGTCGGGGTTTTCGATACCGTCGGCTCTTACGGCGTTCCCGCCGGCATCGGGCTTGCGGCATTGGGCCGCTACGTCACGCTGCTCACCCTCGGCTTCCACGACACGAGTTTCGGATCGCATATCGATGTCGGCCTGCACGCCGTTGCCATCGACGAGCGCCGCCGGCCTTTCGTGCCGACCTTCTGGACCGCGCCGAAGGGACACGAGCCGCGCGGCCATGTCGAGCAGACATGGTTTGCCGGCGTGCATTGCAATGTCGGTGGCGGCTATCCCGACGCCGGCCTCTCCGACGAGGCGCTGATCTGGATGATCGCGCGGATCAGCGCCTTGACCGGGCTCGAGTTCGACACCGCTCGCGTGAAGGCCGTGACCCAGGCGGCCAATTTGAACGGGGAGGTCTACGATTCCTCCAAGGGCTGGTTTATCGACGAGGCCGCTCCTCATCTGCGCGTCATCCTGTCGCCCGACGCCATCGACCATGGCATGGTCGCGAACACCAGGAATCCGAAGGAGGAACATATCAACGAACGGGTGCACTGGAGCGTGATGAAGAAGCTCGCGCATCGGTGCACCGTGTTCGGCGTCCCGAATACGCCTTACTCGCCGCCCAATCTGCCATCGGCGATCCGCCCATCGCAGATCGCCGATGTGACGCCGGAAGAGACGGCGCTGCTGCCCTCAACGTAGCCGCCTGACCATTTCAAAACTTCAAGCCTCCGGCCCGGCGGCTGGCGATGCCACGGTGGCAGCGACCGCAATCACCTGACAGAGCTCATAGCCGATCCGGCCCGAAATCATATCGCTTTCATGCAGCCGGTTGTAGTCGCCTGGATCGATGAGCGCGTCGAAGGAGCGCCGTTCGATCTCGACGATCTTCCGCATCATATCGAACCTCCGGAACACGCTCACATTCGCGGCAACAGCCGCCTCCATGATCAGCGACTGCATGCGACGTGCCGCCCCGATCCTGTTTTCGGCGAGTATGGCCGGCGCGTATTGGAGATCCATCAGGATGACATCCATCGGCTCCTTCCTGAGCAGTTGCAGCCCCGCCTTGATCGCCATGTCGACCTGATCAAGGTTCTGGCCTTTCCAGACCGCATTGGTGCCAACCTGCCAGATCGTCAGCGCGGGCCTCGCATCGATGACATCTTGCATGCGCTGCAATTCGTCCGGCGCTTCCTGCCCACCGACGCCTTTGTTGATGACGCTGATCTGGGGATTCCCGTACTTCTGGCGCAGCATGTCCTGCAGATACGCAGGGTAGGGCTTGATGCCGCCCTCGCCCGCCGTCGACGATGAACCGATGGCGACAATGGTCACGTCGCCCTTCAAGGCGAGGCGGTCGGCGAGATGCGGAAGCGGATATTGCAAGGGATCGGCATGGACTGGAATCAGGAGGTCTTGCGGATCAGCCATTCGAAAAATCCTCTAAACAATGCAGCGGAGCGAGCCATCCAATCATGAATTATCCTGCACACGCCTCAATTGCAATTAGTTGGCATGTGCGCGCATTATTTGTATGACAACACGCATTTGTCACGCGCGATTCATGGAACGGACCTACGCGTCCCCTGCCACTTAACCACTGGGGATTCGCATGAGCCGCTTCACCGATGTGCTGCGCACGCAGCGCTGGGACGATTATCGCTACTATCATCAGAGCCGGATCAATCAGACGCTGCATCTGATCAGCGCCGTGATCTTCCTTGTCTGCTACGGCCTCTTGTTCAAGGATCCGGCGCTCGCCGGCCTCGTCGGCTGGCTCGCGATGCTGACCCGGCAGACCGGCCATTTCTTCTTCGAGCCCAACGGCTATGACGCCGTCAACGATGCGACCAACGAACACAAGGAGGCGATCAAGGTCGGCTACAATCAAAAGCGCAAGATCGTGCTGCTGGTGGTGTGGGGGCTGGTGCCGGTGACCCTGTTCCTCTACCCGACGCTGTTCGGCATGTTCGCAGCACCCGTCGACAGGCTTGGTTTCATCCGCCACGTCGGCCTGGTGTGGCTGTTCGTCGGCATCGGCGGCGGACTGTTCCGCATGATCCAGCTGTTTTCGACGCGCGATGTGCACACCGGCCTGGTCTGGGCGCTGAAGGTTCTCACCGACCCCTTCCACAACATCGCGCTCTACTACAAATCGCCGCTGGCGCTGCTGCGCGGCGAGCTGATCGACAGCTCCATCGCCGGCGCAAACTGGCACGATGAGGAGGACGCCGAAGAGGCTGCGCATCTCACCTGACACGCTTGCGTCGACCGAACAATGCGATCGGCCCGCCATGCGGGCCGATCTGCGTCTCAAGGCTTCGCTGCGCCGGCGGGCGCGTCCTTGCCGAAGATCTCGGCGGCAATCTGGTTGGGCTCGATCGCAGCCGGGATGCCGCAATACATCGCGATCAACAATAGCACGTCCTGCACCTGCTCGCGCGTGCAGCCGTTGGCAAGCGCGCCCTTGGCATGGACGCGAAATTCGGCCGGCCGATTGCCTGCCGCCGTGATCGCGAGCATCACCAGGCTGCGGATGTCGTCGGACAGTCCCGTCCGCTGCCAGACATCGCCATAGACATAGCCGTTGATGATGCCCTGCAGCGGCGCGCCGAAATCGCCGGCCGCCGCCATCCGCTTCTCGACATCGGCCTCGCCGAACATTGCCTTGCGGCGCAACAATCCCCGCGCATTCAACTCGCCAGTGTCCACCATGGCCGCCTCCCATTGCGTTTTGGATCGATTTACACCGATAAATGATCGCCATTCGCCCGTCATCGGGCAAGCGCGGGAGCACGGGATGATCAATTGCGCAATGATCGGCCTTGGCCGCTGGGGCCGGTCGCTCGTCGAAGCTGCACACAAGGTGCCGCGCCTGCGGATCAGTCGCGCGGTCGAGACCGATCTCGACGGCGCGCGTGATTTCTGCGCCGAGCGGCGGATCGCGCTGACCAACAATTTCGCGGCCGTGCTCGAAGACGACAGCATCGACGCCGTCCTGCTCGCCACCCCGCACTCCCTGCACAGGAGCCAGGTGATTGCGGCAAGCGCCGCCGGCAAACAGGTGTTTTGCGAGAAGCCGCTGGCGCTCCACCGCGACGACGCGAGCGACATGTTCGCCGCCTGCAAGGCCGCCGGCCTCGTGCTCGCGGTCGGGCACAATCGCCGCTTCTGGCCGTCGCTTGCAGCCTTGCGCGAAATCGTCGCGAGCGGCGAGCTTGGAGTGATCCTCCATGTCGAGGGTCATAACTCCAACGAGAATTCCAATGCGATCCTCACAGGCTGGCGGCTGTCGCCGCAGGAATCGCCCGGCGGCGGCCTGACCGGCGCGGGCCTGCATGTACTCGATGCCTTCACGAGCCTCATCGGCCCCGCGCGTCGGGTCTATGCGAGCCTTGCCAGGCGCGACATAGGCCCGCCCCCGCTCGATACGGCGATGCTCGCGATCGACTTCGCAAACGGGGTGACCGGCACGCTGTCGACGGTGCGGGCGACGCCGTTCTACTGGCGCATCCATGTGTTCGGCTCGGAAGGATCCGCGGAAGTGCTCGATGAAGTCACGTTGGTGATGCGCAAGTCCGGCACCAAGGCGCAAACGGTAACATATGCCGCGATCGACACGCTGGCCGCGGAGCTCGAAGCCTTCGCCGACGCGGTCGCAGGCAAGCGTCCTTTCCCGGTGCCGGAGGCGGACGTCCTGGCGACGCTCGCCGCCTTCGAGGCCGCGCTTACCTCGATCGCATGCGGCCAGCCGGTCAGCTGTGATGCTTGACGAGACGGAGAAGCGGCGCCCGGCAGGTCGGGACCGCACGCCCTCACGGTCGTGCGTCTTAGTACGGCGTTAAGGACGAGCCGTTCGCGATGACGGTAACCGCCCATCCCGAAGGGCGTTACACCTGTAACATGGACATGCAGCGTTCGCTGCGGCCGCAGGTCCGATGCGCCGCTGTGTCCTGCCCAATCACGCGCCAGTTGCGCCATCGTGACCGAGAGAGGCAAAGGCCCTTCGCCAGGCAAGGGAATCTTCACGAAAACTCTATTCATTCCGTACTGGACAGCGGCTGCATACTGCTTACATCGCAGTTTCTTCGATACAATTTGTGATTCTCCGGGCCTTGGCTTTCGATGATGGGGACCATCAAGGCGAATATTGCCGCGCATACCCGCGATTTGCGGATCGATTTCGCGCGCGGTCTCGCCAACTGGTTCATGCTGCTCGACCACATCCCGCATAACGTGGTCAACCTGCTGACCATGCACAATTTCGGCTTCAGCGGCGCCGTCGATCTGTTCGCCTTCGCCTCGGGCTATGGTGCCGCGCTGTTGTTCGGCAGCATGATGGTCGAGCGCGGCTTCATCATTGCGGCGAGCCGGATCTTCAAGCGGGCCTGGCAGCTCTACGCCGCCCACCTCGTGCTGTTCGTCATCTATATCAACGCGATCAGCTGGGTCGCCGCGCACTACGCCGCGCCGGACATCTTCGAGGAATATCACGTCATCGGCATCCTCAACGATCCGGTGCGGGTGCTGATGCACGGCCTGATGCTGGAGGCCCGGCCGCTCAATCTCGATGTGCTGCAGATGGCAATCGTGCTGCTGGCGCTGTTCCCGCTGTCGCTGGCTTCGCTGCTGCGCTGGCCCAATCTCACCATGCTGGGATCGGTCGCGCTCTATGTCGCCGCCCGCGCCTTCAATCTCGGCCTGCCGGCCTATCCGGCCGGGAGCGCCGTCTACCTCAACCCGTTCTGCTGGCAGCTGCTGTTCGTGCTCGGCTCCTATCTCGCGCTCTATGGCGGGACGCTCGTCGGTCGGCTGAAACAGCCGCGGACGCTGCGCCTGCTGGCGATGGCCTATCTGGTGTTTTCGCTGCTGCTCATGGTGGGCGCGAACGTGCCGGCGATCGGCAACCTGCTTCCGGACGTGCTGATCAACGCCTTCATCCCGACCGACCGCGAGAATCTCGGTCCGGCCCGCATCCTGCATCTGCTCTGCGTGGCCCTGCTGTTCAGCTATTATGTGCCGGCGAACTGGAAAGGGTTTCATTCCAGATTCCTGCAGCCGATCATCAAATGCGGCGACGAATGGCTGGCGAGCTTCTGCGTCGGCATCTTTCTCGCGCTTGCCGCCCACATGATCCTGATCACGAGCCAGAACACGATCCTGCTCCAGGTGCTGGTCAGCATCACCGCGCTGACGCTGATGACAGCGGTCGCCTATTACATTTCCTGGTCGCGGGATCAGGATCGTGCGCCGCAGTCCCGGCCGGTGGTGCGGGCGCAGGAGGATCACGCGATTGCCGAAAGGTACCGCTCGACCGAGGCGTCGAAGGCTGCTTTCGCCCCGCCTGCGATGTTGCGGCCCCACCAGCCGCCGTAGATGCGATCGAAAGCGAGCGGCGCGACGGCCGCGGCAATGCGCTTCACCGCGACGGCATTGAGCGGGATATAGTTCGGGTAGCTGCGCATGAAGCTGACGAACCGGCGGTCCATCGTGACGGTCGCGATATCGCCGGTGAAGAGCGCGCCGCGGCCTTCGGCGCCGGCCCGCCAATGCAGCATCGCGCCGCCCGGAAAATGCCCGCCTGCGCGCACCAGCAGGATGTCGTCCGAGATCCTCACGCTCTCGCCCGACCACGGCACGATCGCCGGATGCGGCCGCGTGATCCACGCCGAATCGGCCTGGTGCAGATAGACCGGCGCGTTGCCGAACGCCGCGCTCCAATCGGCAAGCGCGCCGTAGAAATGCGGATGCGAGATCGCGATCGCCTTCAGCCCGCCAAGCGAGCGGACATAACCGACCGCTTCCCCGGTCGCCAGGGGAATGCAGTCCCACATCACGCAGCCATCGGCCTCGCGCAGCAACAGCGCACGCTGGCCGATGGCAAAGCCCGGCTCGACACCGAGGCCGGGAACGCCGAGATCGTCGCGCCAGACCACGCGATGCGCAGCAGCGAGCTCCGCGCGGCTCAGCCATCTCTGCCCGTCCCAGCCGACGAACTGCCGCTCGTCCTCGCAGATCGGGCAACGCTGCGGCGGCGCGGCCGCATCCGGAAATTGCGCGCCGCATTGGACGCAGGAGAACACGGGCATGGGCAAAGCTCCATCGTCCATCGATCGGCTTCCGGGAAATTTCGGGACCGCCAGCACGCGGCACAAGGGCGCAGCTCCACAATTTTGACCTGTCATCCCTCGGGCGCGTTCGTGTAGAACTGACATGGAGATCCGGACGCGAGGGGGAATGCCATGAATGTCGCCATCGTCTGCACCGGCGTGCTCGGGCTGTTGTTGTTCGGGCTCGGGCTCCATGTCTCGCTGCTGCGCCGGCGCACCAGGCGCTCGATCGGCTGCGACACCGGTCCGACCGATCCGCTGCACCGCGCGGTGCGTGCGCATGGCAACACCGCCGAATATGCCCCGTTCTTTGCCGTGCTGTTCCTGTGGTTTGCCGTGCATCCGGGACCGGCATGGGTCACGGTCGCCATCGTTCTTGCAACGCTCGCGCGCGTCGCGCTGGTCGCCGGCCTGCTCTTCGGCCCCTCGCTCGACAAGCCGACGCCGGCGCGTTTCGTCGGCGCGCTCTTGACCTATGTCACCGGCATCGCCCTGGCGCTGCGACTTGCGCTCGGATGACGCGGCTATTTGCGCAGTCCCGGGTGACAGACGTGACATCGCATTCCCGCGGCGGAATTCGCCCGAGCTTTGCGTCGTCCATCGCCCTCTTCGAAGTCAGAGGGCGCAAGGAAGGCCGGGTGGCCGCTGCCCCCGGGGCTCCCGCGCAAGGAAAAGGTTGCGCGAGCGCGAAAACCACAGGTGCAGTCGGTGATCACACCGGCCTTCCCTGCGCGGTGGTGTTACGGCTTATTCGCGCTCTCCCCGGTGAACCATTCCGTTTGCCACCGTCGCCCCCGCGAAGCTTTTTGGCTTCGCTTGGACTTGACGCCGGATCTCCGGGGCGCCAGGACCACGCGACTTCGCCGTACGTATAAGCGCTGCTCGTCGGACAGCGCCTCCACGTCCACCGCATCCCCGCCTCACGTCTCGTGACGTCCGCGATACGTCCCTCTGCAACGAGGCGGGATGGGCAGACCTTACGCCAAATCAGAATTTCTGAAAACAGGAATATTTTTCGAAACAGGGATTGACAACGATATGTCGGGCGCACCCGTCGGGCAAATCAATTGCAGGCCGGCGTCAGGTGCACCGCCGTCGTCCCGGCGCAGGCCGGACCCCATAACCACAGAATTTCGTTTTGCGAAGAACGTCTCCTACCGAATACCACAGACAGATCCCGCGGTATGGGTCCCGGCCTGCGCCGGGACGACGTGGAGATGCGGTTCGAGGATCCGAATTCCTGCTCGGTCTCGTCGGGCAAATCACGCGCGTACAATCGACAATTCATCGCCTGCGATATTGCTCGACATGGCGCCGTGCCGCATGCCCAAGCGCGGTTGCAGCCGCGGTCAGCTCGGCAACATCGTGACCGCCGAAGCCCAGGATGAATCCGTCCGCGCCCGCTGCCTTCAGCCGCGTTTCCGACAACAGCCAGGTCTCGACTTGCCAGGTCTCAATTTGCGCGCTCCCGACTTGTGCCTGGGCGCGGATCGCGCCGGCGGCATCGGCGGGCAAGCCTTCCGGCAGCAGCGCGAGCAGATGCAGGCCCTGTTGCGGGCTGACGATCGTCAATGCACCGCCGGCGGCGCGCTCGAGCGCGGCGACGGCGGCATCGCGCGAGATGCGGTAGCGTCGGCGCATGCGGCGAATGTGATCGGCGAGGAAGCCGTCAGCCATCAGGTCGGCCACCGCGCCCGCCATGAAGCTCGGCGGAAAACGATCATGGCCCTCGCGCACGGCGATCACCTGATCGAGCGCGGCGGGCGGCAGCACCATATAGGCGAGGCGCAGGCCCGCGCCGAGCAGCTTGGAGAAGGTGCCGAGATAGATCACGCGGTCGCCGCCGCCGATGCCGGCGAGCGCGGTGAGCGGCGGGCCGCCATAGCGAAACTCGCTGTCGTAATCGTCTTCCAGCAGCCAGGCCTTGGCCGACCGCGCCCATTCGACCAGGGCGATGCGCCGCGCCATGGTCATGGTGACGCCGGTCGGAAACTGGTGCGAGGGCGTGACATAGGCGGCCCTGGCAAGCCCCGCCCGCTTCTCGCCGGCGCGCACGTCGAGCCCTTCCGCATCGACCGGGACCGGCACCACCTTCAGGCCGGCTCGCGTCAGCGTGCGGCGGGCGACTGGATAGCCCGGATCTTCCATCCAGACCGCGTCGCCGGCCTGCAACAAGGCCTCGACGCACATCCGCATGCCCTGCTGGATGCCGTTGATGATGACGACACAATCGGGATCGCAGATGAAACCGCGGCTCGCGGCGAGATAGCGCGCGATCTCGGCTCGCAGCGTGGCGTCGCCGCGCGGATCGCCATAGCCGAAGGCGGCGTCGTCCGTCCGCATGATGCGGCGGCGCGTCGCGGCCGCCAGCCGGCGCAGCAGTTGCGGATCGGCATAGGTCTTGCCCAGCGCGAACGGCCTGGTCGGCGGCGGCCTGATGCTGCGCGGCGCGGCCGTGAGCTGCCTCGTCTTGCGCGCGGGCGTGGGCAGCGTCGCGACGAAGGTGCCGGAGCCGGTGCGCGCATCGGCAAGGCCGTCGCTCTGCAGATGCTCATAGGCAATGACGACCGCGTTGCGCTTGACGCCGAATTGCTGGGCGAGCGCCCGGGTCGAGGGCAGCCGCAGGCCCGCCGCAAGGCGCCCGTCGAGAATGGCGCTGCGCAGGCTGCCATAGACCTGCAGCGCCTGGTTGCCGGCCGAACGATCGAGCCGCAGCGGCAAGTCGAGCGCCGCGCCGTGCTGGCGCGGCATGGCACGGCCCGGCATGGCCGGGTGTTTTGAAGTGGTCGACATGATCAGCTCGAAATTGGACCTCGCGCCGACCACTTTATCCGTGGCCCTTGAGGGGCTCAACTTCGGAGAATGAGATGCCAGCCGAGACTTCCGCGAGCTACCCCGTCGACGAGATCAACCGCGTGCGCCGGCTGCACGAGCGCGGCCGCTACGACGTCGAGACCGTGCACCGGCTCTTGGACTCGGCCGCGCTCTGCCACGTCTCCTACGTCATCGACGGCCAGCCCTATTGCACGCCGACGCTGTATTGGCGCGAGGGGTCGCGGCTCTATTGGCACGGCAGCAGCGCCAGTCGCATGCTGCGCAACCTGTCGGAGGGCGAGCCGGCCTGTCTCACCGTGACCCAACTCGACAGCCTGGTGCTCGCCCGCTGCGGCTTCAACCACTCGGCCGATTACCGCTCGGTGATGGCGTTCGGCCATGCCAGGCTGGTGGAGGACCAGGCGGAGAAGGAGCGCGCGCTCGTCATGATGGTCGACCGCTTCTTCCCGGGCCGCACCGCGCAGCTGCGCCAGAGCACGAAACAGGAGATCAAGGCGACCGCCGTGGTCACCATGGAGATCGAGCGCGCCTCGGCCAAGATCCGCAGCAAAGGTGTCGGCGACGACGAGGAAGACTACGCGCTGCCGATCTATGCCGAGCGCGTCCCCGTCAACATGGTGCTGGGCGCGCCGGAGCCCTGCAAGCGGCTGTTGCCCGGCGTCGCGCGGCCGGACAATCTCGCGCCTTATCGCGAGGGACGGAAGCTCGAGGATGCGGTGCGCGAGGCCTATGGCATTGCCTATGCTGAGGTGGTGGGCGGATGAATCATCCGCCCGGCACCGGCCAGGACCGCGTCACGACCGGAAGCCCTCCCGCCGTTCCGCTGCCGTCGGCGATCGCCAGTCGATGCCGCGCCGAA
This sequence comes from Bradyrhizobium sp., assembly GCA_035293585.1. Taxonomy (GTDB): domain Bacteria; phylum Pseudomonadota; class Alphaproteobacteria; order Rhizobiales; family Xanthobacteraceae; genus Bradyrhizobium. The sequence continues at coordinate 235,372 of DATGMN010000020.1, read as the reverse complement.
GGCGAGAACCGGGTGAAATGCCAGCGCTTGGGATCGTCATCGATGTCGCCCGTGAAGCTGATGGCGATGGTGTCATCGGACAGCACCATTGCAAACTGGTCGAGCGGCAGGCGCAGGCCGAGCCCTCTGGCTTTGATATAGGCTTCCTTCAGGGTCCAGTAATCGAAGAAGCGGTCGAGAAACTCTCCCGTCGGGAGCCCGCGCAAGGCCGCGATCTCCGTCGCGGCGAACACGTGCTGCGCGGTGTCCCACAGCGAGCCGCGCCGGTCCATGCACTCGACGTCGACGCCGACTGCCTCGCGAGCCGAGATCACGCAAGCCACGCAGCCCTCGGTGTGGGAGAGGCTGAAATGGACCGGCTTTGCGAGCACGGGGCCCCCGACAAAGGGCCTGCCATGGCGGTCAGTGACGAAGGTCCAGTCGGCGGGCGCGACCGTCGGCAGCCGGTTCGACAGCGCAAAGCGCAACAGCCCATGCGCAAGGATATAGAGGCGCTGGTGGCGCGCCTGCACAAAACGGCCGGCCCGATCGTGTTCCTCAGAGGACAGCGACGTCCGGCAGGCTTCAAGCGCCGCGTCCGTGCCGTGGGCCTCGGTCAGGCCGACATAGAGCTCGATGCCATCGCCGGCCATGCAGCTCCAGTCCAGACATGGCCGGCAGACATCGTCATGAGACATTGCCGACCGGCATTATCGACAGACATCACCAAGAGACATCACCAGACCGCATTGCCGACCTGGCAGCTGCCGGCCTGTTCGCCAAAACAGGCAAAGCCGGCGGTCCATTGAAGAGAACCGCCGACACTGCGTTTCTGGCATCGCGACCCCCGCGCAGGATCTGACGCATGCGCGAGCAGCCGATCCGTACTCGCAAGCAATCTCGCGGGCTTCCTACTTTTTCTTCTTCTTGGCCTTCTTCGGCTTCTTCTTGAGCTGGGTGAGAGCCCTGTTGGCGTCGCGCAGCGCGTCCTGCAGCTCCTTCTTCTGCTTTTGCAGCAACTCGGTCAGCGCTTTCCTCTCTTCATCGGACAGGCCGCTGAAATCGATATATTTGGCATAACCCATAATATGACCCCGCATTTAAATGCGTGTGTGGAGGGAAAGTGGTAATTATGTTGCTCGTTATGAGCGAATAATCAAGGCGGATCTCGGCTGTCCGCAAAACAAGTTCGATAATCGCGACGCGTTCACGCCGCGTTGCGGGCAAGCAGGCGCGATAGCGGCATGTCGGGATGCACTGCGGCGCTTGAAAGAATTGCGACATAGGCTTGCATCCATTGCGTCATGGTTTGCGCAGCAATGAGCCCGCTCTTGTAGGCGCAGGAGCCGGTCACCCCCGCCGGCCGCTCCTTCAGCATCAGCGACAGCCAGGTCTGGTCGATCGGCAGCACCGGCTGGCCTTCGCGGTGGACATCGCCGAACGAGCGCACCGTGACATCAGGCAGCCGGAGCGGCTGGCGCAGCGGATTTTGCAGCGTGAAATAGACCTGGATCAGGGATGCGGGATCGACGCCGTCCTGCTCGGCGAGGCGCGCCGCCAGGACGTCGAACGGAAGGTCCTGCCGCGCATGCGCGTCCAGCACGCTCTCGCGCACCCGGGCAAAGGCTTCGGCGAAGGAGAGCCCGGGCGCAAGCCGCGTGCGAATGATCACCGTGTTCTCGAGCGGCCCGACCACGCGCTCCATGTCGGCGCGGCCGCGATTGGCCATGGCGGTGGCAATGCAAAGATCGGTGCGGCCGGTCTGGTTGAGCAGCAGCGCTTTCAGGCCGGTCAGGAGGCAGACGAACAGCGTGCCGTTCTGGCGCGCACTGAAGCGGGTCAGCTGCGCGATGAGGCCGCTTTGCAGCTGCACGGGCTCATGCGCGGTCGGCGTGCCCGGGCGCGGGCCCGGATCGGTCCCGGCCGCGCCAAAGACCGGCGCGGCGCCGCGCAGATTGTCGCGCCAATAGGCGAATTGTGTCGCGGCCTCGCTGGTCTCGCACCATTGGCGCTGCCAGCGCGAAAAATCCGAGAAGGCGCGCGCCGCCAAAGCTGGCGCCAGCGTCCGTCGGCCTCTCCCGGACGAATAGGCCTTCGATATCTCGTCAAACACAAGGCCGATCGACCAGCCGTCGGCGACACCGTGATGGAAGGTCAGGAGCAGGAGATGGTCGTCGGGCGACAGGCGCAGCAGGCGCGCGCGCAGCAACGGCGCGTGCGCGGGGTCGATCGGCGCCCAGGCCTCCTGCCTGGCGACAAGCTTTGCGCGCTTCAGGTTGAGCCGTCCGAGGCGCTCGTCTGCGCCGACATCCATGTCGACCACATCGAGCAGGCGGCCGATGCGCTCAGGCGGCGCGATGCGGGCAATCGCCGCGTCCCCGTCCCAGTCGAAGGACATGCGCAGCGCCTCGTGCTTGCGAACGACCGCGGTGAGAGCCTTTCGCAGGGCCGGAATGTCGAGCGGCCCCTGCAGCCGCAAGGCAAACGGCAGGTTGAACTGCGGCAGGCCGGGCAGCGCGCGCTCCGCCTGCATCATCTGCTGCTGGGTCAAGGACGGCAGGACGGGTCCGCCGTCTCCGAGCGTTGGAGCGTCCGGCAACGGCGCCGGCAGGCGGGCCGCCAACGCCGCGTCGATCCGCCTTGCAAGCCGCGCTACCGTCGGCGCCTCGAAGATGGCCTTGATCGGCAGCGATAAGCCGAAGGCGCGCGCAATGCGGCCCATCATCCGGCCGGCCAGCAGCGAATGGCCACCGAGATCGAAGAAATTGTCGGTGGCGCCGACATGCGGCCGCTCGAGCAGCTCGCGCCAGATCCCGGACAGCGCCTGCTCGGTCGGATGTCGCGCCGGAGCGTTCGCCATCGCAGCCGCAGCGTGCTCCTTCGCCGGCCACGACACGACCCGCAGCGCCGCACGGTCGACCTTGCCATGCGCATTGAGCGGCAGCCGGTCGAGAAACAGGAAAGCTGCGGGAATGGCATGCGCCGGCAGCCGGGTTTTCAGGACATCGCGCAGGCTCGCGGCACTGGGCGCGCTCGACGCGCGAGCAACGATGTAGGCAACGAGCCGCGCCTCGCCGCCTGCATCGCGGCGCAGCTCGACGATCGCCGCGCGCACGCCGGGATGATCGAGCAGGGCCTGCTCGATCTCCTTGAGCTCGATCCGGTAGCCGCGGATCTTAACCTGCTGGTCGGCGCGGCCGAGGCACTCCAGCAACCCGTCGGCGCGCCAGCGCGCGAGATCGCCGGTTCGGTACAGCCGTGCATCGGGACGGTGCGAGAACGGATCGCGCAGGAAGCGGGCATTGGTCAGCGCGGGATCGTTGATATAGCCGCGGCCGACACCGGCGCCGCCGACATGGAGCTCGCCGACGGTCCCGGTCGGCACCGGCTGCAGGTGCTGATCGAGCACATAGGCCTGAACGTTTGGGAGCGGCCGGCCGACCGGCACGGTCGTCGTCGGGAGCGATGCGGCCGTGACGCGGTGCAAGGACACGTCGTCCGAGCACTCCGAGGCGCCATAGGCGTTGATCAGGGGCACGGCGGGAAAATGCCCGATGAAGGCGCGGCAGAGATCGGCGGTCAGCGGCTCGCCGGTCGAGACCAGCAGTCTCAGCCGCGACAATGCCTGCCGGACCGGCGTCTCGTCGATGCGCTCGAGCATGACCCGCAGCAGCGACGGAACGATCTGCAGCACCGTCACGGCTTCGCGCACGATTTCGCGCGCCAGACGCAGCGGATCCTGTGCGACCGCGTCGGCGCATACATGAACGCGCGCGCCGACCATGGGCCCGGCCAGGAACTGCCACACCGAGATGACGAAACTCTGCGGCGCGGTCTGCGCAATGACGTCGCGGCGCGACAGACCAAGCTCGGCGATCAGCGCGGCCAGATGATTGGCAAGCCCGCGCTGCTCGATCATCACGCCCTTGGGCGCGCCCGACGAACCCGAGGTGTGGATGACATAGGCAAGGCCGGACGGCGCCCGCCGCACCGGCGCCGTCCGCCTTGCCGGCACCTTTGCGGCGAGGTCCTCCAGCTTCACGACACGCGCGCGCGATCCGGCCGCGCCCTCGATCTCCCGCAGCCTGCCCATGCAGCCGTTCGCCACCACGATCAGCCGCGGCTCGCTCGCCTGCAGCACGGCGGCGAGCCGCTCTGCGGGCTGGGCGGGATCGAGGGAAGCGAACGCCGCGCCGACGCGCTGCACGGCAATCATCGCCGCAAGCAGGTCGGCGCCGCGCGCGGCAAGCAGGCCAACGACCATCTCGGCGCCGATGCCGAGCCGCGCCAGCCCATGTACGATGGCGCGGCTGCGGCGGTCGAGCGCGCGGTAGCTCAGCCGCTCGCGCGCGCCGGAGACCGCGACCGCCTTTGGTGCGTGCTTCACCTGCTGCGCGAAACGGCCGGCTAGATTGCCGCGCCTGGTGGCATCGAGGGCTGCGCCGTTCCAGCCGACCAGGAGGCGACGGCGCTCCGCAGCGGGCAGCATCGGCAGCCGCGAGATCTGCCGTTGCGGGTCGGCGGTGACGCCCTGCAGCAGCATCTCGAGCTGCGCCGCCATCCGCGCAATGGTCGAGGCCTCGAACAGGTCGGTCGCGTATTCGAAAAATCCTTGAAACGCGCCGTCGATCTCCGTCAGCTCCAGCGTGAGGTCGAACCGCGAGATCCGCTGGTCGATGTCGATCTGCGCCACCGACAAGCCGTCGAAAGCGGCGGCCTCGATCGAGGCGTTCTGCAGGATGAACATCACCTGGAACAGCGGCGTGGCGTTGCGGCTGCGCGAAACCTGCAGCGCACGCAAGATCTCCTCGATCGGCAGGTCCTGATTGCGATAGGCATCGAGCGTGACCTGCCGCACCCGACGCAACACCTCCGCGAAATCAGGATCGCCCGACAGGCCGGTGCGCAGCACGATGGTGTTGGCGAACAACCCGATCAGCCGCTCGGCCTCGATCTGATTGCGGTTGGCAATCAGCGAGCCCACGGCGACATCCTCATGTCCGGTCAGGCGGTACAGCAGGCACTGAAACGCCGCGAGCAGCGTCATGAAGGGGGTGACGCTCTGGGATCGGCTGAGTGAGCGAATGGCCGCCGACAGCGTGGGCGAGATCCTGAAATCGTGCCGCGCGCCGCGGCCGCTCCAGACCTCCGGCCGCGGCCGGTCGGTGCGCAGCGGCAGCGTCGTCACGCCGTCGAGCTGCCGGCGCCAATAGCCGAGCTGCTCCCTTGCGGCTTCGGTTTGCGCCCATCCCTGCTGCCACGCCGCGAAGTCGCGATACTGGTAGGGCGATTGCGGCAGCGCCACCGGCTTGGCCGCGCGGATCGCCGCATAATGTGCCGCGAGCTCTTCCCAGAACAGGCGCTGCGACCAGCCGTCGGTGACGAGATGATGGATGGCGACGATCAGGGCATGGTCGTCCTTCTCGACATCCCCGCCAAGCGCGAGCAGCACGACGCGAAGCGGCAGCTCGCGCTCCAGCGCGAAGGCGTGATGCGCAAGCCGCATCGCCTCGCGCCGGATCAGCGCGGCACGCTTGCCGGGTGCACAGGAGCTCGCATCCACCCGGTCGAGCTGCGGCGTCGACGGGTGCGCGATCTGCACCGGCTCGCCCTGCACTTCGGTAAATGTCGAGCGCAGGATGTCGTGCCGCGCGCAAACCGCGTGCAGGCTCGCCTCAAGAGCCGCCACGTCGAGAGCGCCTTTGAGCCGCGCGATCTCGATGATGTTGTAATTGTAGCGGGTGGGATCGAGCCCTGCGAGGAGATACATCCGCTGCTGCTGGAACGACAGCGGCGCGTGGGTTGGTCTCGCCTCGCCGCTGTGCCACAGCGGCATGCCCTCGCCGCGGCCCTTGGCCATCGATTGCAGCCGGCCGGCAAGGGCTGCGACGGTCGGCGCATCGAACACCTCGCCGAAGGTCAGATGCACTCCGAGCTGCGCGCGCAGCCGCGACAGCAGCTGGGTGACGACGAGCGAATCCGCGCCCAGCGCGAACACGTCCTGGTCGACGCCGATCCGCGGAAGCTCCAGGAGGCCCGCCCACAGCCCGGCAAGACGCGCCTCGAGATCCGAGCGCGGCAGGTGGATCGCCGCATCGTCGCCGCCGGCGCCTGCGATCAGGCCGGCCAGCTCGGCGCGCTTGATCTTGCCGCTGGCGCCTTTCGGGATCTCGGGCACGATGCGGATCAGGCTCGGCACCTTGTAGGCAGCCAGCCGCTGGCGCACGAACTGGCGAAGCTGCGACGGGCTCGCGACGCGATTCGGCCGCAAGGTCACGACGGCGGCGACGTTCTCGCCAAGCTTCCGGTGCGGAATCGCAAAGGCGCCGGCTTCGAGCACGTCGGCATGGCTCAGCAGCACCTCCTCCACTTCCGACGGCGAGACCTTCTGCCCGCCGCGATTGATGACATCCTTGATGCGGCCGACGATGAAGAGATAGCCGTCGGCGTCGAGATAGCCGAGATCGCCGGTGCGAAACCAGCCGTCGCGGAACGCAGCCCGGGTCGCCTCGGGATTGTTGTAATAGCCGGCGAACATGGTTGGGCCGCGCAGCACGATCTCGCCATGCGCGCCGGCCGGCTGCATCCGGCCATCGCTGTCCATGATCGCGATCTCGGGGCCGGCGGCGCGGCCGACCGAGCCGACCTTGCGCCTGTCGCGCGGATTGGCCGCGATCTGCGAGGCGCCTTCGGTCATGCCGTAGGTCTCGATGACGGGGACGCCGAACAGCCGCTCCAGCCCTTCCAGCGTGGCCGGCGCAAGCGAGGCCGAGGCCGAGCGAATCAGGCGCAGCGAGGTCTGCTGCGGCGGATCGTCCTTTGCGGCCGACAGCAGCGCGCGGTGGATGGTCGGCACCGCGGTATACCAGGACGGCCGGAATTCCCGCAGCCAGCCGAAAAAGGACGCAGCATCGAAGCCGGAGGTGAGCACGACGCTCGATCCTGCGACCAGCGCGGTCAATAGTCCCGAGATCAGGCCGTGGGCGTGAAACAGCGGAAGCACATTGAGCAGGCGGTCGTCGGGCTGAAGCGATAGCACCGCGCCGGCATTATGGGCCGAAAGACAGACGCTGGCCTGTGTCAGCGGCACCATTTTCGGCCGTGCGGCCGTGCCCGAGGTCAGGAGAATAAAGGCAACGTCGTCGCGGCCCGCCGGACCTTGCGCGACCGCGGGCCCGATCGCACCGCCGACCAGCTCCAGGGAACCGAGACCTTCGGTCGCATCGGACACGAGATCGATGACGGGAATACCGAGCTCGCGGGCGACCTCGCGGCTCGCCGATGTCATGTCGGCGCGGGTGACGAGCGCAGCCAGCTTCAACTCGGCGAAATAGCGCCTGAGCTCGTCAGCCGTGTAGTCGGGATTGACTGGTACACAGGTCGCAGCCGAGGCAATCGCGAGCAGGGCGAGGCCATGTTCCGCGCCACGCGGCATCGTCACCGCGACCCGGTCGGTCACGGCAATGCCGAGCCGGCGCAGCTGGGCGACGGTCGCAAACGTCCGCTGCGCCAGCTCGGCAAAGGTAACCGGCGCATGGCCGGGCGCCAGCACTGCAACCTTGCCGGGAGCCGTCCTGGCATGGAAATCCACAACATTTGCGATGCAGGCAAAGATTTGGCGGCCAGCGCCGCTGCCGGCCGACCCCGACGGCGATGATGTTGCAACGTCCGTCAATCGCTTGCCTTTTTTGCTTGGTGTTTGATCGGGGTAGGCTATTCTTCTAGAACTTGACCAAGGCGTCCAGTGCGAGGTGACGCAAGGCCCGGAATATCGATGGCCAATGTCGATGGCCCGGGCCTTGCACCCTCCGATGGCAGCAACTCGGACGGATCACCATGCTGGAGAATGAGCCTGGCGCTCAGGGGGAAAGCGGATTGAAGCAGTGGCTCGAGGACAATGATCTCGGCCAATATGCCGATGTTTTCCTGCGACATCGCATCGATCTCGACGTCATCCCCGATCTGACCGACCAGGACCTGGCCGAGCTTGGGCTTGCGCTCGGCGACCGCAAGCGCCTGCAGCGCGCCATCGCGACGCTGCCGCGGATCATGTCGTCCGACCGGCCGCCTGGTGTCGGGACGGAGCGCGCCGGGACCGCCGCCGAGCGGCGCCAGATCACCGCGATGTTCTGCGACATGGTGGGCTCGACCTCGCTGTCTGAGAAGTTCGACCCCGAAGACGTCCGCGACATGATCGCGAGCTTCCGGGAGACCTGCGTTCGCGTGGTCCGTCATTACGACGGCTTTGCGGCCCGCTATGTCGGCGACGGCATTCTGATCTATTTCGGCTACCCGATCGCACATGAGGACGATGCCGAGCGCGCGGTGCGCGCCGGCCTCGACATCACCCAGATCCTGTCGAGCGCAACCGGCGAAAGCGACGGCCGCCGGGCGCCGGCCGCGCGTATCGGCATTGCCACCGGCCTTGCGGTGGTCGGCGACCTCATCGGGCAGGGCACGGAGGAGCGCGACTCCGCCGTCGGCGAGACGCTGAACCTCGCCGCGCGACTGCAGGGACTCGCCGAACCGAATGGCGTCGTCATCGCCGCGTCGACGCAATTCCTGCTGCGGGGAAAATTCGATTATCTCGACCTCGGCACCCACGCGCTGAAGGGCATCACCGAAAAGGTCCAGGCCTGGCAGGTGGTGCGGCCGTCGCGCGCGGAGACGCGCTTTGCGGCGGCCACCGGTTCGCGGCTGACGCCGCTGGTCAACCGGGACGAGGAGATGATGCTGCTGCTCGGGCGCTGGCTGCAGGCGAGGGACCGCAAGGGCCAGGTCGTGGTGATCTCAGGCGAGCCGGGCATCGGCAAGTCCCGCGTCGTGCAGGAGCTGCGCGAGCGGATGGGCGGGGCGCAACACCGCCGGGTCTCGCTGCAGTGCTCGCCCTATTACACGTCGACCGCGTTCCATCCCTTCATCGAGCAGCTCAAGCTCGCACTCGAGCTCGACCGCGACAACTCGTCCGCCCAGGCGCTCGGCTGCCTCGAGGCGGCGATCGCCGCTTCCGGCGGCGATGTGCAGGAGGCCGCGCCGGTCCTCGCCGCGCTGCTGTCGATCCCGACCGGCGATCGCTATCCGCCGCTCGAGCTGTCGCCGCAGCAGCAGAAGGACGCAACCGTCGCGGCGCTGGTCAACCACCTCCTGGGACTTTCGCGCGAGCAACCGCTCGTGATCGCGTTCGAGGATGCGCACTGGATCGATCCGACCTCGCGCGAGGTGCTGGATCTCTTGGTGGAGAAGGTCCAGGACCAACCGGTCTTGGTCATCATCACCTGCCGCGCCGAGTTTCAGCCGAGCTGGAAGGCGCATCCGCACATCACCATCCTGGTGCTCAACCGCCTGAGCCCGCATCTGCGCACCACCCTGGTCGAGCGCGTCGTCGGCAGCCGCGAGCTGCCGAAGGAGGTGGTGGATGACATCATCGTCAAGACCGACGGCGTGCCGCTGTTCGTCGAGGAATTGACCAAGGCCGTGCTGGAATCGGACGTGCTGAAGGAGAGCCATGGCCGCTACGTGCTGTCGGGCCCGTGGCGCCAGCTTGCGATCCCGGCGACCCTGACCGATTCGCTGATGGCCCGGCTCGACCGGATGGGCCCGTTCAAGAAGATCGCGCAGATCGGCGCCACCATCGGCCGCGAATTCTCCTACGAGATCCTGTGCGCGGTCGCGAACCTGCCGGAGAACCAGATCGAGGCGGCGCTCAGCCATCTCGAGGACGCCGGCCTGATCGTCCGCTTCGGCTTCCCGCCCGACGCGCTGTATTCGTTCAGGCACGTCATGATCCAGAATGCGGCGCATGACAGCCTGCTCCACAGCGACCGGCGCAGGCTGCACGCACAGATCGCGCAGGTGCTGGCCGAGAAATATCCGGAGAAGGCCGAGCGCGAGCCGGAGCTTCTCGCCTATCACCTCACCGAATCCGGCCAGAGCGAGCCGGCCGCCCGCTTCTGGCTCAAGGCCGGCAAGCAGGCCGCGCTCACCGGCGCCAATCTGGAGGCGATCGGCCATCTGCGCCGCGGTCTCGACGTGGTGCAGAACAACGCCCGCATGCTGGATCGCGGACCGCTGGAGCTCGAGCTGCGCATCGCGCTCGGCACCGCGCTGATCGCGGCCAAGGGGTATGCCGCCCAGGAAGTCGACGAGAACTACACGCGCGCCATCGAGCTCGGGCGGCCGCTCGGCGACGAGCAGAAGGTGTTCACGGCGACCCGCGGCCTGTGGGTCAGTCATTTCATTCGCGGGGATCTCGCCCGCGCCCACGATCTCAGCGTCGAGCTGATGAAATTCGCCCGCCTCAAGCGCGGGCTCGGCACCGAGCAGACGGTCTATCTCACCGAGGCGCATCGCTCCATCGCCATGACGACGCTGTATCGCGGCCGCTTCGTGGTCGCGCATCATCATCTGCAGCGCTGCGTCGGCCTCTACAAGCCGGACGTGCATAGCGGGCTGATGGAGCGCACCGGCATCGATCCCAGCGTGGTCTCGCTCTCCTATCTCGGCTATGTGCTGTGGTTCCTCGGCTGTCCCGACACCGCACGGCAGCACAGCGAGCAGGCGATCGCCAATGCCGGCGAGATCAGGCATCCGTTCACGCGCGCCTTTGCGCTGGTGTTCGGCGCCTATCTTTGCCAGCACCTGCGCGACGTCGAGGGCACGCGGGATTATGCCAGCGAGGCCATAACCATCGCCTCCGAGCACGGCTTCCTGCACTGGAAGCACCAGGCGACGATCCTGCACGGCTGGGCGCTCGCCGAGCTTGGTGCGATCGACGAAGGGCTCGGCCAGATGCGCACCGGGCTCGAGGGCTACGAGGCGATGGATTCCTGGCTCGCCTGCTGCTGGTTCAGGAGCCTGCTCGCGAGCGCCTATGCCAAAGCCGGCCTGCCGGACGCGGCACTGCGCGCTCTGGACGGCGCGGCTGCGATCGCAAGGCGGACCGGCGATCACTTCTTCCTCGCCGAGCTCACCCGCATGCAGGGCGAGATCGTCTTCCGGGAAGGCGGCCGGGCGGCGGCAAGCGAAGCCGAGAACCTGTTCCTGAAATCGCTTGATATCGCCCAGGAGCAGAATGCGCCGTCGTGGGAATTGCGCACCGCGACCAGCCTCGCGCGACTCTGGCGGTCGGTCGGCCGGCGCGCGCAAGCGGCCGACCTCCTGCTGCCGACCCTGAGCCAGTTCAGCGAAGGCCTGTCCACGCCGGACATGCGGGACGCGATCGAGCTCGCCCACCAGCTCGGCGGGACGCTGCCCGAGCCTGCCGGCAGCCCGCTCAGGCATGGCTGACCTCGACGCCGCGCGACGGCGCTATGCCGAGGCCATCGCGCGGCGCGAACACATCGCGTCAGTGCCGCTGTTGCGCGCGCTCGGCACCGTTCCGCGCGAGCGTTTCCTCAAATCCGGCCCCTGGCGCATCCGGACAGACGGCGGACAAGCCTACCGGCTGACGGCAAGCGCGGATCCGCGGCATCTCTATGCCGATGTGCTGGTCGCAATCGATGCGCGCCGCAGGCTCGACACCGGGCTGCCGAGCCTGTGGGCGTATTTCCTCGATGCGCTGGCCATCGCCGAAGGTGAGCGCGTCATCCAGATCGGCTGCGGGCTCGGCTATTACACCGCGATCCTCGCGGAGATGGTGGGCCGGAAAGGCAAGGTGCTGGCGCTCGACAGCGACAAGACGCTGGCCGCCCGCGCGGCTGCGAATTTGCGCGACTATGGCAACGTCACCGTCGTCGGCGGCGACGCCTGTCGCAAGGTCGAAGGCCGCGCCGACGTGGTGATCGCCCATGCCGGCTTCACCTCGCCCCAGCAGCTCTGGCTCAGATCGCTCCGCGCGGACGGCCGCCTGCTGCTGCCGCTGACGGGACAGGACCGCCACGGCATCGTCGTCAGGATCACGCGGCACGGCGACACGTTCGAGGCCGAAGCGATCAGACGGATCAAGATCTTTCCGGGCCAGGGCCGCGGCACGACCGCGCTCGAGGCACGCGTCACCGACTGGTGGGAGCGCGCCCTCGCACTCGGCCCGCTGCGCTTCCGCAGCCTCGAGCAGGGGCTGCCGTCGGAACGAGCACTGAGTCGCAGGCGGAGCTGAGAGCCTGCGCCGCTGGTGGGGCATCGTGGTTCTTCTCCCTCTCCCCGTCCTTCGTGGAGAGGGTCGGGGTGAGGGGCTGCCTCCGCATATCGAGCTCGCGGAGAGGGCCCCTCACCCGCCGCGCGTTCCGCGCGTCGGCCTCTCCCCGCAGGCGGGGCGAGGCGAAATCTCATCTGCTTGTCAACCGGACGCCACCCGTGTCGGGATTTTGGCCGGCTCCTCGCGCGACAGCCATTCGGCGACGCGGCTCCAGGCCGTGGCCAGCGTGGTCGCGCCCATGAACAGACCGAGATGCCCGCAGGGCGCGACTTCGCTTGCGATCAGGGCGGACGGCGTTCCGAGCAGGGACGCCGTTGCCAGTGCCTGCGCCGGCGGCACGATCTCGTCATTGTGGCCTGCGAGCAGGAAGACCGGGGTGGTCAGTTCTGCCAGCTTCAGCTCGCGGCCCAGTGCAACGAAGCTTCCCTTCGCCAGCTGGTTTTCCCTGAAGATTTTCTCGACCGCTTCCAGATAGAACACGCCGGGCAGGTCGAGCGTCTCGGCGTGCCAGCGCGCGAAGCGGTCGCGCAAGGCTTCGGCCTGCGCATCCTCGCGCGGCAGGGTTCTCTGCAACGCGGTCTCCATATCCGGGTTGGCGCGCCAGAGCCGGAGGAGATCGGCGCCGCGCGCCAGGCCGCCGCCGCTCGTCACCAATCCTGCGAACGCGCCCATCGTGGTACGGGCCACCATCTGCGCCAGCTCGGACCCGACCGAAACATCGACCGGCGCGCCGACCAGCACCAGCCGCCGCACCTTCCCGGGGAAGCGCGCGGCATAGAGCAGCGACATCCAGCCGCCCTGGCAGAGACCGATCAGGTCGAGCGGCGGCCCGATCCGGTCGACCGCGACATTGAGATCGGCGAGATAATTGTCGATCGAAAGATAGCGCATCTCGGGCGAAGCGGCGCGCCAGTCGGTCAGATAGATCCGATCCACCCCGCCACGCCCGAGCGCCTCGACAATGCTGTGGTCGGTTGCGAAATCGGCGATCAGCGCCCGGTGCAGCGCATAGGGCGCACAGATCAGCGCCGGAGGGCCGGCGTCGTTACGCGAAAACTCGCGCAGGCGGAAGGTTGCGAGCTCCAGGGCGATCGTGTTGGGTGTGGTCCAGGCCAGCGCCGACTCGCCGCGCCGACCGGACACAGCCATCTCGCGATCCATCCACCAGAGACAGGCATTCACCGCCAGCCGTGTCGCCGCAAACGGCCACTGCATGGGATCATTGGGCCAGGAATTCGGCAAAGGATCGAGCGAGGGACCGGTCGGTCCATTCTGCTCGGCGGGGACATCAGGCTCACGTGCCACGCGCAACTCCATGGGGCCCAGCCGCCCGACGGACTCTAGCTGGCTTTGGCGGGAAGTGAAGGCGTGACTTTCGGCCGAGGCGGCAGAGGCGCAATTGCCGCGGGGCGAGTTCCCGTCAGGAGGAAGCATCCGCCCGGCTGTTGCCGGCGGCTTTTGATCGCCGGCCGGGTGCGCCGGCAGGCCAGGCGCGCATGGCGAGGTGGCCGATCTCCTCGAGCTTCTCGCGTGACGCGCCGTCGCGGGCCTGCACGGCGAACCCGCGGGCAACCGCACTGTAATAGGCGGCCAGGATGTCGCAGTCGGTATCCGCGGGGACGTCGCCGTCTGCGATGCCCTTGCGCAAGCGCGCGGCCATCGCGCTCTCCGAAAAGGCGCGATGCTCGGCCATCATGTCGCGGATGTTCTTCATGCCCGGCGCACAATGGGTGCCCGCCAGCGAAATCATGCAGCCAGGCGGGTGATCGCCGCGGGTGAATTCTTCCGCGGTCGCGGCCAGCAACAGCGCAAAGGCGGTTCTGGTGTCCGTCGAGGGGTCGTTGAGGATGGCGAAGAACCAGTGGCCTGCCCATTCCAGATAGGCCTGGGTGGCCTCGCAATAGAGCGCTTCCTTGCTGCCGAACGAGTTATAGAAACTGGACGCGCTGATCCCCATCGCGGTGATGAGATCGTCGAACGACGTCCCCTCATAGCCGCGTTCCCAGAACAGCTTCATTGCCTTGTTGAGCGCCGCGCACCGGTCGAACACCACCGGACGGCCCCGCCCCCGCTTGGCGCCTTGAGCTTTCTTCCCTGTAATTATTTTTGGTGTCATCGCTCCAATAATCCTTGAACGGCGCCTCCCCGCATTTATATGCCGCTTCACCATATTGGAGTTCCCCCTCCAAATATCAACCCCGCGCCCAGGTTTTCCGCAGCTCGCATGACCGCAGCCCACTACGACGATCTCGACACGTTGGAGCGGCCGGCGCGAGCGCATCGGAACGACGGCGGCCGTGCGGCCGCCAGCGACTTTCGAACGGCCTGGCAGGGGCTGCGGGATTCCCTCATCGACTCGCTCACAGACACGCTCATGGAAAGTCTCATGGATCAGATCACCGATCATTCGAAGCTTGAACGCGAGCCCCTCGACCCGCCTGCCGCACCGCGGCGGCGGGGCGGATTTGTCTGGAGAACGGGCGCGGTGATTGCCGTGGTCGCGCTGGGCTTGCTGCTCGCCTATTTCGGCCTCGGCCCGTACAAGGCGAACCAGGCGGCGGCGGTGCCGACCCCGACTCCGCAGGTAACGGTGAGCCGGCCCCTGCAGCGCGAGCTCGATACAAGGGCCGGATTTCTCGGCCAGTTCTCCGCCGTCGACCGGGTCGAGCTGCGCGCCCAGGTCGGCGGCACCTTGACCGAGATTCATTTCAAGGACGGCCAGATCGTTCACAAGGGCGACCTGCTGTTCGTGATCGATCCGAGGCCTTACGAAATCAAGCTGGCGCAGGCGCAAGCCGCGCTGCAGACCGCGCAGGCGCATGTCGCGCTCGCCACCACCCAGCTGTCGCGGGCGCAATCGCTCAAGCGCAACGACTATGCGACCCAGGAGACCGTCGACCAGCGCATCTCCGACCAGGACGCCTCGCAAGCCGCGGTCGAGGACGCCAAGGCGCGCGTGCGCGACGCCGAGCTCGATCTCGAATATTGCCGCGTGCTGGCCCCGTTCACGGGACGGATCGGCGCCCGCCAGGTTTCGATCGGAAGCCTGGTCGCCGGCAGCCGCGCGGCTACCAGCCCAACCACTTTGCTGGCGACGCTGGTCTCGCTCGACCCGCTCTATCTCGATTTCGACATGAGCGAATCCGATTTCCTGACCTTCTCGCGCGAGCGCGCCCGCATCGGCGGTCCGCTGGCGAGCCAGGTGCTGATCGGCCTGTCCGACGAGAACGGCTTGACCCGCAAGGGCACGCTCGACTTCATCGACAATTCGCTCGATCGCTCCAGCGGCACCATTCACGCCCGCGCCACCGTGCCGAACCCGGATCTGTTCCTGGCGCCGGGCCAGTTCGCCCGGCTGCGGGTTGCGATCGCGCCGCCCACGCCGGCCTATCTCCTGCCGGACGCGGCCGTCGTGCTCGACCAGTCGCAGCACCTGGTGATGACGGTCGGCCCCGACGCCACCGTCAAGCCCAAGATCGTCACCACGGGGGATCTGCGCGGTGGCTTGCGGGTGATCCGCTCCGGCCTCGACGCGGATGACCGCGTCGTCATCGACGGGCTGGTGCGCGCCATTCCCGGCGCCAAGGTCGCTCCGCAGGACGGCACCATCCATTACGACCCGGCCGCCGACGGCCAAGGCTGAGGCCACAAGGCCAAGGCTGAAGGCCGAGCTGCGCTCAAACAGGAAGCCATCAAGGACCGACCCATGGCACACAGCTTCATCGACAGGCCGATCTTCGCCACCGTGCTCAGCGTCTTCGTGACGCTGATCGGGCTTGGCGCGCTCGCCATCCTCCCGATTGCCCAATATCCGGAAATCGTGCCGCCCACGGTCCAGATCACCACGGTCTATCCCGGCGCATCGGCCGAGACGGTGTCGCGCACGGTCGCGACCCCGCTCGAGCAGCAGATCAACGGCGTCGAGAACATGATCTACATGAGCAGCCAGTCGACCGGCGACGGCAAGCTCACCATCACAGTGACCTTCCGGATCGGCACCGATCTCAACGTCGCGCAGATGCTGACCCAGAACCGCGTGCAGGACGCCCTGCCCCGCCTGCCTGAGGACGTGCAGCGGCTCGGCGTGCAGGTGCGCAAGGCAACGCCCAACATCCTGCTCGCCGTCCATCTCTACTCGCCGGACTCCTCGCGCGACACGCTCTACATCTCGAACTACGCGACGCTGCATGTGAAGGACGTGCTGGCGCGGCTGCCCGGCGTCGGCGACGTGCAGATCTTCGCCGGGCGCGAATACGCCATGCGGATCTGGCTCGACCCCGACAAGGTCGCGGCCCACAATCTGAATGCGAGCGAGGTGCTGGCCGCGCTGCAGGCCCAGAACGTCCAGGTCTCCGCGGGCGTCCTGAACCAGCCGCCGGTCGCCTCCAAGCAGGCCTATCAGCTCAACGTGCAGACGCTCGGCCGGCTGTCGACGCCCGAGCAATTCGCCTCCGTCGTGCTGAAGTCGGACGCCCAGGGCCGCGTGACGCGCCTGCGCGACGTCGGCCGCGTCGAGATCGGCGCCGCCGATTACGGCTCGACCGCGTTCATGGATCGCGGCCCCGGCATGCCGCTCCTGATCTTTGCCCAGCCCGGCGCCAACTCGCTTGCCGTCGAGCATGAGGTGCTCGGCACCATGCAGACGCTGAGCAAGACCTTCCCGCCCGGCCTCGACTACAAGGTGATCTATGATCCCACCATCTTCGTCGGCAAATCCGTCGACGAGGTGATCAAGACCATCTTTGTCGCCATCCTGCTCGTGGTCGGCGTGGTGTTCCTGTTCCTGCAGAGCTGGCGCGCCGCGATCATTCCGGTGATCGCGATTCCGGTCTCGCTGCTCGGCACCTTCAGCTTCCTCTACGTGCTCGGCATTTCCCTGAACAACCTGTCGCTGTTCGGCTTGGTGCTGGCGGTCGGCATCGTGGTCGACGACGCCATCGTGGTGGTGGAGAATGTCGAGCGCAATCTCGAGCGCGGCATGACGCCGGTCGAGGCCGCGCATGTCACCATGAACGAGGTCGGCGGCGCGCTGATCTCGATCGCGCTGACGCTGTGTGCGGTGTTCGTGCCGTCGGCGTTCCTGTCGGGCATATCGGGGCAGTTCTTCCGGCAGTTCGCCGTCACCATCGCCGCCTCGACGCTGATCTCCTGCTTCGTCTCGCTGACCTTGAGCCCCGCCCTCTGCGCGGTGCTGTTCAAGGCGCACGAGCCCGGCCACAAGAGGCAGGCGACGTGGATCGCGCGGCTGGTGCAGGCGGGCTTCGACCGCTTCAATGTCGGCTTCACCTGGCTCTCGACCAGCTACGGACGGCTGACGCGGCGGCTGGTGCAGGTGACGGGCGTCGTGCTCGTGGCCTATGCCGCCCTGATCGGCGCCGCCGGCTTCCAGTTCGCGCGGGCGCCGACCGGCTTCATTCCGGAGCAGGATCAGGGCTATCTGATCACGGTGGTGCAGCTGCCGCCGGGCGCCACGCTCGAGCGCACCGAGGCCGTGGTCAAGACGGCGATCGACATCATCCTGTCCACCCCCGGCGTCGAGCATGTCGCGCCGTTTGCGGGGCTGGATGCGACCACCTTCACCATCGCTTCGAACTCCGGCACGATCTTCTCCGGCCTGCCGTCGCTGTATGATCACGAGGTCAAGGGCGTGACCGCGGCCAGCGTGCTCGCCGACCTGCGCAAGCGGCTGTCGGTGATCCAGGAGGCCTATGTGCTGACCATCCCGCCGCCGCCGGTGCAGGGCATCGGCAATGCCGGCGGCTTCAAGATGATGCTGCAGGATCGCGCCGGCCTCGGATCGGATGCGCTGGCGAAAGCGGCCCAGACGCTGGTCGCGGCCGCCAACAAGGATCCGAGCTTTGCCGGCGTCTTCACCTTGTTCGGCACGCGCTCGCCGTCGATCTATGCCGACATCGACCGCGAGAAGGCTGAAAAGGTTGGTCTGACGCCGACCGACGTCTTCAACACGCTGCAGGTCTATCTCGGCTCGCAATATGTCAACGACTTCAACTATCTCGGCCGGACCTACGAGGTGATCGCGCAGGCCGACAGCGGCTTCCGCCAGGACCCGCAGGACATCGCCCGGCTGAAGGCGCGCAATGCGTCAGGCGAGATGGTGCCGATCGGCACGGTGGCGCAGCTGAAGTCGGAGAACGCACCCTATCGCGTGCCGCGCTACGACCTGTTTCCAGCTGCCGAAGTGATGGGTGTCGCGGCACCCGGCGTTGCCACCGGCACCGCGCTGCACCGGATGGAGGAGCTGGCGCAGGAGGTGCTGCCGCCCGGCATCGGCTTCGAGTGGACCGAGCTCGCCTTCCAGCAGCAGCAGCCGGGTACGTCTGCACTGCTGGTGTTCGGCGCCGCGGCCCTGTTCGTGTTCCTGGTGCTGGCGGCGCAGTATGAGAGCTGGAATCTGCCTCTTGCGGTGGTGATGATCGTACCGATGTGCCTGCTCGCCTCGGTGACGGGACTCCTGATGCGCGGCATGGCGATCGACGTGCTGGCGCAGATCGGCTTCGTGGTGCTGGTGGGCCTGGCTGCCAAGAACGCGATCCTGATCGTGGAGTTCGCCCGCCAGACCGAGGAAGCCGGTGCCACGCCGGCCGAGGCCGCCGTCACCGCGGCGCGCACGCGGCTGCGGCCGATCCTGATGACCTCGCTCGCCTTCATCTTCGGCGTCGCCCCGCTGGTGGTCGCAACCGGCGCCGGCTCGGAGATGCGGCAATCGCTGGGCACCGCGGTGTTCGCGGGCATGCTCGGCGTGACGGGCTTCGGCCTCCTGTTCACGCCGGCATTCTACACGGTGGTGCGCAAGATCGGGCGGAAGAAGCGGGCGGTGGAAGTGAAGGAAGTGGCGCGGGCGGCGTAGGCCAGCGGCATCCGGCGCAAGTTGGACTCGCCTTCTTCCAGACGGCCTCGGGTTGGCTCGGGGGCCGTTTTGCCTAGCGGCTGCGTCCCGATGTGATGCCCCGGACCGTGCAGTCGCGGCATCCCTCCGGTCGCGCTGTGTCATTCATGAGGAGCAAGGCCAAAGGTTGAGAGCGCACTACACTTCCTGCCGCGCGAGATCGCGCGCGTCGGATGGGGTCATGTTGTACTGCTGGCGAAAGGCGCGATTGAAGTAGGACATGTCGCGAAACCCGCTCTCACCGGCGATCTCATGGATCGGCCGGTGCCGCTGGGAGGCATTGGTCAGCATCCGCCAGGCCCGGGCGAGCCGCGCCCTGCGCACGAAATCGGTGAACGTCGTGCCTTCGGTGGCAAAGAGCTGGCGGATGTAGCGCTCGGAAATCTGCTGACTGCGGGCAATCTCGTCGACCGAGAGCGAGCTCTGCGCTATCTTCGAGAGGATGTCGTCCTTCAAGGCCTTCAGCCGCGCCGCGCGGACCCCCTCGGCCGCCTGATTTTCGGTGCTGCCGTCCAGCAGCAGCACGGCGAGCTCGAGCATATGCGTGGTGACGGCGCGGCGCAGCTCCGGCGTTGCAAGCGCGCTCTGATCGTTGAGAATGTCGGAATAGCCCACCAGCAGACGCAGCGCCTGGCTGTCCCTTGCAATCGGACGGGCGACCAGATCGTCAAGATTGGGAATTCGCGGCGCCAGCAGGTCACGGCTGAAGCGATAGGTGATCGTGCTGCTCGGTGTCGGCATCGTAAAGGTCGCGGGCGTCCCGTTGGCCGACAGCACCGCCTCGCCTTCGCCGATCGCAACAGGGCGGCCCTGCTGGTTGAGCTCGGCATTGCCGCGCGCCATCACGATCAGCAGCAGATCGTCGTGGTCGATGAGATCGGCGGTGCGATGAACGCGCACCGGCGATCGCGGTCCACTCGCCATCGCAAAACCGGGCAGCGATCGCAGCACCGCCTCGAACTGCAGCGGATGACCATGCAGCGTCTCGATGTCCATCCGCAGCATCTTGCGGCCCCACACCTCCAGGAAGGCATCGAGCTGTCCGCTTTGAGCGAAAGGAGCCGACGAGACATGAAATCGCATCAGCTCGTCACTGTCGTGTGTCATCGCACCCCAGATTCCGAGGGCAATTTGTTGCACAGGCGCAATACCCGGTCAAATTGCGGAACTCGTGCCGCCCAGTCCGGGTCCAATGCCGCGTGGCCCAAGCGTCAAAACGCGCGTCGCTTATGAATGGGGACCGAGGCAGGGCTCGGCCGTCGATTCACCAAAATCGAGGTTGTGTGCCCGCGAAAGTTGTGCAGCCGGGGCCCTATGATGCAAGAAAATGTCGCTGCCATTGCCGCGATCGTGTCGCTGACCGGAACGCTGAGGCGTGCCGCGATATTTGCAGCATGTTCAGCTCTTGCGATCGTGATTCTGGCCGCGCCAGCGCGGGCGCAGAATGCCACCTGGAATACGAATCCCGGGACCAACGTTTACAACACTGCGACGAACTGGACTCCGGCAGCGTTGCCGACGTCGACCGGAACCGCGTTCTTCGGCGCTTCCAGCCAAACTTCCCTCTCCCTCGCGGCGGACGTTACTGTGGGAGCCTGGACTTTCAATTCAGGCGCCGGCAGCTACCAGGCCACGCTCGGAGCACCCGTCACCCTTATCTTCCAGGGCGCCGGAATCACAGTCGCCGGCGGCAGCATTTCCATCGTCACCGTCGGCGCCAGTCAGCTCAGATTCACCAACAACAGCACGGCCGGCACTGCCTCCATCAACAATACCGGTGGCACGGGCTTCTTCAACAACAGCACGGCAGCCAACGCGACGATTACAAATAATCCTACCGGCAGCATCTACTTCTTTGACACCAGCTCGGCGGGCAACGCCGTCATCAACAACAACGATGCATCCCTCAATTTCGTCGCCAACAGCACGGCGGGCAACGCCGTTATCAACAATCTGACGGGCAATGGCGTCGTGTCCTTCGGAAACAACAGCACGGCTGGCAATGCCGCCATTACGAACGGCGCCACCGCGGCGACGGATTTCTCCCTATCATCGGGACCGTCCGGCAATCACCAGTTGACGGCCGGCTCTATCAACGGCGGCGGATTCTTCCAACTCGGCGGCAACCAGTTGACGGTCGGCGGCAATGATTTTTCCACCACGGTGTCCGGCGTGATCAAGGACGGCGGCGCCGGAGGCGGGACGGGTGGTTCACTGGTCAAGGTCGGCAACGGAATCATGAGGCTGACCGGAATAAATACGTATACCGGTGCAACCACGATCAATGCCGGCTGGCTGTGGGTCGATGGTTCGATCGCCGCATCCAGTCTGACCACGGTCAACAGCGGCGCCTGGCTCGTCGGCGCGGGCACGCTCGGCAATACGCAGGTCAATGCGGGCGGCCTGCTCGGACCCGGTAACGGCACGCCGGGGACGTCGTTGACGATTTCAGGCAATCTCGCCTTCCAGTCGGGCGCGCTCTACTTGGTCGCAGTTAATCCTTCGGCCGCGTCCTCTGCCACTGTCACGGGCTCGGCGACACTCAACGGCGCCACCGTGAACGCCGCCTTCCTGACCGGCAGCTATATCAGCAAGCAGTACACGATCCTCACCGCGACCGGCGGCATCTCGGGAACGTTCGCATCGGTCATTGCCAACAACAACCTCCCTGCCGGGTTCCACGACACGCTGAGCTACGACGCCAACAACGTCTATCTCAATCTCCTGCTCGGCTTCGCGGGCCCCTCCTATAACGCGATGAATCAGAACCAGCAGGCGGTCGCCAATGCGCTGGTCGGCTACTTCAATTCGACAGGAGGAATCCCCGCGGTCTATGGCAGCCTGACGCCCGCAGGCCTGACCCAAGCCTCGGGCGAGCACGCGACCGGCTCGCAGCAGACAACCTTTGATGCGATGAGCCAGTTCATGGGCGTGCTGACCGATCCCTTCATGCGGAGCTCCAGCTGCCGTGCCAATTCCGCATCGCCTGCCGTCTGCGGCGAGACGCCCGCGGGCGCGACCGGCTACGCGGACGACAGCCGCGCCGACGCTCATGCCATGTTCACCAAGGCGCCGCTGGGCGCGCGTCCGTTCGAGCAGCGATGGAGCGTGTGGGCGGCGGGCTTCGGCGGCTCGCAGACCACCGACGGCAATGCCGTGGTCGGCTCCAACCGCGCCACCAGCCGCGTTTTCGGCACCGCTGTCGGCGCCGACTACCTGTTCTCGCCGAACAAGCTGGCCGGAATCGCACTGGCCGGCGGCGGCACCAATTTCGGCATCGACGGTCTCGGCGGCGGACGCTCCGATCTGTTCCAGGCCGGCGCCTATGTGCATCACACCTCCGGCCCGGCCTACGTCACCGCTGCGCTGGCCTATGGCTGGCAGGATGTGACCACCGACCGCACCGTGACGATCGCCGGCATCGATCGTTTGCACGCCGAATTCAACGCCAATGCCTGGTCCGGCCGGCTCGAAGGCGGTTATCGCTTCGTCGCGCCCTGGATCGGCGGCGTCGGCTTCACGCCTTACGCGGCCGGCCAATTCGCGACCTTCCAACTGCCCGCTTATGCAGAGCAGGTGATCGCGGGCGGCCCCGCCTTCGCGCTCAATTATGCGGCCAAGGACGCGACCGATAGCCGAAGCGAGCTCGGCCTGCGCGCAGACAAATCCTTTGCGCAGCAGAACGGCGTGCTGACCCTGCGCGGGCGCCTGGCCTGGGCGCATGATTTCGATCCGAATCGCGCCATTGCCGCGACCTTCCAGGCGCTGCCCGGCGCGAGCTTTGTGGTCAACGGCGCCGCGCAGGCGCGCGACTCCGCGCTCACCACCGCGTCCGCCGAAATGAAATGGCTGAACGGCTGGTCGGCGGCCGCAACCTTCGAGGGCGAGTTCTCGCAAGTCACCCGCTCCTATGCCGGCAGGGGCGTCGTGCGCTACGCCTGGTGAGGCGTAGCAACCAACATGCGCGGCAACAACCGACAGGCAGGCTTGAAACCCCGGGGGAAATTCCCGGGGTTTTCTCTTGCGGTGACTACGCCGCGATGAGCGATGCAAGCACCAAGGACGGACCTGCCATATGCGAACCGAACCGTCATCGCGGCCTGCTCTCAGTCACCGGTCGGCGTCTTTTGTCGCAACGATGCAACAGCGGCTCAAATTGCGAACGCACTGCCGCACAGTCCATGCGAGGTGCCGCCAGGCCCAAGCCGGCACATCGTCTGCGCCCTATTCATGACGGTATCCGAATGGACTGGGGCGAGGCTCGAGCCGCCTGGCCCGGCGACGCTTTTGGGGAATGACGATGCAGAAGACTGTTGTTGCCGTTGCCGCGACCACCGCGCTGACCGGAACGCTGAGGCGTGCCGCGATGTTCGCAGTATGCTCGGCTATTGCGATCGCGGCGGGCGCTGCGCCATCGCGGGCGCAGAATGCGACCTGGAATACGGCCCCCGGGAGCAACATTTATAATGACAGCACGAACTGGACCCCAAGCACCCTGCCGACCGGCACGGCCTCCTTCGGCGCGTCCAGCCAGACCTCCATCGTCTTCAACGCCGACGCCACCGTGGGCGGCTGGACCTTCAATGCCGGCAACTACCTGTTCACCGCGACAGGCACGGACATGACGTTTACCGGTGCCGGCATCGTGGTCAATGGCGGCAGCGTCTCGTACAACAACGTCACCGGCGGCAACGTGAACTTTCTCAATAGCAGCACCGCGGGGACGGCAACCATCACCAACGGCTGGAATCTGTTTTTCCAGAGCAACAGCACGGCGGGCAGTGCCACAATCACCAACAACGGCGAGTTGGCCTTTTTCGGCAACAGCACGGGCGGCAATGCTGCCATCACCAACAATTTTGTGACGGACTTCTCCACGACATCCGGCCCCGGCGGCGCGCATCAGGTGTCCGCGGGCTCAATTGCGGGCAGCGGTCAGTTCTTTCTCGGTGGCAATCTGCTGACGGTCGGCGGCAACAACCAGTCGACCGTCGTGTCCGGCGTCATGAGCGACGGCGGCCCCGGCGGCGGGTCGGGAGCTTCGCTGACCAAGGTCGGGGTCGGCACGCTGACCCTGACGGCCACCAACAGCTACACGGGCCAGACCACCATCAACGCCGGTGGACTGGAAGTCGACGGCTCGATCGCCAGTTCAAGCCTCACTCAGGTCAACAGCGGCGGCGTCCTGAGCGGACAGGGCGCTGTCGGCAACACCCAGGTCGCTGCCGGCGGCATGCTCGCGCCTGGCAACGCCGTGGGGACCTCGCTTGCGATTTCCGGCAACCTCGCCTTCCAGTCGGGCGCTCTCTATCTCGCCAGGATCAATCCGGCGACGGCATCCTCGGCGGCCGTGACGGGCACGGCAACGCTCAACGGCGCCACCGTGAATGCGGTCTTCCTTCCCGGCAGCTATGTCAGCAAGCAGTACACCATCCTGAGCGCGACCGGCGGCGTCTCCGGCACGTTCGCCTCGGCCTTGAACAATTTCAACCTGCCGGCCAATGCCCAGGACAGCCTGAGCTACGACGCCAATCACGTCTTTCTCAATCTCACGCTGGCCTTCGGTCCAACCGGCAGCGGACCCTCCAACAACGGGATCAATCAGAATCAGCAGGCGGTCGGCAATGCGCTGGTCGGCTATTTCAATGCCACCGGCGGCATTCCGATGGTCTATGCCGACCTGACGCCCGCCGGCCTGACGCTGGCCTCGGGCGAGAGCGCGACCGGCTCGCAGCAAACCACGTTCGACGCCATGAGCCAGTTCATGGGCCTGCTCACCGATCCGTTCATGCGAGACACGGGCTGCGGCGCCAGTTCGGCTTCACCGATCATGCGCGACCGCTGCGGCGCCAGTGCAGGAGGCACAACGGGCTATGCGTCGGAAAGCCCGGCAAACGCCTATGCCATGTTCACCAAGGCCCCGATCCGCGAGCGCGCGTCGTCCGAGCAGCACTGGAGCGTGTGGGCGGCGGCCTACGGCGGCTCGCAGACCACCGACGGCAACGCCGTCGTCGGATCGAACCGGGCCACCAGCCGCGTCTTTGGCAGCGCCGTCGGCGCGGACTATCTGTTCTCGCCGAACACGCTGGCCGGTTTTGCGGCCGCCGGCGGCGGCACCAATTTCGGCGTCGACGGTCTCGGCGGCGGACGCTCCGACCTGTTCCAGGCCGGCGCCTATGTGCATCACACCCGAGGGCCTGCCTATGTCACGGCCGCGCTCGCCTATGGCTGGCAGGATGTGACCACCGACCGCACCGTGACAATCGCCGGCGTCGACAGCCTGCACGCGGAATTCAATGCCAATGCCTGGTCGGGCCGGCTCGAAGGCGGCTATCGATTCGTGGCGCCCTGGATCGGCGGCGTCGGCTTCACGCCTTACGCGGCCGGCCAGTTCACGACCTTCCAACTGCCCGCCTATGCCGAGCAGGTGGTCGCGGGCGGGCCGGCCTTCGCGCTCGCCTATGCGGCCAAGGACGTCACCGACAGCCGAAGCGAGCTCGGCCTGCGCGCCGACAAATCCTTTGCGCAGCAGAACGGCGTGCTGACCTTGCGCGGGCGCCTGGCCTGGGCGCACGACTTCAATCCCGATCGGTCGATCGCCGCCACCTTCCAGGCGCTGCCCGGCGCGAGCTTTGTGGTCAACGGCGCGGCGCAGGCGCACGACTCCGCGCTCACCACCGCCTCCGCCGAAATGAAATGGCTGAACGGCTGGTCGGCGGCCGCGACCTTCGAGGGCGAGTTCTCGCAAGTGACCCGCTCCTACGCCGGCAAGGGCGTGGTGCGCTACGCCTGGTGAGCGGCGGGATTTCCGGGACAACTCAGAACCGATCAGGGTTTTGCAGCGACCAAGCATGAGAGGCGCGGGCGCGCGAAGCGGCGGCCGGGCAAGGCCGGCCTGCCTGCGTTCATTGCAATTTGGAGTCTGGATACGAAAATGCCGATGTACAGAGACAACGTGCTTGCGCTCGACCGCCACAGCCGCCCACGCGTCGCGCGCGCCGATGCCCACCGGAGGGCCGATCGTGACCCGAGCGATGACGGCGCGCTGATCTTTTGCGGCATCAGCCTCGTGCTCTTGATCGTCGCACTCTGGGCCGCGGCGTCCGGCCATGCCGAGATTCCCGCCGCGATGTTTTAGACAGGACCTCGGCTACGAGTTACCCCTCATAAGGCTGCGTCAGCACCATCCCTGGCCAGGTTACGCGCCTCCGAGGGCGTCATGCCGTAGCGCTGACGGAAGACGCGGTTGAAGTAGGACAGATCGCCAAAGCCGCTCTCATAGGCGATCGCATGGATAGGCCGATCCGCTTCGCGGGGATCCGTCAGCATGCGCTGAGCATGGGCGAGCCGCGCCTCGCGCACGAAATCAGTGAAGGTCGTTCCTTCGGAGGCGAACAACTCCCGGATATAGCGCTCCGAAATCTGCTGACTGCGGGCGATCTCGCTGACGGAGAGAGAATTCTGCCCGACCCGACGCAGAATGTCGTCTTTCATCGAAGCCAGCCGGCCGGCGCGCACCCCTGCGGCGTCCGGCCGTCGCGGATCTCCTCCGTCGTTGAAGATCAGCGCCGCCAGCTCATGAACATGGCTCGTCACGGCGAAACTCAGTTCGGCGCCGGCAATCGTCTGCTCGCTGTCGAGCGACTCGATGTAGCCGAGCAACAATCGCAGCGCCTGCGAATTCGGCGCGGCCAGCCGCGACAAGCGGTCCGACAGGCCGGGAACCAGCGGCTCGAGCAGTTTTCGGCGCAAGCGAATGGAGAGAATTTCGGTCCTCTGCGGCGCCTCGAGCGTGCCCATCCGATCCGGGCTGCCGAGAAAGCAGCTTCCGGGGGCCTGGATGGCATGCTCGCCTCTGAACGAGACATTCAGGTCACCGCCGGCAAGGCAGATCATAAGGAACGGATCGTCGTTCGTCGCCAATTCGGGCAAGTTGACGCTTCGCACCAGCGACGTCGCGCCGCGGTAGACGGCAAGGTCCGGCAACATCCTCGTCACGCCGGCGATCAGCAATGGGCCGCCCCCAAGCGGAGTGGTCTGAACACCATAGTGCTGGCGGGAAAACTCCTCGCAGAACCAGTCGATCCACAGACTGTCGGGATTGGCGGGAGACTGAAAACGCAATTTTCGGAAATCAGTTTCGTCAGACTGCATGTCTTGTCCTGAGGGCGGACTCGGCTCGTCGCACCGTACGACGACATATCGCTGCCATGGGCACGGCATCCTCGTTTATGGCCGACTGCCACGGAGGTGCAACAGCAATGACGCATTTCCGCGCCGCAAATCGCGAGCGAGTGCCGCGTGGTCCGTGCCGTGTGCCGTTTAGTCCAAGGGATGTCCTCCCACGCATCGATGCACAGGACCGCCGGAAGGCAAAGACCGCCAGCGCCAGGCTTCATCGCCGCGCGAGCGCGCGGGCATCTGATGGGCTCATGCCGTAGCGCCGGCGAAAGGTGCGATTGAAGTAGGACAGATCGCCGAACCCGCTCTCATAGGCGATGACGTGAATTTGCCGGTGCAGCTGAGAGGATTCGGTCAGCGCCCGATAGGCCCGGACAAGCCGCGCCTCGCGCACGAAATCGGTGAATGTCGTCCCCTCGCTGCCAAGGAGCTGGCGGATGTAGCGCTCCGAGATCTGCTGGCTTCGGGCGATCTCACCGACGGAGAGCGAGCTCTGCGCGATCCTCGAGAGGATGTCGTCCTTCAAGGCCTTCAGCCGGGCCGCGCGAAGTCCATCGGCAGGGTGCGGCTCGGCCTTGCCGCCGAGCAGCAGCACCGCAAGGTCGCGCATGTGGGCGGTGACGGTGCGACGAAGCTCGGCCGTTGCGAGCGCGCGCTGATCGTTCAGAACGCGGGAATAGGCCACCAGGAGACGAAGCGCCTGGCTTCCTCCCGGAATTGGGCGGATCACCAGATCGTCGACATTCGGAATATAGGGGCGAAGCAGATCCCGGCGAAAGCGGTAGGTGATGGTGTGGGATGACGTCGGCACCACGAAGTTTGCAGGCGTGGCGTTGGTCATCAGCGCGGCCCCGCCATCGCCGATCGCCGCCACGCGACCAAGCTGGCCCAATTCGCCCGCACCGCGCGTCACGACAACGAGCAAGAGATCGTCGTTGTCGATGAGCTCCTTGGTGCGCCAAATGCGCATCGGCGATCGCGATCCACTCGCCATCGCGAAGTCCGGCAACGAGCGAAGCACGAAATCAAACTGCAGGGGATGCGCATCCAGCGACTCGATCTCGAAGCGCAGTATCCTGCGACCATACGCGTCACGGAAGGCATCGAGCTCTCTACTCTTCGCATGCGGTGCCGAATCCACGCGAAACTGAACCAATTCGTCGTCGTTGCTTGCCATCTCACTTCCAGGCACCCGTTGACGAAACGACTTGTCGCACGTTGGCAACACTTGTTCAAATTGCGGAACCTGTGCCGTTCAGTCCGCGCGGCAGTGCCGCCTGGCCCAAGCGAAAATGCGGTCGGATCGACAAATTGAGCCGGCTGCCTCTGCAAGCGATCGACGGACCACCGTCTCGCTCCAAGGCCATATCGGAGAGAAGCTCATGAGTTCGGCGCAGGCCTGCATCCTTTCCCGGCAAATCGGGGGCGATCATCGCCCAATTCGCAGGCGACGCCTTTCGTTCGTTGTTGCCGGCGCCGTCTTGGCCGCGTCGTTTCTCGCTGTTTCAACAGCGCGTGCCGTCGAATGCGTTAACGGCGGGGCCGGCGGAGCTTCGGCGGGGTCTGATTTTGGCATTGCGAATAGTACAGCCTGCGGTCACGTCGCTAGCGCGAACGGCAACGCCAGCACTGCGTTCGGCTATCTTGCAGGCGCCGGCGGAGACTCGAGCGTCGCAATCGGCACGCAGAGCTCCTCGCAGGGCACGGGCGGCGTCGCAATCGGCCCGTCCAGTACCGCTAGCGGCTACTCCAGCACCGCGACCGGCGCAGGTAGCACGGCCAGCGGCAGCTATTCGAGCGCGTTCGGTTTTGGCTCGACCGCAGCCGGCAACGAATCCACTGCGCTCGGTGTCAATGCGCAGGCTTCCGGTGCCAATTCCATTGCCATTGGCGGCAATCAGGCAACAGCCTCCGGCAACGCCGCGTTCGCGAGCGGCAGCAACGCCATCGCCATCGGCAACGGCGCGCAGGCGACGGCCGTCAACTCGGTCGCTATCGGCTCGGGCTCGGTCGCATCGGCTCCGAACACGGTGTCGTTCGGCTCGTCCGGCAACGAGCGAAGGCTGACCAACGTGGCGGCCGGCGTCGCGCCGACCGATGCGGTCAATGTTGCGCAGCTCAACAGCTTCGCGAGCGGGTGGCAAACCCAGATCAATACCAATCAGACCGAAGCGCGCGCCGGCATTGCGCTAGCGCTCGCCTCCAGCGCTCTCCAGTACGATCCCCGCCCCGGCAAACTCTCGGTCGCGGCCGCGGTCGGCAATTTCCGCGGCCAGAGCGCGATCGCATCCGGTCTCGGCTACGCCATCAACAGCCAGTGGCGCGTGAATGCGTCGTTCACCGCCACGCCGCAGGTCAATCAGTACGGTGCCTCGATCGGCAGCTCCTGGACCTTGAACTGACGATGCGGTTCTGCTTCGCCCGGTCGGCGAAACCTGTGATCATCGCCGCGGCGTTGACCTGCGCTCCTGCCGCTGCCCAGCAGGCGCAACAGGCCCCCGCGCAACCGACCCAGGCGGCAGCCCCGCAGCCCTCGGGCGAGTGGGCAAGGCTGCCGCGCATGCAGCTCGAGCGGCAGTTCGCAGGGCCCTTGCAGGACACGCTGATCCAGCGCTGGCGCGATCCCGCCGACGGCACTGCCTGCTACATCTATCTGCCGATCACGGCCGCCCATTCGCCGCCGGTGCAGGGCGGCTTCGTGCAATATGGAGCCAACGTCATCGGGTCGATCAGTTGCTTCCGGGTTGCAGCCCCCGTCGCTGCCGCGCCAGCCAGACCTCCCGCCGCGCCGCACTGAAGGGAGGTTTCGAAACGTCTGAAAGCGGCTGCGTCGATCGATTTTCCGCCTGCATGACGCTCAGTGGCATGCGTGAGCGGCAAAATTTCGTCCATCTGCCCTGCCCAGCCGCCAGACGTTCAAAACGATAGACGATCGTCGACCGCAAATATCTCTACGCTGTCGCGACCGGATCCGTGGAAAGGTCGCGCGGCACAAAGTGTTTGCTTCCCCAGGCTGCGCTTTGGCTTTTGCCGAACGTCACCCGCCTGGGTGATGACGAGGCGCATCTGGATCCGATAAACGCCACGAGGGGCTGGATGACCGAGTCCGAGTTAAACCCTCTTCAAACGTGCCTCTGATCAGAAGCAGCTGCGAGTCGCGTCATCAGACATAATGTCTTTGCGGAGTTTCCACGATGAGACACGCGCCTTTGATTGCAACAAAACCCTTTGCTGGCGAATATCTACGAAGCGCGCGACGCACCAGGCGGAACCTTTTCGCGGCGGTCCTCGACGCTTTGCATCGCTCTCGTCGATTGCAGGCGCAACGCATTCTCTTCCAGCACCGCGATCTTCTAGATCAAGGCCAGCAAGGCGTTGGTTGCGAGCTTAACTCCACCTCGACAGAGCTAGGCCATGTCGGCAAATGAGGCTCCGTCGCAACGCAGATTGTCAATGCAGCTGCCAGCGCTAACCGAAAAAGCGCTGGTCACGACCTTGCTGATCGCGTTCTTGCTTCTACACATCTTCGCAGTCGCAGTCTTGCAGCGCGCTCACGCAGGAGATGGCGCTTTGGAGCAGGACTTGAGCTCCAAACTCTACGACTGAAAGACTCCCCTTCGATCGATCAAAAAGAGAGAGCTCATGGTCGAGCCTGGATCTTTTGTACTGCTCAGCGTTGCCGTCTTCTTTGGCGCGTTCGTCTCCGGTTTCTCAGGATTCGCCTTCTCGGCCGTGGCCGGCGCGATCTTGCTGCACATGTTTCAGCCATTGGAAGCGGTGCCGTTGATGATGGCCTGCAGCGTCGGCGTACAGCTGGCAAACCTGTGGGCGCTGCGTAGAAGCATTCAGTGGAAGGCAAGCCTTATCCTTATCTTCGGCGGATTACTTGGTGTCCCCATGGCGCTTTGGCTGCTACACAACACGGATGCCAGGACTTTCCAGCAGCTGTTCGGGCTGACTGTCGCGATCTATTCCGGCTACATGCTCTTCAAGCCGAGCCTGGGCTGTCTTCAAAAAATGAGCCAAAGCCGCACAGCCCTGATTGGATTTGGCGGCGGCCTGATCGGTGGTCTCACCGCGATGCCGGGCGCATTGCCCACCATCTGGTGTGACATGCATGGCCTGCCCAAGAATCAGCAGCGAGGCCTCGTGCAGCCGTTCATCGCCGCGATGCAGATCTTCGCTCTCGCAATGATGGTGGTGCGACATGATCTATCATCCAAGATTCTATTCGAGCTTGGTCTGAGCACACCGGCACTCGTGGCAGGCTCGGCGATTGGCATCTTCGCTTTTCGAAACGTAAATGAGGCCACGTTCAGGCGGGTTATCCTGAGCATTTTGTTCCTATCGGGTGCTCTGCTCGTCGTGCGATTTCAATTTTAAGAGGTTAAGGTTTTCTGCTGCGCCACGCGCAGAGCAGCCTTCTTGAGTTGATCGGAATCAGAGCGGTATGAAGGATGAAGATCGGCGCCAGATCGAGCGACCCGGCATAGATCAGAAATGCGACATTGCTGCACAGCGCAACTACGCGAAGCGCAATCATGTCCTCCATATAGAAGGTCATGAACACAAGTGCCGAAGCAGAATAGCCAGCCCAATCTACCCACCGCACGGCCGATCTCCGAAGAACGCGGCTCGCAATGGCTCCAGATGTATCCGAACGCGCGCTCCGTCATCACCCCAGTGGGTGACGAACAGAACTATTCGCGGTCCGTCGGTGGACGCAGCGTTCCGAGCGCCGCGATCAATCCCGCCAACTCGACCTGACCATCGGTCGAGGTCTTTGCGTACACGCGGCGCAGGTGAGTCTTGACCGTGTTCGGCGAGAGATTCAGGAGTTGCGCGGTCTCGCTGACCGTGTTGCCGGACGAGACGGCCAGCGCTACCCGCGCCTCGGCTTGGGTAAGCCTGAAGGCATCGACGATCTGCTCCAGCGGGATCGAACGCCGGTTGGCGGGATCGACGATGAAGAGCAGCACGGCGGCATCCTTGAAGCCGGCGTCGGACAATCGTCCGAAGTCCTTGCTGCGGATCGAGCACACCGTAACAGTGAGGAGCTGTCCGTCGAAATTCCGCGGAAAGCTCATGATGCCGCCCGGCGCTCCGCTCATCGCAGATTTGATCATCGCGCCCAGGCGGAATGAATGGGTCGACGAAGCCAAAGCAATCGACGGTCTCAGCCGGAGCAAGCCTTCCGCCTCAAGTCCTCGCGCGGACGCGTTGGCGAAGAGGAGGCGCGCGTTTCGATCGAGAATGGCAACGCCATCCGAAAGGCGATCGAGAACATTGAAAGCGGCATCCCGGATGCTGCGGTATCCATCGATGCGAAAGCCCAGGGCAGCGGAACGGCCCATGTGAGGGATCAACCACTCGACCAGACGCTGTTCCTCGGCTTTTAACGGTCCCTGTCGTACGGTCCGACACAAATTGAACGCCGCCGCAAAATCTTTTTTTCTGGCGAGCGCGATCATTGCATTATGGCCGACCTCCTGTGGCCGCAGCACCTCGTCATAAAACGGGGTTCGCCGCAGCTTGTCGAGTTCCATGATCTCGTCCGACATGACCAGCCGCCGGACCGGCTGCTTTTCCATGTGGATGGCCCAGGGGTTCGTTAGGTGCCGTTCCTGAAAGGCTTGATTGCACTCTTCGTTGAGGCGGCCGTTGTAATCGAAATAGATCGCCTGCCTGAGGAATGAAAAGCCGAACAGGATGCCGCCCTGGCTGTTGGTCAGGTCCGCAATCGCCGTGAGCACGTCGCGCCAAAGTTCGTTTTCGGCCGCCGCGTCATAGATGAGGTCGAGAACCTTCTCGATTCGCTCGCCTGAAGGCATCACCGAGGCATTCCCTGCATGCGGAGGTCGCACCCACGGCAAGCTACGGCCCCGTCGTGACGACGCGGCGACAGGTTAGGGCAACTTGAGGTCGCGCGCCTCACCCACCTGGGTGATGACGCCCTGCAGGCTTTGCAAGGCTACTTGCAGCGCCGGGTACCGGGTGCCCGACTGCAACGCGCCGCGCGGCTCAACGATGCTCGGCGACGTGGACTAATGTCGTCGAGGACCCGACGGGTCATTTACCCCCGTTGGACGCGCCAGCGGCCAGCATGCGCCGATCAGGAAGCTGCGAGACAGGAAGCCTTGATTGGTCCATTCCGAGGCATTTTGGCGTGGTTGACAAGGTCCTGACCAATTTTCCGGAACCGCGATTGCCCCTAAGCATACGTGTTGGCTTGAGTGTAGGAACTGCCACGACCATGACAGCCCCATCACGATCATGACAACCACATGCACCCAGTAATCAATACTGTGCATTTATCGCCCAACCGCGGTTCGCGTTGGCCAGCGTCAAGCCTTGGTCGCGACAAAGCTGAATAGGCGCGGTTCACCCGAGGGATCGTAGGTTTCTTGCAGCTCAACGATTCTTAGACTTGCCGAGACGGCCAAGTTAACCAACTCGGAGATGGTGTGTCCAAATGCCTCGATCCGGACCTCGTCCTTTCCCTCGCAGCCCGTTACGAAGCGCGCCTGACGTCCGAGCAGTTGCCGGTAGGGGTGTAACTCACTCGCTAGGAGGAGGCCGCCGGGTTTCAAAACCCGTGCGACCTCGCGGAAGAGCGATGCAAGATTTTCGATGTGTTCTAGGACTAATGACTCGAGGACTAGGTCGAGGCTGGCGTCAGCGAGCGGAAGCGGGATGCTCAAATCGTGTCGCCGCAAATCGACCGGGATCCCTTGGAGTCGTTGTCGAGCAACGGCTAACATTCCTTGGGAGAAGTCGAGGCCGACTACGTGGCTTGCAAATTGCGCAAGGTGCTCCGTGTTGAGACCTGTCCCGCAGCCGATTTCCAGCACGGTCCGGCCAGCTATGTGCGGGGTCCACGCGCGCACCATGGCCATCGCGGCGTCGCGCGTCTTGTTCGGGACCATATCGTAAGTAGCCGCCCAAAGGTCGTATGCCTCGGAGGCTGACAACTGCTCTGTCATGTAGCTATCTTTCTGCTTGATCATCGCTGCTCGCGTAAGCGCGCGGAACCGAGATCGGCGGCCTGTTTAAGGCGTACCGGCGTGGTGGGTTCGAGATCACCCACCGGCGGTTTGAGCAGCCTCCTCTTCAGGCGTCTCGGAGGTTTAACCAAACCATATCGCAAGGGCCTCGGCGGGGTTGTCTGACCGTCCGTTGCCGACCCACGCGACATGCCCATCGGGCCTGACGAGCACCGCGGACGGAAGCTTAACGATCCCAACGCCAGCGAGTTCGCAAACACTTTCGCTCCTCACTTCAAGCGTTTTAATGTGGTCGCTCCATTGCTCTGGCGCGACGCACTTCCGCGCGCCGAAGCTGAGGAGGAGCGGCCGCGCGTCGCGGAGAAGTTCGAATATCCGCGTAGGACCATCTTCGGTCTCGACGTCGAGGTCGGGCATGCGCCTTCCAAGCAGCGGGTGGGACCCTTCCGGACCGTAGCGGATGTCGAGACCCGACACTTTGGCGGAGTACCATTTTCTGGGCTCGCCCATTGTCATGGTATGGGTAACCAAGCTGCGCAGTGCCGTCGTGTGGTCGTCGCCGCGGTTCAAGGCAGTCAAAGCACGCGTCAGATCGAGCAGCGCTGCTCCAACCGGATGCCGCTCCGTGTGGTAGGTATCCAGCAGAGCATCTGAGGATATCCCTTTCACGACCTGTGCCAGCTTCCATCCAAGGTTCACGGCATCCTGCAAGCCAACGTTCAAACCCTGACCACCCACAGGGGAGTGCACGTGCGCAGCGTCACCAGCGAGTAGGATGCGGCCTTTTCGATAGGCATCCGCCAGCCGTGCTGCGTCCGTAAACCGCGACATCCAAGTTACGTCATGAACACCAAGATCCGAACCATAACCGACCGTGAGAGCCGCCTTGATATCCCCTTCATCTGGACTGTCCCCCTGTTCGATCCGCTCCTCAGTCACGATGCCGCGCACGCGACCATCCTCGAGCCGCCCGAGCGCGTAGAGCCCCCGGATCCCATAGCGGATACCAATCGGTGGCTCACCCGGCATGCTGCTCTCGAAAATCAGATAGCTCGCTTGTGGCTCCGATCCCAAAAATCCGATTCCTGCTATCCTGCGAACCAGGCTACGACCGCCGTCGCAGCCAACGAGATACCTGCAACGAAGCCTGGAACCGTTCGTGAGCCCAATATCCACATGCTCGTCCGCGACGTCGAAGTTTGCCATCTCGCGTTGGCGATGGAACGCCACATTGAGTTCCGCGACCCAGGCGGCAAGGCCGCGCTCAATCTTCTCCTGCCAGAGCCCGAGCGTGTAGTTGAAGCGGCTCGGTCGATCACTTGCGTCGAGGATGAGGCCCGCCATCGCAACCGAATGGTGCCTGGTCCCTTGCGCGACGAACCTGTCCACGATGCCGCGCTGATCGAGAAGTTCAAGCGCCCGCGAATGCAGACCACCAGCGCGCGATCCTTTAACCTCCTGATTTGGACGCCGTTCAACGATTGCGACGTCCACGCCGCCTAGGGCTAGTTCCCCCGCCAGCATCAATCCAGTTGGACCACCCCCGATGATAATAACATCATAGTCCATTGTCGTCATGGGCCACCTCTCGTTTGGAGATTGGCGCGCTCTTAACCCGCCTGCCCGGTCTTGAAGCAAGAGACCTCCAGTCTATATCTATGGCTGAGAGAAAGATCGGGCGGAGTGCTCGTCAGCGCCCATTTCTCTCGGGCGTATCGCGTCAGTCCGATCAGAATGCGCTCTTGTGCAGTCCGAAGCTTATTGCTGCTCTTTTGCGAAATTACCCGACGCAATGGTGATTAGAAACAGCGCGGCGACGCTGGTGCCGATCACTACTCCGATCTCTTGTAATTGCCCGACCTCGCTTGCAGCGAAGGCACCGCCAGTGCCAACGCGACGGGGCAACGAACACGACGGTCGAATGCCCGCGCGATAAGAAAATGCCCGCCGAGATTGGCCGTTTTCCGGTCTGAATTATCTTCCGGGTTACATTGTCTATGTCCACAATGTTATCGGCGTTCACCGCGTGACGAAGGCGGGGCGATCAGTGCTGTTCCGAGCAGCACCGATTGCAACGGAACGCGATCAATGCCCAAATCCATGAGGCCACATTGGCGGTGATCAGCAGGCCAAAAAGGACCGTGAGCTTAAGACGGGTCCCTGAAGGCTCACCAGTGAACACGTTGATCAATACGCGAACTCGTAGCATGCAATGATCGGGCGTATTTACTTGATGGTGACTGATAATCTTCGTTGATGTCTGTTCCGCTCCGATGCTGACAGCCTCGTGCAACTGCTGCAATTTCGCGATGGACCCGGACCAGCAATGTGTTGCGGTCACTTGCTCAGGTCCGGCTGCTTGCGGATTGATAGCGTTCTCAGCCGCCATGATTGGGCCCTCAACATTTAACCTCATCAGCGGATCAGCCGCCGAGATGGCCTTTCGCTTTCAGCGCTTCTATGATGGGTTCGATGGCGGTCCGGCGCAGCGCGCACGTGAGGAGCCAAAGCCGACGTACGCACCAAGCTGGATGTAGGCACTGAATGCGTCGGTTATCGGTGGCGACACAGTGGCGACACGGCGCCGAAACAAGAGAGCCGCCCCGAAGGGCGGCTCTCTAAAAACCTCACGAAATCAGAGGTGACTTGGTTGCGGGGATAGGATTTGAACCTATGACCTTCAGGTTATGAGCCTGACGAGCTACCGGGCTGCTCCACCCCGCGATAAAGCGTTGCGTGCCTGTTATCGGGAAGCCGGGGGCGAGGGCGGGCTAGGCGATAGCCGCGCCGATCGGTCCTGATGAGCTTCCTGAGAAGGCGTCCCCATCGGGCCGTGCCCTTGGGGTGCGGGGGGTATGTATCAACCAGGAACTGGTTTGGGAAGGGTTTTGACCGGTCTTTTTTCGATTTTGTGACAGGCCAAATGTCCGGAATCGGGGTCAAAATGGCCTCTCTTGCCAGAAGTTCCGCAAAAGACGAGGCTTGGGCAATAAACTGGCGGCCACGGGGCGCGTTTTCGCGCGGCCTGGACATCGGTCCGCCGGACAAAACGCATCAACGCAAGAATCTCGGGGCTCGTGTCTGATTCAACCAGAACCGACGCCCTTCGGAGGTGGGAGGAAACGCCGTGGATCAGCCCCTGACCAGCCCAGCGCGCCGCGCCCTGGACGACGCCTTCCATGCCATGCTCGAGGCGTCGCGCACCGGGCAGGCCGCCCCGCCGGAGCTGCGCTGCGACCGGCTTTCGCGGCTGCGCGGCCTGATCTCGGACAACGAAGCCCGCCTCACCCAGGCGATCTCGGCCGATTTCGGCAACCGCTCGGCGACCGAGACCCTGTTTGCGGAGATCCTGTTCGTGCTGAACGAGATCAGGCACGCCAGCAAGCATCTGAGGAAATGGATGGCGCCGCAGCGCGTCGTCACCGCCCTGCAATTCCTGCCCGCCAAGAATCGCCTGATCCCGCAGCCGCTCGGCGTGGTCGGGGTGATCGCGCCGTGGAATTATCCGCTGCAGCTGACGCTCGCGCCCGCGATCGGCGCCATCGCCGCGGGCAACCGGGTGATGATCAAGCCGAGCGAGCTGACGCCGCATTTTGCCGCGCTGCTGAAGGAGCTGGTCGCCGCCAAATTCGCAGCCGACGAACTCGTCGTCACCGGGGTCGAGGACGAGGTGGCAAAGGGCTTTGCCCAGCTGCCCTTCGATCATCTGGTCTTCACCGGCTCGACCCGGGTCGGCCGGCTGGTCGCGGAGGCCGCCGGCCGCAACCTGACGCCCGTCACGCTCGAGCTCGGCGGCAAGTCGCCGGCGATCGTCGACCGCACCGCCGACATCGACGAGGCCGCCGAGCGCATCGCCTATGGCAAGCTGCTCAATGCCGGACAGACCTGCATCGCGCCCGACTATGCGCTGGTGCCGGAGGAATCGTTGCAGGCCTTTGCGGAGAAGGTGCGCGGCCACATGCAGCGCATGTTCGGCACCGAGCCCGCCAACAAGGACTACACCTCCATCATCTCCGACCGTCATTATGCGCGGCTCGAGGCGCTGGTGGCCGACGCCGCGGCCAAGGGCGCGACCATCCTGCAGGGAGCCAGGGCGGACGATGCGAGTTGGAAGGGCAAGCGCAAATTCCCGCCGACCGTCGTGCTCGGGGTTACGCCCGACATGACCATCATGCAGGAGGAGATCTTCGGGCCCCTGCTGCCGGTGGTGCCCTATCGCGGGTCCGACGAGCCCATCGCCTATGTCAACGCCCATGACCGGCCGCTGGCGCTCTACTGGTTCGGCCGCGACCGCGCCGCGCGCGACGAGGTGCTGGCGCGCACCATCTCCGGCGGCGTCACCGTCAATGACTGCCTGTTCCATTTCACGCAAATCAACCAGCCGATGGGCGGCGTCGGTCCGTCGGGATCGGGCTGCTATCACGGCGAATGGGGGTTTCGCACGTTCAGCAAGCTGAAGCCGGTGTTCTACCGCTCGGCGCTGAACCGGCTCGCCGATCTCTACCCGCCCTATGGCGCCAAGATCGCGCGGCTGGAGAAGCTGATGCGGTTCATGTCGTAGACCAAGGGCACTGTCGTTCCGGGGCGATGCGCCAGCATCGAACCCGGAACCTCGAGATTCCGCGTTCGCCTCTTCGAGGCGCCCCGGAATGACGTGCCCAAAGCAAACAAGCAATCACTCTGGGGGAAACATTCGTGACGGATACATTTGACTTCGTGGTAGTGGGCGCGGGCTCCGGCGGCTGCGCGCTGGCGGGACGGCTGTCGGAAGACTCGGCCACGTCGGTGGCGCTGCTCGATGCGGGCGGGACTTGCGACAATTGGGTAGTCACCACGCCAGGCGCGCTGGTGCTGATGGTCGCCGGCAAGGTCAACAACTGGGCGTTCGAGACCGTGCCGCAGAAGGGGCTGAACGGCCGCATCGGCTACCAGCCGCGCGGCAAGGGGCTCGGCGGCTCGTCCGCCATCAACGCCATGGTCTATATCCGCGGCCATCGCGCCGATTACGACCAGTGGGCGGCGCTCGGCAATGCCGGCTGGTCGTATGCGGACGTGCTGCCCTATTTCAAACGCGCGGAGGACAATGCCGAGTTCGACGGCGCATATCACGGCAAGGGCGGGCCGCTGCGCGTCAACGGCTTGCGCACCGACAATCCCGTGCAGCAGATTTTCCTCGACGCCGCGCGGGAGGCGCAATTCCGGCTGCGCGATGACTTCAATGCCGAGGAGCAGGAAGGGCTCGGCATCTACCAGGTGACGCAGCACAATGGCGAGCGCTGGAGCGCCGCGCGCGCCTATGTGCATCCCCATATCGGCAAACGCGCCAATCTGCGGGTGGAGACGCAGGCGCACGCGACCCGGATTCTGTTCGAGGGCAAGCGCGCGGTCGGCGTCGAATATCGTCAGGGCGATGCAACGAAGCAGCTGCGCGCGCGGCGCGAGGTGATCCTGGCTGCCGGCGCATTCCAGTCGCCGCAACTCCTGATGCTGTCAGGCGTCGGCGACGGCGGGGCACTCGCCAAGCACGGCATCGCCGCGCTGCATCATCTGCCCGGCGTCGGACAGAACTTGCAGGACCATCCGGATTTCATCTTCACTTACCTGTCGGATGCGCCCTATTTCACCGGCCTGTCCTTCTCCGGCATCGCGCATCAGCTGCGCGCGATCGGACAATATCGCCGCGAGCGGCGCGGACCGATGACCTCGAACTTCGCCGAATGCGGCGGCTTCCTGAAAAGCAGTCCCGATCTCGACATGCCCGACATCCAGCTGCATTTCGGCATGGCGATGGTCAACGATCACGGCCGCAAGCGCGGCTGGGGTCGCGGCTTCTCCTGCCATGTGTGCCTGCTGCGGCCGAAGAGCCGCGGCAGCGTGGCGCTGAAGAATGCCGACCCGCTTGCCGCGCCGCTGATCGATCCGAATTTCCTCGGCGAGACCGACGATCTCGAAGCGATGGTCGCAGGCTACAAGACCACGCGGCGGCTGATGGAGACGCCGGCCCTTCGGAGCTTGCAGAAGAAGGACATGGTGACCTCGGAGGTGAAAACCGACGACGACATCCGCAACATCCTGCGCGCCAGGGTCGATACCGTGTATCACCCGGTCGGCACCTGCAAGATGGGCGTGAATGATGCGATGGCCGTGGTCGATCCGAAGCTGAAGATCCACGGCCTCGAGGCCTTGCGCGTGGTCGATGCCTCGATCATGCCGACGCTGATCGGCGGCAACACCAACGCGCCGACCATCATGATCGGGGAGAAGGCTGCGGACATGATCAAGGCGGAGATAAGGGCTTGATGAAGGAGGCACCGTGCCGCCACATACACAGCCGTCATGCCCGGGCTTGACCCGGGCATCCACGCCTTAACGATCTCGCATGCGGCGCGACGTGGATGGCCGGGACAAGCCCGGCCATGACGATGTGGGGGCAGGCGAGTCTCTCTCTTCCGATCATTCCGGGGCGCGCATAAGCGCGAACCCGGAAGCTCGAGATTCCGGGTTCGGTCCTGCGGACCGCCCCGGAATGACATCCCCAACAACTTACGTCAGCAGGAACCCGCCATCCACCGTGATCACGCTGCCCGTCATGTAGCGCGAGGCCTGCGAGACCAGCAGCAGGATCGCGCCGTCGAGATCGGACTCGGCGCCGACCCTGCGTTGCGGGATGCGCTTGATCAGGCGCTCGCCGCCCGACGTCTCCCAGAACGCGTGGTTCATCTCGGTGTCGATATAACCGGGCGCGAGCGCGTTGACGCGGATGTCGTTGCCG
Organism: Bradyrhizobium sp.; assembly: GCA_035293585.1. GTDB lineage: Bacteria > Pseudomonadota > Alphaproteobacteria > Rhizobiales > Xanthobacteraceae > Bradyrhizobium. The sequence goes on along the minus strand of DATGMN010000020.1, from coordinate 194,396 downwards.
GCAAGCTCCAGCGCCATCGCCTTGGTCGCCTGCACCAGGCCGGCCTTCGAAATCGCGTAGGGCGACACCGCCTTCAACACGCCGAAGCCGAGCACCGAGGCGATGTTGACGATGTTGCCACCCTGCTTGCGCGCGATCATGCGGCGCGCGACCTCGGTTGCGGCAAAATAGGCGCCCTTGAGATTGGCGCCGATCACCGCATCCCAATCGGCCTCGGTCTGCTCGACCGCGAGCTTCTCGACGGCGATGCCGGCATTGTTGACCAGCACCGTGACCGGCCCGAGCGCGGCCTCCGCGGCATCGATCGCCTTGGCGATAGAGGCGGTGTTGGTGACATCCATGGCGACCGCCGCGGCGCGACCGCCCCTGGCCCTGATCTCCTCCTCGAGGCTTTTCAGTTTGGCGACCTGCCGCGCAGCAAGCGCAACCGCGGCACCGTGCGCGGACAGCACGCGCGCGAATTGCCGGCCCAGGCCCTGGGAGGCGCCGGTGATCAAAATGGTTTCTTTACGGAGATCGAATAGGTCTGACATGGAAAAGAGTCCCGCGAGCAGCACGGGCCATTGATACAGACAGTTTGAGCGATCGCAAATCAGATTTGTTCACCTTCAGGCGCATCGATGCGGAGGCTTGAGCCATGAACACGTTCGATGCTGCCGTGCTTCTCGGCCTCGCCGTCGCAATCGTCACCGGCTTCAGCACCGGGCTGGTGCGCAGCGCGGCCACCATCCTGGCGTATCTGGTTGCAATGCCCATTGCCGTCTGGGTGATGTCATATGTTCCCCCGCTGGACGACCAGTACGCTTCGCCCCTCGGCCACAATGCGGGCTTCTTCCTCGGCGCGTTTCTTGTCATCGGGATGGCGCTTGGAAAGCTGGCGCGGATGATGGTCGACGACGCCATCGGATCGGAACTCGGCGTTACCGACCGGCTCAGCGGTGCGGCGCTCGGCGCACTTCGCGTCGGCCTCGTCGCGATCTCAGTGGTCACGGTGTTCGACCGCCTCATCCCGGCCGGCAGCGAGCCGTCGTTCCTCAGCGGCTCGCGACTGCGGCCCCTGCTCTCGGCCGCCGGCCAGAGGGGCTTCCGATCGCTGCCGCCCGAGGCAGCCTCGGCCATCGATCGTCTCGGGCGCCGCATCTAGGCCGTTCGGGCTGCCCGGCCGCAGCCTGATATGCAATTTGCTCCCTTATCACGGACGGCAAGGTTGGCTAAAGTCGCGCCATCTGCCTATCAAAACCATCTGACGGGAGTTATCAGTGGATCTCGGTATCAAGGGCCGTCGCGCCATCGTCTGCGCATCCTCGAAGGGACTTGGACGTGCCTGCGCGATCGCGCTGGCCAATGAAGGTGTGCACGTCACCCTGACCGCCCGCGGCGCGGAAGCGCTGGCAAAGACCGCGGCCGACATCCGCAAGGCCAACCCCGGCGTCACCGTCACCGAGATCGTCGGCGACATCACCACTCCTGCGGGGCGCGAGGCCGTGCTGAAGGCCTGTCCCGAGCCCGACATCCTCGTCAACAATGCCGGCGGCCCGCCGCCCGGCGATTTCCGCAACTGGACCCGCGACGACTGGATCAAGGCGATCGATGCCAACATGCTCACCCCGATCGAGCTGATCAAGGCGACGGTCGACGGCATGATGGCGCGCAAATTCGGCCGCATCGTCAACATCACCTCCGCCGCGGTGAAGGCGCCGATCGACATTCTCGGCCTCTCCAACGGCGCCCGCGCCGGCCTCACCGGCTTCATCGCCGGCCTCTCGCGCAAGACCGTGATCAACAACGTCACCATCAACGGCCTGCTGCCGGGCCCGTTCGAAACCGACCGCTTGCGCGGCACGGCAAAGGCGGAGGCCGACAAGCGGGGCTCGACGCCGGACCAGATCCTGGCCGAGCGCGCCAAGCTCAACCCCGCGGGGCGTTTCGGCGATCCGGAAGAATTCGGCCTGTTCTGCGCGTTCCTGTGCGGCGCCAAGGCGGGCTTCATCACCGGCCAGAACATCCTGCTCGACGGCGGCGCCTTCCCGGGCGCGCTGTAGCGATTGCCTTCGCCCCGCTGTCACCGCTTCGGCGGCGACAGCGGCTGCACGATCTCCCTGAACGCCGGCAGGGCCTCGCACATTGCGGAATGCGCCGCCAGCGCCGGATAGGCCTGCCCACTGAACAGATGCGAATGTGCCTCGTTGGTGAAGCGCAGCACGCAGGCAACCGCGATGTCGGAATGGCCGATGCGCTCGCCGAACAGATACGCGCTCCTTGCCGCGAGGCGCGCCTGCTCCAGCGCATCGAGCGCGCCCTTGATCTGCGCCTCGCAGCGATCGACCCACAGCGCCAGCTTCTCCTTGCGCAGCGCGCTTTCGTAGACGAGGCTCACCGACTTGTCGCCAAGCCCGGTCGCCAGCGCAATGAAGCGCAAATGCCGCCGCCGCTCGATGCCTTTGGCCGCGATCATCGCTTTGTCCGGCCCGACCAGCTCGTCGAGATAATCGATGATGGCGGTGGAATCGATCAGCGCCTCGCCGTCGTCGAGCACGAGCGTCGGCACGCGCCGCAGCGGATTATAGGGCGCGATCTTCTCGGCATCGCCGAAGGTCGACCACGGCTTGTGGTCGAACTGGAGCCCATAGAGCCGCATCGCGATCGCGACCCGGCGGACGAAGGGGGAGTCGTATTGGCCGATCAGGAACATGCTGATTCACGCTTTCTGTTGCCCGGCCCCAGTCTGTCATATCCCGCGCAGGCGGGGTATCCGGCAGCCGTGGACAATCCGCGCATATCACTCCGGCCTCTGGAATACTGGATCACCCGCTTGCGCGGGTGACGACGACCGGCATTCCGACGGCCCGGAGCCACGGCGCGGACTCGCGCCGATGACGGATTTGTAACTGGCAGCCTTGCGCGAATCAGCCGCTGGATGGCGCGGCCGGCCCTCTGGGAAGCGAATCCATGTCGCACCATCACGTCACCCTGCCGCCGATCATCTATGCGCCCGAGCCGCCAAAGCCGACGGCAACCAAACGCCGTCGCCGCGTCGGCACTGAAGGCGGCGGCGCTGCGGACGCGGCGGAGGAAACAGACGAGACTGGAGTTGCCGCGCCGGTCTACACCGCCGCCCAGCCGCAGCATTCCCGGCCGGTCGAAGCCGTCGAACGGCGGAATGCTTCGACGACCGGCAAGCTGAGCGATAGCACGCTGCAGACGCTGCTCGCGGCGCAGGAGCACGACGGGCAAGACGCCGGCTGAATTATGCGCCGGCTCTGCCCACTCGTCATGGGCTTGACCCGGCCATCCACGTCTTGGCCACGCGGAACGACGTGGATGCCCGGGCCTTCGCCTCGCCGAAGCGGCTACGGCCGCGCAGGCGAGACAAGCCCGGGCATGACGGCGGAGTGTGGGTCGGGATCAGGAATACTGGCTCGCCTGCCTCGTGATGAGCGCCGCGACAGCACTCCTGCTACCCCTCCCCCTCGTCGCTCGCCAGCACGCCCTTCACCGCCCTCGCCCAGCCCTTCAGCTTCCGCTCCCTGGTGGCGGCGCTCATGTTGGGCTTGAAGCGGTGCTCGAGGCGCCAGTTGTCGGCGAATTTGGCGGGCTCGGGATAGACGCCGGCGCAGAGGCCTGCGAGATAGGCGGCGCCTAACGCGGTGGTCTCCTGGATCATCGGGCGGTCGACCGGCGCGTTCAACAAGTCCGCAAGGCGCTGCATGGTCCAGTCCGAGGCCGTCATGCCGCCGTCGACACGCAGCACGATGTTCTCGGCTTTTGCCTCGGGCCAGTCGGCGCGCATCGCCTCCCAGAGATCGAAGGTCTGGTAGCAGACGCTCTCCAGCGTCGCATGCGCAAGCTCGGCGGGGCCGGTGTTGCGCGTGAGGCCGAACAGCGCGCCGCGCGCGTTCGGCCGCCAATAGGGCGCGCCCATGCCGACAAAGGCCGGCACCAGATAGACGCTCTGGGTGGAATCGGATTTGTCGGCGAGCGGGCCGGTCTCGGCGGCCTGCTTGATGATGCCGACGCCGTCGCGCAGCCATTGCACCGCGGATCCTGCGACGAAGATCGAGCCTTCCAGCGCATAGGTGCGTTTGCCCCCGAGCTGATAGGCGATGGTGGTGAGCAGCTTGTTCTTCGAGGCCACCGGCGTCGCGCCGGTGTTGAGCAGCGCAAAGCAGCCGGTGCCGTAGGTCGATTTCATCATGCCCGGCGTGAAACAGGCCTGGCCGATGGTCGCGGCCTGCTGGTCGCCGGCGATGCCCGAGATCGCGATCGCGCCGCCGAACAGGTCCGGCACGCATTCGCCGAAGCGAGCCGAGGAATCCTTCACCTCGGGCAGCATCGAGCGCGGCACGCGCAGGATATTCAACAGCTCGTCGTCCCACTGGCCGGTGTGGATGTTGAACAGCAGCGTCCGCGAGGCATTGGTGGCGTCGGTCGCATGCACCTTGCCGCCGGTGAGCCGCCACAGGAGATAACAGTCCACCGTGCCGAACAACAGCTCGCCGCGCTCGGCGCGCTGGCGCAGGCCCGGGACATGGTCGAGGATCCAGGCGACCTTGGTTCCCGAGAAATAGGGATCGATGATGAGGCCGGTCTTCTGCGACACCAGCGGCTCGCAGCCTTCGGCTTTGAGCTGGGCGCAGATGTCGGCTGTGCGGCGGTCCTGCCAGACGATGGCGCGGTGCACGGCCTGCCCCGTGGCACGGTCCCACACCACGGTGGTCTCGCGCTGGTTGGTGATGCCGATTGCGGCGATGTCGCGCGCCTTCAGCCCCGCCTTCTCCAGCGCGTCGCGGCAGGTGATGACGGTCGAGGTCCAGATGTCCTCGGGCTCGTGCTCGACCCAGCCCGAAGCCGGGAAATGCTGCGGAAACTCCTGCTGCGCCACCGCCGCAATGGAGATGTCCGAGCGAAACACGATGGCGCGCGAGGATGTGGTGCCCTGATCGATGGCCAGCACAAAGGACATGAGCGTTTACCTTGGCGTTCGTCCCGTTCCGGGAGGCTTGTTGTGTCGGGCGCAAGCAAAGGGGATTGGAAGGGGAAGGTCAATATGGTCCCGCAAGCTCCGCCGTCGTCCCGGCGCAGGCCGGGACCCAAAACCCCAGGGAGAAGTTATGGTGAAGTACAGCGTAACTGGCACCGCAAGTCACGGAGAAGACAACGCGGTATGGGTCCCGGCCTTCGCCGGGACGACAGCGTGGATGGTCTACGGCAAAGCGCTACACCGCTGCGGTGGTCACGCCGCCGTCGACCACGATGGTCTGCCCGGTCATGAAGGTCGAGGCATCCGAGGCGAGATAAGCCACCGCGCCCGCGATCTCGTCGGGCTCGCCGATCCGCCGCAGCGGCGTGGTGGCGCAGCGGTGTTTCAGGCGCTCCTCGTCCTCCCACAGCGCGCGGGCGAAATCGGTCTTGACCAGGCCCGGCGCGACGCAGTTGACGCGGACGCCCTTCGGGCCCCATTCGCCGGCGAGGCTGCGGCACAGCGCGAAATCGGCAGCCTTGGAGATGCCGTAGGCGCCGATCACGGTCGAGCCGCGCATGCCGCCGATGGAGGAGATGATGACGACCGAGCCCTTGCCGCGCGCCGCCATCTGCGGAATGGCCTGCGCGCAGAGCCAGACATTGCTCTTGACGTTGGAGCCCATGATCTTGTCGAAGGCTTCGTCGGTGATGTCGAGCAGCGGGCCGTAATAGGGATTCACTGCGGCGTTGCAGACGAGGATGTCGACCTTACCGTAATGACTGGTCGCGCCCGCGATCAGCGCCTCGACCTCATTGCGGCGGGAGATGTTGCAGGCGATGACATGCGCGTCGCCGCCCGCTTTCCGGATGCCGTCGGCGACGGCCTCGCAGGCGTCGGCCTTGCGGCTGGAGATCACGACCTTGGCGCCGAGCTGCGCCAGCAGCTCCGCCGACGAACGGCCGATGCCGCGGCTCGAGCCGGTGATGACGGCGACCTGGCCGGTGAGATCGAACGGGGTGTTTTTCATGATGGCTCCTCCTGTCATTGCGAGGAGCGAAGCGACGCGGCAATCCAGACTTGTCGTGCGGCCCTGGATTGCTTCGTCGCTTGGCTCCTCGCAACGACGATCATCATACTTGCTCGTCATTCCGGGGCACGCGCGTGAGCGCGTGAGCCCGGAATCCAGAGGTTGTGGCGCGAGATTCCGGGTTCTCGCTTCGCGAGCCCCGGAATGACGGAGAAAATGACCAGCTACACCAGCCCGCCGCTCTCGCTGACGCGGCGCAGGTGATACTCCGTGTCGCCGAACGTGTTCTCGATCATGGAGAGCCGCTTGAAATAATGGCCGATCCTGGCCTCCATGGTCATGCCGATGCCGCCATGCAGCTGGATCGACTGCTGGCCGATGTATTTGCCGGACTTGCCGATCTGCACCTTGGCCGCGGCGATTGCGGTGGAGCGCTCCTTGGCATCGTCGAAATCGGCGGCCATGGTCGCAAACATCGACATCGAGCGCGCCTGCTCCAGCGCCACGAACATGTCGGCGGCGCGGTGCTGCAGGCTCTGGAAGGAGCCGATGGCGACGCCGAACTGCTTGCGGGTTTTCAGATATTCGACGGTGGTCTTCAGCGATTCATCCATCAGGCCGACCGCTTCGGCGCAGAGCGCGGTGCGGGCCTCGTCGACCACGCGCTCGATCAGCGGCAGGCCGTTTTCGGGATCACCGATCACGGCATCCGCGCCGACCTCGACACCGGTGAAGGTGATGTCGGCGGCATGCAGCCCGTCCTGGGTCGGGTAGCCCTTTTTGGTGACGCCTTTTGCACTGGCGGGAACCAGGAACACGCCGACGCCGCTTCTGTCGCGCTGGCCGCCCTTGCTGCGGGCCGTGACGATCAGCGTGTCCGCATTCTCGCCGTTGAGCACGACGAACTTCTCGCCGTCGATGACCCAGCCCTCGCCCTTCTTCTTCGCCGACGTGGTGACGTCGGAGAGATCGTAGCGCGAGCTCTTCTCGAGCTGAGCGAAAGCAAGCGTCTTGCTGCCGTCGATGATGGCGGGGATGTAGGCCGCCTTCTGCGCCGCCGAGCCGCCATGGCGCAGGAAACCGCCGCCGATCACCACGGTCGCAAGATACGGCTCCAGCACCAGCGCCTTGCCAAGCGCCTCCATCACGATCATGGTCTCGACCGCGCCCGCGCCGAAGCCGCCGTCGGCTTCCGCGAACGGCAGACCGAGCAGGCCCTGCTCGGCGAGCTTGGACCAGATGGCTTTGCTCCAGCCGCCCTTCTCCTTCATGTACGTCTTGCGCTTGTCGAAATCGTAGGCGTCGGTCAGAAGCCCGTCGACGCTTTCCTTGAGCAGCCGCTGCTCCTCGGACAAATCGAAATCCATTTTCCTGCCTCTCCAAAACACGACGGGCGTATCGCCACCGCGTTGCCCGTTCCTCCGCTGTCATCCCCCGCGAAAGCGGGGGATCCAGTAACCACGACCGCCGCGGCGTACTGGGTCCCCCGCTTTCGCGGAGGACGACACCTGTTATGACGTCAGAGTCCCAGCACCGCCTTGCAGATGATGTTGCGCTGGATCTCGTTGGAGCCGCCGTAGATCGAGACCTTGCGGTTGTTGAAATAGGTCGGCGCGATCTGCGCGGTCCAGTCCATCGCCTCGTTGGAATTGTCGGGATGCTCGTCGTAGGGCGCGGCAAACGGCCCGATTACTTCCATCAGCAACTCGGTGGTGGTCTGCTGGATCTCCGAGCCCTTGATCTTCAGCACCGACGACGCCGGATTGGGCTTGCCCTTGCCGTGCTTGCCCTCGTCGGCGACGACGCGGAGCTGCGTCAGCTCGAGCGCCTTGAGCTCGATCTCGCAGGCCGCAAGCTTTTCGCGGAACGCGGAGTCTTCCAGGATCGGCCGCCCGCCGGATTCCACCTTGGAGGCGAGCTCGCGGATGCGGCGCAGCCGCTCCTTGGAGACGCCGACCCGGGCGATGCCGGTGCGCTCGTTGCCGAGCAGGAATTTGGCGTAGTCCCAGCCCTTGTTCTCCTCGCCGATCAGGTTCTCGTAGGGCACCTCGACGTCGTCGAAGAACACCTCGTTGACCTCATGGCCGCCGTCGATGGTCTGGATCGGGCGCACCGTGACGCCCTTCGACTTCATGCTGAAGACGATGAAGGAGATGCCGGTCTGTTTCTTCGCCGAGGGGTCGGTCCGGCAGAGGCAGAAGATCATGTCGGCATATTGCGCCAGCGTGGTCCAGGTCTTCTGGCCGTTGATGATCCACTTGTCGCCGCGGCGCTCGGCCTTGGTCTTGAGCGAAGCGAGGTCCGAGCCGGAGCCGGGCTCGGAGAAGCCCTGGCACCACCAGTCGTCGACATTGGCAATGCGGGGCAGGTATTTCTTCTTCTGCTCCTCATTGCCGAAAGTGTAGATGACGGGGCCGACCATGCTGACGCCAAAGGCGAGCGGCTGCGGCGCCGGATAGCTCTGCAGCTCCTCGTTGAAGATATAATGCTGCACCGAGCTCCAGCCCGTGCCGCCATATTCCTTCGGCCAGTGCGTGACGCCCCAGCCCTTCTTGTTGAGGATGCGCCACCAGGTGACCATCTCGTCCTTGGACAAATGCCGGCCCTCGACCAGCTTGCGCCGGGTCTCCGGCGGAACATTGTCGCGGAAGAACTGCCGAACTTCCTCGCGGAACGCTTGTTCCTCTTTGGTGAAAGCGAGATCCATCGGATGCTCCTTGTTGAGCGGGTGTATTCTGGCTCGTCATTCCGGGGCGATGCGAAGCATCGAACCCGGAATCTCGCGCCACAACCTCTGGATTCCGGATCAGGCGCTATTGCGCCTGTCCGGAATGACGGAATGGTTCACTGCAGCACCTCGAACAGGCCGGCGGCGCCCATGCCGCCGCCGACGCACATGGTGACGACCGCATACTTCGCCTTGCGGCGGCGGCCCTCGATCAGCGCGTGGCCCGTCAGCCGCGCACCCGACATGCCGTAGGGATGGCCGACCGCGATGGCGCCGCCGTTGACGTTGATCTTCTCGGGATCGATGCCGAGCTTGTCGCGGCAGTAGAGCACCTGCACCGCGAAGGCCTCGTTGAGCTCCCAGAGCCCGATGTCGTCGACCTTCAGGCCATGGCGCTTGAGCAGCCGCGGCACGGCGAACACCGGGCCGATGCCCATCTCGTCCGGCTCGCAGCCATGGGCGACGAAGCCGCGGAAGATTCCGAGCGGCTTGAGGCCGCGCTTGGCCGCTTCCTTGTCGCTCATGATCACCGAGGCGCTCGCGCCGTCGGAGAGCTGGCTGGCATTGCCGGCGGTGATGCAGAAACCTTCGCCGCGCACCGGCTTGAGGCCGGCAAGACCTTCGGCCGTGGTGTCGGGCCGCGGACCCTCGTCCTGCGACAGCGTGACCTCCTTGAACGACACTGCGCCGGTCGCCTTGTCGGTCACCGCCATTTTGGTGGTGATCGGCGCAAGCTCGTCCTTGAACTTGCCGCCCTGCTGGGCGGCAGCGACGCGGCGCTGGCTCTCCAGCGAATATTCGTCCTGCCGCTCGCGCGAGATGTTGTAGCGCTTGGCGACCACTTCGGCCGTGTCGATCATGGGCATGTAGACGTCGCCCTTGATCTCGAGCAGCGCCGGGTCCTGGGCGTGGAAGCTGTTCATCTTGTCGTTCTGCACCAGCGAGATCGACTCGCCGCCGCCGCCGACCGCGATCTCGACGCCGTCGAAGATCACCGAGCGCGCCGCGAGCGCGATCGCCTGCAGGCCGGAGGCGCATTGCCGGTCGATGGTGGTGCCGCCCACCGTGACCGGGAGACCGGCACGGAGCAGCGCCTTGCGCGCGATGTTGCCGCCGGTCGAACCCTGCTGCAGGGCGGCGCCCATCACCACGTCCTCGACCTCCTTGGGGTCGACATTGGCGCGCTTCACGGCTTCGCCGATCGCGTGGCCGAGCAGGGTCGCGCCCTCCGTGACATTGAGCGCGCCGCGATAGGCCTTGCCGATTGGCGTGCGGGCGGTGGAAACGATGACGGCATCGGTCATGGACGACCTCCTGTTGCGAGTTGTTGTGTTGGTTGCGTGGGTTGGGTGTTGGTCTGCTGGCGCAATTCGTGGCGCGAGAGTTTCCCGACCGGCGTGCGCGGCAGTTCGGCGACGAACTCGACCGCCGCCGGCAGTTCATGCTTGCCGAGCTTGCCGGTGAGGAAGGTGCGCAGCTCCTCGATCGAGAACGGCTTGGCGCCCTCGCGCAGCTTGATATAGGCCTTGGCCGCCTCGCCGCGGTAATCGTCGGGAATGCCGATCACGATCACCTCGTGCACGCCGGGGTGCGTGTAGATCGCCTGCTCGATCATCTGCGGATAGACGTTGAAGCCGCCGGAGATGATCATGTCCTTCTTGCGATCGACCAGGAAAAAATAGCCGTCCGCATCCATGTAGCCGATGTCGCCAGTCAGGAAGCGATCGCCGACGAAGGACTCGGCGGTCTCCTTGCGTTTGTTCCAGTAACCCTTGGTGACGTTCGGTCCCTTGATGCGGATTTCGCCGACCTCGCCGGTCGGCAGCACTCGCGTCGGGTCATCGAGCGCGACCACGTCGAGCTCGATGCCGGGCAGCATCATCCCGATCGAGCCGGGCTTGTCCGGACCGTTGTCGCAATGGCCGGTGCCGGGCGAGCAGGTCTCGGTCATGCCCCAGCCGCTCCGAAGCTTCATGCCGACCCGTTGCTGCAGGATCTTCGCGACCTCGACCGGCAGCGGCGCGCCGCCGGAGCCCGCGACATAGAGGGAGGAGAAATCGCGCTTATCGAGATCGGGCAGGGCCGCGATCGCGATCCACATCGTGGGCACGCCGGGGAAATAGGTGGCGCGCTTGACCTCGATGTCGCGCATTACGGCTTCCACGTCGAAGCGCTGGTGCAGCGAGATCAGGTTGCCGCGCCGGATCGAGGACAGCAGCACGACGGTCAGCGCGTAGATATGGAACAGCGGCAGCACGCAGATCACGCGCTCGATGACGTCGCCGCGCTTGGCGCGCGCCGGCCGGCCCCAGACATCGTAGATCGACACGGCCGAGGTGAGATTGCCGTGGGTGAGCATGGCGCCCTTGGGCAGACCGGTGGTGCCGCCGGTATATTGCAGCAGCGCCACGTCGTGGGGCGACAGCGTCGGCCAGGTCGCGGGCGCTGTCGCGCCGTCGACGAATGTCTTGAAGGTGACGACGGCGGGATTGTCGGGCAGCGGCGCCTGCCTGGTGCCGACGGCGCCCCAATGATCGTCCTCGCAGACGATCAGACGGTCGATCAGGCCCTTCTCCAGGAATTTCAGCGCGGTCGGCAACAGCGCGGCGAGGTTGCTGGTGACCAGCACGCGGCTGCCGGAGTCCTTGAGCTTGTGCGACAGTGCGATCTCGCCGTCGAGCGGCGACAGATGCGCGACCCGTGCACCCGCTTTCAGCGCGCCGAAGAAATTGACCGGATGGTCCGGCGTATTGCCGAGAAACAGCGCAACGGAGGTGTCCTTGCCGAGACCTGCGCGCAGGAATGCGCCGGCTGCGACGTCCACCATCCCTTCCAGCTCGGCATAGGTGATCGGGCGATCGCGGAATTCGATCACCGTGCGCGCGCCATAAGTCGCGGCGGCCTCCGCCAACAAGCCGGGTACGGTGCCCCGCTCAATCGGATCGTCCCAATGCACGCCGTCGGGATAAAACTGCTCGCCGGGATGGGTCATGGAGGCTCTCAGCGCGACAGAATGGGACGACCGTCATTCCGGGGCGCGCGACAGCGCGAACCCGGAATCTCGAGATTCCGGGTTCGATGCTGGCGCATCGCCCCGGAATGACGGAGGTTGTGGCCACGTCCCATCACGCCGCTTTCGACGCGGCAGCCAGCGACGCGAAGCCCTTGCCCTCGGCCGCCAACCGCTTCAGCAGCGGGGCCGGCTCGAGGGACGGGTCGTTGGTCTCCTTGGCGTAGAAGGCGAGGCGATCGGCGATGTGCTTCAAGCCCACCGTGTCCGCCCAATACATCGGGCCGCCGCGATAGATCGGCCAGCCATAGCCGTAGAGCCAGACCACGTCGATGTCCGACGGCCGCGCCGCGATGCCTTCTTCGAGGATCTTGGCGCCCTCGTTGATCATCGGATACATCATGCGCTCCAGGATCTCCTCGTCGCTGACGGCGCGGCGCTTGCGCCCGAGCCGCGTCAGCGTCTCGTCGATCAGCTTCTCGACATCGGGATCCGGCAGCGGCGAACGCGAGCCGCCTTCATATTTGTAGTAGCCCTTGCCGGTCTTCTGGCCGAAGCGGCCGGCTTCGCAGAGCGCATCCGCAATCTCCGACTTGATGCCGCGATCCTTCCGCGAGCGCCAGCCGATGTCGAGGCCGGCAAGGTCGCCCATCGCGAACGGGCCCATCGGCATGCCGAACTTGGTCACGACGGCGTCGACCTGCTGCGGCAGCGCGCCCTCGAACAGGAGCTTCTCGGCCTGCTTGCCGCGCTGCGCCAGCATGCGGTTGCCGACAAAGCCGTCGCAGACGCCGACCACGGCCGGCACCTTGGCGATCTTGCGCGCGATCGAGACCGCGGTGACCAACGCGTCCGGCGCGGTCTTCTCCGCGCGCACGATCTCGCACAGCTTCATCACGTTGGCCGGCGAGAAGAAGTGCATGCCAAGCACGTCCTGCGGACGCTTTGTCACTTTCGCGATCTCGTCGATGTTGAGATAGGAGGTGTTGGAGGCAAGCACCGCGCCGGGCTTGGCATATTCGTCGAGCTTGCCGAACACGTCCTTCTTCACCGCCATGGTCTCGAATACCGCCTCGATGATGAGGTCGGCGTCCTTGACATTCTCGAGCCCGACCTTGCCGTCGATCAGCGCCATGCGCTTGGCAGGCGCATCCGCCGGGATGCCGCCGCGCGCAGCGGTGGCTTCCCAGTTCTTCTGCATGATGCCCATGCCGCGCTTGAGCTGCTCCTCGGCAGTCTCGATCAGGGTGACGGGAATGCCGGCATTGGCAAATGACATCGCGATGCCGCCGCCCATGGTGCCGGCGCCGATGATGGCGACGCGCTTCACGTCGCGACCCTTGGTGCCTTCGGGCACGCCGGCGATCTTGGCCGCCTCGCGCTCGGCGAAGAAGGCGTAGCGCTGCGCCTTGGACTGGTCGCTCGCGACCAGCTTGAGAAAGCCCTCGCGCTCCTTCTTGAGACCCTCGTCGAACGGCAGGTCGATGGCGTAGCCCACCGCATCCGCAGCCGCGAACGGCGCTTCCAGCCCGCGCGACTTCTTGGTCATGGCGGCGACCGCATTGGTGAAGATCGAGCGGTCGGCCTTGGCCGCCGCAAGCTTGCTGTCGTCATCGCGCAGCCTGCGCGAGGGACGCTTCTCCGCCAGCACCTTGCGGACAAAGCTCTCGCCGCCGGCGGCCGGCCCCTCGACGATCTCCTCGATCAGGCCGTTCTTGAGCGCCTCGCTGGCGCCAATCGGATCGCCACCGACGATCATCTTGACCGCAAGCTCGGGCCCGACCGCGCGCGGCAGACGCTGCGTGCCGCCGGCGCCGGGCAGCAGGCCGAGCTTCACCTCGGGCAGGCCGAGCTTGGCGTCCTTGGTGGCGACGCGGAAATGGCAGGCGAGGGCGACCTCGAGGCCGCCGCCGAGCGCCGTGCCGTGAATGGCGGCAACGACCGGCTTTGGCGAATTCTCGATCACCGACAGCACATCGTTGAGCGCCGGCGGCTTCGGCGGCTTGCCGAACTCGGTGATGTCGGCGCCGGCGATGAACGTGCGGCCCGCGCAGGTCAGCACGATGCCCTTGACTTCGGGATCGGCAACTGCGGCACTGACGCATTCGAGGATGCCGCCACGCACCGCGGCGCTCAGTGCATTCACCGGCGGCGAGTTCACCGTGACGACGGCGATGATGTCATGACGTTCGAGCTTGACGACTTCGCTCACGCTACGCTCCTTGGCTTTGCGCCTCTTGATCCGGGCTTCTTCTAGTCTTGCTTCTTGGCTTGTCTTGCTTGTTTGCTTGTCTTGCTTCGGCTCTTGCGCTTCGGCGGCATTTACCTCCGCTTCCGCTTTTATTCAATTTCGCACTGCGGAATCTAATTCCACATCTTGACGTGAGGGTTATTTTGAAGCACGTCGGTTGTCAACGCCTCCACGCAAGTAGCAGCCATCAATGAAGCGTACAGGGAAGAAACCAGCGACCGATCGCAATTTCGTCGTCGCGCTCTCCCGTGGGCTCGAAGTCTTGCGTGCATTCCAACCCAATGACGGGCTTCTGGGCAATCAGGAGATCGCGGCCCGTACCAACCTGCCCAAGCCGACCGTCTCCCGGCTCACTTACACCCTGACCAAGCTCGGCTATCTTACGCCGGTCCCGCGCTTTGAAAAGTACCGACTGGCGCCTGCCGTGATGGCGCTCGGCTATGCTGCGCTGGCGAATTTGGGGGTGGGCCGCCTTTCCGAGCCGTTCCGCCAGGAACTGATGCGCCAGACCGGCGGCGCCTGCGCGGTCGGCGGCCGCGACCGCCACAGCATGATCTATTTCGGGCAGGCGCGCAGCGAATTGACGGTCGGAGTTCAACTTGACGTCGGCTCGCGCATTCCCATTGCAACCACAGCGATGGGCAGAGCCTATATCTGGGCCCTGCCGGACGAGGAGCGCGCCATTTTGTTGCGCGAGCTGCGCGAGCATTACGGCAGCCGCTGGCCCAAAATGCGCGACGGTATCGAGCGCGCCAGCGAAACGATTGCGAAACACGGCTTCGCCATGTCGGCCGGCGAGTGGCAGGACGACGTTCACGCCGTCGGCGTTGCACTAAAGTTAAATGACGGAACAGGCCCTTATGCGTTTAACTGTGGCGCGCCGGCATTCCGCTTCACTGAAGAACGCCTGCTCAACGATATTGGACCGCGCCTTGTCGCGATGGTAAGGAACATCGAACAGGCGTTGGGCGGCATCGCACCGCAACCAGCACAATCAAGAAAACAACAAAGCAAGAACGGGAAGCCAGGAGGGAGAATTGCACGTGTGGCCGAGGGGATCAGGTAGGCTCAATCGCAGGCAGACAGCGGCATCGTCGTCCGCCCTTCCCGTCCCACTCGGTCGCGCGGGCGAGACACGATGACGCAGGTACAGCTCGCGCAGGGACAGGACCCCCTGCTCGCCGTTCGCGACGTCAGCGTCGTGTTCGGCGGCATCGTCGCGCTGAACGGCGTCTCCTTCGACATGCACAAGGGCCAGGTGCTCGGCCTGATCGGGCCCAACGGCGCCGGCAAGACCACGCTGTTCAACTGTCTCTCCCGTCTCTACCAGCCGTCGTCAGGCGACATCCTGATGGAGGGGGTGAGCATCCTCAAGCGCCCGGCGCACAAGATCGCCGAGATCGGGATCGGCCGCACCTTCCAGAACGTCGCGCTGTTCGCCAATCTCTCGGTCATGGACAATGTGCGCGTCGGCGCCCATGCCAAGACATCGAGCGACATCATCAGCGACTCGCTGCGCCTGGCCTGGGTTCGCCGCAGCGAGGCCGCGGTGAACGAGAAGGTCCACGAGATCCTCGCCTATCTCGACCTCGAGAGCGTCGCCCACACCACCGTTGCGGGCCTGCCGTTCGGCACCCAGAAGCGCGTCGAGCTTGCGCGTGCGCTCGCCGCCGAGCCGAAGATCCTCCTGCTCGACGAGCCGGCCGGCGGCCTCAACCACGAGGAAGTCTATGTGCTCGGCGACCTGATCCGCCGCATCCGCAACGACCGCCATGTCACCGTGCTGCTGGTCGAGCATCACATGGGGCTCGTGATGTCGATCGCCGACCATGTCGTGGCGCTGAATTTCGGCCGCAAGCTCGCGGAAGGCACACCCGCCCAGGTGCAGGCCGATCCCGACGTCATCAAGGCCTATCTCGGGAGCAAGGAGCAATGACGACGCTTCTGAACGTCAAGGATCTGCGCGCCTTTTACGGCCAGGTGCAGGCGCTGCACGGCCTGAACTTCTCGCTCAACGAGGGCAGCCTCACCACGCTGCTGGGCGCCAACGGCGCCGGCAAGACCACCACCCTGCGCGCGATCTGCAACATGGTGCGCTCGACCGGCGCGATCGAGTTCGAGGGCGCCCCGCTCACCAGCCGCTCGACCGAGAGCATCGTGCGGCTCGGCATTGCCCATGTGCCGCAGGGCCGCGGCACCTTCACCACCATGACGGTGGAGGAGAACCTGCAGCTTGGCGCCATCACCCGCCGCGACAAGGCCGGCATCGTCGCCGACATCGAGCGGATGTACGCCTATTTCCCGGTGCTCAAGGCGCGCTACACCCAGCAGGCCGGCACGCTCTCCGGCGGCGAGCAGCAGATGCTGGCGGTGGCGCGCGCGCTGATGCTGCGGCCGCGGTTGATGCTGCTCGACGAGCCCTCCTTCGGGCTCGCGCCGCTGGTGGTGCGCGACCTGTTCAAGATTCTCGGCCAGATCAACCGCGAGGAAAAGGTCTCGATCCTGGTGGTCGAGCAGAATGCGCAGCTCGCGCTCGAGCTCGCCGACCAGGCCTATGTGATCGAGACTGGCCGCATCGTGATGTCGGGCGCCGCCAAGGACATCGCCACCAACGAGGACGTCCGCAAGTCCTATCTGGGCTACTGAGGATGAAGTTGATGGAACGAATATCGCCGCGCGCTCGGTTCACCTCTCCCATAGGGAGAGGTCGCGCCGAAGGCGCAGGTGAGGGGTTACGGTCTATCGGGGGAGCTGCGGCCCCTCACCCGATTTGCACCGGACGATGCTTCGCCTCGCCGGGTGCAAATCGACCTCTCCCCGCTGGGGAGAGGTGGGTCTTCGCTGCCGCCACCGCGGAATCAGAACTCGTCACGCTTAAGGGAGCGTAGGCAATGGAGCTATTCACCAACCAAATCCTGGCTGGCATCTCCACCGGTGCGATCTATGCCTGCATGGCGCTCGCGGTGGTCATGATCTACCAGGCCATCGACCATCTCAACTTCGCGCAAGGCGAGATGGCGATGTTCTCGACCTTCATCTCCTGGCAGTTGATGCAATGGGGCCTGCCCTATTGGGCCTCCTTCTTCGTGACCATCGCCATTTCCTTCGTTGCCGGCATCGCCATCGAGCGCATCCTGTTCAAGCCGCTCTCCAAGGCGCCGATCCTGACCAACGTCGCCGGCTTCATCGCGCTGTTCTCGATCATCAACTCTTCCGCCGGCCTGATCTGGGACTTCACCATCAAGCAATATCCGACGCCGTTCGGCTCGGCCCCCTTCCTCGGCAGCCAGCTGATCTCGACCCACCAGGCCGGCATGATCGGCGTCACCATCCTGCTCCTGGTCGCGCTCTACTTCTTCTTCCAATACACGCGCGTCGGGCTGGCGATGCGGGCGGCGGCCTCGCTGCCTGAATCGGCGCGGCTGGTCGGCATCAACACCAGCTGGATGATCGCGCTCGGCTGGGGCATGGCGTCCGCCATCGGCGCCATCGCCGGCATGCTGATCGCGCCCGTGGTGTTCCTGGAGCCGAACATGATGGGCGGCGTGCTGATCTACGGCTTTGCCGCCGCCGTGCTCGGCGGGCTGTCGAGCCCATTCGGCGCGGTGATCGGCGGCTTCCTGGTCGGTATCTTCGAGAACCTCGCCGGCACCTACATTCCGGGCGTCGGCAATGAGCTGAAGCTGCCGATCGCGCTGGCGCTGATCATTTCCGTCCTGGTCGTCAAACCCGCCGGTCTGTTCGGCCGTGCCATTGTGAAGCGAGTCTGATCATGAGCACCGCTGTCGAGGAAGTCGTCACGGAAGCACCAAGCGTCGAAGCCGTTCCCAAGCGCGCCATGACACTCGGCGCCGGCACCTCCCTCGTGGTGCTGGCGCTATTGGTCCTGGCCCCGCTGGTGGTGAAGAACTTCATCATCTTCCAGCTGACGATGCTGCTGATCTACGGGCTCGCCGTGCTGGCGCTGAACATCCTGACCGGCGGCTCCGGCCAGTTCTCGCTCGGCCAGAGCGCATTCTATGCGGTCGGCGCCTATACGTCCGCGATCCTGATGGAGACATTTAACGTCAACTATGTGCTGACGCTGCCGATCTCGGGCATCCTGTGCTTCGGCTTCGGCTTCCTGTTCGGCCTGCCGGCCTTGCGGCTCTCCGGCGTCTACCTCGCGCTCGCGACCTTTGCGCTCGCCACCGCGATGCCGCAGCTGCTGAAGCTGAATTTCCTGGAACCGTGGACCGGCGGCGTGCAGGGGCTGGTGGTCACCAAGCCCGACGCGCCGTTCGGGCTGCCGATGTCCCAGGACATGTGGCTGTATTATTTCACGCTCCTGATCACGATCGCGATCTACCTCGCCTCGGTGAACCTGCTGCGATCGCGTTCGGGCAGAGCCTTCATGGCGATCCGCGACAACGAGATCGCGGCCTCGGCGATGGGCGTCGATGTCGCGCTGTATAAGACGCTGGCGTTCGGCGTCTCCGCCGGCATCACCGGCGTCGCCGGCTCGCTCGGCGCCATCGTCGTGCAGTTCGTCGCGCCCGACAGCTACACCATCACGCTCGCGATCCAGCTGTTCCTCGGCATGGTGGTCGGGGGCGTCGGCTGGCTGCCCGGCTCGATCGTGGGCGCGGCCTTCATCATCTTCGTGCCGAACATGGCCGAGAGCGTCTCCAAGGGCCTCTCGGGCGCCGTGTTCGGCGTGCTCCTGTTCATCGTCATCTACGTGGTGCCGCATGGCGCCCGCCAGGTCGCGATCCTCGGCCAGCAGATGGTCGCGAAATACAGGAAACGGTAGAACCCGGGTTGAGCATTTGGCGACAGACGAAGGATCACCTCTCCCGAAGGGAGAGGTCGGATCGCGTCGGAAGATGCTATCCGGGTGAGGGGTTCAGGTCCCTCGAGAGGGCTGCGGCCCCTCACCCGGATTGCTGCGCAATCCGACCTCTCCCCGCTGGGGAGAGGTGACGGAGTGCGCGGAGGATCGACAGACCATCCACACCAACCAAGGAGACATGATGTTCGCTGCAAACCTCAAGATCGCCGCGCTTGCGACGGCGGCGGTTGTTTTGACCTTCGGCACGGCGCTGGCGCAGAAGAAATACGACACCGGCGCGAGCGACACCGAGATCAAGATCGGCAACATCATGCCCTATAGCGGGCCTGCCTCGGCTTACGGCGTCATTGGCAAGACCGAGGAAGCCTATTTCAAGAAGATCAACGCCGAGGGCGGCATCAACGGCCGCAAGATCACTTTCATCTCCTATGACGACAGCTACAGCCCGCCGAAAGCGGTGGAGCAGGCGCGCAAGCTCGTCGAGAGCGACGAGGTGCTCCTCATCTTCAACCCGCTCGGCACGCCCTCGAACTCGGCGATCGAGAAATACTTGAATGCCAAGAAGGTGCCGCAGCTGTTCGTCGCCACCGGCGCCAGCAAGTGGAACGATCCGAAGGATTTTCCGTGGACAATGGGCTGGCAGCCCTCCTACCAGAGCGAAGCCCACATCTATGCGAAATACCTGCTCAAGGAGAAGCCGGACGCCAAGATCGGCGTGCTCTACCAGAACGACGATTTCGGCAAGGACTATCTGAAGGGCCTCAAGGACGGCCTCGGCGCGAAAGCGTCGATGATCGTGGCCGAGGAAAGTTATGAGACATCCGAGCCCTCGGTCGACAACCATATCGTCAAACTGAAGGCCGACGGCGCCGACGTCTTCATCTCCGTCACCACGCCGAAATTCGCAGCGCAGGCGATCAAGAAGCTCGCCGAGCTGGACTGGCATCCCCTGCACATCGTCTCCAACGTCTCGGCGTCGGTCGGCGGCGTGATCAAGCCGGCGGGCTTCGAGAATTCGCAGGGCATCCTGTCGGCGGCCTATGCCAAGGACGGGGCGGATTCGCAGTGGGACAACGATCCCGGCATGCAGAAATTCTACGCCTTCCTGAGGGAATACTATCCGGACGGCAACCGGCTCGACGGCTCGGTGGTCTACGGCTATGGCGCGGCGCAGACCATGGTCCAGGTGCTGAAGCAGTGCGGCGACGACCTGACCCGCGCCAATGTGATGAAGCAGGCGGCCAGCCTGAAGGGCTTCGCGCCCGACACGCTCTTGCCCGGCATCACCATCAACACCTCGCCGACCGATTATGCCCCGGTCAAGCAGTTGCAGATGATGCGCTTCAAGGGCGAGAAGTGGGAATTGTTCGGCGACATCATCAACGACGAGCTGAGCAACTGAGCCTGCAGTCTTGAACGCCCTGGCTGCGCGCTCGGTCCACCTCTCCCCGGCGGGGAGAGGTCGAGCTGAAGGCGCGGGTGAGGGGCCGCAGCGCGAACGAGGGAGCTTGCCCGCTCACCCGGATTGCATCTGTCGATGCAATCCGACCTGCGTCCGGTAGAGGTGAACCTTCGCTGCTGCTATAGTTCAGGTTGAAATTCGAAGCCGTCATTAACCCTTGAGGCCGCGGAATCTTCCGTGGGCCTTAGACGAAATTCCGCCCCCTGCGCAGCTCGTGCAGGGGGCTTTTTGTTGCTGGCCTCCGTCAACGGGTGTTGAATGGACGTAAGGAGGCGTCGGGGGACAGCGCTCCTCAAGAAAGTGGAAGCGTCGGTGAACGCTTCCTGACAAAGCGGGGCGCTCAACGCGCCTCCAACAAGATTGGAGCGCCAGCAGACGCTCCCAACAACCAGCGAGGAGACACATTCAACCAGATCCAAGGAGATCAATATGCGTGCTTTCGATTGGCGATGGGGGACATTTTCGATCGTCCTCGCGCTTGCTGTCGCGACATCCAGCGCAAGCTTCGCGCAAGGCAAATACGACACCGGCGCAAACGATACCGAGATCAGGATCGGCAATATCATGCCCTACAGCGGTCCGGCCTCCGCCTACGGCGTAATCGGCAGGACCGAGGCCGCTTATTTCAACAAGATCAACGCCGAAGGCGGCATCAACGGACGGAAGATCAACTTCATCAGCTATGACGATGCCTACAGCCCGCCGAAGACGGTCGAGCAGGCGCGCAAGCTCGTCGAAAGCGACGAGGTGCTGATGATCTTCAACTCGCTCGGCACCCCGCCAAACTCGGCGATCCAGAAATACATGAACCAGAAGCAGGTGCCGCAGCTGTTCGTCGCCACCGGCGCCACCAAATGGAACGACCCCAGCGAATATCCCTGGACCATGGGCTGGCAGCCCAACTACCAGAGCGAGTCGCGCATCTACGCCAAGTACATCCTGAAGAATTATCCGAACGGCAGGATCGCGATCCTCTATCAGAACGACGACTACGGCAAAGACTATGTGAAGGGCCTGAAGGACGGACTCGGCGCCCAGGCAGCGTCCATGATCGTCGCCGAAGAGAGCTACGAGACCACCGAGCCGACCATCGACACCCATATCGTTACGCTGAGGGCTTCGGGCGCCGACATCTTCTTCAACGTCACGACGCCGAAATTCGCCGCGCAAGCGATCCGCAAGATGGCGGAGGTCCAGTGGAAACCGGTGCACTTCCTCAACAACGTCTCGGCCTCGATCGGGAGCGTGATCAAGCCTGCCGGCTTCGACGCCTCGCAAGGCATCATCTCCTCGGCCTATCTCAAGGATCCGACCGATCCGCAATGGAAGGACGATCCCGGGATGATGGGATGGAACGCCTTCCTCGACAAATATTATCCTGATGCCAACCGCGCCGATCTCTCGGTCATGTACGGCTACACTGTCGCGCAAGGCCTGGTCTATGTGCTGAAGAACTGCGGCAACGACCTGACCCACGCCAATGTGATGAAACAGGCCGCCAGCATCCGGAATCTAGAGCTGCCGGGCTTCCTGCCGGGCATCAAGGTCACCACCAGCGCTACCGATTTCGCCCCGCTCTCGCAATTGCAGCTGATGCGGCTCAAGGGCGAGACCTGGGAGCGCTTCGGCGACATCATCTCCTCCGACGTAGGTGGTTAACGGCGCGGTCTTGTGTGATGTGACCTACCAAAGCAGCAGCCCCCGCGGCACGTCCGCGGGGGCTTTCCGTTTGACGGTTTTTGCAAAATGGTATGGACTGCGCCCCACCAAGAGCTTTCGGTCAAGGAAGCCGCGACACACATCATTTCCGTCAGGGAGGATCCCAATGCCTGTTATTGCCACGAGGCTGGCCATAGCTTCGACTGCGCTTGCGCTGTTTGCAGCGGCCGCTGGCGGCGTGCTGGCCGCCGACAAGACATACGATACCGGCGCCACCGACACCGAGATCAAGGTCGGCAACATCATGCCCTATAGCGGGCCTGCGTCCGCCTACGGCGTGATCGGCAAGACCGAGGCCGCCTATTTCAAGAAGATCAACGATGCCGGCGGCATCAACGGCCGCAAGATCAATTTCATCTCCTATGACGACGGCTACAGCCCGCCGAAGACGGTGGAGCAGGCGCGCAAGCTGGTCGAGAGCGACGAGGTCCTGTTCATCTTCAATTCGCTGGGCACGCCGCCGAACTCGGCGATCCAGAAATACATGAACTCCAAGAAAGTGCCGCAACTGTTCGTCGCCACCGGCGCCACCAAGTGGAACGATCCGAGCAACTTTCCGTGGACGATGGGCTGGCAGCCTTCCTACCAGAGCGAGTCGCACATCTATGCGAAATACATCCTGAAGGAGAAGCCCGACGCCAAGATCGCAGTGCTCTACCAGAATGACGATTACGGCAAGGACTATCTCAAGGGCTTGAAGGACGGCCTTGGTGCCAAGGCCGCCTCCATGATCATCGCGGAGGAAAGCTACGAGACCACCGAGCCTTCGATCGACGATCACATCGTCAAGCTGAAATCCAGCGGCGCCGACGTGTTCATGAACATCACCACGCCGAAATTCTCGGCGCAGGCGATCAAGAAGGTCGCCGAGATCGGCTGGAAGCCGCTGCATATCCTCAACAATGTGGGCGCCTCGGTCGGCGCGGTGATGAAGCCCGCGGGATTTGAAAAGTCGCAGGGCATCATTTCCGCGAACTATCTGAAGGACGTCTCCGACCCGCAATGGGCCAACGACCCCGGCATGAAGGGCTTCCTCGAATTCATGGCCAAGGACTTTCCGGAAGGCAACAAGCTCGATGGCGGCACCATCGTCGGCTATGGCGTGGCCCAGACGCTGGTCCAGGTGCTCAAGCAGTGCGGCGACGACCTCACGCGTGCAAACGTCATGAGGCAGGCGGCCAACCTCAAGGACTTCCGCACCGAGGTGCTGCTGCCCGGCATCACCATCAACACCTCGCCCACCGATTTCGCCCCGATCAGCCAGCTGCAGCTGATGCGGTTCAAGGGCGAGAGGTGGGAGATGTTCGGCGACGTGATCTCCGGTGACGTCGGCGGCTAGCCGCTTCCGACGTTCCACCCAACATGCTCACCCCCGCGAGCCCGGAGCGCGACATCGTCGCGCCCATGGCCCCGCGGGGGTTTTCTTTTGCCCAGATCGGAGGGATAACAAACGCATGCCCCCTCGAGTTTCCCGGACACCATGACCGACCGTCGCCCCCTCCTGCGCGCGATCTTTGACGCAGCCGTCGCCGCTGCGCATCCCGATGTCGTGCTCGCCCCGCATCTGCCGCCCGTGCCCCGAGGCCGCATGTTGGGCCGCGTGATCTGCCTCGCCGCCGGCAAGGGCGCCGCCGCCATGGCCGCCGCCGCCGAACATCATTATCTCGACGCGCTCAAGCTCGATCCGGCGCAACTCTCGGGAATAGCGACCACGCGGCACGGCCATGGCGTGCCGACCCGGCGTATCAAGGTGATCGAGGCCGGCCACCCCATGCCCGACGAGGCCGGACTAAAAGGCGCGGCCGAGACGCTGCAACTCGCAGCGACCGCGCAAGCCGATGATCTCCTGCTGGTGCTGCTCTCCGGCGGCGGCTCGGCCAACTGGATCGCGCCGGTCGAAGGCATCAGCTTCGCGCAGAAACAGGCGCTGACGCGCGCGCTGTTGCGCTCGGGCGCGCCGATCGGCGAGATCAACACGGTCCGCAAGCATCTGTCGCGCATCAAGGGCGGCCGGCTGGCACGGGCCGGTCGGCATGCGGCCGCGATCGTCACGCTCGCGATCTCCGACGTGCCGCATGATGATCCTTCCGCCATTGCCTCGGGACCGACGGTGCCCGATCCGACCACGCTAGCCGATGCCCGCGCCATCGTCGCCAAATACGGCTTGCAGGTGGACGATGCCGTCGGCCGCGCGCTGGAGGATCCCGCGAACGAAAGCTGCAAGCCCGGCGATCCCGCCTTTGCCCGCGCACGGTTCGAGCTGATCGCGACACCGAAGGCCTCGCTCGATGCCGCCATCGCCCGCGCCACGGAGGCCGGCTTCGAGATCATCGACCTCGGCGCCGATCTCGAAGGCGAAGCGCGCGAAGTCGCGGCCGCGCATGCGCGGCTCGCGCTCGACGCCCGCGCCAGGGGCAGGCACGTCGCAATCCTCTCGGGCGGCGAGCTCACCGTCACCGTGCGCGGCAACGGCCGCGGCGGCCCGAACCAGGAATACGCGCTGGCGCTCGCCGATCTCCTGAAGGACGTGACCGGCATCGCCGCGCTCGCCGGCGACACCGACGGCGCCGATGGCGGCGGCGGCAGCGCCAGCGATCCCGCCGGCGCGCTGATCGATGCGACCACGTTTGCCAAGATCAGGTCGCAAGGATTGGACCCGCGCGCCTATCTCGACAACAACGACGCCACAGGCTTCTTCGCCGCCACCGGCGATTTGCTGCAGACGGGACCGACATTGACCAATGTGAATGACGTCAGGGTGATATTGGTGGAATGACGCGCCGGATGCGTCATTCCGGGGCGGTGCGCAGCACCGAACCCGGAATCTCGAGATTCCGCGTTCGGTCCTTATGGACCGCCCGGGAATGACGGCGCAGTTTATCGCCGGTCCTTCCCGCCCACATGCTGCAACAACGCCAGCAAGCCCTTGAGCAGCGCCGTCGGTGACGGGGGGCAGCCGGGAATGTGCAGATCGACCGGCACCACCTCCGAGACGCCGCCGACACAGGCATAGCTGCCGCGGAAAATCCCGCCGTCGGCCGCGCAGCCGCCGACCGCGACCACCCATTTCGGATCGGGCGTGGCATCGTAAGTGCGCAATAGCGCCTCGCGCATGTTCCTGGTCACCGGGCCCGTCACCATCAGCACGTCGGCGTGGCGCGGCGAGGCGACAAAGCGCAGACCGAAGCGCTCCAGATCGTAAAAGGCGTTGGCGAGCGCATGAATCTCGAGCTCGCAGCCGTTGCAGGAGCCGGCATCGACCTCGCGGATCGACAGTGACCGTCCAAGCCGCGCCTGCGCCGCCTTTTCCAGGTTCCTGGCGAGCTCGGCGAGCGCGGCCTCATCGGGCGCCGGCGGCGCCTCGGTCAGGGGACCGTGGGAGAGACTTTCGAGCAACGTCTTTCGCATCACGCCCGCCTCAAAGGTCGACGCCGGAATAGGAGCAGTTGAACGACTTGTTGCAGAGCGGGAAGTCGGCGACGATGTTGTTCTCGATCGCGGCCTCCAGCAGCGGCCATTGAAACCATGAGGCATCGCGCAGGTGACAGCGCGCGACGCGGCCCTCCGCATCGAGCCGCAGCCAGACCAGAACGTCGCCGCGGAACGCTTCGACGACCGCAAGACCCTCGCCTGCCGCACGGACGTTGACCGCAGCGCCGATCACCCCGCCCGGCAGCCGGTTCAGGATCTGATCGATCAGTTGCAGGCTCTGCTCTACCTCGCGGATGCGGATCCAGACCCGCGCATTGACATCGCCGGCCTCCAGCACCGGCACCTCGAAAGCGAGCTGATCATAAGGCGCATAGCCGAGATTTTTTCGCGCATCGAAGCCGCGCGCGGACGCACGGCCGACATAGCCGCCGGCGCCGAACTGCCGCGCATGGTCGGCCCGGACGATACCCGCCGTCACGGTGCGGTCCTGCAGCGAAGCCGTGTTGTCATAGAGCTCGACCAGGCGCGGAAACACCTTTCGAATCTCGGTGAGCAGTGTCCGCATCTCGCGCTCGCCCTCCGGCGCGATCTCCCGCGCGATGCCGCCCGGCACGATCAGATCCATCATCAGGCGGTGGCCGAAGGCGGCATCCGCTGCACGCAGCACCCGCTCGCGCAAGATGCCGGTCTGCGCATGCATCAGCGCGAACGACGCGTCGTTGCAGATCGCGCCGATATCGCCAAAATGATTGGCAAGCCGCTCCAGCTCCGCCATCAGCGCCCGCAGATATTGCGCGCGCGGCGGCGCATCGATGCCGAGCGCGGCTTCCGCAGCGCGCGCGAAGGCGAAAGCGTAGGCGACCGTCGAGTCGCCGGAGACGCGGCCGGCGAGCCTCGCGGCGGTCTCGAGCGAAGCGCCCTGCATCAATGTATCGATGCCCTTGTGGACATAGCCGAGCCGCTCTTCCAGCCGCACGACATATTCTCCGTTGGCGGTGAAGCGGAAATGGCCGGGCTCGATGATGCCGGCATGCACAGGGCCGACCGCGATCTGGTGCAGCGCCTCGCCCTTTGCGGCCAGGAATTTGTACGGCCCGATTTCGCGCGCGGCCCTGCCCGCGCCGAGCGGCGCCGGCGCGTCCCACCTGCCGTGATCGAGCCAGGGCCGTGCATCGGCCGCGCCAACGGCCTCGAGCCCGAAGAGATCGCGGATGGTGCGCTCCAGCCGCTGTGCCGGCGGATGGCGCGCACCGACACTCGGGAATGTCCCGCGCGCGCAATCGAGACTGATCACGGCGATCTCGTTCGCCTCGGTGAGCAGCGCCATGTGCACCGTGCCGGTCTCGGCCCACAGCCCCAAGAGGGTGAGTTCGCCCGCCGCAAGCAGGTCGATCGTCTTCAGCCAGCCCTCCTCGCCGACGACGGCACGCGGCCGCGGCCGATGCGATGGCGCGAGTGAATGATGCGGGATGCGATCGAGCGGTGTCATGCCCATCACCCCAACAGCCGCGCGACGTTCTGGAAGCCCGCAACCAGCGTCGAAGGCAGGTAGACGCCGGCCATGAAGACCAGCGCCAGATGCGTGAACATCGGCACATAGGAGGCTTCCGCCGGCTTCGTGACGCCCTTCGGCTCGCCGAACATCACGGCATTGACGCGCGAGAGCAGGCCGCCGAGCGCGATCAGGATGCCGAGCACCAGGATCGCGGCAAGCCAGGGCGCGCGCGCAAAGGTCGAGGAGACCACAAGGAATTCGCTCATGAAGATGCCGAGCGGCGGCAGCCCCACAATGGCGACGACGCCGAGCATCAAGCCCCAGCCGAGCACGGGATTGGTCACCGTGAGCCCGCCGATATCGGCGATCTTCTGCGTGCCCTTGACCTGTGCGATGTGGCCGACGGCAAAGAAGATCGCCGACTTGGTCAGCGAATGCATGGTCATGTGCAGAAGGCCGGCGAAATTGGCGAGCGGGCCGCCCATGCCGAAGGCGAACACGATGATGCCCATGTGCTCGACGGAGGAATAGGCGAACATCCGCTTGATGTCGCGGCGGCGGTAGAG
This sequence comes from Bradyrhizobium sp., assembly GCA_035293585.1. Taxonomy (GTDB): domain Bacteria; phylum Pseudomonadota; class Alphaproteobacteria; order Rhizobiales; family Xanthobacteraceae; genus Bradyrhizobium. The sequence goes on along the minus strand of DATGMN010000020.1, from coordinate 166,912 downwards.
CATGAGGCTCGCGAAGATCACCGAGATCAGCCCCATCACCACCATCAAAGGTCCCGGTGCGATGGTGCCGACCGACACCGCCAAAATCATCTTGAAGCGCAGCAGCGCGTAAAGCGCGACGTTGAGCAGGAGTCCCGACAGCACCGCGGAGATCGGCGTCGGGCCCTCGGCATGGGCATCGGGCAGCCAGGCATGCAGCGGCGCCAGTCCCACCTTGGTGCCATAGCCGAGCAGCAGGAACACGAAGGCGACATTGAGCAGCGCCGGATCGAACTCGGAGGCGCGCGTCACCAGCACGGTCCAGACCATGGCATCGAGCCCCTCCCCGATCACCGGGCGCGCGGCCATATAGACCAGGATGGTGCCGAACAGCGCCAGCGCAATGCCGACGCTGCCGAGGATGAAATATTTCCAGGCCGCCTCCAGCGCCTCATGGGTGCGGTAGATGCCGACCATCAGCACGGTGGTGAGCGTCGCCACCTCGACCGCGACCCACATCAGGCCGATATTGTTGGCGACCAGCGCGAGGTTCATGGCGAACATCAGCGTCTGGTACATGGCGTGATAGAAGCGCAGGAACGCCGGCGTCAGCCGGCCGGTCTCGATCTCATGGCCGATATAGCTCGCGCTGAACACGCTGGTGGTGAAGCCGACAAAGGTGGTCAGCACGATGAACACCTTGTTGAGGTCGTCGACCAGGAGATATTGCCCGGACACCGGCTCGACCACGAACAGCGATAGCGTCGTCAGGAAGGTGAGGAGCGATGCGACCACGTTGAGCAAGGCGGTCAGCCGGTAGTCGGGCATCAGCGCCAGGATCGCGGCCGAGACCGCCGGAATCAGCAGGATGGCGGTAAGGGCGTCGACGGTCATCGGCGCTCTCCCCTGAAGCGGTCCAGCGCCTGGACGTCGACGCTGTCGAAGCGCTCGCGGATGCGGAACAGGAAGATGCCGATCACGATGAAGGCGATCAGGACCGAGAACGCGACGCTGATCTCGACCACCAGCGGCATGCCCTTCGCGCCCGTCGCCGCCAGCACCAGCCCGTTCTCCAGCGACATGAAGCCGACCACCTGGCTCACGGCGTTGCGGCGGGTGACCATGATCAAAAGGCCCAGCAGCACGACGGAGAGCGCAAAGGCAAGGTCTTCCCGCGCCAGCGCGTCGGCGCCGGGCGTGACGCGGAGCATCACCACCATCGAGAGCGCAACGAGGCCAATGCCGGCCATCATGGTCAGCCCGACGCTGACGGCGGTCTCGATCTCGCGGTGAATGCCGAGCCGGACGATGATCCGGTGCAATGCCACCGGAATGATGATGGCCTTGAAGGTGAGCGCGATGAAGGCCGTGACATAGAGATGCGGCGCGTTCTGCACAAAGGCCTGCCAGGCCACCGACAGGGCCAGCACCACGGCGTGCAGCGCATAGACATTGAGCAGCGCCGAGAGGCGGTCCTGGTAGAGCATCATGAAGCTCGCCAGCACCAGCGATCCCGCCAGCAGATGGGCGACGTCGAATTCAAGGCTGTGCTGCATGGCCTACAGGCTCCCCGACACGAAGCGCAACAGCGTTGCGAGCAGCGCCAGCATCAACGCCGCGCCGAGAAACTCCGGGATCCGGAACACGCGCATCTTGGCGATGGACGTCTCGAACACGGCAAGCGCCACGCAGCAGGCCGCAAGCTTTGCGACGTAGGCGACCGCGCCGATCGCGAGCGACTGCAGACCGGCCTCCGGCGCCGCCGCCCCCCAGGGGATGAAGATGCATGCGATCAGCGAAATGTACAGCAGCAGCTTGAGCTGCGAGGAGAGATCGATCAGCGCGAGATGCCGTCCGGAATATTCCAGCACCATGGCCTCATGCACCATGGTGAGCTCGAGATGCGTCGCCGGATTGTCGACGGGGATCCGGCCGTTTTCAGCGATCGCGACGATGATCAGCGCGACCAGCGCCATCCCGAGCGAAACGCGCAGGCCCACCGCGCTGGATCCCATGAACTCGGCGACGGTCGAGAGCTGGGTCGAGCCCGCAATCATCGCGACCGCGAACACCGTGATCAGGATCGCGGGCTCGGCGAGCGAGGCAATCATCACCTCGCGGCTGGAGCCGATGCCGCCGAAGGCGGTGCCGACGTCCATGCCGGCCAGCGCAAGGAAGAAGCGTGCGCTGCCGAGCAGCGCGATGATGGCGATGAGGTCGGCCGACCAGGAGAACAACAGCCCGCTGCCGAAGGTCGGCACCAGCGAAGCCGCGACCCAGGTGCCGGCGAAAATGATGTAGGGGATGACGCGGAACAGCCAGGAGGCGTTGTCGGCGAGCACCACGTCCTTGCGCATCAGCCGGACCAGATCGCGGTAGGGCTGGGTGAGCGGCGGCCCCTGCCGGCGGAGCAGCCGCGCCTTCACCTTGCGCACGAAGCCGGTGAGCAGCGGAGCCAGCAGCAGCACCAGCAGCATCTGCGCGCCTTGCGAGATGAGATCGAGGATCATGCTCATAGCGCGAGCACCACGAGCAGCACGATCAGCGCCACGAAGACGAGGGTCAAATAGCGGCGGATGGTCAGGAATTGCAGGACATTGACGCGTTCGGTGGCGAAGCCGATCACCTTGCCGATCGGCGCATACAGCATCTCCCAGATCGGGTCGTGGATATCGACGACGAACCGCGCCGGCGCGCCCGATCCGGGCGGCGGCATTTCGCCGATCTCGCGGGCGGCGAAAATCGTGCTGCCGAACACGCGACGGATCGGCTGGGAGAAGCTGGAAGCGGTGTACTGGATCGCCGGATTCGGGTCGGGGAAGCCGCAGTCCCAGGCCGGCGCGCGGCGCAGGCGATCCGACGCGAGACGGTGGATCGCAAGCGCTGCGATCGAGCCCGACAGCAGCACGAAGGCGAACAGCAGCAGCCCGTTATAGGAGCTGCGGCTTTCCGCGATCGGCACGATGGTGAGCCATTGCAGCCCCGCCTGCTGCGGCATGGAATTGCCGACCATCGCCTTGGCGACCGGCGCCAGCGCGTCGATGAAAAGCCCGGGCAGGATCCCGGCGACCAGGCAGAACGCGGCGAGCGCAAACAGCGCCGCCAGGGAGAATGCGTCGACCTCCCTGGCCTCGCTCGCCGCCGCGGTTCGCGCGCGCCCGAGGAAAGAGATGCCGTAGAGCTTGACGAAGCAGGCTGCCGCCAGCGCCGCGGCGAGCGCAAGCAGGCCGCCGACGGCGGGAATGATCAGCTTCAGCCCCCAGGACGGCAGTTGCGGCGAGAGCAGGATCGCCTGGAACGTCAGCCATTCCGAGACGAAGCCGTTGAAGGGCGGCAGCGCGGAGATCGCGACGCAGCCGATCAGCACCGCGGCTGCGGTCTGCGGCATGCGGTGGATCAGACCGCCGAGCTTTTCCATGTCGCGCTCGCCGGTCGCATTGAGCACGCAGCCCGCGCCGAAGAACAACAGGCTCTTGAACGCCGCATGGTTGAGCACATGGAGCAGCGCCGCGGTGAAGGCGAGCGCTGCGACCCAGTCCATCGCCTCCGCCTTGAAGGCGAGCGCAAGCCCGAGGCCGACGAAGATGATGCCGATATTCTCGATGGTCGAATAGGCCAGCACACGCTTGATGTCGCACTGCATCAGCGCATAGAGCACGCCCAGCGTCGCCGAGGGCCCCGCGAATGCGAGCACGACGATGCTCCACCACCATTCGGGGGAGCCGAGCAGGTCGAACACGATGCGGACGAAGCCATAGACGGCGACCTTCGTCATCACGCCGCTCATCAGGCCGGAGACATGGCTCGGAGCTGCGGGATGCGCCAGCGGCAGCCATGCATGCAGCGGGACCAGGCCCGCCTTGGACCCGGCGCCGAGCAGCGCCAGCAGCAGCACGGCGCCGGCAAGCGGCGCGGCGGGATGGGCGGCGCGGATCGCGGCAAAATCGTACTGACCGCCGGCGCCTGCGAGCATGCCGAACGCCAGCAGCAAGGCCAGGGTGCCGAAGCTTGCCATCAACAGATAGACATAGCCGGCGCGGACATTCTCGACCTCGCGGTGATGCGACACCACCAGCGCCCAGGACGCGAGCGACATGAACTCCCAAGCGACCAGGAACGTAAAGGCGTCGTCCGCCATGACGACGATGTTCATGGCGGCGAGATAGGCGGGATAGAACGGCAGCACGCGCCCGGGCTGCTCTTCATGCCGGCCATAGCCGAGCCCGAACAGGCTCGCCGCAGCCCCACCGAAATTGACCACGGCCAGGAAGAACGCGGACAGCGCATCGATGCGCAGATGCGCCCCGAGCCAGGGCAGGCCGATGGGCAGCACGAGACTGAAGGTGGGACGGCCGGGATCGAGCAGGTCGATCAGCGCGATGGTGCAGAGCGCAAGGTTTGCGGCAAGGCTGGTGCCGTAGACGACCGCCGAGCCGCGCGGCTGCGCGGCAAGTGCAATGGCGAGCGGCGAAAGCGCGAGCAGCAGGGCCACACAGGCAAGCGCCGGCACGATCATCGCCGCGCCCTCCTCGTCATGGTCGCGCGCGCACGCATTGTCAGCCCGTCCGTCCGTCGCCGCCGGCGGCCGATTTCAACCGGACGCCGCGCCCGCTGCCGGTCGAGGCCGCGCCCTCGCCGATCAGCTCGATTCCGGCGGCCGACAGCGCCTCGACCAGCTTCATCAGGGAATCGACGTTGCCGCGGATCACCCCTTCGGAAGCTTCCATACGCTGGATGGTCGGCAGCGACAGCGAACAGCGCTGCGCCAGCTCGCGCTGATCGATGCCAAGAAGCGCGCGGGCGGCTCGCAGCTGCGCAGCGGTGATCACGGGAACGCCCCCATATTTCGAGAGAATGCACTTCTAACACATCTATAATGATGTATCAAGCATCAGTTAGATGGTTTTATACGTCATTCTTCGCGTCAAACGCCGTCATTCCGGGGCGCGCGCAAAGCGCGCGAGCCCGGAATCCCGAAGTTGCGGCGCGAGATTCCGGGTTCACACTCCGCTGCCCCGGAATGACGGAGAAACGCAACTTGCAGCGCGACCAGGGGTCGGATGTTGAGGGGGATCAAGATGCGCGGACTTGCGCGGTCCGTAGGGCGGGTTAGCCGAAGGCGTAACCCACCGCTTTCGTGGCCGCACAAACGGTGGGTTACGCTTCGCTAACCCACCCTACGCTCGCGATGCGCTACCATTCACGATACGGCTAGTGCTGCGAGTCTGACACTTCATTCCGTCATTCCGGGGCGCCGCGTCAGCGGCGAACCCGGAATCTCGAGGTTGCGGCGCGAGATTCCGGGTTCGCCCTTCGGGCGCCCCGGAATGACACCGAGTGGATCAGGCGTCGGGGTCACAACACTAGAACTCGCTTGCGATCTTCGCCAGCATTTCGAGCAGCGCCACCCGGTTGGCCGGCCCCAGCAGCTCGTTGAGCCGCGCCTCGTGCTTGCTGGCCACGAGCTTCTTCGCCCGCGCCAGCACGGCGCGGCCCTTGTCGGTGAGCAGCAGGATATGCGAGCGGCGGTCGTTGGCGGAGCGTACGCGCTCGCACAGGCCGCGGCTTTCCAGGCCGTCGAGCATGGACACGAAATTGGGACGGAGAATGCCGAGCGTAGAGGCGATTTCGGTCTGGTTGCGGCCGGGATTCCTGTCCAGCAGCAACAGCACCGAGAACTGTGCCGGCGTCAGCTGCAAAGGCGCGACGCAGCGCAGGAAGTCCTCGAACACCTTGAGCTGCGCCCGCTTCATCGCATAGCCAAGCAGCTCGGAGAGCTCGCCGAGCTGCAGCGCCGTGGTCTCGCGGTCCTGGCTCTCCTGTCCCTGGGCCGGATCCTTGTGCGCCCCGGCGGTCTCGGCCATCGCGGTTTTGTTAGTGGCGGTCCTGCCGGCGGCGGTCTTAATGGCGGCGGTCTTGATGGCGGATTTGCTCGTGGGCATCTTGGCAATGGCGGTCTTGGAAACGGTCATCGCCCTGTGCTCGCGGTCCCGCCGGGGTGTCAAAAGGCCCCGCCGGGACGCACGGGGACGCGAAGCCTTGAGATTATATCCAATAATTGTTATCCACTATATCAAATGTCACGGGGCATTTTCAACTGCCGTGACACACCAGCCGGCCGGCTCGCGCGGACGGTTGCCAAGGGGGAGCGTCAACACTTGAACACCACGATCATGCTGTTCCTGGTCCAGGACGGCATCACCAACGGCGCGATCTACGCCCTGCTGGGCTTGGCGCTGGTGTTGGTGTTCGCCGTGACCCGCGTGATCCTGATCCCGCAGGGCGAGTTCGTCACCTATGGCGCGCTGACCTATGCCTCGCTCTGCTCCGGCCACATGCCCGGCACGGCCAGGCTCGCCTTCGTCATGGGGATCGCGGCGTTTGCCTTCGATCTGTTTGCAGCCCGCCGCGCGCTGCGCGCACGCCTCGTTGCGCGCGCGTTCGCGGCCAATATCGTCCTGCCCGGCGTCGTGCTGGCGCTGACCTCGGTCCTGGTCAGCCGCCATCCGCCGGTGCTGGTCAATGTCGCGCTGGCGCTGATCATCGTGGCCCTGATCGGCGTCTTCCTCTATCGCCTCGCCTTCCAGCCGCTGGCGCACACCTCGGTGCTGGTGCTGTTGATCGCCTCCGTCGGCTGCCACCTCGCGATGCAGGGGCTGGGGCTGTTGTTCTTCGGCGCCGAAGGCCAGCGCGGGCCGACGCTTGCCGACACTGCGGCCACGCTCGGCCCGTTGCGCTTTACCGGGCAGAGCCTCGCGGTCTATTCGCTCACCGTCGGCTTCATCGTCGCGCTCTGGCTGTTCTTCGGCCTGTCCGTCTACGGCAAGGCGCTGCGCGCCACCGCGGTCAACCGGCTCGGCGCGCGGCTGGTCGGCATCCGCACCTCGCTGTCGGGACAGATCGCCTTCCTGCTCGCCTCCGTGATCGGCGCCTTGTCGGGCATCCTGATCGTGCCGATCACCACGCTTTATTACGACACTGGCTTCCTGATCGGGCTGAAGGGTTTCATCGCCGCGATCATCGGCGGCCTCGTCAGCTATCCCCTGACCGCCATCGCGGCGCTCGTGGTCGGCATCGTCGAGGCCTTCTCTTCCTTCTATGCATCGAACTTCAAGGAGGTCATCGTCTTCACGCTGCTGATCCCGGTGCTGCTGGCGCGCTCGCTGGCAGCGCCCGCGGTCGAGGAGGAGAAGGACTAGCCATGCGCGAGCGCCTTCCCATCCTCATCTTCGCTCTCGTCGTGGCGGCGATCCCGTTCGTGCCGGGCATGCCGCCGTTCTGGATCGTGCTCCTGGACAATATCGGCCTGTCCGCGCTGGTCGCGATGGGGCTCGTCCTGCTCACCGGCGTCGGCGGGCTCACCTCCTTTGGGCAGGCGGCGTTCGTCGGCTTCGGCGCCTACACGACCGCCGTGCTGACCACGGTCTACGGACTGTCGCCCTGGCTGACGCTGCCTGCCTCGCTCCTCGTCAGCGGCGTCGCGGCGGTGCTGCTCGGGCTCGTCACCGTGCGACTGTCCGGCCACTACCTGCCGCTCGGCACCCTCGCCTGGGGATTGGGACTGTTCTACCTGTTTTCGAAGCTCGAATTCCTCGGCCGCAATGACGGCATCTCCGAGATTCCGCCGCTTGCGATCGGCAGCCTGAAGATGCTCGCCCCCGGCACGATCTATTATGCGATCTGGGCCGCGGTGCTGATCGCGGCGCTGCTCACCATGAACCTGCTGGACTCCCGCACCGGCCGCGCCATCCGCGCGCTGCGGCGCGGACATGTCGCGGCCGAAGCCTTCGGCGTCGAGACGCCGCGCGCCAAACTGCTGGTGTTCATCCATGCCGCGGTGCTGGCGGGACTGTCGGGCTGGCTCTATGCGCATTTCCAGCGCGCGGTGAACCCGACGCCGTTCGGCGCGCAGGCCGGCATCGAATATCTGTTCGTCGCGGTGGTCGGCGGCGCCGGCTATGTCTGGGGCGGCGTGCTGGGCGCGGCCATCGTCGTGGTGCTGAAGGAAGTGTTGCAGAGCTATCTGCCGCTGCTGCTGCATGGCGAAGGCCAGCTCGAGATCATCGTGTTCGGCATCCTGCTGGTGGCGCTGCTGCAACTCGCGCCGTCGGGCGTCTGGCCGCTGCTCGCATCCCTGCTGCCGTTCAAGCCGAAGGCCAGGCAAACCGGCGCCGAACGCGGCGATCCATCGCTGCAATTGCCGGCGCGCCCGCGCGCCGCGGTCGAAGGAGGCGTGCTCCTCCAGGTCGACAAGGCACGCAAACAGTTCGGCGGCGTGATCGCCGTCAACGACGTCTCCTTCGACGTGCAGGCGCGCGAGATCGTCGCGCTGATCGGGCCGAACGGCGCCGGCAAGAGCACCACCTTCAACCTGATCACCGGCGTGCTCTCCGCGACCAGTGGCGCAATTGCGGTCAACGGCAAGAGGCTGCGCAATCCGCCACCGCAGGAGGTGGTGAAGCTCGGCGTCGCCCGCACCTTCCAGCATGTGAAGCTGGTGCCCGACATGACGGTGCTGGAGAATGTCGCGATCGGCGCCCATCTGCGCGGCTCATCCGGGCCGCTCGCGAGCATGTTCCGGCTCGACCGCTCCGACGAGGCAGGGCTGCTGGCGGAAGCCGCGCGCCAGATCGCGCGCGTCGGCCTCGCCGAGCAGATGGATCAACTGGCCGGCTCGCTCTCGCTCGGCCAGCAGCGCATCGTCGAGATCGCGCGGGCGCTGTGCGCCGATCCCATGCTGCTGTTGCTGGACGAGCCGGCCGCGGGCCTGCGCCACATGGAAAAACAGCGGCTGGCCGCTCTGTTGCGGCAATTGCGCGACGGCGGCATGTCGGTGCTGCTGGTCGAGCACGACATGGGCTTTGTGATGGACCTCGCCGACCGGATCGTCGTGCTCGATTTCGGCACCAAGATCGCGGAGGGCACGCCTGCCGCGATCAAGACCAATCCTGAAGTGATCAAGGCCTATCTCGGAGCCGCCGCATGAGCGCGCTGTTGCAGGTGCGTGACGCCCATGTCGCCTATGGCAAGGTCGAAGCGGTGCGTTCGGTCTCGCTCGAGGTCGGCCAGGACGAGATCGTCACCATCATCGGCGCCAACGGCGCCGGCAAGACCACGCTGCTCAACGCCATCATGGGCGTGCTGCCGCTGAAGGGCGCAGTCTCCTTTGCAGGACAGGATCTCGCCGAACTCGAGATCGAGGACCGCGTGGCCTTGGGCCTGTCCCTCGTCGCCGAGCATCGCGAGCTGTTCTGGAGCATGAGCGTGGAGGACAATCTCCTGCTCGGCGCCTTCCGCAGCCCCAAATCGGCGACGAGCAGCTCGTTCGAGCGCGTCTATGCGCTGTTCCCGCGGCTGAAGGAGCGACGCAGGCAGCTCGCCGGCACCCTGTCCGGCGGCGAGCAGCAGATGCTCGCCATGGGCCGCGCCCTGATGGGCGCGCCGAAACTGCTGATGCTGGACGAGCCGAGCCTTGGCCTCGCGCCGATCATCGTCGCCGACATCTTCCGCACCGTCGCCGAGTTGCGCAGCGCCGGCGTCTCGGTGCTGCTGGTCGAGCAGAACGCCCAGGCCGCGTTGAAAATCGCCGCCCGCGCCTACGTCATGGAGCTCGGCGAGTTCGTCCTGCAAGGCACCGCCACCGAGATCGAGCGCCACGAGGGCGTGGCGGCGAGCTATCTCGGCTTCCAGCACGCGGGCGACAGCGCGATCTGAAGCCGCGCACATGCTCGTCGGCCGTCACTTGTGCCACCATCAGCATGGCGGGCAGTGGGAGAACCGCGTGCCTCGGCCCGCGACGGCTACCAGCGGCTCCAACGGCGTCGATAGCCCCACCCACCGCTGAGCAGCCGCAGAAGCAGCAGCAGAATCACCGCACCGATGAAGGCGTTCACGATCGAGGCCACGATCCCGACGCCGAGATGAATGCCGAGCCGCGGCAGCAACCAATCCCCGATGAAGGCGCCGACGAGGCCGACGAGCAGATCGCCGATCAAGCCGAAGCCGCCGCCCTCCATCACGCGGCCAGCCAGCCATCCCGCAACGATGCCGACGAGAAGGATGGCCAGCAGACTCTGGTTGGATAGATGCATGACCTTATCTCCTCCGGCAGGTTATCGGCCCAATGACATTGCAGACGGTTCGTTCCGGGAGCCGTCAAGAGCGATCGCGAAAGCGCGATCGGTGCTGCCAGAGCAACCACGCCCCCAGGCCAAGGTTCCCGATCATCCGATGATTGAGCCGATTCCGCCGTCGCTCGCCGGAGCATTGCCGCAGCGGGGATGCACGAGTGCGATGAGGGCTCTTCAACTGAGGCGATAGTTCTCGCAATTTTGAAGCCTTTGGACGGCCGACCACTTTTCTTTCGCATTTGCACAAACTATGCTGCGCGCGGAATTCGGTGGAAGGTCGCATGGTTATCAAGACGTTTGCTAAGGCGCTCGCGATAACGGGCTATGTGTCGGCTATTCTCGCAAGTGTGACCGCGACTGCGCATGCCGAACCCGATCTATCGGGCGTGTGGCTGCCCGACATCAAGGACCAGAAGCGGCAGGAAACGGCGAACATGCCGCCCTGGAAACCGGACATTCTCAAGCAGGTTCAGCACCTCATCGCGGAAGAAAAGGCCGGGCGGCCATTTCTCGTCTTGAGCCATTGCCTGCCGCACGGCATGCCGAGCTGGATGCTGATCACGCACAATCCGTTCGAAATTCTCGTGACGCCGGGTCGCATCACCATGCTGGGCGAGGTCGACGGCAACCGGCTGCGGCGCATTTATCTCGACGGCCGCAAGCTGCCCGACGATCCCGATCCCTCGCTGCACGGCTATTCCATCGGTCACTGGGACGGCGACACGTTGTCTATCGAGACCAGCGCGATCATGCCGCAGGCCTATATCGCGATCAGCGAGGCAGTGGGCATTCCCAACAATGGCGCCATGCACGTCGTCGAGCACATTCATCTCACCGAGCCGAATGTGATGCATGACGATCTCGAGGTCACGGCCCCGAACGTTCTCACCGAGACCTGGAAGACGACACGAATTTTCCGCCGCTACCCCGACCGGCACTACGAAATCGCCGAAGGCGAGTGCGAGCAGGAAGATCTGGTGCCGGGCAAGGACGAGCACGGCAACGACATTTTCGTCTCCAACGCGCAGGGCGCGTTCGGGACGGTTCACACCGCGAAATAGATCGCGCAAAAAAACGGGGATGACCGCAATGTCGCCGAAGGCTACGCTTCTTGCCGCATGCATGGTGCTGGGTACGACCGGCCTGGCGCTGGCGCATCATTCCACCGCCGCCTATGACAGCGACCATCCGCAGACCGTCCAGGGCACCGTCAAGCAGGTCAACTGGACCAACCCGCACATCACGTTCGTGGTCGAAACCGACGCCAAGGACGGACCGCAGGCTGGCACCTGGGTGTTCGAGGTGTCGAGCCCCGGCGTGCTCACCCGCTCCGGCTGGACCAAGCGCTCGCTCAATCCGGGCGATCACGCCACCTTCAGCTATCTGCCGCTGCGTGACGGCAAGCAGGGCGGTTTCCTGCGCAAGGTCGTGCTGCCCGACGGCAAGGAGCTGACCTACAGCCTGACCTCGCCGGAAGAGCAGTAATCAAAGCGATGGAAGCGCTGCTGACCGGGTTCTCCAAATGGCTGGCGGCAACCCCGCTCAGCCACACCATCCAGACCGTCACCTGGATCATCCCGACCCTCCAGACCATCCACATTCTCTGCGTGGCGATCGCGTTCTCCTCCGCGGTGCTGGTGGATCTGCGGATCTTCCGCCTGTTCGAGCGCGACGAGCCGTTGCGCGAGGTGATGCGGCGCTTCCTGCCGCCGATCTGGCCGGTGCTCGCGATCCTGCTCATCACGGGCAGCCTGCTCATCATCGGCGAACCGCGCCGCTCGCTGGTCAACACCACCTTTTACCTGAAGATGGCGCTGTTGATCGTCGCCATCGTGCTGACGGCGACCTTGCAGCGGACGGTCTTGGCCTCGCCGGGCGCCTTTGAAGATCGCAGCCGGCGGCTCAGCGGGCAGCTGCTTGCGACGCTTTCGGTTCTGGTCTGGTGCGGCATCCTGTTCGCCGGACGCTGGATCGCTTACACGCAGGTCGGATGATGTCGCAGCTGTCGGATCTGGTTGCCGTCTTTGAGGACAGCGGCATCGCGACGGCGATCCGCGAGAGCGACACGCTGTTTCCCTTCATCGAATCGGTCCATGTGGTCGCGGTCTCGCTCGTGGTCGGCACCATCCTCGCGCTCGACCTGCGGCTGCTCGGGCTTGCCTCGGTCGGGCGTCCCGTGAGCCGGCTGGCGAATGCCATCCTTCCGGTGACCTGGGGGGCCTTTGCGATTGCTGCCACCTCCGGCTTCCTTCTGTTCATATCCAACGCGACCAAATATCTCGCCAACGGCTATTTCGACGCCAAGATCATCCTGATCTGCGCGGCGGGGCTGAACATGATCGTGTTTCATGCCATCAGCGCCAAGGACATGCCGCAATGGGAGAAGCAAGCGCGGCCGCCGCTGCCGGCGCGGGTTGCCGGCGCATTGTCCATCCTGCTCTGGATCGCGGTCGTCGCCTGCGGGCGCTGGATCGGCTTCACCATGGAGGTGCTGTAGGGATGCGCAACGTCCGATTTGCCGCAAGCCTGATCGCGGCCCTCGCCTTCGCGGCGCTGTCGGCCTCACCCTCGATGTCCGGCGACGCAGCATCGATGCCGCCGTTCAAGGCCCATGTCGACATGAAGACCTTCATGGAGCATGTGCTGACGCCGGCCGCGACAGTGATCTGGAGCGTCAACGGCACGGTGATCGACGCCAAGGGCGAGCGCGATCTGTCGCCAAAGAATGACGACGACTGGGAGCACATCACCACCGGCGCCGCGACGCTGGCGGAAGCCACCAACGCGCTGATGATCCCCGCCCGCGCGCAGGATGCGCAGTGGAACGCTTACGTCAAGAAGCTAGCCGACGCCGCCGACCAGGCCTACCAGGCCGCCGAAGCCCACGACCTGAAATCCATCTCCGAGGTCAGCGACCGCCTCGACGGCATCTGCGCATCGTGCCACCGGCACTACGGGCTGGAATAGAGCGTGCTCGCGTCAAACTTGCGCGGTGCCATCCTCCCCTGGAGGGGGAGGATCGCTCGCAATGAGCGAAGCGAAATGCGAGCGAGGAGGGGTGAAGCCGCACGGGCGGTGCGCCGTGAATCCGAGCAAGCGCCTCTGCTCCACCGATGCACCAACGGCGCGGATAGTCTGTCACCCCGCCCCGCTGTGCCGGGCGCTGCCCGGCTCAGCGACCCGCCCCCTCAAGGGGCGGGTGAAGAGAAACGTCACTCCGCCGGAACGTACTTGCCGTCCTTCACGGTCAGGATGATCCGCGCGCGGTCGTCGAGGCCGTAGCGGTCGGCCTCGGTGAAATTGTAGACGCCCTGGCTTGCGGGAATCTCGCGCTCGGTGAGGAAGGCCTGGCGGATCGCCTCGCGGAATTCGGCCGTGCCGGGCTTGGCCGTCTTGAGCGCAACCGGGATGACGCGCTTCAAGACCTCGAAGGCGTCGTAGGAATGGCCGGCGAACTGGCTTCGGCTGTTCGGGCCATATTTGGCTTCATAGGCGGTGTCGAGCGCAAGGCCCGGCTTCTTGGTCAGCGCGCTGTCCGGCTGCGTCTCCGGCGACATCACCGGACCGGACGCCATGATCATGCCCTCGGCCGCCTTGCCGGCGATGCGGATGAAATCCATGCTGGCGGCACCATGGGTCTGGTAGATCAGGCCCTTGTAGCCGCGGTCGCGCAACTCGGTCTGCGGCAGCGCCGCCGCGGTGCCGGAGGCGCCGACCAGGATCGCATCGGGATTGGCGGCGAGCAGCTTGAGCACCTGGCCCGTCACCGACGTGTCGGGACGCGCGAAGCGCTCCTCGTCGACGATCGTCATGCCCATCGGCACGCCCTGCTTCTTCAAATCGTTGAACCAGAGGTCGCCGTAGGAATCGGAGTAGCCGATATAGCCGACGGTTTTCACATTATGCTTCTTCATGTGCTCATAGAGCACCTTGCCCATGATCGGCACCGGCTGCGGCATGTCGACCGACCATTTTGACCGTTCGGGCGTGATCGGGAACGGCGCCAGGCCGAAATGCGGGATGCCGGCCTCATTGGCGACGTTCGAGACCGCAATCGTCGGCGGCGTGATGGAGGAGCCCATGATGACGTCGGCCTTGGACTCCGTGACAAAGCGCCGCGCATTGGTGGTTGCGGTGGTGGGGTCGCCGCCGTCGTCGAGCACGATCACCTTCAACGGCACCCCGCCGATCTCCTTCGGCACGAAGTCGAGCGCGTTGCGCTCGGGAATGCCGAGCGCGGCGCCCGGCCCCGTGGTGGTGATGCTGATGCCGATGGTGATTTCGTTGGTCTGGGCGCCAACCGGGCCGCCCGGCAGCGCCAAGGCCGCTGCGAGCGCCGCTGCAGCCAGAAATTGCTTGTTCATATATTCCTCCCTGCGATCATTGTTGTTCCAGAGCAAAACTTGCCCGATATTTCAAGCCACTCTTTAGACGGTGGTTACGACAGTAGCTAAACTCACCCCTCCATGAATTTCCTGACGATCTCCGGCGGGACCGCTGCCGATTTCAAGCGGTCGGGATTGTCGGGATCGCGGCCGACCAGCACCCGGGTCTCGAACGCCTCGATCGCCAGCGCCTCGCCCTTGTAGACCTTGTGGGTCACCTCGAAGCTCGAGCGCTTGAAACTCTCGACCCGGCTCTCGATGGTGATCCAGTCGCCATGGGTGGAGGGGATGTAGAACTTGGCGCGGGTGTCCACCATGGGAATGCCGACCAGCCCGTAGCGCTTCACGATGTCCTGCTTGGAGAAGCCGGCCGCCTCGAACATGATCGAGGTGGAATCATCGAACATCGCGAAATAGCGCGGGTAGTAGACGATGTTGGCGGGGTCGCAATCGCCCCACTGGATCTGGACATCCCGCCGGTGCACGAACATCGCCGCTAGCTCCTTGCTTCACCTCTCCCCGAAGGGGAGAGGTCGGATTGCGCAGCAATCCGGGTGAGGGGCCGCAGCTTCCCCTATAGAGCGGAACCCCTCACCCGGCGCGTTGCGCCGACCTCTCCCTCTGGGAGAGGTGAAGCGGAGTTCGTGGCGCACGCCCAGCATCACACGAACTATTTCGGCGCCATGCGCAGCGAGCCGTCGAGGCGGACGACCTCGCCGTTGAGATAGGGATTGTCGATCATGTGCAGCGCGAGCGAGGCGAACTCGTCGGCGTGACCGAGGCGGCGCGGGAAGGGAATCGCGGCCGCAAGCGAATCCTGCGCCTCCTGCGGCAGGTTGGCGAGCAGCGGCGTCAGGAACAGGCCGGGCGCGATGGTCAGCACGCGGATGCCGAACTGCGCGAGCTCGCGCGCGATCGGCAGCGTCATGCCAACGATGCCGCCCTTGGAGGCCGAATAGGCCGCCTGCCCGATCTGGCCGTCATAGGCGGCGACCGAGGCGGTGTTGATGACGACGCCGCGCTCGCCGGTCGCGAGCGGCTCGAGCTTGGACATCGGTGCGGTCGCAAGCCGCAGCATGTTGAAGGAGCCGATGAGATTGACCTTGATCACCTTCTCGAAATCCGGCAGCGCCATCGGCCCCTCGCGGCCTATCACCCGCTTTGCAACCCCGATGCCGGCGCAGTTCACCAGCACGCGCGCCACACCATGGGCCTTTTCGGCCTGCGCCACCGCGGCTTCCGCGCTCGCGGCGTCCGAGACATCGCAGGCAACCGCGACGCCGCCGATCTCGGCGGCGACGGTTTCGGCGAGTTTTGCATTGAGATCGAACACGGCGACCTTGGCGCCCTGCGCGGCCAGCTTGCGCGCGGTCGCGGCACCCAGTCCCGATGCACCTCCGGTGACGATGGCGGCCTGATCCTTCAACTGCATGACGCTTCTCCTTTGAATTTTTTCTAGCTCAGAGTGATGACATGATCCGGCGGCGTTGTCGCATAAATCTCGTCGATCAGCGCTTTGCGATGCTCGAGCACCGCGCGCTGGTTGATCGAGCCCTTGTCGGTGACCTCGCCGCGATCGATCGACAGCGGCGTATCGAACAGGATGGCGCGGGTGATCCGGGTCGACGATCCGGTGGCGGTCGACAGGAAGCGCTCGAAGCGCTCGCGGAAGGCGTCGCGCACGAGAGCGTCGGTCGCGGTGATCTTGAGATCGTCCGGCGGCAGCGTCGGGTTGATCAGGCGGCAGCCGTCGAGATCGAGCACGACAAGTGCTGCGATCTCGTCGCGGTTGATGCCGGCGATCACGACATCGCGCACCAGCGGCGCGCAGGCCGCGATGAAGCGCGCGCGCAACGGGCCGACGCTGACCCAGGTGCCCGAGGCGAGCTTGAAATCCTCGGCAATGCGGCCGTCGAAATCGAAGCCGGCGTGCAGATCATCGACATTCGCGGGCTTGAGCGCGTCGCCGAGCTTGTAAAAGCCTTCCTCGTCGAACGCGGCCCTGGTCGTTTCGGGCTGCCGCCAATAGCCCGGCGTGACATTCGGCCCCTTGGCGCGGACCTCGAGCTTGCCGTTGTTCGGCACCAGCTTGGCCTCATTGCCCGGTACCGGCAGCCCGACATGGCCGGAGCGGCTGGTGCGCGGATTGACCGACATGAAGAACGGCGCGGTTTCGGTGGCGCCAAGCCCGGTCAGCATCGGCACCCGTGCGCCCGTCGCCTGCACCGAGAGCTCGTCGAGTCCGCTCCAGATATGCGGCGCCAGCGCAGCACCGGAGAAGAACATCGCATGCAGCTTGCCGAAGAACTTGTCGCGCAAGCCGGCGTCCTCGCGCAAGTACGGCAACAGCGATTCATAGCCCTTGGGCACGTTGAAATAGACCGTCGGCGAGATCTCGCGCAGGTTCCGGACCGTCTCCTCGATGCCGCCGGGCACCGGCTTGCCGGCGTCGAGATACATCGAGCCGCCATTGTAGAGCGTGAGCCCGATATTGTGGTTGCCGCCAAAGGTGTGGTTCCAGGGCAGCCAGTCGACGATGACCGGAGGCTCGTCCTTCAGGAACGACAGGGTTTCGCGGATCATCACCTGGTTGGCACAGATCATCCGCTGGGTGTTGATGACAGCCTTGGGATTGCCCGTCGAGCCCGACGTCAGCAGGAATTTGGCGATGGTGTCGGGGCCGATCCTGTCATGCGCCGCATCGAGGCTCGGGTGCAACGGCGTCGCCATCAGGTCGGCGAGCAGCGTCACGTCGCGGCCTGGCACGTGGCCGAAGGCGGCCGCGATCTCGGTGCCGAGCGAGACATTGGCGGACAGCGCATCGGCAAACCTGTCGGCGTCGTCGACGAACACCAGCCCCGGCGTCAGCAGCTTCATCACATGGGCGAGCTTGCCGTAATCCCTGGAGACCAGCGAATAGGCCGCCGATACCGGGCAGAACGGGATTCCCGCGTAAAGCGCGCCGAAAGCCATGAGCGCATGATCGATCGAATTGCCGGAGAGGATGACGACCGGCTTCTCCGCCGAGAGCCCGCGCGCAAGCAGCGCCGAGGCGATGTGGCGGCTGGCGACCAGCAGCTCCGCATAGGTCAGCTCGCGCCAGCCGCGGCCGCTCTCGCGCTCGGCCATGAAGACGCGATCCGGCGTCGTGCTCGCCCAGTAATGCAGGCGATCGGTGATGCGGATCGGATAGTCGGGCAGCGCGCGAACGGGACGCAGATAGACGGTGCCATCCGGCTTGCGGTCGATCGACACGGCGGGATCACCGAACGAGATCGCGCGCAGCGAATGGCTGGCGCCGGCTGCGCCGTCGGCTTCGCGCGCGATTGTTGGCTGTGCGCTCATGTCGACCCCGGTTTCACCTTGGCGGTCTTGTGCTCGAGGAAGGCGCGGATGCGGCGTTTCGCTTCCTTGTCGCTCTGCGCCACCGTGGCCATCAGCGACTCCATCAGCAGGCCGGTCTGCGGGTTGGATTCCGCGATCATCGGCAGCGCCTGCAGCACGGCGAAATTGGTCAGCGGGGCGTTCGAGGCGATGCGCTCGGCGAGTTCCAGCGCCTTCTTGAGCGCCCCGCCCTCCTCCACCAGATATTGCGCAAAGCCGTAGGCCGATCCCTCGGTCGCCGAGTAGACGCGCCCCGTGAGCATCATGTCGGTCATCCGCGCCACGCCGATCAGCCGCGGCAGCCGCACCGAGCCGCCGCCGCCGACAAAGATGCCGCGTTGCCCCTCGGGCAGCGCGAAATAGGCCGAGGGCTCGGCGACGCGGATATGGGCGGCACAAGCGAGTTCCAGCCCGCCGCCGATCACCGCGCCTCTAAGTGCGGCGATCACGGGCACGCGGCTATACTGAATGCGGTCGAACACCCGGTGCCACATCTGCGAGTGACGCAGGCCCTCGGTGGCATCGTGCTCGGTCAGCTCCGACAGATCGAGACCGCTGGAGAAATGGTCGCCAATGCCATGGATGACCACGGCGCCGATGTCGTCGGGAAGGCTCGCGAAGCAGTCGCCGATTGCGAGGATGATGCCGTCATTGAGCGCATTGCGCTTGGCTGGACGGTTCAATCCGACCGTCAAAACCGCCCCGCGCCGCTCGATGTCAAGCAGCGCGGCCTGTTCCGCGTTGGCGGCAGTGGCGTTTCCCATGGGCTTATTGTGTCCTGGTTAGAATAGTTATGTTTTATAACGATTTCGGCGGGAGTCAATGCTGCTGTCGTCCGGGCCCATTCCGTCGTCCCTTGCCCGCTCGCAGTCGTCCCGGCGAACGACGGGCCCCATAACTCCAGGGGTGCAGTGAACAGGAAAACCCCCACCCCAGGCGTCATGGCCGGGCTCGTCCCGGCCATCCACGTCGAGCGGCGAACTGGGAACGACGTGGATGCCCGGGACAAGCCCGGGCATGACGGAGGAGATAGGGTGCGCCGCAACTTCTCCCTTTGGCAACGGGTCCTGACTTTATGCCAAAGTGTCTCACAGCACCTTGTGCACGTCGATCACCACGCGCTCGGCATGGCGGGCGACGGAGGCGACGAAGAGGTGTTGCATCAGCCAGGCGTATTGCGCGGCCCCGGTCTCGAATTTCGGCGAGGTGCGGCAATAAATCAGCCTGGGGTCGACCGGCTCGTTGCGCTTCAATCTCTGCAACAGCTCCGCCGGCCCGAAGCGGATGCCCTTGTTCTCGACATAGATGATCGCGCCGTCGTCGGTCTCAAGCGCATATTTCGCTTCCAGCTCGATCAGCTCGTTGGGCCGGATGATCTGGAAGTCCGCGCCGAACGGACAGACCTTGCCGTCGATCTCCCCGTGCACCTCGCCGCCGATGATCGGCACGATGCGGCGGACGCCATGACCGATGTCGCCGGCGCTGACGACGGGATCGATATGGGCCGTGATGGTGAAGACGTATTGGGTTTGGAGTATCGGGTTCATCGGCAACAAACTCCTGTGTCTAGATTTCATCAACCCGTCTCAGCGGCCTCCTACCTCTCCTGAAGGGAGAGGTCGATTTGCGCGAGCAAATCGGGTGAGGGGTTACGGTCCCTCGATAGCGCTGCGGCCCCTCACCCGGATCGCATCTTCGATGCGATCCGACCTCTCCCCACTGGGGAGAGGTGAAGCAAGCGGCGCCCTTAGTCTATTGCGCCATGTGCTGCGGCAGCCAGGTCGCGAGCAGCGGGAACGTGATCAGGATCACCAGGCGCACCAGGTCGGTGGCAACGAACGGGAGCACGCCCTTGAAGATGGTCGCAAACGACACGTCCTTCACCACGCTCTTGATCACGAACACGTTCATGCCGACTGGCGGATGGATCAGGCCGAGCTCGACCGTCATCACGATGATGACGCCGAACCAGATCGGATCGAAGCCGAGATGCGTCACGACGGGGAAGATGATCGGCACGGTCAGGATGATCATCGCCATGGCGTCCATCAGGCAGCCGAGCACCAGATACATCAGCATGATCACGGCGAGCACGCCATAGCTGCCGAGCCCGAGCGAGGTGAGAAATTCCGTCACCTTCTGCGGCGTCTGCGTCACCGTCAGGAAATAGCCGAAGATCAGCGCGCCGATCAGCACGGTGAACACGGCCGCCGCCGTGCGGGTCGCCTGCAGCAGCGAGGTGAGGATCTTCTCCCTGTTCAGCCGCCCGGTGAACAGGCCGATCAGGAAGGCGCCGGTCGCGCCGACGCCGCCGGCTTCGGTCGGCGTGAAACGCGGCAGCAACGGCAGCCCGTACAAGCCTCCGATCACGAAGATGAAGAGCAGCACCGGCGCCCAGATATCCTTCAGGCCGGCAAAGCGCTCGCGCCAAGGCAGCGGCTTGCCCTGCGGCAGGAAGCCGGGCGCGGCGCGGCCGATCAAAGCGATGGTGATCATGTACATGCTCATCGCGAGCAGGCCGGGAATGATGCCGGCGATGAACAATTTGCCGATATCCTGCTCGGTGATGATGCCGTAGACCGCAAGCACAGTTGACGGCGGCAGCATCGCCCCCAGCGTGCCGCCGGCCGCGATCACGCCGGTGGCAAAGGATTGCGGATAGCCGAAGCGCCGCATCTCCGGATAGGCGACGGCGGAGAACGTCGCGGCGGTCGCGACCGACGAGCCCGAGATCGCGGCAAAGCCGCCGCAGGCGGCGACGGTCGCGATTCCGAGCCCGCCGCGCAGGTGCCCGACAAAGCCGTTGGCGGCGCGGAACAGCTCGCGGCTCATGCCGGAATTGCTGACGAAGGTGCCCATCAACAGGAACATCGGGATCACGCCGAACGTGTAGTCGGTGACCGTCCGCATCGAGGTCTGGCCGACCAGCTTGAGCGCCGGCGTCGCGCCGACCAGATAGGAGAAGCCGGACACGCCGACCAGTCCCATCGCCATGCCCACGGGCACGCGCAGCAGCATCAGGACGAACAGCGAGACGAATCCGATGACGGCGACGGCATTGGTGCTCAGCAAGGCGATTACTCCGTGGCCTTGATCTCGGGATCGTGCATCTCTTCGGGATGGAAGATCAGCCGGTAGGTGCGGATCGCGATCAGGACCACCGCCGAGACGTCGCCGATCCAGGCGACCGCGAAGAACGGCCAGGTCGGCATGTGCAGGTCGAAGGTGAGGACATGGTCCTTGTAGGTGCCGCGCACCTTGTCGAACAGGGTCCAGGTCTGCACCGTCACCACGAACAGCAGCACCAGCGTCGCGAACACGTCGATGAAGCGCTGGTAGCGCGGCCCGACATTGCCCCAGACGAGATCGACGGTGATGTGGGTGCCGCGATAGGAGGTCGCGGCGATGCCCCAGAAGATCAGGATGCCGAGCAGCAGGCGCCCGATATCGAAGGAATCCGGGATGGAATAGTTCAGCGTGTTGCGCAGCAGCACCGAGACGAAGATATCGAGCGCGACAATGCCGACGAAGCCAGCCGCAATCCACTCGATCCCGTCGATGAAGCGATCCATCCAAGCGCGTTTCATGTCCGCTGTCTCAGCCTGAGTAGACAAGATTGAAGGGTCTCGCCGTTCTTCACCTCTCCCAAAGGGAGAGGTCGGATCGCATTGCAAGATGCGATCCGGGTGAGGGGTTACGGTCCCTCGATATTGCTGTGGCCCCTCACCCGGATCGCTGCGCGATCCGACCTCTCCCCGCCGGGGAGAGGTGAACCGAGCGCGCGGCTTGGGCCAGCTCAAACAAGGCTCATTCCGCTCGAGCGCGGCCTCGGTTACTGAGCCAGCGCGTTGTATTTCGCGAGGGACTCCTTCAGCTCGCTCATCGCCTTGTCCGGATCGACGCCGGCCTTCCTGACGCCGTCGCCCCAGGTCTTGACCAGCGGATCGGCGGCTTTCTTCCATTCGGCAGTCTGCTCCGGCGTCAGCTTGTAGACCTCCTGGCCCGGCTCGGCCTTGATCTTGTCGACGCCGGCATCCTCGAACTCGCCCCAGGGCGCGCCGACCTTGCCCGCCGTGTCGGTGTTGCAATTGTCGTCGATCGCCTTCTTCTGGCGGTCCGACATCCCGTCATATTTGTCCTTGTTCATGACAAAGACGAAGGTCGTGACATAGAGCGGCGCGTCCATGTGAAACTTGGTCACCTTGTCGACGCCGAACAGCACCAGCGATCCGGCCGGGAAGGTGACGCCGTCGGCGACGCCGCGCTCGATGATGTCGCGCACCTCAGGCGCCGAGGACTGCACATTGGTGCCGCCGAGCAGCGTGACGAAATTGGCGATCGTTGCGTCCGCGGGGCGGATCTTCATGCCCTTGACGTCCTCGGGCACCACGACCTTCTTGGTGCGGGTGTGGAACGCCGACGGCGTATGGACAAAGGCGAGGCAGTATTTGACGTCGCTCATCTCCTTGGCCGCATATTTCCGATACCAGGCGTCCAAGCCCTCCGAGCCGCCCTTGGCATTTGCGACCAGGAACGGAAGCTCGCCGGCGCCGATGATGGGGAAGCGGCCGGGCTGATAGCCGGGATTGACATAGGTGACATCCGCGATGCCGTCGCGCGCCATGTCATAATGGTCGAAGGCCTTGCCGAGCTGCTGTGCCGGGAAGATCTGGGACTTGATGGTGCCGCCGGACTCCTTCTCGACCGAGGCGGCCCAGTCCTCCAGCGCCTTCTGCAGCGGATGCGAAGCCGGCACCCAGTGGGAGATCTTCAGATTGACGGTCTGCTCGGCCGCAAATGCAGGCGTCATGCTCGCCGCCAGCAGCAGCGCAAGCCAGGTCTTCCTCATCGGTATTCTCTCCCTGTTTCGTCGGGCTTGTCCTCGCATTCCAGCCTGGACGGCCCCTTTGCACACATTGTTATATGATATAATTATCAATGCAAGCTGGCGCTTTGGACCGCGCCTTGCGTTTTCTTGGTTGGCGTTTTCCTGGTTGGCGTTTCGTTGGCCGGCGTTTGAAGCCTATAGCATCGGCAGGAGCAAGTATTGCGGACAAAAGTCGCAATCATCGGCGCGGGGCCGGCGGGACTGCTGCTGGGGCAGCTGCTCAGGACCTACGGCATTGACAATGTCATCCTGGAGCGGCAGTCGGCCGATTATGTGCTGGGCCGCATCCGCGCCGGCCTGCTGGAAGAAGGCACGGTCAAGCTGCTCGACGAGGTCGGCGCGGGCAGCCGTGCGCATCAGGAGGGCCTGGTCCATAACGGCATCGAGCTCGCCTTTGGCGGCGCGCGTCACCGGATCGACATGAAAGCGTCAACTGGCAAGACGGTGATGATCTACGGCCAGACCGAGGTCACCCTCGACCTGATGAATGCACGCAAGGCGTCCGGCCTCACCACCGTCTACCAGGCCGCCGACGTCACGCCGCTTGATTTCGACACCGACCATCCGCGCGTCACCTATACCGCGGACGGGGTGACCCATGAGATCCAGTGCGACTTCATTGCCGGCTGCGACGGTTTTCACGGCGTCAGCCGCACCAGCGTCAAGCAGAGCGCCATCGAGACCTTCGAGCGGGTCTATCCGTTCGGCTGGCTCGGCATCCTCTCGGAGACGCCGCCCGTCTCGCATGAGCTGATCTACTCCAACCATGCCCGCGGTTTTGCGCTCTGCACCATGCGCTCCATGCACCGCAGCCGCCATTATGTGCAGTGCTCGCTGGACGATCATGTCGACCAGTGGCCGGACGATCGGTTCTGGGACGAATTGAAGCGCCGCATCGACCAGAAGGCGGCGGACGAGCTCGTCACCGGTCCCTCGATCGAAAAAAGCATTGCGCCGTTGCGCAGCTTCGTCGCCGAGCCCATGCGCTTCGGCCGGATGTTTTTGGCGGGCGATGCCGCCCACATCGTGCCACCGACCGGCGCCAAGGGATTGAACCTGGCCGCCAGCGACGCGCATTATCTCGCCACCGCGCTGCGCGAATATTACGACGAGAAATCATCGGCGGGGATCGACAATTATTCCACCACGGCACTGGCGCGGGTGTGGAAGGCCGTGCGCTTCTCCTGGTGGATGACCTCGATGCTGCACAAGTTTCCCGACACGGGCACCATCGGCGCCCGCATCCAGCTCGCCGAGCTCGACTACGTCTGCAGCTCCAGGGCGGCGATGGCATCGCTGGCGGAGAATTACGTGGGGCTGCCGTTTTAGTGAACCGTCATCCCGAGGAGGCGCACAAGCGCCGTCTCGAGGGATGAACGGCCCGGGTGGTGCACCGGGGCCGTGCGCCCTTCGAGGCTCGCTCCGCTCGCGCCTCAGGACGACGGGGAAAGAGAGGGACTACAAACAAATGCTCACCCTCTACCTCGCTCCCGGCTCCAGCTCCATGGCCGTGCACATCGCGCTGCACGAGATCGGCGTGCCGTTCGAGGTAAAGCCGATGTCGTTCAAGAACGGCGACCTGCGCGCGGCCGACTATCTGCGACTCAATCCGGAAGGCAAGGTGCCGACGCTTGTGATCGACGGCCGCCCGCTCACCGAAGTCGCCGCCATACTCTTCTATCTCGCGAGACGCTTTCCGGATGCGGAACTATTGCCGCGCGACGATCGGGAAGCCGAGGCGCAGGCCATCTCCTGGATGTCCTTCATCGCCGCCACCCTGCATCCGGCGCGGCGGCGGGGGCTGGACCATGCACGCACCGTCTACGGCATCGCCGACAAGCGACTCGGGCCGGGCTGGGCGCTTGGCGACTATTCCATCGCCGATATTCATCTGTTCCGGCTGTATTGGCGGCTATTCAACTCGCTGCATCCTGCAGCGAGCGAGTTTCCGAATCTCGATGCGCATTACGCACGGATGATAGCGCGACCGGCGGTGCGGAAGACGATCGAGGTTGAAGCGGCAATGGGCTACGAATTGCCGACGTAAGCAAGCGATCTCGCCGCGCGCGCCATCGTCATACTCCGCGCAGGCGGGGTATCCAGTACGCCGAAGCTTGTCCGTAAACGACGTCTCTGGAACACTGGGTCACCCGCCTTCGCGGGTGACGGCAGCGGGGCTCTTTCAAACACCTGCGCAAATTCCGTTTAAAACTTTGTAGGCGATGAAAACGTCACAGGCTTCGCGTTCAATGGCGGCATGTTTCGCCAAATGCACGAGCCAGCCATGACAGAGAAAACCGCTGAGACAATCCCCGACGGCTTCGAGCCGCACTTCCGCAAGAGCCCGTTCACCGATCCCTGGGAGCCGCTTTATTCCCGGCGCACCGAGAAGGCCGTCCATCTCGGGCTGCGGCTGGCAAAGCCGCACACCAATGCCCGCGGGCTGATCCATGGCGGGCTGATCGCCTCGCTTGCCGACAACGCCATGGGCTATAGCTGCGCGCAGGCGACGGGGTGGGCGACATCCTTCGTCACCATCTCGCTGGCCGTCGACTATGTCGGCTCCGCGGATATCGGCCAGTGGCTCGCGGCGGAGTGCGAGGTGATCAAGACCGGCAGCACCATCTGCTTTGCGCAGGCTCTGATCAAGGCCGATGACGTGGTGATCGCCCGGGCGAACGGCACGTTTCGCGTGGTGCCGAAGAGAGACGCCGTCGTTCCGGGGCTCGCGTAGCGAGAACTATGGTGCGCGATTGCGCACCTGAGAACCTCGAGATTCCGGGTTCGGTGCTTCGCACCGCCCCGCAATGACGGGTGCTACTCACCCGAACTTCCAATCCGTCGTCTCGACCACGAGATCGACGAATGCGCGCACCTTGGCCGACAACAGCCGCGAGGTCGGGTAGACGATCTGCACCGGCAGCGCCGGTTGTTCGAACCTCTCCAGCACGATCTTGAGCCGGCCGCGCCTGATCGCGTCGGCCGCCTGATAGGCCAGCACGCGCGTCAGCCCGCCGCCCTCCATCGCATACTGGATCGCAGCGTCAGCCACATTGCTGGTGAAGCGCGGCGCGATCGCGACACGACGCTCCTCGCCGTCTTTCGCAAAGCGCCACTCTGCCGTGAGCGCAGAGCCGCCGAACTGGATGATCTGGTGCGCGCTGACCGCCTCCGGCGTCTTCGGCTCGCCGCGCGCCTTGAGATAGGCGGGCGAGGCCACCACGATCCGCCGCATCTCGCCGACCTGACGCGCCACCAGCGAGGAATCCGGCAATTGCCCGATGCGAACCGCAACATCGACGCCGTCCTCGACCAGATTGACCATGCGGTCCTCCAGCCGCAATTCGCCCGTCACTTCGGGATAGCGCTTGAGATAGACCGACATCACGGGACTGACATGGAGCCGGCCGAAGCCGACGGGCGCGGAGACGACGAGCCGTCCCGTGGGGCGAGTGCGCTCGCTCTCGGCTGCAAGCTCGGCTTCCTCGATATCGGCGAGGATACGCCGCGCACGCTCAAGGTAGCGCGCCCCCGCATCGGTCAGCGCCACCTTGCGCGTGGTCCGCTGCAACAGCCGCGTGCCCAGCCGCTCCTCGAGCGATGCGATCAGCCGCGTCACCGCCGGCGGCGACAGGCCGAGTTTTCGCGCGGCAGGCGCAAACCCCTGCAGGTCCGCCACCGTGACGAAGGTCTGCATGGCTTCGATCCGGTCCATGGCATTATTTCACATTATGCAATGAAGTGCTGTCAATACACATGATTGTTTTAGCAGGGAAAAGGTCCATCTTGGCTGGCAGGGACGGGCCGTAAGCCCGTTCAGACGGAGGTTGTGCAATGTCAGACACTCACATCTATGCTAGCGACGTGGCCTTCTCGCCCGCCGTGAAACAGATCCAGACCCGCAAGGGCTCGCGCGAGCAATATGCGCATCAGGAGCAGCGCGGCTGGCGCACCGAGGTCGACGACAACCTCGCCGCCTTCCTCGCCGAGGCCAACAGCTTCTATCTGGCCACGGCCAGCGCCGACGGCCAGCCCTATATCCAGCACCGCGGCGGGCCGAAGGGCTTCCTGAAGGTGCTGGACAAGCACACCCTGGCCTTTGCCGATTTCGCCGGCAACCGCCAATACATCACCCAGGGCAATCTCTCGGAGAACCCCAAGGCCTATATCTTCGTGATGGACTATGCCCACCGCCGCCGCGTCAAGATTTGGGGCGAGGCGCGCGTGGTCGAGGACGATTCCGCGCTGGTGCAATCCATGATGCCGAAAGGCTACCGCGCGCGCGGCGAGCAGGTGATGCTGTTCACGATCTCGGCCTGGGACACCAACTGTCCGCAGCACATTCCGCAGAAGTTCGATGCGGCCGATGTGGCGGCGGCGCTGGCGGCACGCGATGCGAGGATCGCCGAGCTGGAGGCGGAGGTGGCGGCGTTGAAGGGAGAGAAGGCGATGGAGCAGTAATCACGCGTGCGCCGCAGATTCGGTGCACCTCGCCCCGCCTGCGGGGAGAGGTCGGATCACATCGAAGATGTGATCCGGGTGAGGGGGAGTCTCCGCGCATACCTCTGGGACCGAGCTTGCGGATAGAGCCCCTCACCCCGACCCTCTCCCCGCGAAGGCGGGGAGAGGGAGAGGCTTCACGCCGCCTCGCGTTCCTGCTTCCAGGCGAACTCCGGATAATATTGCCGCATCATCCGGTCGACATAGGCGGTGAGGTTGGAAAACTCCTCCGCCCGGTCGCGCAATCGCGATGAAAAGAACGGCGTCAGGATCCCCGACAGCGCGCCGAAGGCGGTGGCGTCGGTGCCGCACGGCCTGTCGCCCATCAGATAGCGCTTGTCGCCAAGCTGCACCGAGAGCGCGAGCAGCGAGCGCACCGCGAGTTCCACGTCATCGTCGGGCGCGTGCCGGCCGAGCCCGCTCAGGAGATAATTCTCGGCGACGCGGAACTGCGCATCCTCGCGCAGCTTCTCGCGACGATGGTCCGGAGCGCCGTCGAAGAAATGCGCCGGTCCCTTGGCAAAATTCTCCGGGTCCACCCAGCGCGCGCCGACCATCGCCCAATAGACATGGTGCTCGATCATGCGCTCGAAGGCCCAGGCCTGGGCGCGCTCGGCGCGATCGAGACCCTCGTCGAAATCGAAGCCGTATTTACGCTCGATATGGGCGCGGATGAAGGTGGAGTCGGCGACCGCCACGCCGTCGTCCTCGATGAACGGCAGCTGCCCCTTGGGCGAGGCCGGCGGCATCGCCCGCTCCTTGCGATAGGCGAGGCCCGCCATCTTGAGCTGGACCTCGGTCTTGGTCACAAAGGGGCTGATTTCCGGCAGGCCGAAACCGGTGCCGAAACCATAGAGCGTGATCATAGGCAAACTCCCGATGTCGTATTGGACTTGGGGTACCGCCCCCCTGCTGCCACCATGGTGTCAGCAGCCGTCACGCGACGCGCGAAATGGGCTCCCTGCAGTGCGCGGGTGGCGATAGTTTCGAACCAGGCGCTGCCGGCAGCTGCCAAAGCGCCAGCCACGACTGCGATGGCCGCGATGCGGAGGTCGCCGCTGGCGAGGTTCAGGGTGATCATGCGCTCGTAGATCCACGCCTGGAACGCCTGCCGTGAGCCCAGAGGACTCGAGTTACAGAGAGCGGTCATGGACAAAATCCCTTCATCTGGAGCGTTGTCCCGTTATACAAAGCCCCTGCTGCCAACATCTTGTCAGCAGCATCAAGTCCTCGTTTTCACACGAGAATTTTCATGAGACGCGCCGACCGCCTGTTCCAGATCATCCAGGTCCTGCGCCGGACGCGCAATCCGCTCACCGCGGATGCGATCGCGCTCGAGCTCGAGACGTCGAAGCGCACGATCTATCGCGATATCGCGACGTTGATCGGCCAGCGCGTGCCGATCCGCGGCGAAGCCGGCATGGGCTACATCCTGGAGAAGGGCTTTGACCTGCCGCCCCTGATGCTGACACCCGATGAAATCGAGGCGGCCGTGCTGGGAGCGCAATGGGTGGTCGGCAATGCCGACGAGGTGCTGGCGCGTGCGGCGCAGGACCTGATGGCCAAGATCGCCGACACCGTGCCGGAGCGGCTGCGGCCATTCGTGCTGGAGCCTGCGAGCCGCGCCCGGGCCAATTGGCGCAAGGAGCCCGATCGCATCGACATGGCGCGCACCCGAAGCCATATCCACGAAGGCAAGAAGATCGCGCTGCGCTACCGCGACGAGCAGGGCCGCGATTCCGAGCGCACGATCTGGCCGATCGCGATCGGCTATCACGAGGCGGTGCGGATTCTCGCGGCCTGGTGCGAGCTGAGGCGCGATTTCCGCAGCTTCCGCACCGATCGCGTGGTCGATGCGCAATATCTCGACGAGCGCTATCCCGAGCGGCGCGACGCGCTGCGGGCGAAATGGCGGCGCAGCCTGGTCTGGGAGCATCCCAAGGATGTCTGATGCGGTCAAGGCGAGCGGCGCGGAAAGCCCGAGCCAGGAAAGCCCGTGCCAAGCTTGCGGCGCCTGCTGCGCCTATTCGGAGAACTGGCCGCGCTTCTCCACGGAAGAGGACGAGGCGATCGAGCGCATTCCGAGCGAGCTGGTGAACGCACGCGGCTCCGGCATGCGCTGCGACAACGATCGCTGCGCGGCGCTCGCCGGCACGATCGGCGAGGCGACCGCTTGCACCATCTACGCCATCCGCCCCGAGGTCTGCCGCACCTGCATGCCGGGCGACGCCGAATGCGCCATGGCGCGGCGCAAGCACGGGCTGCCGGTGCTGTGAGTGTATATCGTCGGCCGCAATAGGTCTCGGTGTGTTCCTGGCGAAAAAGCCGGGACGCATACTGCGGACTCTATCGATGAAGCAGCGGGCCGACGCCTCGGCCCAAACAATTGCAGCTTGGGGTTATGGGCCCCGGCCTTCGCCGGGGCGACGGCGGTGTATCAGGCCGTCACCGGCTGAACCTCAACCGCAGCATCCTCCGCCTCGTCATCGAGGGCTACAAAGGTGGACAGCGGTTTTGTGGAGAGCGTGATCGGCTTGCGGGTGCCGGAGGTCGGGCGCGCGCGCTCGGCGGGTTCGCGGGCCTGCGCGTAGAGCGAGGCGCCGACGCGGCCGCCGATCAGGATCAGCTCGCGCTCGCTGCAGCTTGCGGCGATCGAGAGCGCCAGCGAATGCAGATGGCTCCGGCGATAGCAGAACAGCGCGAGCTGCGCGCGGACGTCGGACGAGACGGTCTCGACCAGCCGTGCCAGTCCATGCTCGCTGGCGCGGTACATTTCGCCGAGCAGCTCGTCCCTGACCGGGCAGCGCTCGTTGTCGTAGGCGTCACGGCTGGAAAACATCGAGAAATCCCCCTGAAGCGGAAGATGCAATGCAATGTGCTAACGAAGGGTTAACCAGGACCAGCCGTGGTCGTATGGAGGCCTTGCCGAAGGCGCGCGAATCGGATCGCGCGGCTCGCTTCACCCGCCCCTGGAGGGGGCGGGTGAGTCGGTCTGCGGCCCGAGCGCCGCAAATCAATGTGCCGCTACGGCGCGCCCGCCATGAAGATCGACAGCGCAAAACCGGTGAGATGATGCAGCGCCTGGTCGACGCCGATCAGGGTCCAGAACCAGGGGTGCTCGGGCGTCATGCCGAAGCGCGAGGAGATGAGACCCTTGGCGCGGTCGACCGTGATGTGGATGGCGAAGTCGATGAAGGCGACGAACCAGAACCGCGGCGCGACGATCAGGATCAGCACCAGGGCAACCGCAAGGTGTATCAGGCAATGCACCAGAAGCGGCAGCGCCCAGCCGTGCTTCTGGTCCTTGCCGTGGGCCATCCAGGCATTCTGCAGCACGAAGTCGGCGATGATGTGCTTGAAGGTCAGCAGCAGCATCCACCCGATAAGCGCGCCAACAGGAACCGACGACGATAGGGATGGAAACGACACGCTGACGTCCTTGGCTGATGGAACTCGCGGGAAAGGGAGGCGTTCAGCGCGACTTCTTGTTCAAACCCGGCCAGTTATTGACCTTTTATGACATCTCCGGAGCCGGATTGCACCTGCAGGGAACCCGAAAATCGCGAGGTGTGGCCGAACGGTGCCATCTCACCGCACGACATGAAATCACGTCATCCCGACAAGGTTACCGAGAGGAGCGATTTGCAATCCGCGCGCGGGCCGTTATCATTCCCTCCAGAGGCAGAATAGTCGTTCATTTTTAGACAGTTAGCAATTTGCCGGACGGTGCCGCGGTTTGAGCAGGGGTAAAGGTCGGTCCGGCCTTTGGGGAGACGCCATGAGCGCTGACATCCCAACCGCGCCGCAGGAGCCGCCCCGGCCTCAATTTGCCATCACCAACCGCGGCCAGGTGGTGCTGTTTGCGCTGCTCACCCTGATGCTCACCGCCTTCACGGTCTGGGCCGGCCGGGCCTGGCTGAAGAGCTCGGAAACCCTGACCTTTGCGGCGGGTCCGGCGGGCAGCGAGTCCGCCCATTTCGCCGAACGGCTGGCGGCGGTGCTGAAAAGCACCTCCTCCCGCTTTCGCCTCAAGATTGTAACCAGCCCCGACAATGCCAAGGCGCTGTCGCTGTTCGACCGGCGCCTCGCCGACCTCGCGCTGCTCCGCACCGACGAGAAAATTCCGCCGCGCGCGCGTGCGCTCGCCATCGTCGAGCACGACCCGGTGCTCCTGATCAGCCCCGGCGACAAGAAGATCAAATCGCTCGACGACCTCAAGAAGAAGAAGATCGCCGTGCTCGCCGAGGGCGACAACAACCTGGCCTTTGTGCGCAACGTGCTCGAGACGCTCGATGCGCATGAGGCGGCCTCGCGGGTGCAGCTCGCTCCGCAAGGCACCAGCCTGCAGAAGCTGTTTTCGTCCGGCTATGGCGCGGTGGTCGCGATCTTCCACACCTCGAGGGCGATCAAGGACAGGAGCTACGCCCAGTACGACAAGCAGGGCAATTTCACCCTCAACCCGATCGACGGGGCGAAGGGGCTCGCGCGCAAGATCCCCGGCATCAGCGACGAGACCATCGAGGCGGGCACGCTGTCCTCGGCGCCGGAAATTCCCGACGACGATCTCGACACCGTCGGCCTGGAATGGCTCTTGGTCGCGCAGTCGCACATGGCGAATACGACGGCCGGCGACGTCGCCCGCATCATCTATGAGAACAAGTCGGCGCTCGCGCTCGACGACGGCTTCGGCTCCAAGATCGAGCCCGCGGTGACCGACAAGGACGCCTTCGTCATGGCCCATCCCGGCGCCCGCGACTACATCAACGACGACACCAAGTCGTTCATGGATCGCTACAGCGACATGATGTATCTCGGCGCCGCCGCGCTGTCGGTGATCGGCTCGTTCTTTGCCGCGATCTACACCCAGCTCACCCGCGTGTCCCCGGAAAAGGCCGGCGCGCTTGCGACCGCGATCCTGATCATCGGCGAAAAGGTCGAGCACGCCCGCTGCATCGACGACATCGAGGCGCTGCAAGGCGAATTGGAGGCGATCCTGCGCGGCGCGGTGATCGGACTGCGCGACGGCACCATCAGCGGCGACGGGCTGGAGACGTTCAAGCTCGGCTATGAATTCGTCCGCGACGAGATCGCGATGCGCAGGGAATATCTGCTGCGGCACGCCGGCGACAATGCCCGCGATGTGACGCTGTTGAGTGCGCCCGACAAGCCGAGCAAGGAGGCCGCCGAATAGCGGCGGCCGCGTGCTGCTCAGGCGCGCGTTGCGGTAAACGCGCACCTCGCCGGTCATCCGCGATACCCTCTGGTAACCGCAGCAGCTGCTGCGGTCAGGCGTGTGCGGCTCGGGCGGCCATGTTTCACGCAATGTTCATCGGTCCAGCGGGAAGCTGCATTCCAATCTGAGACGTGCGCCTCTTCGACATGCGCCTCTTCGATATGCGCCCTGCCTTGAGGAACGAACATGGAGCCGCTGGTCGCCTATTGGTCACTGCCTGAGCTCGCCACCAACGGGCTGTTGTTGCTGCACCTTGGGGGCGCGACGCTCGTCGGGCTGCTGCTGGGCTATGAGCGCTCCTATCACGGCCGCGCCGCGGGCATGCGCACCTACGCCCTCGTCTGCATCGCCTCGACGATGCTGACGGCGATCAACGGCTTTCCTGGCCAGTGGTATGGCGGCCTCGCCGCGACGCCGTCGGTGGCCGATCCCACGCGCGTGATTCAAGGCATCATGACCGGCATCGGCTTCCTCGGCGCCGGCGTCATCATGAAGGACGGCTTCACGATTCGCGGGCTGTCGACCGCGGCATCGATCTGGGTGACGGCCGCGATCGGCGTCCTGATCGGCATCGGCTTCTATGGTGCTGCGATCAGCGCAACCCTGGTCACGCTGGCGTCGATGACCGGGCTCGGCGAGCTGGAAAGACTGCTGCCGCACCAATCGACCCTGCATCTGGCGCTGGTCTATCCCTGTGACAAGGTTCCGACCACGGAGGAGGTGCGCGCACAAATGAAGCGGCACGGCTTCGACATCATCGACTGGTCGTTTCACTATTGCGAGGACAAGAAGCAGTTCCAGTACGATCTGGTCCTGCAGGCGTTCGGGCCGTGTCAGTCGCACAACCTGGTCAATGACATGTCGGGCACGCGCGACATCGTCGAATTCCGGCTGGCGCCCTCGCGCGCCTGAGGCCGTACTTCGACAAGTCGTGAGCTGCTCGACTTCGCCGACGCACCTGCAACGTCCCGCTTTTGGAGGGTCTTGGTAAGCGATTGTGATTGCCTGGCTTGCCAGCGCGTCCCATGATGGAGGCGTGATAAGTCCAGTCCGGGGCACGCCACATGACGTCTGTCGCGGTCGAACCGACCATCCATCGCCGTCCGCATCAGCCCTGGTACCGGATCCTCTACGTCCAGGTCCTGATCGCAATCGCGCTCGGGGTCCTGATCGGCTATCTCGATCCCGATCTCGGCAAGGCGCTGAAGCCGCTCGGCGACGGCTTCATCGCGCTGATCAAGATGATGATCGCGCCGGTGATCTTCTGCACCGTGGTGCACGGCATCTCCTCGATGGGCGACCTGAGGCGCGTCGGCCGGGTCGGGCTGAAGGCGCTGGTCTATTTCGAGGCGGTCTCGACCGTCGCGCTCGCGGTCGGCCTTCTGGTCGGCGAGGTGCTCAAGCCCGGACACGGCTTCAACATCGATCCGGCGACCATCGATCCGAAGTCGGTTGCGAGCTACGTCACCAGGGCCAAGGAAGAGGGCATCGTCGCCCATCTCATGGGGATCATCCCCGACAGCTATTTCGGCGCCATCGCCCGCGGCGATCTGCTGCAGGTGCTGCTGATCTCGATCCTGTCGGGCTTTTCGATCGCCTTCCTCGGCAAGGCCGGCGAGCCGATTGCGCAGGCGGTCGACAAGGCCGCGAAAGTGTTCTTCGGCATCATCCGCATCATCGTGCGCGTCGCCCCGCTCGGCGCCTTCGGCGCCATGGCCTTCACGGTCGGCGCCTACGGCCTCGGCTCGCTCGCCAATCTCGTCGCGCTGATCGGCACGTTCTACCTGACCAGCCTGCTGTTCGTGCTGATCGTGCTCGGCGCGATCGCGCGGCTTGCCGGTTTCTCGATCCTGCGCTTCATCGCCTATATCAAGGATGAGCTCCTGATCGTGCTCGGCACCTCGTCGTCGGAGACGGTGCTGCCGCAGCTCATGCAGAAGATGGAGCATCTCGGCGCCTCGCGCTCGGTGGTCGGGCTCGTGGTGCCGACCGGCTACAGCTTCAATCTCGACGGCACCAACATCTACATGACCCTGGCGACGCTGTTCCTGGCGCAGGCGACCAACACCCACCTCACGATCTGGCAGGAGCTCGGCATTCTCGGCATCGCCATGATCACCTCGAAGGGCGCCTCCGGCGTGACCGGCGCCGGCTTCGTCACGCTGGCGGCGACGCTCTCCATCGTGCCCGACATTCCGATCCAGTCGATCGCGATCCTGGTCGGCATCGACAAGTTCATGAGCGAGTGCCGCGCACTGACCAATCTGATCGGCAACGGCGTCGCCTGCGTCGTCATCTCGCTCTCCGAAGGCGAGCTCGACAAACGCGCGCTGCACGAGACCATGGCGCATCCGTTCGAGATGGGCGAAGCGCTGGAGCCGGGCGGCGCCGAGTGAGGCTTGCGTCGGTCGGCATCCGGCCGCGCTGCCGCAACGTCCCCCGATGATTGCGGCTCTGCCAG
Source organism: Bradyrhizobium sp. (assembly GCA_035293585.1). Lineage (GTDB taxonomy): Bacteria > Pseudomonadota > Alphaproteobacteria > Rhizobiales > Xanthobacteraceae > Bradyrhizobium. The sequence goes on along the minus strand of DATGMN010000020.1, from coordinate 131,952 downwards.
GCCGAGGCGCGCTGGAACTCGTTGGCGGAGGCGACGCGGCCGGCTTTGACCGATCGGGAACTTCAGCCGCCCCGGCCAAGCATCATTGAAGCGGTCCAGCTTAATCGGTATGCTCAATTTGCGGTTGCAGCTGCTCGACAACCTCGGCCACGGGGAGCCAGATGAACGCGCTATGCCGAAGGCTTTCAGTCGCCGCGCTTCCGCTTGTGGCCGCCAGCCTTGCCTGCGCCACGCGCGCGCAAGACAATCCGCTCGCGACTGCCGGGGTGACGTTGTTCCAGAATGTCCGCATCTTCGACGGCAAAGCCACGTCGCTCTCTGCGCCGTCGAATGTGCTGATCAAGGGCAACATCATCGCACGCATCTCGACGGCGCCGATCGAGACCGAGCCAGGCACGACCGTGATCGCGGGCGGCGGGCGAACGCTGATGCCCGGCCTGATCGACGCGCACTGGCATGCGATGCTGGTGCGTCCGACGCCGCAGGAGGCGATTTCCGGAGACATCGGCTATACCAATCTCGTCGCCGGCGCCGAGGCGACGGATACGCTGATGCGCGGCTTCACCACGGTTCGCGACATGGGCGGTCCGAGCTTCGGACTGAAACGCGCCATCGACCGTGGAATCGTCGTGGGTCCGCGCATCTATCCCTCGGGGGCGATGCTCACGGTGACCGGCGGACACGGCGATTTCCGTCAGCTTTCCGAATTGCCGCGGATCGTTGGCGGCCCGCTGTCCCGCATGGAGCAGATCGGCGGCAGCATGGTTGTCGACAGTCCCGACGAGGTCCGCCTTCGAACGCGCGAACAGCTGATGCAGGGCGCATCGCAGATCAAGTTGACTGCCGGCGGCGGCGTTGCCTCGCCGTTCAGTCCGCTTGATGTCTCGACATTCACCCTGGAGGAGCTGCGCGCCGCGGTCGAGGCCGCGGACAATTGGGGCACGTACGTCGCCGTGCATGCCTACACGCCCGCGGCCATCCAGCGCTCGATCGAGGCCGGGGTCAAATGCATCGAGCACGGTCATCTGATGGACGAAGCCACCGCCAAACTCATGGCCGAGAAAGGCATCTGGCTCAGCACGCAGCCTTTCCTCGAAGACGAGGACAAGATCCCGCTGCCGCCGGGCTCGCCCGAGCAGGCAAAGCAGATGGAGGTGATCAGCGGGACCGACAAGGTCTATGCGCTGGCGAAGAAATACAAGCTCAAGACCGCATTCGGCACCGACACGCTGTTCTCCAAGGCGCTTGCGGACCGGCAGGGCGCGCAGCTCGCAAAGCTGGTGCGCTGGTACACGCCTGCGGAGACCCTGGCGATGGCGACGTCGGTGAACGGCGAGCTGCTTCAGCTCTCGGGGCCTCGCAATCCCTATCCCGGCACGCTCGGTGTGGTCCAGGAGAACGCGCTCGCCGACCTGCTGCTGGTCGAGGGCAATCCGCTGGACAACATCAACCTGATCGCCGACCCCGCCAGGACATTCAAGGTAATCATGAAGGATGGGCGGATATACAAGAATGCGCTGTAGGGCCGGACAAGGATAGCCCTTCCAAAACGCGACGAGATCGGGTTGCCTCGGCATCGCGCCTGGAAGATCGCCGACCGCGCGTATCCGGCCGGTCGCGCCTGCGGCGACGGTCTGCTATGAAGCGAGGCGTGCCGCAAGCCAGCCGAGGCCTCCATGACCGACCCGATCGAGCGTGCTCCCTTCTACCACGAGGGCATGCGTGAGCTGCAGGACCGCTTCGACGGCCGCCGTGTCGCCGACGGCCTCGAGACGCATCGCCTTCACTTCGAATTCTGGAAGCAGGATCGCGAGCTCATCGAGGGCGCGCGCTTCTTCTTCATCGCGACCAGCTATCAGGACAATGTCGATTGCTCGATGCGGTCGGGCGATCCCGGCTTTGTCAGGATCACCGGACCCGACACGCTCGAATACCCCGAATATGACGGCAACAACATGTACCGCACGCTCGGCAACATCAGCCGCAACCCGAATGTCGGGCTGTTGTTCGTGCGCTTCGACGGCAAGTCGTTTCGCACCCGCATCCGCGGCAAGGCCACGATCCACGACAGCGCGGAGGCGCTTGCCGCGCATCACGGAGCGAAAGTCGTCGTGCGCGTCACATGCGAGATCTTCCCCAACTGCCCGCGCTACATTCCGGACCTGATGGGCGCGCCCAAAGATGTGCCGGCGAACCCGTTCGTTCCGCGACCAGGCTACGAACCGCCGCCACCGGAGTGGAAGAGCCGGGATTATCTCAAGGACGTGCTGTCGAAGTACGATCCGCATCGGAAGCGGGAGGGATAGGAGGCGGCGTCGGCTCCCGACGGCCAGCGGAGAGCTTCTGATTGGTTGGAATCTTGCCGGTTTTTGAGCCTGAGCAGAAGCAGCCTTTGGCAAGAGGTGGCGACGGCGGTCAGATTTGACACAGATCAAAGCGTAAAGACGTCCTGACGTCAAGATCGGTTGACAACACCGAGGGGACGTCCCATGCGGATCCTACTGTTACATCCGAACTATCATTCGGGCGGCGCTGAAATCGCGGGGAATTGGCCGCCGGCATGGGCGGCTTATATCGCGGGTGCGCTACGGAAGGCCGGGTTCGGCGACATTCGCTTTGTCGACGCCATGACCAACGACCTTTCCGACGAGCAAGTACGCCAGATCCTGAGCGAGGAAAAGCCAGACGTCGTTGGCGCAACGGCGATCACACCTTCGATCTACAAGGCCGAACGGCTGCTGCAAATCGCCAAGGAGGTCTGCCCCGCGGCGCTGACGGTACTGGGCGGCATCCACGCTACCTTCATGTACCAGCAGGTTCTGACCGAAGCGCCGTGGATCGACGCCATCGTGCGGGGCGAGGGCGAGGAAATCTTCGTGGACTTGCTCCGCACGCTGGCCGGCGGAAACTGGATCGAAGCCAGGCGCAACGTCAGGGGCATTGCATTCCGCGAGGGCGAAAAGGTCATCGCGACGCCGGCGGCACCGACGGTAAAGAATCTCGACGCGATCGCGCCGGACTGGAGCGTGCTCGAGTGGAGCAAGTATATTTACATCCCGATGGGCAAGCGCGTGGCCATTCCCAACATGGCGCGCGGCTGCCCCTTCACCTGCAGCTTCTGTTCGCAGTGGAAATTCTGGCGCGACTACCGAATTCGCGATCCGAAGCGCGTGGTCGACGAGATTGAGCAGCTGATCCGCGATCACGATGTCGGCTTTTTCATTCTGGCAGACGAAGAGCCGACCATCAACAAGAAGAAGTTCGTGGCATTCTGCGAGGAACTGATCCGCCGCGACCTGAAAATCCTGTGGGGTATCAATACCCGCGTCACTGACATCTTGCGCGACGAGGCGCTCTTGCCGCTCTATCGCAAGGCCGGCCTGATCCATGTTTCGCTCGGCACCGAGGCGGCGGCGCAACTGAAACTCGACCGCTTCAACAAGGAGACCACGGTCGCGCAGAACAAGAAGGCCATTCAGCTGCTGCGTGACGCCGGCATCGTCGTCGAGGCGCAGTTCATCGTCGGTCTCGAAAACGAAACCCGGGAGACGCTGGAGGAAACCTATCAGATGGCCCGGGACTGGAAGCCCGACCTCGCCAACTGGGCGATGTACACCCCTTGGCCATTTTCGGATCTGTTTCGAGAGCTCGGCGACAAGGTCGAAGTATTCGATTACGCGAAATACAATTTCGTCACGCCCATCATGAAGCCGGACGCGATGGAGCGATCCGAGCTGCTCGACCGCGTGATGCACAACTACCGGCGCTTTTACATGAACAAGGCGCTGTTCTCGTATCCGTGGGCTGGCACCGGCGAACGACGCCGCTACCTGCTCGGCTGTCTCAAGGCCTTCCTGCGATCCGGTTTCGAGCGAAAATTCTACGACCTCGGCCGCGTCAATTACTGGGGTCCGCAATCCAAGGGCAAGGTGGACTTCGGCTTCGACGCCTCGCGGAAACGCGCGGACACCAGCGGCGTGGAATGGAAAACCAGCCATAACCGCAAGATCAGCGGGCCGCGCCAGGCCGAGATCATGGCTTGCGGCGGCGGCACCGAGCAAATCGAGGATGCGACCGCCGCCGGGCCATGATCGCGGCCAAAGCAGGAACGACATCGATGCCAGCCATTGCTGCCATCAACGGCAAGATTGGGCCGAACGCGATCACGCGGGTGATCGAGGCGCTGCGAGCGCTGGAGAGCCCGACGGCAGTCGATCGCATTTTCCAGGCCTGCGAACTCCAAGGTTATTTATGCGACGCGCCGGCGGACATGGTCGACGAGCGGGAAGTCACGCGCCTGCACGACGTGCTTCACCGCGAGCTCGGCACCGCGCGGGCCCGGGGCGTCGGCCGGATCGCCGGGCAATTGACCGCCGACTACCTGCTGGGCTTCCGGATTCCGCGGCTGGCTCAAATGGCGCTTCGTTGCTGTCCCGCCGGCGTCTCGAGCCGTCTGCTGGCAAAAGCGATCGCGAGAAATTCATGGACGTTTGCAGGCACCGGCACATTTTCGGTGCGACATGGGCGCCCGGCGACGTTCGAGGTAAAGGACTGTCCGATCTGCCGAGGGCGGCGAAGCTCCGAGCCGTGTTGCGATTTCTACGCGGCAACCTTCGAGCGGTTGTACCGTCGTCTCGTCGATCAACGCGCCCGGGTCATTGAAGTCGGCTGCCAGGCAAAGGGAGCATCCGCATGCACGTTCGAAATGACATGGTAGCCGGCAATCCTCACGAGCGCTTGCCGATCGGCGTCGTCGAAGAGGCGTAACGCAATGCCGCTGCCACTGCGCAGGGAACGAAGCGAACGGCCTCCACATCGTCGCCCCGGCGAAGGCCGGGGCCCATAACCACAGACCTTCGTTTGGCGAAGGCAATTGCGACCCGGGCCTGGTGATGGATTCCGCGGTATGGGCCCCGGCCTTCGCCGGGGCGACGACGAACGCCCTACTCCGCCGCCGCGTCCGCCGCTGCCGCCAGCGCCCTTGCACGAATCTCCGCGATCGCCCGCTTCAATGCGACCTGGCGCGGGTCGGGCAGGATGGCGGCACGGGCCTCGCGGATGGCGCCAGCGAGGTCGGTGAGCGGGAGGTCGCCGTCGAAGGTCGGCTTGGCGAGCCCATCGACGATCGCATGCCAGTCGGCGAGGCCGCGGCGGTAAGCGTCGCCGAAGCCCGTGATCATGGTCGCGGTCTCCACCATCGTGGGCACCGCCTGCGGCTGCTTGACGAGCGCGCGCGCGATCATGTGCAGCCAGCGCTCGACCCAGGCCCGCTCCTGCGCGTAGCGGATCGAGAACAGGCGCCAGCGGCGCAGCCAGGCCTCGAGCTTGAGGCGGCCAACGCCCCAGCGGTTCACGGTCGAGAACGGGATCGCGACGCGCCGGTGCTCCCAACCGAGCTTGCCGAGCACCATCAGGACGGGATCGGCGGCAATCTCCGGCAGCGCATCGACCAGCTCGTCGAAACGGAAGCGGTGGATCTCGGTCGATCGGATGCGGCCCTCCGAGGCGTTGTACTCGGCAAGCTTGACCTGGGCGATGCGGATCGCGTCCTCATAGGCCATGCGGCTCGCCATCAGCCGCGCGAGATCGCAGAAGGTCGTGCCATCGATGGTCTTACCATCGATGCCCTGCCGGCCGATGAAGCGCTGCAACCGCTCGACATAGAGCTTGGCGTAACTCGCGCCCTGGTAATCCATCAACAGATGGATGCCGTCGCTGACGACCTGCTCGGCGCCCGCCGGCAGGCCGGGCGGCAGGAAAGGCGGCGTGGTATCCTCTTCGCCGAGGAAGTCGGCGAACAGGTACTTCAGCGAAGACAGGATCCCGTCGTCGGACGCGCTCATGCCCGCCGGTCCCTACGCCGTCTCCGCCGCGACATCCGGCGGCGTCTGCTCGGCAAGCCGCTGCTCCAGCCGGCCGATATTCTCGAACAGGCGCGCAGTGACGAGCTTGAGGAAATAGAAGCCGAAGGCCGGATTCTGCACATAGAGCTGCTCGACCTGCTCATAGGTGACCGAAAGCACCAGGCCGTCCTCGACGCATTCCAGCGACTGGGTGCGCAAATTCGACGGCGACAGCATGCCGAACTCGCCGACGATGGCGCCGGTCGGCAGCACCAGGCCGGATTCGACCAGGCGATAGCGGCCGGAGACGATGTAATACATCGCATCCGCCCGCTCGTCCTTGTAGAACAGCATGTCGCCGGCCTTGCATTTGCGCTCGGTCATGAACGGCTTCAGCCATTCCATCGACAGGTTGGAGGAGACGCTTCGCTTCACGTCGCGCACCAGCTGCAACATCTGGTGCAACCGGTAGCCGTTGAGCCCCAGCGCTACCGTCTGCACCAGGATGACCAGATAGTTCTGGTGCGGCAGCGCGGTCCCGATCAGCACGAGATTGGTGAGGATCGCGAAGACGCGCAGCGGAATCATGGTCTTCATGGACAGCGTGGCGACCACGAAGACCGAGGCGAACAGGGTGCCGGCCGTGCCTACATGCTCGGCGAGATGAGACGTATCCATCGGGACCAACCAGACTTGAGAACGAGAAAAAAACGAAGCAAAGTCGAACCGACGACAAGGCATCGGCGAACGCCCCTGATATATGGCGAAAGACGACGTCTGTCCGTTACCTGGGCCACTTTCGGGAAATTTCCCGAAACCCGCCCGCGAAAATCAACCGGCCGCGAATTCACGCTTGCCCGGCCCGGCGGCCAAGCCCTCCGATGGTATAGCCTCCGGCAGGCCTTTATTCCCGCAGGGGCCGGCCGTCGCGGCCCGCGCGCCCCGTATCCGGGCCCGCGAGGGGCCGCATTGACGCCCCTGCCCCGTCCGGGCACCCTGGCAGGCTTTTTCGGCCTGTTGCTTTTGATAAATGCCTTTTCTTTGTACAAAGCTCGGCAAGTTCGACGATTTTCCGTCTCTCGAAGAGCGCGTTTTCCGATGACCAAGCGAGCCGGTTTTCCGGGTCTGGGGCGATTCATAGCGGCAACCGCCGGCCGCAACATGACCCTGGCAGCCCATGTCGCGGTGGTGATCGGCGCGGTCATGATCCTGTTACTCACCATCGAGCCGGCCTATCTGGCCGCGCGCCACTGGATCGAGGGCGTGCTGTGGGGCTGCCTGGCCTTCTTCACCTTCGAATGGCTGGTGCGGCTGCGCCATGCGGTCCGGATCCGGCGGGACTCCGGCTATCTGTTCTCGGGCCGCGGCCTGGTCGACGCCGCCTGCGTGCTCGCCGTGCCGGTCGCCCTGATGTCGGGCGTCCCGCCGCGCACGGCCTGGCTGTTCGCCGCGGTGTGGCTCACCAAGGTCATCCCGGGAATTCCGGGTTTGCGGCAATTGCGCCGGGTGCTGGTGCTGGAAGCCGGCCCCCTGTTCAGCGTGCTGGTGCTGTTCCTGATGGTCTGGTTCTCGGGCTCGGTCATCGTCTATTTCCTCGAGCGCGACGCGCAGCCCGAGGTGTTCTCCAACCTGCCTTCGGCGATGTGGTGGGCGGTGGTGACGCTGACCACGACCGGCTATGGCGACGCGGTGCCGATCACGCCGCTCGGGCGGCTGGTCGCGGGCCTGGTGATGATCTGCGGGCTCGGCGTGTTCGGCCTGTGGACCGGCATCCTCGCCACGGCTTTCGCTGCGGAGATGCGGCGCGACAATTTCCTGCGCACCTGGGAGACCGTGACCAAGGTGCCGTTCTTCGCCGAGCTTGGGCCTGCGGCCATCGCCGACGTCACCCATATGCTGCGCACCCTCGACCTGCCGCCGCGCATCGTGCTGATCCGCAAGGGCCAGCAGGGCGACTGCATGTATTTCATCGCCGAAGGCGAGGTCGAGGTCGACCTGCCGGGCAAGAAAGTGCGGTTGGGCGAAGGCGCCTTCTTCGGCGAGATGGCGCTGCTCGGCAACAATCTGCGTTCCGCCAACATCGTGACCACGAAGCTGTCGAAACTGCTGGTGCTTGACCTCGTCGATTTCCGCCTGTTGATGGCTCGCCATCCCGAACTGGCCCAGACCATCGATGCCGAGGCCAAGCGCCGCGCTTTGGAGAATCAATGAGCAAACGTCACCCCGAGAGCGCTCCAGCGAGCGAGACCGCAAGCCCGCCGGTGCTGACCCGCGACGGCGCGCGCGCCACCATCCGCCTCAACCGGCCGCGCCATGTCAACCGCCTGCAGCCCGAGGACCTCGACGTGCTGATGCGGCTGTTCGACGAGGTCGAGGCGGACCGCGCCTTGCGCGTGCTGGTCTTGACCGGAACCGGCCGCGCCTTCTCCGCGGGGTATGATCTCGGCGCGCTTGCCGAGCGCGCGGTGGCCCCGCAGGAGCAGACCGCGGGTTCCGCATTCGAGGTCGTGGTCAATCGGCTCGAGGATCTGGGCGTGCCGACCATCTGCCGCCTCAATGGCGGGGTCTATGGCGGGGCGACCGATCTCGCGCTCGCCTGCGACTTTCGTATCGGAACCGAGGCCTGCGAGATGTTCATGCCGGCGGCGCTGCGCGGCCTGCATTACTACACCAGCGGCATCAAGCGCTATGTGTCACGGCTCGGAGCCGACAATGCCAAGCGGCTGTTCCTCACTGCCGACAGGATCGATGCCGCCGAGATGAAGCGGATCGGCTATCTCACCGCGCTCGTCGCGCCTGATACGCTGGATGCGGAGGTCGACCGGCTTGCCACGCAGCTGGCCGGCAACGCGCCGATCGCCATGCGCGGCATGAAACGCACCATCAACGAGTTCGCACGCGGCGTACTCGACGAGGCGGCCTCGGACCGGCGCGCCCGCGACAGCATGCATGGCGAGGAGATCAGGGAGGGCATCAGCGCGTTCGCCGAAAAGCGTCCGCCGCGGTTCTGACCGGCTCTGCGCTGATGCGCCGAGACCGGGCTTCGCGGTCGTGATCGCCGCATTGCGCGCGGATATATCGACCGTGCAGTCATCATCACGTCGACGCTCAACCATCCGACGCGCATCAATACGCTTTGATGATAGAGCGGTTGGTTGTTCAAAATTGCGATTGACTAAAGGTTGTGAGGGGCTAGCCTGATCTCGCGGGGCGGGAGGCCGTGCCATGAGATGTTCTGAGCTTTGTTGGTGCTGGCAGGCGCGCGCGAATCCCGCGCGAGCGCATCGGCTTGTTGCGGCCGACGCTGATTCGGCTCGGGCGTTCCGACCTCACTCCGAGGGTTCTGCCGGCGCTCGCTGCTCTTCCTCCAGCAGCCGCTCGGCAAACGCGATGAGCTCCTCACGGTGCCGCTTGCTCCTGAGAGCAAGAAAGCTCTTCATGAGCCGAAGGCCGAAAGCCGTCGTCTCGTCGGCTTTCAATGCGGCTAGCTTGGACGGCATCAGAATGCGACTCGCTGCTAATCTTCCGGGTTTAAAGCCGTGACCGAACCTTCGCTCGACAGACTCATTGCGCAGCTGCAATTATGCATCGTGGATGCGAGGGCTCTGCAACTCAAGATGTTGGAACGGCTTTTGTCAATAGCGTTGCTGGAAGCCTACGAAGTCAGGGAGAAATCCGCCAAGCCGCGCGACTCCTGAGGTCGAACGGCTGCCAGGATCAAACCGGGCGTGGCGGCCGCGCCCCGCGTATCGTACGTCATGTATCACGCGTCATGTATCACATGTCCGCAGCTGCATTAAAATCCGGCAACAATTCTACTCTTCGAAGAATTCTAATCGTCGAAGAACGTCACCGTATCGGCAACTGCTGCGCGGCTGGTGCGGTAGCTGTTGGCCTTGTGGGCGCGGTCCGGATAGCCGAACGAGATGCCGCAGACCACACGGCGGTCGTCGGAAAGGCCAAAATGCGTTCGCACCACGTCGGAGTGGAAGGCGAGCGCAGCCTGCGGGATGGTGGCAACGCCGAGCGCCTGCGCCGCGAGCATGAAGCTCGTGACATAACCGCCGCAATCGATGGCACCGTATACACCGAGCGCCTCATCGGTGTGCACGATGGCTACATGAGGGGCACCGAAGAAGTTGAAATTCTCCAGCGCCTGCTTGGCGTAACCGGCCTTGTCGCCGCGGGGAATACCGAGCGAATTATAGAGCTGAAAGCCGCTCTCGCGCCGCCGCTCCAGATAGACGCCGCGATATTCGCGCGGAAACGGGAAGTCGCCGCTATTCGGCCGGCCGTCCGACGCGGCCGCGTACATCAGCTCCCGAAACCGTTGCGTCGCCGCGCCTGAGGTGATTTCGAGCCGCCAGGGCTGGCTGTTGCACCAGGAGGCGGTCTTCTGCGCGGCGGTGAGAATCCGCTCGATGGTCGCGCGGGGGACGGGCTGCGGAAGGAAGCCGCGGCAGGAGAAGCGCTCGCCCATGAGCTCCTCGAGCATGCCGATGCGGTCCTCGCTGCTGTAACGGCTCCCGGCCGTCTCGCTTGCTGCGTCCATGATCAGCGTCCCTTGGTCGGAATCTTGTTGAACGGCACGTCCTTGTCGACGCGGATGTCGCCGGGCAAACCGAGCACGCGCTCGGCGATGATGTTGCGCAGGATCTCGTCGGTGCCGCCGGCAATGCGCATCGACGGCGAGGACAGCAGCATCTGCTGGAACTGGCCGGCAGCTTCCGCATCGGGACCGTTGAGAACGCCGGCGGCGCCCTCCAGATCCATCGCATAGGTCGCGATGTCCTGCAGCATCGTGCCGGCCACGAGCTTGCCGATCGAATTCTCCGGTCCCGGGCGCTCCCCCTTCGACAGCGCCGAGATGGCGCGGTAGCTGGTGTATTTCAGTCCACTGTTCCTCACCGCCCAATTGGCAAGCTTGGAGCGCGTCGCCGAATCGTCGATCGCAAGCCCGTCCTCGGTCATCAGATTGCTGCAGAACTCGAAGATCTCGGAGAAGCCGGTGGCGAGTCGCGCGCCGATCGACATGCGCTCGTTCATCAGCGTGGTCAGCGACACATTCCAGCCGTCGCCGACGGCGCCAAGCCGCTGCGAGTCGGGCACGCGCAGGTCGGTGAAGAACACCTCGTTGAACTCCTGCATGCCGTTGGCCTGCTTGATCGGCTTCACCTCGACGCCCGGGCTCTTCATGTTGATATAGAACATGGTCAGCCCCTTGTGCTTGGGCACGTTGGGGTCGGTGCGGGTGATCAGGATGCCATAGTCGGAATAATGCGCGCCCGAGGTCCAGATCTTCTGGCCGTTGATGACCCATTCGTCGCCCTGCTTCTCCGCGCGGGTGCGCAGGCCCGCGACGTCCGAGCCGCCGGCGGGCTCGGAGAACAGCTGGCACCAGATCTCCTCGCCGGAGGCAAGCTTGGGCAGCAGCCGCCGCTTGTCGGGCTCGGAGCCGTAGGCCATCACGGTCGGTCCGCACATGCCTTCGCCGATCTGGAACGGCTGGGTCAGCTTGCCGTAGACGCCCTCCTCCTGTTGCCAGATCACGCGCTCCACCGGCGAGGCGCCGCGGCCGCCATATTCCTTCGGCCAGTGCAGGCAAGCCCAGCCCGCATCCGACTTCTTCTTCTGCCAGCGCTTGGCGACCTCGACGATGTCATGCGTCTGCAGACGAATGCGCCCGAGCGAGGATTTCGACAGCTCGGCCTCCAGCTCCTTCGGCGCGTTGGCATCGATCCATCGGCGCGCCTCGCTGCGGAAGGCGGCTTCCTGCGGAGTATCATCGAAGTTCATGGGGACTTTCCTTCTTCTGTCATTCCGGGGCGGCCCAAAGGGCCGAACCCGGGATCTCGGTCCACAATCTCTGGATTCCGGGTTCGCGCTGCGCGCGCCCCGGAATGACGGCGTTAGCCTCGTCCCTTGGTGGGGATCTGGTTGAACGGCAAATCCTTGTCGACGCGGATATCGCCGGGCAGCCCGAGCACACGCTCGGCGATGATGTTGCGCATGATCTCGTCCGTGCCGCCCTCGACGCGCGTGCCCGGCGCACGCAGCAGCATCGCCTGGAATTTCCCGGCGAGTTCGGCTTCGGGCCCGCTCAACACACCTGCGGCGCCTTCGAGATCGAGCGCGAACATCGCGACCTCCTGGATCATCGCTCCCGCCACCAGCTTGCCGATGGAATTCTCCGGTCCGGGACGCTCGCCCTTCGACAGCGCGGAGATGGCGCGGAAGCTGGTGTATTTCAGTCCGCTTGCCTTCACCGCCCAGTTCGCCAGCTTCGAGCGCACATTGCGGTCATCGATGGCGAGGCCGTCCTCAAGCATCAGACCGCTGCAGAGCTCGAACAATTCCGGGAAGCCGGTGGCGACGCTCGCCCCGATCGACATGCGCTCGTTCATCAGCGTGGTCAGCGCGACATTCCAGCCGTCGTTGACATGGCCGAGCCGCTGCGCGTCCGGGATCTTGACGTCGGTGAAATAGACCTCGTTGAAATCCGACTGTCCGCTGGCCTGCTTGATCGGCCGCACCTCGACGCCAGGGCTCTTCATGTCCAGGAAGAACATGGTGAGCCCCTTGTGCTTGGGCGCGGTGGGATCGGTGCGGGTGAGCAGGATGCCGTAGTCGGAATAATGGGCGCCCGAGGTCCATATCTTCTGGCCGTTGATGACCCAATCATCGCCGCGCTTCTCCGCGCGTGTGCGCAGGCCCGCGACGTCGGAGCCTGCGGCGGGCTCGGAGAACAGCTGGCACCAAACCTTCTCGCCCGATGCGAGCGGCGGCAGATAATGGCGCTTCTGCTCTTCGCTGGCGAACGCCATCATGGTCGGCCCGCACATGCCGTGGCCGATGATGAACATCGCAGATAACTTGCCGAACGCGCCCTCCTCCTGCTGCCAGATCACCCGCTCGATCGGCGAGGAGCCGCGGCCGCCATAATCCTTCGGCCAGTGCAGACAGGCCCAGCCCGCATCGGCCTTCTTCTTCTGCCAGGCCTTTGCGACCTGCAACACATCGGCGCCCTCGAGCCTGGTCCGGCCGAGCGAGGATTTGCGCAGCTCTTCCTCATACTGCCTGGGCGCGTTCGCCGCGATCCAGGCGCGCGCCTCGGCGCGGAAAGCCGCTTCCTGCGGGGTGTCGTCGAAGTTCATCGCGAAACTTTCTCCTCAGTCATTCCGGGGCATGCGAAGCATGAACCCGGAATCTCGACCCAAAACCTCTGGATTCCGGGTTCGCGCCTTTGGCGCGCCCCGGAATGACAGTGCCAAAACTCAAGCCGCGTTCTTCTTGCGCATGCGCTCGATCAGCTGATCTTCCCAATAGGACAGGCTGCCGAGGCCGAGCGCAGTCGCGTTGGCGCGGCGATAGTACATGTGGCAGTCGAATTCCCAGGTGAAACCCATGCCGCCGTGAACCTGGATGTTGTTCTTGGCGCAGTGCTGGAAGGCTTGCGTCGCGCTGATGCGCGCGCTAGCCGCGGCTTCGGGCAAGTCGGATGCATTGGTCGAGAGCGCCCAGGCGCCGTAGTAGGAATTGGAGCGCGCCAGCGTCGCCGAGACATACATGTCGGCCAGCATGTGCTTGACTGCCTGGAACGAGCCGATCGGCCGGCCGAAGGCGATGCGGTCGAGCGCGTAGTCGCGGCCCATCTCCAGCGCGCGGTCGGCGCCGCCGATCTGCTCGAACGCCATCAGGACGGCGGCGCGGTCGAGCACCTGCGTCAGGACGCTCCAGCCCTCGCCGGTCCGGCCAAGCGGCTCGGCCCTGGCATTCTTGAAGGTGATCTCCGCCTGCCCGCGCGTCGGATCGATATTCGACAGCGACTTGATCTCGACGCCGTCGCCCTTGAGGTCGGCGAGAAAGAGCGAGATGTCGCTCTCGCGTCCGCCCGAGCCGGTCCGCGCCGCGACGATGGCGAAATCCGCGATCGCGCCATCGGCAACCGGCATCTTCACGCCGGTGAGCGCGTTGCCGGAGGCCGCACACTTGATCGCCTGGGGTGACGGGTTGCCCTTGCCTTCGAACAGCGCAAGAGTCCCGATCGCGTCGCCCTTCGCGATCTTCGGCAGCCATTTCTGCTTCTGCGCCTCGCTGCCGGCAATCAGCAGCGCTTCGGCCGCAAGATAGACGGTCGAGGAGAACGGCACCGGTGCGAGCGCGCGGCCCATCTCTTCCGCGACCACACAGAGTTCGAGATGGCCGGCACCCGCGCCGCCGTAGCTCTCGGGAATCGCAACCCCGAGAAAGCCCATCTCGGCGAGGCCCTGCCACAGCTCGCGGTCGTAAGGAGCCTTGCCATCGAGCACCGCACGCACCGCCTTGGGCGGGCATTTCTCGCTGAGGAATTTGCGGGCTTCGTCGCGGAGCTGCTTCTGTTCGTCGGAGAAATCGAAGTTCATGGGATGCTACTCGCGTTGATAATTTCGATTGGCTCCGTCGTTCCGGGGCGGTCCGAAGGACCGAACCCGGAACATCGAGATTCCGGGTTCGATGCTGCGCATCGCCCCGGAATGACGGAGAGAGCTTGCGTCGGAGTCTTCATTTCAGAACGATCACGTCTTCGTCCGGTAAAGCGGCATAAAGCCGCTCCACCAGCGCCGCGCGGCGCTCCAGGCCCGCGCGCTGGTTGATGTAGCCCTTGTCGGTCAGCTCGTTGCCGTCGATCGAGGGCGGCTCGACCATCAGCATGGCGCGCGAGATCTTGCGGCTGCTTGCGCCTTCCGCCGCCTGATTATGCGCTTCGAGCCCGCGCCTGACGCAGTCGACCACGGCGGGATGCTTCACCACGTCCTCAAAGCTGGCATCGGCCTTGCCGATCAGCTGCCGGCAGGCGTGCAGATTGGGCCAGGCGAGCAGGCCGACAAATTCGCGATCCTGCCCGGCCACCAGCGCGTCATGAATAACCGGCGAGGCCGCCGCGATCGCATCGGTGCGCAGCGTGCCGACATGCACGAAAGTGCCGGTGGTGAGCTTGAAATCCTCCACCACCCGGCCGGCAAAGATGATGCCGGCCACGGGATCGGCGGGATCGACGAACACGCCGGCGTCGCCGATGCAATAAAAGCCCTCCTCGTCGAACATCTTGGCCGTGAGCTCAGGCTGAGCGAAATAGCCCGGCGTGACGTTGACCCCGCGCAGCCGCAATTCATATTTCGCGCCGCATGACACCATCTTCAGCTCGACACCGGGAAATGGCAGGCCGATCAGGCCGACGCGCTCGGTGTCCCAATAAGTGCCGGTCGATGTCGGCGCGGTCTCGGTCGAGCCCCAGCCGGTGTAGAACACGATGCGCTCGCCTGTGGTGCGCACGGCCAGCGCCTGCATGCGCTCGTAGAGATCATCAGGCAGGCGCGCCCCGCCATAGGCCATGACCGTCAAATTCCTGAAGAAGCTGCGGCAGAGCACATCGTCCTTCTCCATGGCAGCCGCAAGCGCGGCATAGCCGGCGGGAACGTTGGCGTAATAGGTCGGCGAAATCTCGCGCAGGTTCCTGATGGTCTCTTCGAGCTGCCCCGGAAGCGGCCGGCCATCGTCGATATAGAGCGTGCCGCCATCGACCAGCACCGGATGGAACGCCGCGTTGCCACCCATGGTGTGATTCCACGGCATCCAGTCGAGGACGATCGGCGGCGGCGCGTCCGTGCCGCGCGGCCGCACCTGCATCATCATCGCCGCATTGGCGCACATCATCTCCTGGGTGTTGATGACGGCCTTGGGCATGCCGGTCGAACCCGAGGTGAAAAGCAGCTTGCCGATGGTCTGCGGCGTGATCTTCGCGATCGACTCGTCGACGTCCTTCGTCACCGGCGTGGCCGCGAGCTCGGCAAAAGCGGTGCTGTTGATGCCGGCGCAGGGCCGCGCGACATGCACGACCGCGACGCCGTCGAGATCGAGTGCGCGAAGTGCCTTCTCGAAGGTCGGACCATCCTGCACCATCACCACCGCAGGCTTGATCAGGCCGAACAGATATCTCAGCTTCTGATGATCGTGGCTCATCAGCGAATAGGCCGGCGAGACCGGCGCCGCCGGCAGCCGCGCCTGCATCGCGGCCTGCGTCATCAGCGCATGCTCGATGGAATTGCCGGAGAGGATCGCCACAGGTCGACCCTCTTCGAGCTTCAGATCGAGCAGGCCTTGCGTCAGCGCGTCGACGGTGCGCTTGGCCTCACCGTAGGAGACCTTTCGCCAGTCCCGCTTCTCGCCCGCGCGCTGCGCAAGCCAGATACGGTCGGGCGCCTCCCGCGCCCATTTCGCAAGCGAAGCCGGGATGTGCGTCTCGTAAGGCTGGAGAGGAATCCGCGACTTCAGAATGACCACGCCGTCATCGCGCCGTTCCACGGCGATGTCGCGCGGCAGCCATTCGATCTTGCGAAAGCCCGGCTTCCCAAGCACCGCGGCCGCGCTCCCAACCATATTGCGTCTCCCGAAATATTGCTTCTTTGCGAACTTTGTCGTTATCGATTTCTATAGACCGGCTTGCGCTTCTCGAGAAAGGCCCTGATGCCCTCGTTGAAATCATCCGAGCGGCTGCACAGCACCTGGTTGCGATCCTCCATCGCGATCGCGGCCTCCAGCGAGGCCGCATCGGTGCTCATGTTGAGGCATTCCTTGGAGAGCCTGAGACCAATGGGCGATGCCGTCATCATCGCCTCGACATAGGGCTCGGCGGCAGCGTCAAGGTTGCCGTCCTCGACGACTTCGGAGACGAGTCCGACGGCGAGCGCCCGCTCCGCGCCGATGAAGCGGCCGGTCAGAATCAGCTCGGAAGCGATGGAGACGCCGACCAGGCGCG
Source organism: Bradyrhizobium sp. (assembly GCA_035293585.1). Lineage (GTDB taxonomy): Bacteria > Pseudomonadota > Alphaproteobacteria > Rhizobiales > Xanthobacteraceae > Bradyrhizobium. Next base: position 115,314 of record DATGMN010000020.1, on the reverse strand, counting down.
GCAGGAAATAGCTGGTGCCGATGTCGCAGCCACCGAGACCCAGCCTGATGAAGGCGCAGTTCATCCGCGCCGATTGGGCGGCGATGCGGATGTCGGAGGCGAGCGCCAAGGCAAAGCCGCCGCCGGCAGCCGCGCCCTGCACCAGCGCGATGATCGGCTGCGGACAGCGGCGCATCAGCATCACGATGTCGGCGATCCGCCGCTGCGAATCCAGCGACTCGGTGACGCCGGGCGGCTCCTGCTGGCCGGCGCGCCGCGCCATCGCCTGTTTCAGGTCCAGGCCTGCACAGAAGTTCTTGCCGGCTCCCTTCAGCACCACCACGCGGGTGGAGCGGTTGCGCTGCAGGCTCTGGAAATAGGCGTTGAGCGCGTCGATCAGGCCGGCGTCGAGCGCATTGAGACTCTCCGGGCGATTGAGCGTCACCCGGTCGACACCGTCACTGTGCTCGATCACGAGCGGTTCGGTCACGACGACCTCCTCTCTTACCATCGTCCCGGCTTGCGCCGGGACGACGGCGGAGTGCGCTTACCGCGGTGCCATCCGGATGGCGCCGTCGAGACGGATGGTCTCGCCGTTGAGCATCGCGTTCTCGACGATGTGCACGGCGAGCGCACCATATTCGCTGGCATCGCCGAGGCGGGCCGGGTGCGGCACCTGGGCCCCCAAGCTCTTGCGCGCTTCCTCGTTCAGACCCATCAACAGCGGCGTCAGGAACAGGCCGGGCGCGATGGTGTTGACGCGGATCTTGTGCTGGGCGAGATCGCGCGCGGCCGGCAGCGTCAGACCAACGACGCCGCCCTTGGAGGCGGAATAGGCGATCTGGCCGATCTGACCTTCATAGGCGGCAACGCTCGCGGTGTTGATGATGACGCCCCTCTCCTCGCCGACAGGCTCGGCCGGCACCAGGCGTTCGGCAAACAACCGCAGACAGTTGAAGGTGCCGATCAGGTTGACATTGATGATGCGCGCGAACTTCGCCAGCGGATAGACGCCGTCCTTGCCGACGATCCGCTGCGAGCCGCCGATTCCGGCGCAGTTGACCAGCACGCGGGCGACGCCATGTGCGGCTTCGGCCTTGGCGAGACCGGCCTTGACCTGCTCCTCATTGGTGACGTCGGCATGCAGGGCGACGCCCTTCACTTCGGCGGCGACCTTCTCCGCATTCTCCATGCTCTGATCGAGCACGGCAATCCTGGCGCCTTTGGCAGCCATGGCGCGGGCGGTCGCGGCGCCAAGGCCCGAACCGCCTCCGGTGATGAGAACGGCAACGTCTTTCAACTGCATCTGGTCTTCTCCTTGGGCGTTTTTTGTCTTTGAAACGATGAAGCGTGAATTCGTCTCGATCAGGCGGGCGCAGCCCTCTCCTTTTCGACGTTCAGCATGCCGCTGCAAAGCAGCGCTTCCATATGCTTGATATAGTCGCGACAAACCTCGTCGGTGACGGGACCGACGCCGACGGCGCGTGACATCGCATGGCGTCCGAAGAACAGGTGGTCGCAGGCGCCGATCAGGCTGGTGTAGAACAGCACGGGATCGATGTCGCGAAACTCGCCCGCGGCAATGCCTTCGGCCAGCAACCGGCGATGGAAATCGAGCAGCGGGGCCACGAAGAATGTCGACACTGCATCGGCGGATTCGGCGCTGCGCTCGTGCAGCAGATAGTGGATCAGCCGGTTCATGTAGGGAAAGCGCCAATAGGCACGGATGATGCCGCCGATATGCAGCTTCAGCTTGGCGGTCGGCGATATGCGCTGCGCCAGCAGGTATTCCAGATTGTCCATCTCGGTCGCGGCATCGCGCGCGAGCAGCGCCAGCAGCAGCCCGTCCTTGTTGCCGAAGTGGTATTTGACCAGCGCAGCGTTGACCCCGGACTTCTGCGCGATGTCGCTCAGGGAGATTTCGATCGACGCGCGCTCGATCATCAGCTCGCTGGCCGCGACCAGGAGCTTGTCCGCCGTCGGGTTCCTGCCGCTCGCGAGCCTATTGGGGGCGCCGGTATTCAAGTGCTGGTCGATCCTGACTTTGCGTCTGCGCGGGCACGCAGATAAGCGCAAGCTGCCATGCAGCTCAAGAGTTAATTGAATGATTGACTAAATCGCCGACCGCCTTTTTAATCCGCGCCAACAAAGCAACCCGAGCAAATCATCAAGGGAGTTTGAGGAAATGGCCGAGGCTTACATCGTTGCCGCCGCCCGCACCGCCGGCGGGCGCAAGGGGGGACGTCTTGCGGGCTGGCACCCGGCCGATCTCGCCGCCACCGTGTTGGATGCGCTGGTCGACCGGTCGGGTGCCGCCCCTGACCAGATCGAAGACGTGATCATGGGCTGCGTGATGCAAGCCGGCGAGCAGTCCAACAATGTCGCGCGCAACGCGGTCCTCGCCTCAAAGCTGCCTGAGAGCGTCCCCGGCACCGCGATCGACCGCCAATGCGGCTCCTCGCAACAGGCGCTGCACTTCGCCGCACAGGCGGTGATGTCGGGCGCGATGGATGTGGTGATCGCGGCCGGCGTGGAATCGATGACGCGCGTGCCGATGGGGCTTGCCTCGCAGCTCCCCGCCAAGAACGGTTTTGGCCATTACAAGAGCCCGAACATCGAACACCGCTATCCCAACATCATGTTCAGCCAGTTCACCGGTGCGGAGATGATGGCCGAGAAGTACGGCCTCTCCAAGGATGAGCTCGACGACTATTCCTACCAGAGCCACCAGCGGGCAATTGCGGCCACGCAAGCGGGCGCCTTCAAGGACGAGATCGTGCCCGTGACAATCACCCGCGCCGACGGCTCGGCCGACACCCATCATATCGACGAAGGCATCCGCTTCGACGTCACCCTCGACGGCATCAAGGGCGTCAAGCTGATCGCGGAGAACGGCAAGCTGACTGCGGCTTCCGCCAGCCAGATCTGCGACGGCGCGTCCGGCGTCGTGGTCGTCAACGAGCGCGGCCTGAAATCGCTGGGCGCCAAGCCGCTCGCACGCATTCACCACATGACCATGATGGGCGGCGATCCCGTCATCATGCTGGACGCGCCGCTGCATGCCACCGAGCGCGCGCTGAAGAAGGCGGGCATGACGATCGACGACATCGACCTGTTCGAGGTGAACGAAGCCTTCGCCTCGGTGCCGACCGCCTGGCTGAAGACGTCGGGCGCCGACCCTGCACGTCTCAACGTCAATGGCGGCGCCATCGCGCTCGGCCATCCGCTCGGCTCCTCCGGCACCAAGCTGATGACCACGCTGGTGAACGCGCTCAAGCAGCGCAACAAGCGCTACGGATTGCAGACCATGTGCGAAGGCGGCGGCATGGCCAACGTGACGATCGTGGAGCGGCTGTAGCAAGCAGCCGCACGAATGGTGTCCTCCCGGCGAAAGCCGGGACCATAACCGCCGGCGGCAGTCGGTCGCGACACTCTCGCCTCCGTCATGCCCCGGGCTTGTCCCGGGCAGCCAGCACTTTTTTCGCGGCCAGGACGAGGGCGGGCGGGACAAGCCCGGCAATGACGCGTGAGGTTGGCAACGACCCGCCTCATCACGGTCCTGGGAATACGGGTCCCGGCCTTCGCCGGGACGACCACGTCGCTTGTTTCAACAAACTCAAATTCCGCCGGCAGCTCGATGACCCATCCCTCCATCCACGCCCGCACCAATCCCGACAAGATCGCCTACCAGATGGCCGCAACCGGCAAGGCGATCACCTATCGCGAGCTTGACGAACTCTCCAACCAGGGTGCGCAGCTGTTTCGCGCGCTGGGCCTGAGGGCCGGCGACCATGTCGCGCTGCTGATGGAGAACCGGCTGGCCTTCATGGAAATCTGCTGGGCGGCGCAGCGCGCGGGGCTCTATTACACCGCGATCAGCCGCTATCTCACGCCCGACGAGATCGCCTACATCGTGAAGGATTGCGGCGCCAAGATCGTGATCACCTCGCCGAAATGCGCCGAGCAGGTGAAAGGCCTGATCACCGGCGCACCCGATGAGCCGATCTTCTTCATGCTCGACCAGCCGGAGCCGGGCTTTCGCTCCTGGGACGCAGAAACCATCAAGCAGCCGGTCACGCCTGTCACGGACGAGGTCGCAGGCTACGACATGCTCTATTCATCCGGCACCACAGGACGGCCGAAGGGCATCAAGAAGGAGTTCGAAGGCAAGCCGATCGACTGGCCGAACCCGTTCCTTCTGACGCTCTGCGCCAATATGTGCGGCATGGGATCCGAGACGATCTATCTGTCGCCGGCGCCGCTCTATCACGCCGCGCCCTTGCGCTTCAACATGATGGCCACCGTGCTCGGCGGCACCTCCATCATCATGGAATCCTTCGACCCCGAGACCTTTCTGAAGCTGGTCGAAAAGCACCGTGTGACACAGTCGCAGCTGGTGCCGACTATGTTCGTGCGCATGCTGAAGCTGCCGGAGGAGGTGCGCAAGCGCTACGACGTCTCTTCGCTGCGCGGGGCGATCCATGCCGCGGCGCCCTGCCCGGTCGACGTCAAGGCCAGGATGATAGAATGGTGGGGCCCGATCCTGATCGAATATTATGCAGGCTCCGAGGGCAATGGCGTCACCGTCTGCAACTCGCAGCAATGGCTCAGCCATCGCGGCAGCGTCGGCCGCGCGGTGGTCGGCAAGATCAAGATCCTCGACGAAGCCGAGAACGAATTGCCGGCCGGCGAAATCGGCACGGTCTATTTCGCCGATGCGCCGGCCTTCACCTATCACAACGATCCCGAGAAGACGAAGCGCGCCTATAATGCGAAGGGATGGTCGACGCTCGGCGATGTCGGCTATCTCGATGCCGACGGCTATCTCTATCTGACCGACCGCAAGTCCTACATGATCATCTCGGGCGGCGTGAACATCTATCCGCAGGAGACCGAGGACGTGCTGATCACGCATCCCGATGTCGCCGACGTCGCGGTGTTCGGCGTGCCGAACGAGGAGATGGGCGAGGAGGTCAAGGCGGTGGTGCAGCCGCACGACATGGCCCATGCCGGCACGGCGCTGGCGGAGGAATTGATCCAGTTCTGCCGCAAGCGCCTGTCGCCGATCAAATGCCCGCGCAGCATCGATTTCGAGGCCGAGCTGCCGCGCACGCCGACCGGCAAGCTGGTCAAGCGGCACCTGCGCGACCGCTATTGGCCGAAGGCTTCAGCGCCGGCGTAAGGCACAGCATCGGCGCTTGTTCCGTCGTGCCCGGGCTTGTCCAGGCTTGTCCCGGGCACCCACGTCTTACAAACTAGCCGCGGCAAAAAATGTCGATGGCCGGGACAAGGCCGCCCATGACGGAGGAAACACCATGACTTCGCTAGCTCCGATCCCACTCCCGTCCTCCATCCGCTCGCGGACCGTTGACAATATCAACGGCCTCACCATGCATGTGCTGGAGGCCGGCTTCGAGACGCGCGGCCGGCCCTGCATCCTGTTGCTGCACGGCTTTCCCGAGCTTGCCTTCTCCTGGCGCAAGGTGATGCCGCGGCTTGCCGAGGCAGGCTATCATGTCATCGCGCCGGACCAGCGCGGCTATGGCCGCACCACCGGCTGGAGCGCCGATTATGACGGCGACCTCGCGCCGTTCCGCTTCACCAATCTGGTGCGCGATGCCATCGGGCTTGTCTCGGCCTTCGGCTACAAAAGCGTCGATGCCGTGATCGGACATGATTTCGGCAGCCCGGTCGCCGCCTGGTGCGCGCTATTGCGGCCCGACGTGTTTCGCGCGGTCGCCATGATGAGCGCGCCGTTCGCCGGTCCGACCCGATTGCCGTTCGACACCGTAGACAAGCCGGCGGCGCCCCGACAGGCAGACCCCGTGCATCGCGAACTCGCAAGCCTGCCGCGGCCGCGCAAGCATTATCAGTGGTACTACTCGACGCGCGAGGCCAACAGCGACATGGTCAATGCCCCCCAAGGCCTGCACGATTTCCTGCGCGCCTACTATCACCACAAGAGCGCGGACTGGAAAGACAACAAGCCATATCCGCTGCAGTCATGGTCGGCCGGTGAGCTGGCAAAGCTACCGACATATTATGTGATGGATCTCGACAAGACCATGCCGGAGACGGTCGCCGCAGAAATGCCGTCAGCTGCGGAGATTGCGGCCAACACATGGCTGCCCGACAGCGAGCTTGCATTCTATCGGTGCGAATACGCGCGCACCGGATTCCAGGGCGGCCTGCAATGGTATCGGTGTGGCACGTCGGGCACGTTCGACGCGGAACTGCAACTGTGGTCGGGACGGACGATCGACGTGCCCTCCTGCTTCATCTCGGGCAAGCAGGATTGGGGCATCTATCAGCGCGCGGGCGCGTTCGAAGCAATGCAGACGAGCGTTTGCACCGCGATGATCGGCTGTCATCTCGTCGACGGTGCCGGTCATTGGGTGCAGCAGGAGCAACCTGAACACGTCAGCCGCCTGCTGCTCCAATTCATCGAGCAAGCGACACAAGGTCGCAACCGCTCGACTTCAGCTGTCGTTCAGAATCAGCGAGCTATCGTCGGCTGAACGCAGCTTCACCAAGGGAACCATCCTCGGATGCTGGCGTTGCGTTTCGGGCAATGCGCGTTTTTGGAGGATTGAATGGAGAAGAAGATCGCTGGATTGTTGGGAGCGGTCGCTGCGCTCGGCACGTTGAATGCCGTGCAGGCGTCACCCGCGCCCGCGGCAAACCCGTCGGACGTGCTGAAGGCCAACTCCTACGCCGAGTTGCTGGAGCCGATTCCGGATGCCGCCAAGGTCCTGCAGGCGCTGGACGAACAGGCCCCGGCAAAATCGACCGAAGGCGATGTGAAGGTGGCGCAGTGGTATCATCACCATCACCACCATCATCATCACCATCATCACGGCTATGGCTACGGTTATGGGTATGGCTACGGCCCCCGCGTCTATGTGGAGCCGCCTCGCCGCTGGTACCATCACCACCATCACCATCATCACCACCACCATTGGTATTACGATCGCTACTGATCGCCGCTTGGTGGCGTGAGATCCGCGGGCGTCCCCTCCTTGAATGGATCGGACGCCCGGCCCGCTTTCAGCCTTGTCTACGACTGCGCTCTGGCTTTGCCGTTACTCTTGCCGCGCCTTTTCCTTGGCTGCGCGGTGCAGGTGTCGGTAGGTGCCGTCGAATACGGTGTTGGTCGATGATGTCCACTCCGTGCCCTTCCCGAGCGACGGCCGGCTGGCATAGATCCGCCGCGATTGCAGCTCCCGCTCGGCGGCTTCCTCCTCACCCATCGGCTCCAGTTCGAACGGGGCTTCCTCCGGGATCACCATGATCTGCATGAACGGCTCGCCGGGCCGAAAGATGTGCGTGCGACCTTCGGGCGGCGACTTGAACACGCAGAAAAACATCATCGGCCACCAGTTGCGAATCAAAGCCGGCACCGCGATCGGCACGGTATCGGTTTCATCGGCATAGAACCGAGGATGCGGTTCGGTCCGGATCGCAAATCCCTTGGGCACCTTGAGGTCGAGCAGGATCTGGTAGGTGTAGAAGCGATCGCCGAAACTGCGGAACGGCGGCCATTGCAGCGTAGAATTCGGCGGCGGATCGCCCCAATCGCCCTCGAGGACCAACTGGCCGTCCCTGGTCGTCACGAGCAGTTCGAAGTCGTAGGGGTAGAACAGCTCTATGCCGTATTGGGCGCCTTCGGAGAATGGCACGCAGTGCCAGACCTGTTCGCGCGAACCATCGGCGCGGGGTTCGCGTTGTCCTGCCCAACCCGGAATCTCCAGCCTGGTCCGCCGCGGCGCCAATCCTGGATCGTTCAGTCTGTATTTGATCTTCTCCATGGACCTTCCCTGTTCATGACCCTGTCAGGCAATTTGGCTAGGCGATTTGCAACGGCCATCTTCCGGTACGGGTTCCCGCGTGTTGCGTCCAGGGATAGGAAGCGACCGTGGCGCCTTCATGAGGTCGCCCGATTTGACCCCACAGACATGTAGCTCTATATGTCGTGTTTAGAACAGTTCTAAACTATCCCGGAAAGTCGTCCATATGAAGAATTTCGCCGATCTGACCGAGCGTGAGGTGCTGGCAGTGGCGATCTCCGCGGAGGAGGAAGACAGCCGCATCTACATGACCTTCGCCGAAGACCTCAAGGACCGCTACCCGGACTCCGCCAAGCTGTTCGAGGAGATGGCCGAGGAGGAGCGCGGCCATCGGCACATGCTGCTGGAGCTCTATGAACAGCGCTTCGGCCCGCATCTGCCGCCGATCCGCCGCGACGACGTGAAGGGGTTTCTGCGCCGCCGTCCGGTCTGGCTGACCAAGAACCTGCCGCTCGAGACCATCCGCAAGGAAGCCGAGACGATGGAATTCGAGGCCGAGCGCTTCTACGTCAAGGCCGCGGAGCAGGCCCAGGACGTTGCGGTGCGCCGGCTGCTCGGCGACCTTGCGGAGGCCGAAAAGGGCCATGAGCGGACCGCGACGCAGCTCTCCGAGGACATCCTGAGCCCGGACGTGCGCGCGGCCGAGGACCGCACCCGCCGGCGTGTGTTCGTGCTGCAATATGTGCAGCCCGGGCTGGCCGGCCTGATGGACGGATCGGTCTCGACATTGGCACCGTTGTTCGCCGCGGCCTTTGCGACGCACCAGAACTGGCAGACATTCCTAGTGGGTCTTGCCGCCTCGATCGGCGCCGGCATCAGCATGGGTTTTGCCGAGGCCTTGTCCGACGACGGCTCGCTGACCGGACGCGGCTCCCCCTGGCTGCGCGGCCTCACCTGCGGGTTGATGACCACGGTCGGCGGTCTCGGCCACACCATGCCCTATCTGGTGCCCGACCATTGGGCGAACGCGTTCTGGATCGCGACGGCAATCGCCGGCGTGGTCGTGTTCTTCGAATTGTGGGCGATCGCCTTTATTCGCGCCCGCTACATGGACACGCCGTTCCTGCAGGCGGTATTCCAGATCGTGCTCGGCGGCGTGATCGTGCTCGCAGTCGGCATCTTGATCGGAGGCGCCTAGGCCGGGCGTGCAGCGATGAAACTCCTTCTCTCGTACCGGCTGCGCGCTGGCTTGCTGGCGACGCCTGCAATCGCAGGGCTCATGACGGGCCCTGCGAGGGCGACCGACGAAATCCAGGTCTACAATGCCGGCATCGCCGAGGTCGGCCAACTCACCATCCAGCAGCACCTCAATTACGTCGCCGGCGGACTGACCAATCCGCCGTTCACGGGCGGACTCGTCTCCAACCACAGCCTGAACGGTACGCCGGAATTCGCTTATGGGATGACCGACTGTTGGGAGCTCGGGCTTTATCTGCCGTTCTCCATCGCCAACCAGCAGTTCTATTCCGACGCCTTCAAGCTGCGCACGCTGTTCGTGTCGCCGCATGCCGACCAGCGCAATTTCTTCTACGGCGTCAATTTCGAATTGAGCAACGAGACGCCGCCGTTTGCGCAGACCCGATGGGCGCTGGAAGTCCGCCCGATCATCGGCGTGCGCAATTCCGAATATGAATTCATTGTGAATCCGATCGTCGATGTCGGCTTCGGCAGATACGGAGAAGCGGATTTCGCACCGGCTCTGCGAGTGGCGCGCAAGCTCGGCCAGGACATCTGGGCGGGTCTCGAATATTACGCCGACTTCGGCAAGATCGGCGACTTCCCGGCGCTTGCCGACCAGCAACACACTTTGTTCGCCGTCACCGACTTCAAGTTCGGCGTCTTTGACGTGGACTTCGGCGTCGGCTACGGATTGACGCCGCAATCGGATCGCTGGGTGGTGAAGACGATCATCGGTTATGCCTTCCCGGTACCGGGCAGCAAGCCGAGCGAGCGTGAACCTGTCTCGACCGGCCCAGTTAATCCGATGTCGCGCGCGACACAACGAACCTGGTAGATCAACGCTTTTCGTTTTGGAACTTTCATGCCCCCTCGCCTTCAATACGGGACCACGGCCAAGGTGTTTCATTGGCTGATCGTGGCGCTGCTCATCGTGCAATATCTGATCGGCTGGTTGATGCCCGACCTCCATCGCGGGATGCAGCCCGGCGTCCCCATGACCCTGCATCTTTCCGTCGGGCTGTCGATCTTTGTCCTGATCGTGCTGCGCCTGGTCTGGCGCTTGACGCATCCGGTCGCGCCCGAGAGCTCGCTGCCGGCCTGGCAGCGGCTCAGCTCCGAATTGGTGCATTGGCTGCTCTATTTCCTGGTGCTGGCAACGACGTTCACAGGCTGGCTGTTTGCATCCTTCCGCGGCTGGTCGGCATCGTATTTCTATCTGTTTCCATTTCCGATGCTCGCTTCCGACAATGCGGCGGCCGGGCGCGCCATCGACGGCCTGCATCAGGCGGCAGAGTGGACGCTGCTCGTCTTTATCGGGCTGCACGTGCTGGCTGCCTTCGCCCATCTCTTCGTCTATCGCGACCGCATCATGCAGCGCATGCTGCCCGGATAGACTGTCGGTGCCGCAATCGCGGTCAAACCGGCCTTGCGGCCAAGGCCCAATCTGATCATCATTCGGCAGCCGAATAGATCGGAGGAGACACTGCCTTGGCCAAATCGCAATGGAGCTTCAAGACCGCGACCGAAGTGTCGGCGGCACTCGCGGCAAAACAGGTTTCGGCGGTGGAGCTCGCCGAAGATGCGATCGCGCGCATCGAGCGTCACGACGCAAAAATCAACGCCGTCTGCGTCCGCGATTTCGACCGGGCCATGCAAGCCGCCCGCGCCGCCGATGCCGCGCTGGCGCGCGGCGAGAGGAAGCCGCTGCTCGGCCTGCCAATCACCATCAAGGAATCCTTCAACATTGCGGGGCTGCCGACCACCTGGGGCTTCGTGCCGCAAAAGGATTATCGGCCGACCGAAGATGCGCTGAGCATCACCCGGGTCAAGGACGCGGGCGGGGTCATCCTCGGCAAGACCAACGTGCCGCTGGGATTGGGCGACTGGCAGAGCTACAACGACATCTACGGCACCACCAACAATCCCTACGACCTCGGCCGCACGCCTGGAGGTTCATCGGGCGGCTCCTCGGCGGCGCTCGCGGCCGGCTACGGACCGCTGTCGCTGGGCTCCGATATCGGCGGCTCGCTGCGCGTGCCGGCCTTCCATTGCGGCGTCTACGCGCACAAGCCGACCTACGGATTGGTGGCAATGCGCGGTCACGCCCCGCCACAGGTCCCGCCGATTCCGATCGATCGCGATCTCTCGGTGCTTGGCCCGATGGCGCGCGGCGCTGCCGACCTGGCGCTCGCCCTGGACGTAATCGCAGGCCCCGATCCGCTCGACGCCGGTGTCGGCTACAGGCTCGCACTGCCGCCGCCGCGCCACACGGCTTTGACGGATTTCCGCGTGCTGGTGGTCGATGGCCATCCGCTCCTGCCGGCGAACCAGGAGGTGCGTGCGAGCATCGAGGTGCTTGCCAGCCATCTCGAGAAGGCGGGCGCGCGCGTCGCACGGCGAAGCCCGCTGCTGCCGGACTTCGCCGATGCCTCGCGGCTCTATATGCGGATGCTGATGGGTTTCCTCGCCGCCTTCTGGCCCGCCGAGCAATATGAGGGGGCGCGCGCTGCGGCCACACAACTCACGCCCGACGACACCAGCCTCGCCGCCGAACGTCTGCGCGGCATTTCGGCCAGCCACCGCTCCTGGGTGCTCGATGACGGCGCGCGTGCGCGGCTGCGCGCGCAATGGCGGGCGCTGTTCAGGGAATTCGACGCGGTGATCTGCCCGATCATGCCGACGCAGGCCTTTCCGCACGATCATTCGCCGGAGCAGGAGAAGCGCTGCATCACAATCGACGGCAAGGATTACGCCTATCCTGACCAGCTCGCATGGCCCGGCTTCGCGACGCTGCCCGGCCTGCCGTCGACCGCAATCCCGACAGGCTTTGCCGCGGACGGACTGCCTATCGGCGTGCAGATCATCGGACCGTGGCTGGAAGACAGGACGCCGATCAAGCTCGCGGAGCTAATCGAGCGCGAGTATGGCGGCTTCGTGCCGCCGAAGATATTCGATGATTGATGCTGTCAGCCCCGTCGTTGCGAGCGAAGCGAAGCAATCCAGGGCCCCGCTCACGACTCTGGGGCGCTTCGTCGCTTCGCTCCTCTCCCGGCTTTCGCCGGGACGACCGCATCTACGCATCGAACATGATCACGCTGCGCAGCGTCTTGCCGGCCTTCATGTTGGCAAAGCCCTCGTTGATCTCGGGCAGCTTCAGCTTGGCGGAGATCCAGTCCTCCAGATGCAGCTTTCCGCGCATGTAGAACTCCACCAGCCGCGGCATGTCGACGCGGAAATGGTTGGAGCCCATCGAGGAGCCCTGGATGCGGCGCTCGCGCAGGAAGTCGAAGCCGTGCAGCTCGATCTTCTGCCCGAACGGAATCATGCCGACGATGGTGGCGGTGCCGCCGGGCGCGAGCATGGCGAAGGCCTGCTCGGCGGTCTCCTTGCGGCCGAGCACCTCGAACGCGTGCTGTACGCCGCCCTTGGTGAGCTCACGCACCTGCTGCACCACGTCGCCATTGCTGGGATCGACGATATCGGTGGCGCCGAGCTTGGTCGCAAGCTGCAGCTTTGCCGGATTGGTGTCGATTGCGATGATGCGGCCAGCGCCGGCAATTCCCGCCCCATTGATCGCCGCCATGCCGACGCCGCCGCAGCCGATCACGGCCACCGTCTCGCCCGCCTGCACCTTCGCGGTGTTCACGACAGCGCCGTAGCCGGTGATGACGCCGCAGCCGATCAGTGCAGCAAGATCGAGCGGCATGTCCTGGCGGATCTTGACGATGGCATTCTCATGCACGAGCATCTGCTCGGCGAACGAGGACAGGTTCAGGAACTGATTCAACTTCTCCGGCTTCGACCATTGCAGGCGGTTGGATACGCCCGGCAGCATCTTCACCGTCGTATCGGTGCAGAGCACCGGCCGCCCGGTGGTGCAATTGTCGCAGGTGCCGCAGAACACCGACAGGCAGGTGACGACGTGGTCGCCCGGCTTCACATAGGTGACGTCGGAGCCGACCTTCTCGACAACGCCAGCGGACTCATGGCCAAGCACGGCCGGCAGCGGATGCGGATAGAGCCCTTCGATGAAGTGCAGGTCGGAGTGGCAGAGCCCCGCGACCGCGGTGCGGATCAGGACCTCGCGCGGGCCCGGATTGGGCAGGCTGACATCCTCGATGACCAGCGGCTTGTTGACTTCATAAAGGACGGCGGCCTTCATCGGTGTTTCCTCGTTTGTTGTTTCTTTTCACCTCTTCCCGCTAGGGAGAGGTGAAACCGCGTTTGCGGCTGCGAGCCTACGCCGCCAGAAGCAATTCGCCAACCTCGGCCATCGCCGCTGAACGTTCGCCGAGCAAAAGCGAGGCGATCGCAGCCTGAGTCGCATTTTCCGTCAGCCGGAACGGATCGCCCGGGGACAGGCGGTGATCGAGCACCAGCCGCGACAACAAGACCCGCCGCGCGTCGCCGCGCATCGCATCGATACGCGCGCCCTCCCAGGCAAGCGTGACCGCGCTTGCGACATGATAGAGCGAGGTGGTGGCGCGCCGCGCATCGCCTTCATTGTCGGCGCGCGAAGCCACCTCGCGGGCAAAGCCGACCGCGCGGTCGACGAGCGCATGCAGGCGGTCGCGCCAGGCCTGCGGCACGGTGACGCTCTCATCAAGCCGCGCATGCAGATCGGCCGCGAGCGCCGCCTCCGCACCATGGCGCCCGACCGCGCGCTTGAGCGCATCGATCGCGACGATGTTGCCGGTGCCTTCCCAGATCGAGCCAAGATGCGCATCGCGCAACAGCCGCGCGGTCGCGAACTCCTCGATATAGCCGGTGCCCCCGCGCATCTCCATGGCATCGCCGCAGACCTTGCGCGCATCGCGCGTGGCGCGGAATTTCAGTGTCGGCGTCAGGATGCGCAACAGCGCCGCGGCGTCCTGGCTGCCGGCCTCGGCGCGGTCGAGCGCATCCGCGGTGACGAAGCTCAGCGACAGCGCCTGCTCGGTCGCGAGCATGATCTTCATCAATTGCCGCCGCCCCAGCGGCAGATCGATGATGCGGCTGCCGAACACCACGCGATTGCGCGCGACCGTCATCGCATCATGATAGGCGCGCCGCATCAGTGCCGTCGACTTGACGCCGTTGGAGAGGCGCGACGAATTGACCATTTCGGCCATCTGCACAAAGCCGCGATCGAGCCGGCCGACCGCGTAGGCGATCGCGCCGTCGAACGCGATCTCGCCCGAGGCCATCGAACGCGTGCCGAGCTTGTCCTTGAGCCGGACGATCCGGTAGTGGTTCTGCGAGCCGTCGTCGAGAAAGCGCGGCATCAGGAACAGGCCGACGCCGCGCGTACCGTCGACGCCGCCTCGCGGGCGTGCCAGCAGCATCACGACTTTCGCATCGGCATTCGAGCAGAACCATTTCTCGCCGTACAGCCGCCAGTGATCGCCGTCCTGCACCGCAACCGTGGTGAGCGTGCCGACGTCGGAGCCGCCCTCCTTTTCCGTCATGAACTGGCCGCCCTGGGTCAGCCTGGTCATATCGGTCTGGGTCAGGCCGTCGAGATATCTCGCCTTCAGGTCCTCGCTGCCGAAATTCGCGAGCAGTTTGGCGCAGCCATCGGTGACATTGATCGGGCAGCCGAGCCCGAACTCCGCCTGGTTGAACAAGAATGTGAAGGCGTGCTTGGCGGCGACCGGATACTTGTCCGGCCAGCCCATGATGCCCTTGCGGATCGACATCGCGTGAATGCCGAATTCGCCGAAAGCGGCGCGCTCGAGCTCACGATAGGCCGGATGATATTCGATCGATTGCACGTCACGCCCGAAACGGTCGCGCGGATGCAATACCGGCGGATAGCGGTCGGCAAGCCGGGCGCAGTCGTCGAGATGGCCGCCGGCGAGTTCGCCGAGCCGGTCGAGATGCGGCTCTATATGTCGGAACACCGCATCAGGCAGATGAATGCGCAGGATATCTGCCAGCGCCGGATCGGCGCGGTAGAAGTTCATACCGGTGGTGTCGGGCGCCAGAAGCCTCCACCGATCGGCATCGGTCGCAGCATCGCCCTTGATGGCCTGGTGCATATTTCAATCGCCTTCGTTCGTTTCCGCCCTGTCTTGCCGGCTTTGGATGATGTAGATCATGTGCGAGGCGGCCGCTGAAGCCGCAAAATTCTCGGGGAGGCATGATCCCATGGCGGACCTTTATCGCATCTTCGGGGCCGAGATGTCGCCCTACTCCGTCAAGGTCCGCTCTTATTTTCGCTACAAGGCGATTCCGCATCAATGGATATTGCGCAACGCGGAAAGCCAGGCGGAGTACCAGAGTTATGCAAAGCTCCCGATCATACCACTGGTGGTGACGCCGCAGCAGGGCGGCATCCAGGATTCCACGCCGATCATCGATCAGCTCGAGAAGGTCTTTCCGGAGCCCTCGGTGCATCCCGAAGGCGCGATGGGTTTCGTCTCGGCGCTGATCGAGGAGTTCGGTGACGAGTGGGGCAACAAATGGATGTTCCACTATCGCTGGGCGCGCGAGGTCGACCAGCGCGCCTCCGCCGGCCGCATCGCCCGCATGCAGGCGCCCGATGCCGGCGACGACGCCTATGCTGCACTGGTCGAGAAGATCCGCACCCGCATGGTCGAGCGCGTCTGGTTCGTCGGCTCCAATGAGGTGACGGCCTCGCAGATCGAAACCGGCTTTGCCGAGATGCTCAGGCTGCTCGACGTGCATCTTGCGACGCGTCCCTTTCTGTTCGGCGGCCGGCCGGCATACGGCGACTTCGGCCTGTGGGGACAGTTCTATGAGCTCTGGACCGACCCGACCGCCGGATCCCTGATCGAGGGACGCGCGCCACGCGTGCTCGAATGGATCCACCGCATGCTCTGGCCGCGCGCCGAGGGCGCCTTCGAGAGCTGGGCGACGCTGCAGCCGACGCTGCTGCCGATCCTGCAAAGCCAGGTCGGTGGTCGCTTCGTGACCTGGACCTTGGCCAACGAGAAGGCGCTTGCCGAGGGCAAGGACGAGTTTTCGGTGACGCTCGGCGACAAGGTCTGGGTGCAGAAGCCGCAGAAATATCACGTGCGCTCGCTTGCCATGCTGCGCGGCAAATATGCGGAGGTCGCCGACAAGTCCGCACTCGATCCGATCCTCGAGGAGGCCGGTTGTCTCGCCGCCTTCCGCGCCTAGATAGAGAGTCCACGATCCACCACCAAGGACGGCGCTGATGGACATCCCGAAATACAAGACCGCACTCATTGTCGGCGCGGGCGAAGGCCTGAGCGCCTCGCTGGCGCGCCTGTTCGCCGACAAGGAGATTCGCGTGGCGCTTGCCGCGCGCAAGATCGAGAAGCTTGGTGCCCTGTGCCACGAGACCGGCGCCCGCGCCTATGCCTGCAACGCGGCGGAGCCCGACGACGTCGAGCGCCTGTTCGGCCTTGTCGAGCGCGAGATCGCCGCGCCCGACATCGTCGTCTACAATGCCAGCGCCCGCGCCCGCGGCGCCTTCGTCGACCTGGTGCCGGCCGAAGTTGCCCAGGCGATCATGGTCAGCGCCTTCGGCGGCTTCCTGGTGGCGCAACAGGCCGCGCAGCGCATGCTGCCCAACAAGCACGGCGCAATCCTGCTCACCGGCGCTTCCGCCAGCGTGAAGGGCTATGCCCAATCCGCGCCGTTTGCGATGGGCAAGTTCGGCCTGCGCGGCCTCGCGCAATCGCTCGCACGCGAATTGTCTCCGCAGGGCGTTCATGTCGCGCATTTTGTCATTGACGGCGGCATCCGCAGCGCGGCGCGCGCCGAGCCCGCAGATCGGCCGGACTCGATGCTCGATCCCGACGCGATTGCGCTGAGCTACTGGAACGTCCTGCAGCAGCCGCGCAGCGCCTGGAGCTGGGAGGTCGAATTGCGGCCGTGGGTCGAGACGTTCTGATACGACTGTCACTCCGGGGCGCCCGCAGGGCGAACCCGGAATCTCGAGATTCCGGGTTCGGTGCTGTCGCACCGCCCCGGAATGACGGAGCAAGGGGCGACAAGCATGACCATCGAGACCACGATCGACACCGGCACCGACGAGCTCCTCTGCGTCATCCGCGACCGTGTCGCGATCATCACGCTGAACCGGCCCGAGGTGCGCAACGCGCTGCCGGATCAGCTGTCGCCGGCCTTGCGCGCGATGATCAGGACCTGCGGCGAAAATCCCGAGGTCGGCGTGCTGCTGCTGACCGGCGCGGGCAATGCGTTCTGCGCCGGCGGCAATGTCAAGGGCATGGGGGCACATCGCGACAAGGCCAAGCTTGCGATGTCGTTCGACGACAAGGTCGCCGATCTGCAGGAGCGGCAGCGCCTGCTCACCGGCGCGCTAGCGGGGCTGCGCAAGCCGACCATTGCCGCGCTTCCCGGCCCCGCGGTCGGAGCAGGGCTTGCGATCGCCATGGCCTGCGACATCCGCATCGCGGCGCAGTCGGCCTTCGTCTCCACCGGCTATCTGCGCGTCGCGCTGTCGGGCGACTATGGCATCGCGTGGCTCTTGACACGGCTGGTCGGCACCGCGCGGGCGCGCGAATTGATGTTCACCGCTGAGAAGGTCGACGCGGAGCGCTGCGAGCGCATCGGGCTCGTCAACCGGGTGGTGCCGGACGACGAGCTGCAGCCTGCGGCTTTTGCTCTAGCCAAAGCGATGGCCGAGGGCCCGACGCTGGCCCTGCGCTATATGAAGGACAATCTCGATGAGGCGCTATCCTTCGATTTTGCCACCGCCCGCGACCAGGAGGCCGAACGGCTGATCCGCCTCACCACGACAGCCGATCACCGCGAAGCGGTGCAGGCCTTCATCGACAAGCGCAAGCCGGTGTTCGGAGGGCATTAAGTTACGCCGCCGCAAGCTGCCGCGTTTCGGCGGCGAGCCACCAGCTCGCACACGGAATGTGCTTCGGCGCGGCGTTTATCTCTTTTTCGAGGCGTACCAGCTTCCAGTCGTCAGGATGCCTGCCGAAGGCGAAGCCGGATTTGCGGGCGACTGCGATCATCGCGCTGTTCGACCGCAGCGTGTCGCCATACATGCTGGATGCCCCGAGCGAGGCGGCACGGCATTCGAGATTCTTCAGCAGCGCCGCGCCGATGCCATGGCCCTGCCAGCGGTCGTCGATCGAGAGACCGAATTCGACGCTCAGGTCCTCGGCATGAAAAGCGTACCGCGCCTCGCCGATGATGGTCTCGAAGCCGTCGACCTCGACGCTTGCAACGACCGTGAACGCGTCGCCCCGGCCGACATGGACGAAATGATCGAGCACCGATTTCGGCAGCTCGCTCATGGCGCCGTGGAAACGGTTGTAGCGGGAGCCGGCCGACAGCGACCGGTAGTAATTCTGCAGTTCCTCTGCATCGCGCGGCTCGGCGAAGCGGACCGTCACCGCCTCGCCGCTCCGCGCGTGCAAGGTGTCGGAATATTGCGCCAGATCATCAAAGCGAAGCGATGTCATGGTCAACTCCCGTCGTCTTTTCCGAAAGGCCGCCGGCCGGCATCCCCTTGAGGCAATGCCGGCCGGGCTGCTGTTCAAGCCCGCCAGAACGGCTTCTCGGCTTCGTGAACGATGTCGCTCCAGGAAATGCCGACATCGTGCAGGTCGCGGTCGGACCAGTGCGAGAGCTCCTGCCGGGCGCGATAGCGCTCGCGCCACACATGGAAGGTCTCGCCGAGGCTGGTCCACAACCCCTGAACATGATGATTTGTCATCGTTTGCTGGGTGCAGGTAGACATGATCAGCTCCTAAAGCTAAGCTCTGGCCTTGAATATCTGCGGGTTTTGGCCGTTCCACAAACGACACTTTGTCCCCTTTCAGATGACAAAAATTCATGTATTCGGGATGGGTTAGATGACGGCGCGGCTGCCATCGCTCAATGGCCTGCGGGCCTTCGAGGCCGCGGCCCGGCATCTCAGCTTCACGCTTGCCGCGGCCGAGTTGAACGTGACGCAGACCGCGATCAGCCATCAGATCAAGCGGCTGGAGGAGGAGCTCGGCTTGCGCCTGTTCGTCCGCAAGAACCGCGCACTGGCGCTGACCCCGAGGGCCAGAGACTATCTGCCGGGCGTGCGCGCGGCGTTCAACGACCTGCGGCTTGCGACGGATCGGCTGTTGCGCAAGGACGAGGACAACGTCCTCACCGTCTCCACGCTCGCCTCGCATGCCGCCAAATGGCTGTTGCCGCGCCTCTCCAGCTTCCAGGACGCCCATCCCGGAATCGACGTGCGCATCACCACCTCGAGCAGCCTGGTCGATTTCAGGAGCGGCGATGTCGATGCCGCGATCCGCTACGGGCGCGGCCACTGGCCGGGCGTGCGGGCACAATGGCTGATGGCCGACGAGCTGTTTCCGGTTTGCAGCCCCGCGCTGCTCAAGGGCGATCGCCCGCTCACCTGCCCGCAGGATCTGGCGCGCTACACGCTCCTGCACTCCAGCGGCGGCTATGACGACGACTGGCGGCTCTGGCTGACGGCAGCGGGGCTGCCGACCGACATTTCCAAGCAGCCCGGCTTGAGCTTCGATCTCATCTTCATGACCGTCCAGGCGGCCATCGACGGCATCGGCGTCGCGATGGGACGCACCTCCTATGTCCAGGACGACATCGCCAAGGGCCGCCTGGTCGTGCCCTTCAAGATCACCCTGCCCGCGGACGCCGGCTTCTACCTGGTCTCGCCGGAGGCCAGCGACGATCCGCCGAAGCTGAAGCTGTTCCGCCAATGGCTTCTCGCTGCGCTGCAGCACAAGTCGTGACAATCGGTGCTTTCGCGCGAGCCTAGCCGAAAATATAAGGCGCTTTCCGGTTGGTCGGCCACGATGGGCATGGCAGATTGACTCTGGATCGAGCGTGATCGCTTCGGAACACCGGCACCCGCCGTTCCGGATCATGTGCGTTGCAACTGTCGGCTGGCGTGAGGATTTCCCGCAACCGGCTATTTCTGACGGGGGAGAGGACTCACGATGTCGCAGACGTCGACGACACAGGCACCAGTGATCAAATCGCGCATCGGCGCCATCCTGCGCGCCACATCCGGCAATTTTCTCGAGCAGTTCGACTTCTTCCTGTTCGGCTTCTATGCACAGGATATCGCAAAGGCGTTCTTTCCCGCCCAGAACGAGACCGCTGCCCTGCTCAATGCATATGGCGTGTTCTGGCTCGGTGCGCTCATGCGGCCGGTCGGCGCCATCGTGCTGGGCGCCTATATCGACCGCATCGGCCGCCGCCAGGGATTGATCGTGACGCTCGCGCTGATGGCGCTCGGCACCGTGGTCATCGCCTTCTGCCCCTCCTACGCATCCATCGGCATCAGTGCCACGATCATCGTGCTGATTGGCCGGCTGATCCAGGGCTTCTCCGCCGGCGTCGAACTCGGCGGCGTCTCCGTCTATCTTTCCGAGATCGCGACGCCCGGCCATCGCGGCTTCTACACGTCGTTCCAGTCCTCCAGCCAGCAGGTCGCGATCTTTGTCGCGGCGATCATCGGCTTTGCCCTGAGAGAGGGCATTCCCGGCGACACCTTCCTCGATTCCATCGGCGGCATCGCCAAATGGCGCATCCCGTTCTTTATCGGCTGCATCATCATCCCGGTCATCTTCTTCCTGCGCCGCACGCTGGAGGAAACGCCCGAATTCCTGAAGATGAAGAAGCATCCGACCGCAAACGAGGTGTTTGCCTCGGCGATCGCCAATTGGCGCATCGTCCTTCTCGGCATGATGATCGCCGTGCTGACCACGACGACCTTCTACTTCATCACGGTGTACGCGCCCGGTTTCGGCAAGCAGCTCAATCTGTCGCCGACGGGTACATTGCTCGTGACTCTTCTCGTTGCGGTCACGAACTTCATCTGGAATCCGGTGGGTGGCGCGGTGTCCGACCGGATCGGCCGCAAGCCCGTGCTGCTGGCGATTGCAGGCCTGTCCTTCGTGACTGCCTACCCGGCGCTGTCCTGGCTCGCCGCAGAGCCCACGCTCGCAAAGCTGCTGGCAGTCCAGATGATGTTCTCGTTCTACTTCGGGGTCTACAGCGGCACGATGCTGGGATCCCTGGTCGAGATCGTGCCGCCCCACGTCCGGACCACCTGCTTCTCGATAGCGTTCGCATTGGCTGCGGGCATATTCGGCACGTCCACCCCCTTCGTAGCGACCAAGCTCATCGAGATCACCCACCAGGACAAGGCGTCGCCTGCGTACTGGCTGATGTTCGGCGCCGCGCTCGGGATCATCGCGGCGCTCACCGTCTATCGCGGCGGCCGCACCATGGAGACGCGCGAGGCCGTCGCCGCCTGAGTTTTCACGATGCGAAAGGCGCTGCGCAGGGCATTCCTGCTGCGCAGCGCCCTCATTCCTTCCGGCCCTTTCCTTTCCGTGCGAACCAGATAACAAGGGCGCATGGTCGATCTCAATCGCAAGTTCGATGTGCTGGTGATCGGCGGCGGCAACGCCGCGCTTTGTGCCGCGATCAGTGCGCGCCGCCAGGGCGCCTCCGTGCTGGTGCTCGAGGGTGCGCCGAAATTCTACCGCGGCGGCAACACCCGACATACCCGCAACATGCGCTGCGCCCACGACGCGGCGACCGAAATCTTGACCGGCCCCTACACCGAGCAGGAGTTCTGGGAGGATCTCAAGCGCGTCACCGGCGGCGAGACCGACGAGGAGCTGGCGCGCTTCATGATCGCCGAGTCCAAGGACATCCTGAACTGGATCGTCGAACAGGGCGTGCGCTGGCAGCCCTCGCTCGGCGGCACGCTCTCGCTCGGGCGCACCAACTCCTTCTTCCTCGGCGGCGGGCGCGCCATGCTGAACGCGCTGTACCGCACGGCCGAGGCTCTCGGCGTCAAGATCATGTACGACGCCGAGGTGATCGATCTCGAGATCGACGACGGCATGTTCCTGTCGGCGACGCTGAAGCAGCGCGATGCACGGGTCAGCGTCCGCGCCGCGGCGCTGGTCGCCGCCGCCGGCGGCTTCGAGGCCAACATCGAATGGCTGAAGCAATATTGGGGCGAGGCCGCCGACAATTTCCTGATTCGCGGCACGCCCTATAACCGCGGCTCGATCCTGAAGATGCTGCTCGAGAAGGGCGTCAAGGAGGTCGGCGATCCCACCCAGTGCCACGCGGTCGCGATCGACGCCCGCGCCCCCCGCTTCGACGGCGGCATCATCACGCGGCTGGATTGCGTGGTGTTCGGCATCGTGGTCAACCGCAATGGGCTGCGCTTCTACGACGAGGGCGAGGACATCTGGCCCAAGCGTTACGCGATCTGGGGCCGGCTCGTCGCCGGCCAGCCCGGGCAGATCGCCTATATCATCTTCGATTCCACCGTGCTGACGAGCTTCATGCCGTCGCTGTTTCCGCCGATCAAGGCCGATACGATCGCCGGGCTTGCCGGCAAGCTCGAGCTTGATCCGGCCACGCTGGAGCAGACCGTCGCCGGCTTCAACGCAGCCGTGCGGCCCGGCACCTTCGATCACACCATTCTTGACGATTGCCGCACCGAAGGCCTCACGCCGCCCAAGACGCATTGGGCGCGCAAGCTCGAGACGCCGCCCTATTACGCCTATCCGGTGCGGCCCGGCGTCACCTTTACCTATCTCGGCACCCGCGTGAACAAACAGGCGCGGATGCTGATGAATGACGGCACGCCGTCGGCCAACATGTTCGCCGCCGGCGAGATCATGGCCGGCAACGTGCTCGGACGCGGCTATGCCGCCGGCATCGGCATGACCATCGGCAGCGTGTTCGGGCGCGTGGCGGGGCGGGAAGCGGCGAAGAATGCGCGGAATTAGCCCAACGATCCGATCACCTCGCCCCGCCGCAACCGGGGCCTGCCCCGGTTGCGCATTGTTGATTTGCGCAAGTCGGGCAGGCCCGACTTGCGCCGGGGAGAGGTCGGATTGCTCCCGGCGATGCGCCGCATCGTCCGGCGCAATCCGGGTGAGGGGGACTCTCCGCGAGTCGAGTTCGCGAAGACGGCCCCTCACGCCAACCCTCTTCCCGCAAGGGCGGGGAGAGGCAGAAAAGAAGGAGGACCCATGTCGCGATTTGCTGCAGCTTCCGCGCTTGCATTCCTGATGTTCGCGATGCCCGCACATGCCAACGACACGATCTCGCTGCGCGGCATGGGCTCCTTCCACGTTGGCGGACGGCTGGTCGAGATTACCGGCAAGCCGGTGAAAGAGGTCACCTTCACCGCGGGCGGCGTGCCGGCAAAGGTCGATCCCAACGGCACCTATCAGGTCGAGCAGATGTATGTGCAGTACTTCCTGCCGGCCGACGAACGCGGCGCCTATCCGCTCTTGCTGTGGCATGGCGGCGGGCTCACCGGCGTCACCTATGAGACCACGCCCGACGGCCGCGAAGGCTGGCTGAACTATTTCCTGCGCAAGGGCTTTGCCGTCTACAATTCGGACGCCGTGGAACGCGGACGCGCCGGCTGGGCGCAATATCCCGACATCTTCAAGGGCGAGCCGGTGTTTCTCACCACCGCCAACCCGTTCGAGCGTTTTCGCATCGGCGACGGCCCCGGCTCCTACGATCCCGATCCGGCCAAGCGCAGGCTGATGCCGGGCAGCCAGTTCCCGAACGCGGGTTATGAGAACTTCGTCAAGCAGAACGTGCCGCGCTGGACCACCACCGACGATGCAACGATTGCCGCCTACATCGCCGAGATCGACCGGGTGGGCCCCTGCATCATCCTGTTCCACAGCCAGGCCGGCACCTTCGGCTTCAAGGTGGCGCAGGCGCGACCCGACAAGGTCAAGGCGCTGATCGCAATCGAGCCGGCCGGCGTCGGCGATCCCGCGCACGTCGATGTGCTCAAGAACATCCCGACCCTGTTCGTCTATGGCGACTATATCGACCGCGATTCGCGCTGGCCGAAGATCCGCGCCACGGGTGTGGCCTTCGCCGAGGCGATCAAGGCGGCCGGCGGGACCGCGGATGTGGTCGATTTGCCCAAGGCCGGCATCCACGGCAATTCGCACATGATGATGATGGACAAGAACAACATGGAAGTCGCCGACCTCATCCAGACCTGGCTCGAGGGTAAGGGGCTGGTGAAGAAGCCTGAGGCGAAGTGACGAGCTACGACGCGGCAGACCATGCACGGTAAAGAAATCGGACTTCGGACCACCTCGCCCCGCTTGCGGGGAGAGGTCGGATTGCGGAGCAATCCGGGTGAGGGGCTCTCTCCGCGAGCTCGGCTCGTGGAAGCAGCCCCTCACCCCAACCCTCTCCCCGCAAGAGCGGGGCGAGGGAGCGCAGCGCAGGAAGCCGCATAGATGCACGGTACAAAGATCCTCGACGAAGCCGACCGGCTGATGACGGTGTGCAACTCCTGCCGCTACTGCGAGGGGCTGTGCGCGGTGTTTCCGGCGATGGAGCTGCGCCGCGCCTTTTCCGACGGCGACCTGAACTATCTCGCCAATCTCTGCCACGCCTGCGGCGCCTGCTATGTCGACTGCCAGTTCTCGCCGCCGCATGAGTTCAACGTCAATGTGCCGAAGACGCTCGCCATCGCGCGCGCCGATTCCTATGCCGCCTATGCCTGGCCGCGCGCGCTCGCCGGACTGTTCGCGCGCAACGGGCTTGCGGTCAGCCTGATTGCCGCGCTGAGCGTGGCGGCTTTCATATTCGGCTTTGCGGCCGGCAACGACCGCGCGGTGCTTTACGGCGTCCACACCGGCCCGGGCGCGTTCTATGCGCTGATGCCGCACAATGCGATGGTGCTGCTGTTCGGCGCCGCCTTCCTCTACGCCATCCTTGCGCTCGCGATGAGCCTGCGCGCGTTCTGGCGCGAGATCGGCGAGCCCGTCGGCCTGACGGCGGATGCGCCCTCGCTGTGGCAGGCGATGCGGGATGCGGCGAGCTTGCGCTATCTCGACGGCGGCGGGGTCGGCTGCTTCAACGATGACGACCAGCCGACCGACCGGCGCAGGCTCTATCATCATTTCACGCTGTACGGCTTCCTGCTCTGCTTCGCCGCGACCTGCGTCGGCACGCTCTATCACTACCTGCTCGGCCGCGAGGCGCCCTATGCGTGGTGGGATCTGCCGGTCGTGCTCGGCACGCTCGGCGGCATCGGCCTGTTCATCGGGCCGATCGGACTGCTCGCCGCCAGGAGGCAGCGCGATTCGGTGCTGGTCGATGAGACGCGCCATGGCATGGAGGTGGCCTTCACCACAATGCTGCTGCTCACCGGCGTCTCCGGCCTGGCGCTGCTGCTCTGGCGCGACACCATGGCGATGGGCCCGCTGCTCGCGCTGCATCTCGGCTTCGTGTTCGCGCTGTTCATCACCCTGCCCTATGGCAAATTCGTCCACGGCCTCTACCGGTTCGCGGCGCTGGTGCGTTATGCGCGCGAGCGGAAGATGGCGGCGGGCGGAGCGGGGCAAGAGTAAACGGCTCTCTCCGGTCTTACCTCGCCCCGCTTGCGGGGAGAGGTCGGATTGCGCTTCGGGCGCAATCCGGGTGAGGGGGACTCTCCACGAGCTCAATGCGCGGAGGGGCCCCTCACCCGCCGCGCGTTCCGCGCGTCGGCCTCTCCCCGCAAGCGGGGCGAGGCGATCGGACTCGCTGATGCTGCGTCCGTAATGCTCAGATTCTAATTTCAAATAGCAAAGGGGATATGCGATCGCGTTCCCGCGGCGTGTTTCGCCCGAGTTTTGCTTGATCTCGCCGCCCTCGAAATACCGAGGGCGCAGGGAAGGCCGGGTGGCCGCTGCACCCGGGGCTGCACGCGCAAAGGACATTTGCGCGAGCGCGTGAACCACAGGTACAGGCGGTGACAACCGGCCTTCCCTGCGCGATGGCTTTACGGCTTATACGTACTCTCCTCGGTGAACCATCCCGTTTGCCACCGTCATCCGTGCAATGCGCACGCATTGTCACGAACTTGGCGCCAAGGACTTGGGGCGCCAGGACCATACGATTTCGCCGTCCGCGTCCGCATCGCTCGTCGTCGATGCCTCCGCGGCCACCGCATCCCCGCCTCACGTGTCGTGACGTCCGCGATACGCCCCTCGGCTCGAGGCGGGATGGCCGAAGTAATCCACAATTTCTGGCAAACGGAAAGCGGGATATTTTTGCGCGCCGGACTTGAACGGCCCAGCCCAGTTGATTCCGCTCGGCAAATTCGTTCCTCCGCGCATGCGCCATCGCAAGCCGGAAGGCCGCTCCTGAACGCTGCAACCAGGCCAAGACCGAATTGATTTGCCCGACGAGCACCGCGCGGCGCTATACTGCGAATCGTCGAAACGAAATCCGTGCCAAGGCAAATGTCTCCTGCACCGACCATCGAAACGCCCCCGGCCGTTGCGACCGAGGCCTTCACCGACGCCGAGGCGGCCGTCGCCCGCCTCGAGGACATCTACCAGCGCAACACGCAGTTCCTGCGCGACCGCTTCGAGGCCTACATCAATGGCGCCGCACCCACAACGCGCGTGCGCGCCACCTACCCCTTTGTCCGCATCACCACCACCACGCATGCGCGGCTCGATTCGCGGCTCGCCTATGGCTTCGTCGCCAACCCCGGCGTGCATGAGACCAGCGTGACGCGGCCGGACCTGTTCCGCGACTATCTCACCGAGCAGATCGGGCTCTTGATCAAGAACCACAACGTTCCGGTCGAGATCGGCGTGTCCGGCGAGCCGATCCCCATTCACTTCGCCTACCGGCGCGACATCAACATCGAGGCTGCGCTCACCACAAGCGACCGCGCGATCGCCTCGCGCTCGCTGCGCGACATCTTCGACATGCCCGACCTTGCCGGCATCGACGATGCGATCGCCGACGGCACGCTGGAGCTGCCGCCCGGCGCACCGCAGCCGCTGTCGCTGTTCCGCGCCGCACGCGTCGATTATTCGCTGAGGCGGCTCTATCACTACACCGGCACCGATCCGGAGCATTTCCAGAACTTCGTGATCTTCACCAACTACCAGTTCTATGTCGATGCCTTCGTGCAGCTGTGCCAGCAGCGGCTGGCGAGCGGCCAGACCGGGCCCGATGCGTTCGTGGCCCCCGGCAATGTCATCACGAGCAATGCACGACTCGGCGGCGGCACCACCGGCACGCCGCCCGCGCGCACGCCGCAAATGCCCGCCTTTCACCTGGTCGAGCCCGGCTACAAGGGCATCACCCTGATCAATATCGGCATCGGCCCGTCCAACGCGCGCAACATCACCGACCATGTCGCGGTGCTGCGGCCGCATGCCTGGCTGATGCTCGGGCATTGCGCGGGCCTGCGCAACACGCAGCGGCTCGGCGACTATGTGCTGGCGCATGGCTATGTCCGCGAGGACCATGTGCTCGATCGCGAATTGCCGCTATGGGTGCCGATCCCGGCGCTGGCCGAGATGCAGGTCGCACTCGAAGAGGCGGTCGGCGAGGTCACGGGCCTGTCGGGCTTCGAGCTCAAGCGCCTGATGCGCACCGGAACGGTCGCGAGCGTCGACAACCGCAATTGGGAGATCGGCGGTCCCGAGGTCATTCGCCGGCTATCACAATCGCGCGCGGTCGCACTCGACATGGAGTCGGCGGCGATCTCCGCCAACGGCTATCGCTTCCGCGTGCCCTACGGCACCCTGCTCTGCGTCTCCGACAAGCCGCTGCACGGCGAGATCAAGCTCGCCGGAATGGCAAGCGAGTTCTACCGCCAGCGCGTCGGGCAGCATCTCGAGATCGGGCTGAAGGCGCTGGAGCGGCTGAAGCATCAGGAGTCGGAGCGATTGCATTCGCGCAAGCTGAGGAGCTTCGCGGAGGTGGCGTTTCAGTAGCCGCGCTGGCAAAGCATCCTCCGCCATCGTCCCCGCGGAACGCCAGGACCCATAACCCCAGGAAGTGGTTTGGCGAAGGTCATCACCGCTTGTCATGGCCGGGCTTGTCCCGCCTGCGCGGCCAAAGCCGCTTCGGCGAGGCGAAGGCCCGGGCATGACGAGTTGAGTGTTGGGGTGCAGCGAGTCCTACAATTCCACCACCACGTAGTCGCTCTCGACCGCGACCTTGATGGTCTCCGCGACATACGGGCCCTTCACCACCGTGCTGCCTGCCTCGACATGCGCCGGGTACGCCTTCACGCGGAAGCGGCGGGGGTCGCAGTAGGATTGGCCGGTGCGGACGTCGAACTCCCAGCCGTGCCAGGGGCAGCGGATGATCTCGCCGAGCTTGGTGTACTCGATCTCGCCGGGATTTTTCGATTGCGCCAGCCCGATCAGCGGTCCCTCGCACAGCGAGGCGCCCTGGTGCGGGCAGCGGTTCAACAGCCCGAAGAACTCGCCGTTGATGTTGAACACCGCAATCGGGCGGCCGTCGATCTCGAGGAATTTGCGCGTGCCCGGCGGCAGCTCGTCGACCGGGGCGATGACGTGTCGGGTCATTTGAGCGGAGATGGGTTGAGGAGTGGCCGCGCGCTCGGATCACCTCTCCCATAGGGAGAGGTCGAATTGCTCCGGGCGATGCGAAGCATCGTGCGGAGCAATTCGGGTGAGGGGCGAGGTCTATCGAGAGAGCGAAACCCCTCACCCGTATCGCTATCGCGATCCGACCTCTCCCTCCGGGAGAGGTGAACCGCATGCGGGGCCGAGAGCGATTCAATCAAACCCATCCTCCATCAGGAAATGCCAAACACCCTGCGCGCGTTGCCGAGATAGAACGCCGCGCGATTGTCGTCAGAGACGCCGGGCGGCAGCACGCGCGAGGGCTCGTCGAAGTCCCAGTGCGGATAGTCGGTGGCGAACAAGAGCTTGTCCCAGCCGATCCAGTCGATCACGTCGAACAGATCCTGCCGCCGTTCAGGGTCCTCCATCGGCTGCGTGGTCCAGTAGATGTGATCGCGGATGTACTCCGACGGCGGCCGTTTCACGTGCGGCACTTCGCTGCGCAGCCGCTGCCACACCTTGTCGAGCCGCCAGGCCAGCGACGGCGCCCAGCCGAAGCCGGCCTCGATCATGATCATCTTCAATTTTGGATGACGCTCGAACACGCCTTCCAGCACCAGGCTCGCCAGCACCGTCTGCTGGCACTGCGAATGGCCGACCATCTCCTCGATGTAGAAGCTCGGCCAGCCCGAGGCCGTGATGGGATTGCCGCCGAAGCCGAAGGCGTGCACGCCGACGGGAAGACCGGCCTCTTCCGCCGCTTCATAGATCGGCCAGTAGCGGCGCTGCCCCAGCGGCTCGACATTGCGGCTGAGCAGCAGCACCTGCACGAAATTCGGATCGCCCGCGCGCTTCCTGATTTCGGCGGCGGCCGCAGGGCCGTCTTCATTGGCGACCACGATCGAGGCTTTCAGCCGCGAATCCTTGGAGGTCCATTTCTCGATCTGCCAGTCGTTGATCGCCGAGCAGATCGCCGCCGCCAGATCCTGGTTGCGGATGCCCTGCCCGGTGGCGAGCGGATTGAGCACGCCGAGCACCACATTGTTGGGATCGAGATGCTGCTTCTGCATGAAGGACAGCGAGGAGCCCTGCGGGCCGCCCTCCGGCGGATAGGCATCGCGGCGCGAGGCGTTCGGCTGCGCCTTGGGATAGGGCGGCCCTTCCATCATGCCCTGATAGGCATGCTTGTCGTAGGTTTCGAGATGATCCTGCCAGCGTTTGCTCAGGAACGGATACAGCTCGGTCCTGGTGGCGCGCGCCGGATGGATGTCGCAATCGGCGATCGCGGTCTTTGCATCGCGCGGTGAGGCCTGCTCGGGAAGGTCGCGGAACTGCATGTTCATGGCGTCGTCTCCCTGGCCGCTTCCTGGCGGAGGCGGCCATACGTCGCAAACGGATTGTCGATCATGATCTTGCGCACAAGCTCGGGCGACAACCCCTTCGGCAGCGCGTCGTCGCCGTCGAACTGCCAATGCGGATAGTCGGTGGAGAATAGGAGCAATTCGTCCGACTGCATATGGTCAAACAGCCGATGCAGCACGCTCGAATCGTCGGGCGCGTCGACCGGCTGCAGCGAGAAGCGGATGTTGCTGCGCACAATCTCCAGCGGGGCGCGGTCCACCCACGGCGTTTCCATGCGGATGCCGCGCCAGAACTTGTGCAGGCGCCACAGGAACGGCGGCAGCCAGGTGAAGCCCGATTCGAGCATCACCATTTTCAGCGTCGGATGGCGTGCGAATACCCCTTCGACGATCAGGCTGGTCAATTGGGTCTGGAACGCCTGCGCCTGCGCGACATAGTCCTCGATGTGATAGGAGCCCCAGCCGACCGAGGATGGCGGGTTGTGATAGCTCGAGCCGGCGTGGATGCCGATCGGCAGACCGAGCCGCTCGGCGGCGGCATAGATCGGCCAGTAGTGGCGCTTGCCGAGCGGCATGTCGCCCATCACCAGCATCAAGACCTGGACGAAGCGCGGATCGGCGGCGCAGCGCTCGATTTCGGCGACGGATTTTTCCACGCTCTGCACGGGGATCACGATCGAGCCGCGCAGCCGCGCATCCTTGTCCAGCCACTCCCTGGCCAGCCAGTCGTTGAGCGCGCGGCAGAACGCGACCGCCATGTCCTCGGAAAACACCATCTGCACGCCATAGAGCGGATTGCAGATGCCATAGGCCACCCGGAACGGATCGAGCGCCTGGGCCTGCATGTCCGCAAGGCGCGATCCCGGCTTGCCCTGCGCGGGCCGCCAATCCGGGCGCGCCGAGATCGGCGAGTTCGGCGGATAGGATTGCGACACCAGATCGACCATGCCGCGCGTCGTCACCTGGTCGCGCCAATAATCGTTCAGGTAGGGCAGCAGGCTGGTCAGATGCGGAACGGCCGGATGCAGATCGCAATCGACGCCGCCCGCGATGATTGACGTCATGGCCGTTCCCTCGGCGTTTCCCTCGGCATTTTTCTTGCCGTTTCCCGAATGTGTCGCTGGCGCTCGCCCGGCGGCGCTGCGCGCTTTTGTTGCAGCCATTGAAGCAGGTGGGCACCGCTCCCGCAACAGGCGCCAAGAGCACGCGCCTATGCTAGGAACGCGCAAAAGGGAGACTGGCCAATGAAGGAACTCGTCGGCATTGCCGAACAGATCGCAGCGCAGCTGGTGGCGCGGAAACAGACCGTCGCGGTTGCGGAATCCTCGACCGGCGGGCTGATCGCAGCGGCGCTGCTGGCGGTGCCCGGCGCGTCCGCCTATTTCAAGGCCGGCGCCGTGGTCTATACCCGCGAGGCGCGGCGGATCCTCATGGACATCTCTGACGATGCGATGAAGGGATTGCGCTCCTCCTCGGAGCCTTACGCCAAATTGCTGGCCGAGCAGATGCACCGTCGGTTCGAGACCGACTGGGGCCTGTCGGAGACCGGCGCCAGCGGCCCCACCGGGAATCGTTATGGCGATGCCGCCGGCCACAGCTGCATGGCAGTTGCGGGCGGCGCGACCAAGGTGATCACGCTGGAGACGGGAAGCAGCGACCGCGCCGGCAACATGCAGGCGTTCGCGAAGACGGCGCTGGAGTTGTTTTTGCAGGAGTTGTCGAACTAGCTCCGCCGTCGTCCCGGCGAAGGCCGGGACCCATAATCCCAGGCAGATGTTGTTGCGCTCAGCCCCATCCATGTCATTGCGAGGAGCAAAGCGACGAAGCAATCCAGGGCCACGCAGGCGACTCTGGATTGCTTCGTCGCTTCGCTCCTCGCAATGACGGGGGTACCATATCGCGCCACAACGCAATCCCGGGGTTATGGGTCCCGGCCTTCGCCGGGACGACATCGGGTTTGCGGCGGCGGTGGCGAATCCATGACCGGTACCGTCCCGCTTACTTCTCCCGGAACGCGCGCATCAGCTGGTCGTGCAGCGGCTTCATCAGATAGGACAGCACGGTACGGTCGCCGGTCTGCACGAAGGCTTCGACCGGCATGCCCGGGATCAGCTTGGCGTCGCCGAGGCGGGCAATCTCTTGCGGCGGCATCGAGACGCGGATTGTGTAGTAGCTCTGGCCGGTGCGCTGGTCGGTAGCGACGTCGGGCGAAACGCGGCTGACGACGCCGTTCAATTCCGGCGTGGTGCGCTGGTTGAAGGCGGACATGCGCAGCAAGGTCTTCTGGCCGACCTGCAGCTTGTCGATGTCCTGCGGATTGACCCTGGCCTCGACCTGCAGATCGTCGCTCTGCGGAACGATCAGCATGATGGCATCGCCGGCATTGATGACGCCGCCGACCGTGTGCACGGTCGACTGCTCGACCACGCCGTCCTGGGGGCTGCGGATGTCGACGCGGCGGAGCTGATCCTCGGCGGTCACCTTGCGCTCGATCAGCTCGCCGATCTTGTCATGGGTCTCGCGCAGATCCTTGGAGACCTCGCTGACCATGTCCTTGTCGATCTGGATGATCTGCAGCTCGGTCTCGGTGATCTTGCCCTTGGCTTGCGCCTTGGAGGCGATGTATTGCGCGCGCTCGCCGTTCAGCCGCGCAGCGTCGCGCTCCAGGGTCGTCAGGCGCGAGATCTGCACCAGATGCTTGTCATAGAGATCGCGCACGCCCTCCAGCTCCTGCTGCACCAGCGCGATTTCCTGGCTCTTGGCGTTTTCCTGCGCCGAAAGCCCCTCGATCTCCTCGTTGAGCTGGCGAACGCGCTCGCGCAATTGCGACTTCTGGCCGGCCCGCCCGGTGACGCGGACGTCGAACAATTTGCTCTCGCTCATCATCACGTTGGCGACATCGGGATCGCCGGCGCGATCGGTCAGCTCCTTGGGAAACCGGACCTCGAACAGCCCGCGCTGCTCGGCCTCCAGCCGCGCGGCGCGCGCCATCGCGGCATCGAGATTCTTGGTGACGATGGCGAGGTTCGCCTTGGTCACGGTGTCATCGAGCCGCACCACGATCTGCCCGGCCTTGACCGCATCGCCGTCGCGCGCCAGCAATTCGCCGACCACGCCGCCGGTCGGATGCTGCACCTTCTTGACGTTGGACTCGACCACGATCTGGCCGGGCGCGATCAGCGCGCCGGAGATTTCCACGGTCGAGGCCCAGCCGCCGAAGCCGAGGGCAACGACGGCGACCACGGTGAGGCCCGCGATCACGTGGGCGCGGATCGAGCGCTGCGTGCCCTTCAGCCCGCCACCGGCCGTCGTGCCCTGCACCACCGCGACGCTCATGATTTGGCGGCTCCCGCTTCCGAGACGATCTTGATCGGCGCCGGGCTGGCAACCCGCGGCTGCAGCACCTGCGCCAGCACGGTCTCCTTCGGCCCGAACGCCTGCATCCGGCCGTCCTTGAGCACCAGGATCTGGTCGACGCCCTCGATGCCGACCGGGCGATGCGCGACCACCACCACGACGGCGCCGCGTTCACGCGCGGCTCGGACCGCCCGCGTCAGCGCCTCATCGCCCTCGGAATCGAGATTGGAGTTGGGCTCGTCGAGCACGATCAGGAACGGATCGCCATAGAGCGCGCGCGCCAGCGCCACGCGCTGCGCCTGGCCTGCCGACAGCGCCGTGCCCAGCTCGCCGACCTGCGTGTTGTAGCCGTCGCGCATCTTCACGATCATGTCGTGCACGCCGGCCTCCTTGGCGGCCGCGATGATCTTGTCCGCCGGCGCCTCGGGCTCGAAGCGGGCAATGTTCTGCGCCACGGTGCCGGCGAACAATTCGACGTCCTGCGGCAGATAGCCGACATAGCGGCCAAGCACATCCGACGACCATTGATCGAGCGCGGCGCCATCGAGCCGCACCTTGCCGCGGAACGGCCGCCAGACGCCGACGAGCGCACGAACCAGCGACGACTTACCCGATCCGCTCGGCCCGATCACGCCAAGCCCGCTGCCCGCGCCGAGCTCAAAGCTCACGTCGGTCACGATCACCTTCTGGTCGCCGGGTGCGGCGATGCTGACGCCTTCCACCGACAGCTTTGCGACCGGGCTCTGCAGCAGCGTCGGCGGCGGCATCACCGGCATCTGCTCCAGGAGCTTGTTGAGGCGATGCCAGCTTTGCCGGGCCGCGACGAAGCTCTTCCAGTGCGCGATCGCCAGATCGACCGGCGCGAGCGCGCGGGCGCTGAGGATCGAGCCCGCGATGATGATGCCGGCGGTCGCCTCCTGGTGGATCACGAGATAGGCGCCGGTGGCGAGCACCGCCGATTGCAGCGTCATGCGCATCACCTTGGCCATGGCGCCGAGCCCGCCGATGACGTCGCTGGCGCGCTGATGGCCGGCGAGATATTTTTCGTTGGCCTCGCTCCAGCGCGCGCCCAGCCGTCCGGCCATGCCCATGGCGACCAGCACCTCGGCATTGCGGCGGCTCGCGGCGGCCAGATCGTTGCGGCGCGAGGCGAGCGTCATGGCGTCCTTGGCCGGCTGGCGCGAGAGATATTCGGTGATCAGCGTCAGCGTCACCAAGATGACCGCGCCGACCGAGGCGGTGATGCCGATCATGACGTGGAAGGCAAAACAGATCGCAAGATAGAGCGGCAGCCAGGGCAGGTCGAAGAACGCGCTCGGCCCGGCGCCGCCGAGAAACGAGCGCACATTGTCGAGATCGCGCAGCGGCAGCAGGCCCTCGTTGCGGTTGCCGATCAGAAGCGGCAGCTTCACCACGGTCTCGAACACCCGCTCATTGAGCGCCTCGTCGAGCGCCGTCCCGACCCGGCCCAGGATACGGCCGCGAAGGAGATCGAGAACGCCCTGCGCCACATAGAGGCCGCCGGCAAGGATGATGAGGCCGATCAGGGTCGGCACGGACCGGCTCGGCAGCACGCGGTCATAGACCTCGAGCATGAACATGGAGCCGGTGAGATAGAGCAGGTTGATGATGCAGCTCATCACGCCGACGCCGAGAAACGCGCTGCGGCAGGCGCGCAAGGCATCACCGAGTTCCGAGCGCCGGAGAGGAGCGGCTGCCATCAATCCCGATCTCTTAAATCACGTGGCCCGATTAGCCGGGAGATTCAAATACTTACAATACCGGAATATTACCGATTCTGGCTACTTGCGTCCATTGAAGTCCGATTAACCTAAACGGGCCGACGCTCCCTGGATACAACCAAAAGGGCCGCCCGCACGAAGGGACGACCCTTTTTGTGTTCATCTTAGGTACCGCGAGGTTCAAAGGGCGCAGAATGGCGCCCGCCTCAGAAGCGGCCGCCGGTCCGGATCAGCCGCACGATCAGGAGCAGGATGATGGCGCCGATTGCGGAATAAATGATCTCCGACACCAGGCCGAAGCCGAGATGGATGCCGAGCCTCGGAAACAGCCAGCTCGCGATGAATGCGCCGACGATGCCGATCACGATATCGCCGATGATCCCGAAACCGGCGCCGCGGACGATCTTGCCGGCCAGCCAGCCCGCCACCAGGCCGACGAACAGAATGACGATAAGGCTTTCACCTGACAAATACATCGAATTTCCCCATTTGCGCGTCCTCGCGCGCAGGCGAACCTATCCATAAGCAGGGATGATGACGACCCCAAAACATCCGTCGGGCCCGGAATTGGTCGCGACCTGTTACGGAGCGACCACAGTTTTGTTCATCTCGGGCAGGATGCAGCGCGCAAAACGGCCGGGGCCGATCTCGACATTGGGCGGCAACGCCTCGGCGCAGCGGGCCTCGGCAAAGTTGCAGCGGGGCGCAAAGGAGCAATGACGCGGGGCGTGATCGAGCGAGGGCGGCGTGCCCGGAATGGTCTCCAGCCGCGCGCCGCGCTTGGCGCCATGGATGGTGGAGGCGAGCAGCCCACGCGCATAGGGGTGAACGGGATTGCGCACGATGTCGCGCAAGGTCCCCTGCTCGACGATCTGGCCGGCATACATCACCGCGACGCGGTCGCAGATTTCGATCGCCACACCGATATCATGGGTGACGAAAATGACCGACATGCCGAACTCGCGCTGCAATTCGCGCAAGAGCAGCAGGATCTGGATCTGCACGGTGGCATCGAGCGCGGTGGTCGGCTCGTCCGCCAGCAGGATCTTCGGCTTGCAGGCGAGCGCGAGCGCGATCATGGCGCGCTGGCGCATGCCGCCGCTCATTTCGTGCGGATAGGCCTCCAGCCTGCGCCTGGCGGAGGGGATGCGCACGACCTCCAGCATCTCCAGCGCGCGCGCCATGCCCTCGGCAAAGCTCTTGCCTTCGTGGCGCATCACCGTCTCGGCGATCTGGCGGCCGATGGTGTAGACCGGATCGAGCGCCAGCGCCGGCTCCTGGAAGATCATCGACACGGTCTGGCCGCGGAACGCCGACAGCTCGTCGTCGGACAGCGCCAGCACGTCGCGGCCCACCGCCTTGACGCTTCCCGTGATCTGCGTGCGCTTCTTCGGCAGCAGCCGCATCAGCGCGCGCAGGGTGACGCTCTTTCCCGAGCCGGATTCGCCGAGAAGTCCCAGCACCTCGCCATCGCCAAGCGAGAGCGACAGATCGTTTACGGCATAGACGGTGCGCTCGCCGGTGAAGCGGATGTTGAGGCCATTGATCTCGACGAGATTTGTCATTAGAGCGCCGGCACCTTCTGGTGAAAGTCGGTGGCGCGCTGGAACGCCGCGCCGATGGTCAGGATGGTCGCCTCGTCGAAGGAGCGGCCGATCAGCTGCAGGCCGACGGGAAGGCCCGCCCTGGTGAAGCCGCAGGGAATCGCGAGCGACGGCAGGCCGAGATAGTTGATCGGCCGGGTGAAGCGCGTCAGCCGCTGGATCACGGCCTCCGCGCCTGCGCTGTTGCCGACATCGCTTTCGGCAATGGTCGGCGCTGGCATCGGCGCCACCGGTGCAATCGCCGCATCCACCTGGCTGGTCGCCGCGACATGCGCGGCCAATGCCGGGCCGCGCCAGCGCAGGGTTTCCAGATAGGTCACGCCGGGAATCGCAAGCCCGTTCTGCAGCCGCATCAGCACCTGCGGGCCATAATCCTGCGGACGCTCGATCAGCCAGCGCTTGTGGAAGGCGGCCGCTTCGACCGCGAGCAGCAGCTGGCAGGCGGCGGAGAGCTGGCGCTGGTCGGGCAGTTTGACCTGGACGATCTGGGCACCTTCTCGCTTCAGGGTCGCAATGGTGTCGTCGAGAATACCGGCGACCTCCTTGTCGAGATCGTCGACATAGAAATTCGAGGGCACGCCGATCCTGAGGCCTTTGAGCGAGGCCTTGGTCGCCGCCATGTAATCCGCCACCGGCGCGTGGCTTGCGGTGGGATCCTCAGGGTCGGCGCCCGCCATCAATCCGAGCAGCAGCGCACAGTCTTCCGCGGTCTGCGCCAGCGGGCCGACGGTGTCGAGCGACTGCGACAGCGGCATGGCGCCGGCGCGACTGACGCGGCCATAGGTCACCTTGAGCCCGGTGACACCGCAGAAATGCGCGGGCATGCGGATCGAGCCGCCGGTGTCGGAGCCGAGCGCGGCATAGGTCAGGCGCGCACTGACCGCGGCGCCCGAGCCGGAGGAGGAGCCGCCCGTCACGTGG
Organism: Bradyrhizobium sp.; assembly: GCA_035293585.1. Classification (GTDB taxonomy): domain Bacteria; phylum Pseudomonadota; class Alphaproteobacteria; order Rhizobiales; family Xanthobacteraceae; genus Bradyrhizobium. The sequence continues at coordinate 77,999 of DATGMN010000020.1, read as the reverse complement.
TCGAGGGCGAAGGGATTACGCACCGGACCGTAATGCGCATTGTGGCCGGTCGGGCCATAGGCGAACTCCGCCATCTGCAGCGAGCCGAGGCGGATGGCGCCGGCATCCTTCAGCCGCTGCAGCGCCGTCGAGGTCGAGGTCGCGACAAAATCGCGCCGGATCAGCGAGCCGCAGGTGACCACCTTGCCGGCTTCGTAATACATGTCCTTGTGCGCCAGCGGCACGCCATGCAGCGGGCCGCGGCTGTCGCCTTTCGCGAGCTCGGCATCCGCTTCGTCGGCGGCCCTCAGCGCGGCCTCGGATTCGATCTCCATGAAAGCGTTGAGGCGCGGCTGCCATTGCGCGATGCGATGCAGCAGCGCGCGGGTCACCTCATGCGAGGACAGGCGCCTGGTCGCAATCGCGCTCGCAACCTCCGTCAGCGACATCAAGGCGGGATCGGTGCTCACGTGCCGGGCTCCAGGGTCTGCGCCAACAGGAAGCTCGCGGGCTCGATGTCGAACGGCAGCGTGCCGGAAATCGCAGCAAAACCGTCGAATGCCGGGCCGATCGAACCCGCAATGCGTTCCGCGACATTCGCCTCGACGGGAATGCCGGCGACGTCAGCCACCGCCTTGATCTCTTTTGCGCTGGGCCTTGCCATTAAGCCTCCTGCTCCTGTGTTGGTGCGCGGCTGTGCCCCGAACCCGGGATCGCCATGTAGCACGCGGCCTGATGGCCCATCTTACCGAGCGGGAAAAGTTTTGGCGTCGCGTTTGCGCAGAGCGGCTCCGCGAACGGACAACGGGTGTGGAACCTGCAGCCGGGCGGCGGATCGATCGGATTGGGCGGATCGCCCGAGATCGGCGGGGTTTGCGTGCGGTTGTCCGGGTCGGACGACGGCATCGCAGCCAATAGCGCCCGCGTGTAGGGATGCGCCGGACTGTCCCAGACCTCGTCGACCGGGCCGAGCTCGACCACCTCGCCGAGATACATCACCAGCACGCGGTCGGAGACGTAGCGGACCACGTTGAGGTCGTGACTGATGAAGAGATAGGTCAGGCCGAATTCGCGTTTCAAGTCGGCGAGCAGGTTGAGCACCTGCGCTTCCACCGATTTGTCGAGCGCGGAAACGGCCTCGTCCAGAATCACGAGCCGCGGCGACAGCGCCAGCGCGCGCGCAATATTGACGCGCTGGCGCTGGCCGCCGGAGATCTCGTGCGGATAGCGGTTGGCGAAATTTTCCGGCCGCAGGCCCACCTTGCCGAGCAGCTCGCGGGCCAGCGTCCGCGCGGCGCCATCGGCCATGCCATGTACCTTGGGGCCGAAGGCGATGGAGTCCTCGATGGTGAGGCGCGGATTGAGCGAGGCGTAGCTGTCCTGGAACACCATCTGCATGCCGCGGCGCAACTCGCGCAGCGACAGCGCCCGGCCGACCTGCATGCCGTCATAGATGATCTCGCCGGAATCGCGCGGCATCAGATGCATCAGGAGCCGCGCTGTGGTCGACTTGCCGCAGCCGGATTCGCCGACAATACCGACGGTCTCGCCCTTCATCACCGCGAACGAAACGTCGTCGACCGCGCGCACCGTCTTGCGTGCGGAGAAGAAATCGCCGCGCACCGGGAAATGCTTGGTCAGGCCATTGACCTGCAGCAGCGGCTGCGCGGCGCCGCCGACATCCTCGATCGGCGCGAGCATCCCGACTGTTTCAGCCACTTCGCTCATGGCCTCAGTTCCTTATGTCCATGGCCGAGCGCATACCGTCGCTAAGCAGGTTGAAACAGATCGAGACCGCAAAGATCATCACCCCCGGCAGTGCCGCCACCCACGGATTGACGTAGATCGCGGTGCGCAGCGTGTTGAGCATCAGCCCCCATTCCGGCTCCGGCGGCTTGGTGCCGAGGCCGAGGAATGACAGGCCGGCGGCGAGGATCATCGACACCGAGATCAGGCCGGTGGCGTAGACGAAGATCGGCCCCAGCACGTTGCCGAGGATGTGCACGCGCATGATGGTGAGCGGGCCGGCGCCGGAGGCGCGCGCCGCATCGACGAAATCCATGTTGCGCACGCCAGTGGTGACGCTCTCGGCGACGCGGGTGATCTGCGGCACGAACACGATGGTCAGCGACACGATGGAGTTGGTGATGCCGGCGCCGAGCGCGCCGGAGATCGCGATTGCGAGCAGCACCGAGGGAAAGGCATAGAATACGTCGACGGTGCGCATGATGGCGGTGTTGACCTTGCCGCCGACATAGCCGGCGATCAGGCCGAGACCGGTGCCGATGCAGAAGCCGAAGATCACGGGCGAGATGCCGATGATCAGCGACAGCCGTCCTCCATAGACCAGGCGCGCGAGCATGTCGCGGCCGAGCTCGTCGGTGCCGAGCGGATAGCCTGGTGTCGCGATATGGCGCAGGCGGCGGATCATCGACCCCTGATAGGGATCGGCGAGATGCAGCCAGGGTGCGAGCAGCGCCGAAACGAAGATCAGGGCCAGGATCAGCGCGCAGGCCATCGACACCTTGTCGCGCACGAGGCGCCGGCCCACGGTCGCCCAATAGCCGCGGGCTTTGGTGACCGGCGCCGCCTGCAGCGCCTGGTCGGTAATGGCGGGAAGCGGAAGCTCGCTCACGCTAGCCTCTCTTGATGCGAGGATCGATCGCGGCCTGCGCGATATCGACCAGGAGGTTGAGGATGACGAAGAACAGCGCCAGCACCAGGATCGTGCCCTGCAACAGTGGCAGGTCGCGCTGGAAGATCGCGGAATTGAGCAGGAGGCCCGAGCCCGGCCAGGAGAACACGGTCTCGATCAGGATCGAGCCGCCGAGCATGTAGCCGAGCTGCAGCCCCATCACCGCGAGCGCGGTGGGCGCTGCGTTCTTCACCACATGCCTGAACACGTCGAGCTCGCGCAGGCCTTTCGCGCGCAATGCCTCGACAAAATCCTGACTGAGGATGTCGCCGGTCAGCGCGCGCACGGTGCGGGTGACGATGCCCATCGGAATCACCGAGGTGGTGACCGCAGGCAGGATCAGGTAGCGGATGTGATCCCAATCCCAGCCCCAGGCGCCGGAGCCCCCGGGGCCGGCGCCGACTGCGGGCAGCCAGTTCAATTCCACCGAGAAGATGATCACCAGCACCATGCCGAGCCAGTAATGCGGCACCGAGACGCCCGCAATCGCAATCGACGTTGCGAGCTTGTCGACCCAGGTGTCGCGGAAATAGCCGGCGATCAGGCCGAAGAACAGGCCGAAGGAAAAGCCGATGGCCGCGGCGGCAATCGCCAGCGTCACGGTGTTGCCGACGGCGTGGATGACCTCGGAGAGCACCGGACGGCCGGTTGCGATGGAATGGCCGAGGTCGCCGTTCACGGCGCGCCACAGCCACAATCCGAACTGCACCGGCAGCGGCTTGTCGAAGCCATAGGCCGCGCGCAGCTGGTTGGCGAGTTCCTGCGAGGCATCGGCCGGCAGCACCGCGACCAGCGGATCGCCGGGGGTGATATGCACCAGCATGAAGCAGACGAGCGCCACGCAGAGCACGATCGGAATGACGTAGACGATGCGCCTGGCGATATAGAGAAGCACGGGGTCACCTTAATTCGGTGTATCTGTCATTCCGGGGCACGCGAAGCGTGAACCCGGAATCTCGAGATTCCGGGTTCGATGCTGATCGCATCGCCCCGGAATGACGGAGCAAGAACAACGTGGATGGCCGGGTCAAGCCCGGCCATGACGAGAGACCTACACCTTTCACTCACTGCATGGTGATCGGCGAGAAGTCGACGAACCAGCTCTTCGGCTGCACGAAATTCTTCACCTTCGGACTCATGGCGCGCGGCGCGACGTCGTGCGCGACATAGAGGAAGGCCGCGTCATCGACGGACGCCGCATGCAGTTCGGCCAGCGCGTGATCGCGCTCCACCGGATCGAAGCTCTGACGCGCCTTGGTGACCAGCGCGTCGAACTTGGGATTGTTGATGTAGCCCCAATTGTTCGACTTCGGCGGCGCCATCGACGACTGCAGGAAGCGCACCAGGGCGAAGAACGGATCCATCGCCGCATAGGTGACGTTGGTGGCATTGGCCCCGTTCGCCGACGGATCCTTGGCGCCGCGGCGCCAATTGGTGAACAGCGTGTTCCATTCGATGACGTCGAGCTGGACGTCGAAATAGCATTCGGCCAGCGCCTGCTGCAGATATTCGTTCATCGGCAGCGGCAGCATCTGGCCCGAACCCGAGGCCGAGGTCTGGACCTTGACCGCGAGATGCTTGTTCGGACCATAGCCTGCTTCCTGCATCAGCTTTTGCGCGGCGTCCTTGTCATACTTGATCTGGAAGGTCGGATTGCCGCGCCAGGGATGGCCGGGCTCGAAGGTGCCGGTTGCCGGCACCATCAGGCCGGCGAGCAAGCCGTCGCGCAGGCCTTCGCGGTCGACACAGAGATTGGCCGCCTTGCGGACGCGGATGTCGTTCCAGGGCGAGCCTTCGACGCGGGAGAATTGCCAGGGCCAGACATGCGGCTCTTCATTGCTGTAGAGCTTGAAGCCGCGCTGCTTGATTTCAGGCAGTGCATCGGGCGCCGGCGCCTCGACCCAGTCGACTTGCCCCGAGAGCAGCGCCGCGGTGCGCGCATTCGCCTCCGGCATCGGCAACAGCACCATCTTGTCGACATGCGGAATGCGCGCCTTGTCCCAGTAATTGTCGTTCTTCACCAGCTCGAGCCGCTCGCGCGGGGTGAAGCTTGCCATCTTCCACGGGCCCGTGCCCGAAGCGTCGCGCGCAAAGGCTTCCCATGCGGCTTGTGACTTCGCCTTGGCGTCCGCACCCGACGCGGCATCATAGAGCTTCTGCCACTTGGCCGGGCTTGCCATGAAGAGATTGGTGAGATTGATCGGCAGGAAGCTGTCGGGCTCGGTGGTGGTGAGCTCGACCGTGAGATCGTCGATCTTGCGCGCCGACTTCAGCGTCGGCATGCGCGAGGCGGTGACGCCGACCTGGCTCGCATCGAACTGCGGCGCCTTGTCGTTCAGCACCTTGTCGACGTTCCAGACCACCGCCTCGGCATTGAAATCGCTGCCGTCGTGAAACGTCACGCCGGGACGCAGCTTGAAGATCCATTTGGTCTTGTCGGACTCATCGACCTTCCATTCGGTCGCAAGCCCGGGAATCACGACGCTCGGCTTGTCGGCCGAGGACAGGTCCCACATGGTCAGGCTGTCATACATGGTGACGCCGGTGAAACGATTGCCCTCGAAACCCTGGTCGGGCTGGCCCAGCGTGCGCGGAATATCGGCAGCGGTCATGCCGATTCGGAGCACCGTCTCGGCCGACGCCCGCCCGGCCCCGCCCAACGCGGCCATCACGACCAGCGCGGCAGCAGCAAACAGCGCGCGGTTTCTCCCGCTTTTCTTGGTTTTCTCAGGACGCATCGTCACGAATCCTCTTGGCTTGGATGATTAAAAGTTATGCAATTGTATGCAATGGCTGTGCCAATGACGGGGCAGGTCGGGACAAATTGCGCCTGACATCACAACTCTTTGTGCATCCCCATGAGACGGGGGCACGATGCCCATTCTGGCATCAGGCTTGCAAGTTTGGGCCCGAAACTCAGCCCCTCGCGTAGCCAGCGGAGCCTAAATTATGCGCCACCGATTTTCGATGCTTTTCGCCATGCTCGCGCTGGCGCTGTCCGTTGCCGTGGCACACGCAGAGACCGTCGTGCGCTACGGTATCTCGATGGCGGACATTCCGCTGACCACGGGTCAGCCAGATCGCGGTGCCGGCGCTTATCAATTTACCGGCTATACGATCTACGATCCCTTGATCTCCTGGGACATGAGCCGGGCCGACAAGCCCGGCAAACTGGTGCCGGGACTCGCGACCGATTGGAGGGTCGACGACAAGGACAAGACCAAATGGATCTTCACGCTGCGCAAGGGCGTGAAGTTTCACGACGGCAGCGATTTCAACGCCGATGCGGTGATCTGGAATCTCGACAAGGTGCTGAACGACAAGGCGCCGCAGTTCGACAAGCGGCAGAGCGCGCAGGTGAAGACCCGCCTGCCCTCGGTCGCGACCTATGCCAAGATCGACGATTATACGGTCGAGATCACCACCAAGAATGTCGATTCCTTCTTTCCCTATCAGATGCTGTGGTTCCTGGTCTCGAGCCCGGCGCAATATGAGAAGCTCGGCCGCGACTGGGACAAGTTCGCCAGCGCGCCCTCCGGCACCGGCCCGTTCAAGCTGACGAAGCTCGTGCCGCGCGAACTCGCCGAGCTCACCAAGAATGAGAGCTACTGGGACAAGAACCGGATTCCCAAGGTCGACAAGCTCGTGCTGATTCCGATGCCAGAGGCGCTGACCCGCACCAATGCGCTGCTGGCCGGACAGGTCGACATCATCGAGACGCCGGCGCCGGATGCCGTGCCGCAGCTCAAGGCGGCCGGCATGAAGATCGTCGACAACATCACGCCGCATGTCTGGAACTATCATCTGAGCGTGCTGCCCGGCTCGCCCTGGACCGACATCCGCCTGCGCAAGGCGCTGAATCTCGCGATCGACCGCGATGCCGTGGTCGGCTTGATGAACGGCCTCGCCAAGCCCGCCAAGGGCCAGGTCGACCCGTCGAGCCCGTGGTTCGGCAAGCCGACCTTCGACATCAAGTATGATCTGGCGGAGGCGAAAAAGCTGGTCGAGGAGGCCGGCTACTCCAAGGACAAGCCGCTGAAGACCACCTTCATCATCGCGCAGGGCGGCACCGGCCAGATGCTGTCGCTGCCGATGAACGAATTCCTGCAGCAGAGCTTCAAGGAGATCGGCATCGACATCGACTTCAAGGTGGTCGAGCTGGAGACGCTCTATACCCATTGGCGCAAGGGCGCGGCCGACGAGATGAACGCCGGCATCACCGCCAACAACATCGCCTACGTCACCTCCGATCCGCTCTACGCCATCGTGCGCTTCTTCGCCTCCGACCAGATCGCGCCGGTCGGCGTCAACTGGGGCGGCTACAAGAACCCGAAGGTCGACGCGCTGATCAACGAGGCCAAGCAGACCTTCGATCCCGTCAAGCAGGACGACCTGATCGCGCAGGCCCATGCGCTGGTCGTCGACGACGCCGCTTTGGTCTGGGTGGTGCACGACACCAACCCGCACGCGCTGTCGCCGAAGATCAAGCAGTTCGTGCAGGCGCAGCACTGGTTCCAGGACCTGACCACGATCGGGGAATGAGGAGTGCAGTCGCCATCTTGCGCGCGAGCACCCCACACTCTCCGTCATGCCCGGGCCTGACCCGCCTGCGCGGCCATGACGGCGGAGCGAGCGCGTCACATCCTCCGTCATTCCGGGGCGGTCCGAAGGACCGAACCCGGAATCTCGAGATTCCGGGCTCGATGCTTCGCATCGTCCCGGAATGACATTGGTGCAAGCGCACCCTACTTCGTCAGCAGCGCATAGGCGCCGTTCCAGTCGTCCGGCGGCGGGTTCTTCTTGTAATTGCCGATGCGCGCCTCGTAGAGGTTGAAGAGATAGCCGAGCGCATGGACCTCGTCGCTCTTGCGGCCGCGCGCGATCGCTTCCAGCGCGCCGTCCCAGTCGCGGTTGCGATAGCAGGCGAGCATCTCGATGGTGAGATTGCGCAGGCGCTGGAAATTCTCGGAATTTGCCACGTCCTCGCGCCCGCAGACGGCATAGATCACCTCGGGCTCCTTCTTGCCCTTCACCATGATGAAGTCGAGCTCGAGGATCGCGAACCTGTCCTTCGCCGCCAGCGCCGTCCTGGAGCCGACGATGATGGGGAAGCCGTATTCCTTGGTCTGCCCTTCCAGGCGCGAGGCGAGGTTCACCGCATCGCCCAGCACCGAATAGTTGAACTTGAGGTCGCTTCCCATGTTGCCGACCACGCCGACGCCGGTGTTCAGCCCGATGCCGACATGGATGGGGATATAGGCATGCCCGCCGTCCTTGGCCTCCTGCTCGCGCACCCGGTTCAGCTCTTCGATGCATTCGAGCATGTCGATGGCGGCCTCGCAGGCATTGAGCTCGTGCCTGGCGTCATCGAGCGGGGCGTTCCAGAACGCCATGATGGCGTCGCCCATGTATTTGTCGATATAGCCCTTGCGCGCCAGGATGGCATTGGTGAGCGGCGTGAGGAAGCGGTTCATCAGCCGCGTCAGGCCTTGCGGATCGTGCTTGTAGCTCTCCGAGATGGAGGTGAAGCCGCGCACGTCGGAGAACAGGATGGTCATCTCGCGCTCCTCGCCGCCGAGCACCAGCTTTTCCGGCGATTGCGCGAGCTGCTCGACCAGCGCGGGCGACAGATACTGGTTGAACGCCGAGCGGATCTGCCGCCGCTGCGCCTGCTCGCGCACGAAGCTGGAGAAGATGAGAGTGAGGTAGATCGCCGTGGTCGACAGCAGCGGATAGGTGAAATCGAGCAGCAGGCGATAGTGCTGGTAGAAGTACCAGGACGTTCCGATCATGATGCCTGCAAGCAGCGCGCCGACCAGGACCAGCGTCACCGGCCCGAAGCCGGGTGCGAATGCGATCACCAGGAGCCCGAGAATCATCGCGGCGAAGAACTCCAGCGCGATGGCGTAATTCGGCTGCGACACCGCAGACCCCGTGAGCAGGCTCTCCAGCACCTGGGCGTGCACCTCGACGCCCGGCATCGCCGCCGACACCGGCGTGGTCTTGACGTCGTGCAGACCGACCGCCGAGGTGCCGATCAGGATCAGCTTGCCCTTGATCTTGTCGAGCGGGACGCTGCCGTCGAGCACGTCGATCGCCGACACATAGATCGAGGGATCATGATGCGCGAAGTGGACCCAGAACTGGCCGTTCCTGTCGGTCGGAACCTCGAGCTGCCTGAGCTTGATGCTCTTGATCCCGGCCTTGTCGGATCGGATCAGCACCGTCGGCGTGCCGGTGACGACCCGCAAGATCTCCAGGCTGAGCGACGCCATCATCGTACCCTGCGCGCGCAGCACCATCGGCACCCGGCGGATGATGCCATCGTGCTCCGGCAGGATGGTCAGGACGCCGCGCCCTGCCGCCGACTTCTCGATCACGGGAATGTTGCGCAGCAGGCCGGCGAATTCGGGCAGGAACGGATCGATGTCGTCGCCGAGCGAGGCAAAGCCGGTCACCGGCAGGTCCTTGTCGAGCTGCTCCTGCTTCTCGGTGAGGCCGGTTTCGCCGAGCACCACGCGCGAACGGCGGATGGCATCGGCCATGACCTGGTCGTTGCTCGGCAGATCGCGCAGTTTGGCGCGCATGACCTCGTCGAGATAGCGCATCGACTTCGCCGCGACGTCGGGATTGAGCCGGTCGGCCTCGGAGAACACCGCGTCGAAGGAAATCGTGACGGCGCCGAGATTGGTGAGATTGATGATCAGGTCCGCAAGCTGGGTGCGTGGCCACGGCCACTGCCCGAGCTTGGCCAGGCTCTTTTCATCGATGTCGACGATGGTGACAGGCCGCGCGGTCTTCACCCGGGGATCGATGCGCTGGAAGGTATCGAAGGTGCGGACGCGCAGCTCCTCGAGCGGCCCGGGATCGACGAGGCGCAGCGCCGCGAACCCGATCAGGATGCCAAGGCAGATCAGCCGCGAAAAGCCGAATTTCCGCGAGAACCACCGACGCAGGATCCTGAGGCGTTTCATGGATGGTTCAGACTTCCATTGGGATTCGGGCTCGCTGCCAACCCGGCACTACTGGCTGCGGTGCCTTAAGGCAACCCAATTCGGGGCCGTTGTCCAGCCCCGTCCGCGGCTAGAAGCCGGTATGCGGCGTCACGATGAAATCGCTCGCATGCAGGTTGGCGGCGACCACGTTCTTCAGCAGAAGGGTGTCCTGCGGGTCCAAAGTCAGCAGCGTGTCGTTGCCCTGCTGGGTGGCGGTCGTGAGCGCGTTCGCTGCCGTGTTGATGTTGGCGAACTGCCGCAGGTCGATCGTATCCAGATGGGTGTTGAAATCCGTGATGGTGTGCTGCGCCGCCGTCTGTCCCGAGGTCGGCGCGAATACGAACTGATCGTGGCCACCATTGCCGGCCAGGGTATCGCTGTTGCCGGTGCCGAAAATGACGTCGTTACCAGTGGTGCCGGCCAGGCTGACGTTCGGACCCTGGCCGCCCTGATTGAAGACGAAATGCACGGTGTCGCTCGCGCCGAAATTGTCCGTGACCGTGAGATTGACCATGTCGGTCTGCGGTTGCGGCGAGCCAGGATTGTAGGTGATGCCGGAGGCGAGCTCGTTGTTGATGGCGTCGACCGAGCCGGTGTCCGACGAGGGCGAGATAGAGCTGACCGGCGCGCCCGCAGTGGTCGCGGAGATGGTGAGGCTCTGAGCCCCGGTCGGACCGGAATCCGACACCTGCAGGCCCAGGATCGTATCGGTACCGTCCTCGTTCTGCTGGACCGCGACGTGGGTGGTGTCGATCGAGAGATGGCTCGGCGTGATATCGGCGTCCGGGTGCGCGTGGATTACGTTGACCGACACGTTCTCGACATTGCTGAAATTGTTCGCGCCATTGCCGTTGTCGACCTGGAAGCTGATGGTGCGCGCGCCCTGCGTCGGGTTCTCGCTTCTGTCGGAATAGCTGACGGCATCGAGCGCGTTCTGCCATTGCGCGAGCGTGGCGGTATCGCCCGCCGACGTCAGCTCCAGCGTGCCGGACGAGGCCGTATAGACCGCCGTGATGTTGCCGAAGACGTTGGCGTTGTCGTTGACGAAGGCCAGCACGTCGTTCGCATGCAGATTGCCCGTGATCTGCACGGCCGCATGCGCGAGCGTCGTCACACCGGGGTCCGATAGCGTGAGCGTCGGATCGATCGCAACCGGCGCGTGGCCGGCCTTGTAGTTCGCGCTCTGCTCGAACGCGAAATTGCTGACGGTCTGGCTGGCGTCGAGCGCGCCGGTCCCGGCCGAGAAGCCGAGATAGGCGGTCTCCGATCCCACGGCGCTCGCGAGATCGACATTGTAGGTCGCGGTGTAGGTCTGCTGGGTGACGAGATCGCTCAGCGTCTCCGTCAGCACGCCGTGCTCATAGGCGAGATCGACGTGGATCTTGTCGCCCGTATCCCAGAAGTCGAGGGGCAGCGTCGAATTGTAGTTGAACGCGCCCCCGTCCAGCGCAAGATTGGTGCCCTGGACATGGCCGTCATAGAGGTTGAGTTCGATCGCCGCGCTCGGCGTGATCGGGGCAATGTCGTTTGCGAAGTCGCCGGCATAGCCGAGATCGCCGCCGGCGCCGCCGAGCGCGTGCTGCCCCTCGGGCGAATTCTGCAGCACGAAGGCGATGCCGTCGGCCGGCGACTGGCCCAGCTCGTTGACGCCCTGATAATCGAACGAGGCATGGAAGGCTGCGACCGATACCTTGTGGGCCGCGAACCAGCTCGTCGCCTCGGAATTGTTGCTGTCCGTCAGCTCCAGCGAGTTGCCGCCATTGCCGACCTGCGGCGCATAGAGGCCGTTGCTGTTGATGGTGCCGGTTTCGAACGACTGCACCTGGCTGATGACCGGCGCCGGCTCGCTGGTTGGAACCACCGAGGTCGCAGCGCTGGTCGCGGTTGCAGGCGCATGGGAATTGTCGCCATCGGCGGTGGTCGCGATGACGTGGATCTTGAAGCCCTGGTCGCTGTCCTGCACGACATAGGTCGAGCTGTTGGTGCCGACGTCGCTCCAATGCACCCCGTCGCTCGAATGCTGCCACTCGTAATTGATGGTGGCATCGGACTCGTTGGTGACGGCGTTCGCGGTGAGCGTCTGGCCCTGCTTGGCCTCGCCGGTGATCGCCACCGCCGTCGGCGCGAAGGCAAAGATGTCGGCCCGCGTATAGGTGGTGTTGTCGAACACGTGCCCGGTGGCATCGAAGGTCTGCGAACCGGTTACGCTGCCGTCGTTCAGGAGCTCGAAGGAACCGGTGATGCCGGACGTGTTCTTGGTGAGATGGGCGAGATCGAGCTCGATCTGGTTGTTGCCGGCGAGTTCCTTGGCGTCGAGCACCTCGCTTGCCAGCGTCGTGAACGTCGTGGTCGCAAAGTCGGCCTGGACGAGCTTGACCGTGGCGCCGCCATGGCCGTCGCCGACCACATACAGCTGAACCATTTCGTCATTGCCGTGCGTCGCCGAGGAATCGTTGAGATCGATCCCGTATTGCTGGCCGGCGAATTGCGGGACGGTCAGGTCGAAGATGGTGGAGACGGTGAAGGTCGCGTTTTCCTTGAGACCTCCGCCTGAGACGCTTTCGTCCTGATTGTTGGTTCCCAACCGCGCCAGCACCTCGGCGCCATCGACGGTCGGCAGGGTCTGGACGCCGGCGGCGGACATGATGCCCTTGCCGCCGACATCGGTCCACGTAGAGCCCTGGGTGATGAACTGGACTGCGCTGTTGCCGAAGGTGCCGGCGGCCGGCGGTGCTTGCGCAAAATGGTCGTCGAATACCTGGGTGCCGTTCTTGACGACCTTCATCTCGTCGACCGCAACGCTGAACGGCGCAACCAGGGTCGGCACGATATCGGCCACGTTGCCGAGATCGTTGACGGTCTGGTCGGTATGGCCGCTCGGCTCGATATAGCTGGTGACCAGCCGCAGCGTGTTGCCTTCGTCCTGCTCGGTCGGCGCGTAATAGGAATTGGTGCTGACCTGGCCCCAGTCGATGCCGTTGGACGACACCTCCCACGAATAGCTCACGCCCGACGTGACAGCCTTGCCATCGTCCGTCACCCCGGTGACGGTGATCTGCAAGCCTTGCTCCGCCGTGCTGGTGCTGAGCGTGGTGACGAGATCATGGTCACCCTGGCTGACGACGCCGAGATCGTTGGTCGTGCTCTCCGGCCCCGAGGGGGCGCTCGCCAGCGTCGTGACCAGCCGCAGGTCCAGCCCTCCGTCGTCCTCGACCGGCGTGTAGCTCGACTGGCCGTTGGTGCCGTGGGCTTCGCTCCAGTGAATGCCGTCGCTCGACACTTGCCAGTCATAGGTGGCGTCGGAGACAGCGACACCGCCGTCGGTCACGCCCTTGACATGAATCGTCGTGCCCTGCTGCGCGGTCGCGCTGTCCAGCGTCGCGACCAGGTCGCCGCCAGCGATTTCGCCGACGACACCGAGACTGTTGGTCGCGCTCTCCGGCCCTGACGGGTCATTCGCCAGCGTCGTCACCAGATGCAGCTGCAAACCTTCGTCGGCTTCGACCGGCGTATAGCTCGACTGGCCGTTGGTGCCGTGGGCCTCCGTCCAGTGGATGCCGTCGCTCGACACCTGCCAATTGTAGGTGACATCGGAGACGGCGACGCCGCCGTCGGTGACGCCGGTGACGTGGATGGTCGCGCCCTGCTGCGCGGTCGTGCTGTCCAGCGTCGTGACCAGGTCGCCGCCGGCGATTTCGTGCACGGTTCCGGCCGAAGCCGTGCTGGTCTCCGCCTTGCCGGCAGCGTCCGTGAACGACAACGCGACGCGGAGCGACTGGCCCTCGTCGGCTTCGACCGGGGTGTAGGTCGAAAGGCCATTGCTGCCGCCCGCCTCGCTCCAGTGGACGCCGTCGGTCGAGACCTGCCAGTCATAGGTGACCCCGGTGACAGCGGCGCCGCCATCGGTGATGGAAACCGACAGCGCGCTGCCCTGATCCGCATTGCCGTGGGCATCGAGCCCCGTGATGGCACCGGGCACCTCGGTCAAGGTCGTGCCGTGCGTCGACGTGCCGTCGTCGGCAAGCACCCAATGGACGCCGCTATAGTCGCCCGTCACATCGAGATTGGCGACGTCGACGCCGCAGACGAAGACAGACAGCACGCCATTGGCGTAGCTGACGGTCGGGTTCGAGGCGTAGGAGATGTCGGCAAGATCGATGCTGTTGTCGTCGAGCCCCGTGATCGTGCCCTTGAAGCTCTCGGCATGATCGAGCACCAAGGTGCCGGTCGCGCCGGCCGCGAAGGTCACCGTGGTCCCGGCATAGGCGCTCGCACCGGTGGCGCTGAGCTCAACCGTCGCATCGCCGGATATTTTGATATCGCCCGTCACCGAGCCGGCGAAATCGAGCGAGCCGCCCGAAATCACGATCGCGCCGGTGCCGGTCTCGATGACGGCGCTGGTGATGGTGTTGCTGCCGGCGACATTATCCAGCGTGCCGTTGATGGTCAGCGTGCCGCCCGAAATGCCTGAATGATCGAGGTCGAGCGTCGAGCCGGCATCGACCGTGACTTTGCCGTCGCCCGAATTGTCGATCGTGCTGGACATCAGCTTCAGCAGGCCGCCGCCGGTCGCTCCGATGGTCCCGGTGTTGTCGACCGTCTCGCCGGAGAGGTCCAGCTCGCCGCCATCGGCTTCGAGCGTCGAGGAATTGGAGAGCGTGCCGGGATCGATGGTCAGCGTGCCGCTGAGCGCTTCGATCACGCCGTCATTGGTGATGTCGGCACCGTCGATCGCACTGATGCCGGTGGAATTGATGATGCCGTCATTGACGAGGTTGCCGTTGTCGATCGTACTGCCGTCGAGCGCCAGGACCGAACCTTCGTCCGCATGGACCAGGTGAGAATTCTCGACGGTCACGCCGGACAGGGTGGCGCCGCCTTCCGTCGAGACTTCGAGCTCGCCGACCTTGCCGATATCAAGCGTGCCGCCGGTGATGGTCGTGCCGTGATCGAGCTGCAAGGTGACCGGCTGATCAACACCGAAATCGACCTGGATGGTGCCGTAAGCATTGTTGACGCCGACACCGTCGAAGGTCGAGGTTGCCGTCGTCTCGATGGAGATGGTGCCGCAATTGTCCAGTGACCCGCCGCTGATCGTGGTCTGGTCCAGCGTCAGCTGCGAGCCGGCGTCCACCTTGATGAGGTTGGAATTGTCGACGGTCATACCGGACAGCGTTGCTCCGCCCTCCGTCGACACGTCGAGCTTGCCGACCTTGCCGATAGCAAGCATGCCGCCGGTGATTGTCGTGCCGTCATCGAGCTGCAGCGTCACCGGCGGGGTGGATTCGAAATCGACCTGTATCGTCCCCTTGGCATTGTCGACGCTGACGCCGTCGAAGGTGGCCCCGGCCGACGTCTCGACATGGACCATGCCCAGATTGATCAACTCACCGCCGACGATGGAGGCTCCCTGCAGGGTCAGCGAGGCCTCGCGCTCCACCGTCTCGGCATTGCTCTCGCCATTGGTGATGCTCGACCCGTTCTGCAGCGTCAGCGCGCCGGTGATGTCGATCGAACCGGCAGCGGTGTTGTTCACGGTCTCGGCATCGAGCACGACGCTGGAGCCGGAGACGTTTACGCCGCCCGTATTGTCGAGCTGGCCGCTCTTGAGCTCGCTCGAGTCGGCCAGATTGAGCGTGCCCTCATTGGCGACAAGGCCGCCGCTGACAAAGGACTTGTCGAAAAGCCTCAGCGAGGCCTCGCTTTCGACCCTCACGGCGTCGCCTTCGCCGCCGGTGATGCTCGAGCCATTCTGCAGCCTCAGCGCGCCGGTGATGTCGACCGCGCCGGCACCGGTATTGTTGACCGTCTCGCCGTCGTATACGACGCCGCTGCCGGAGACGTTTACGCTGCCGGTATTGTCGAGCTGGCCGCTCGTGAGCTTGCTCGAATCCGCAAGGTTCAGCGTGCCCTCGTTGGTGACGAGGCCGCCGCTGATGTAGGAGGTGCCCGATAGCGTCAGCGAGGCCTCGCGCTCGACCGTTTCGGCGCTTCCTTCGCCATTGGCAATGCTCGACCCGTTCTGCAGGGTCAGGCCACCGGTGATGTCGATGCCGCCGGCGCCGCTGTTGGTCACCGTCTCGCCGTCGAACACGACGCCGCTGCCGGAGACATTCACGCTGCCGGCGTTGTCGAGCTGCCCGCTCTTGAGCTCGCTCGAGCCCGCAAGATTCAGCGTGCCGTGGTTGACGACGAGGCCCGCGTTGATGAAAGACGTATCCGAGAGCGTCAGCGAGGCCGCGCTTTCAACCGTCTCGGAATTGCTGTCGCCATTCGCAATGCTCGACCCGTTCTGGAGCGTCAGCGCGCCGGTGATGTCGATGGCGCCGGATTCGATGTTGCTGACGGTCTCGCCGTCCAGCAGATTTTTCGCGCCATAAACGTTGACCTGGCCGACATCGTCGAGCTCTCCGGCGCTCAGCGTGGTTGAGCCCGTCATGTTCAAGATGCCGCCGGCATCAACGTAGACAACTCCGGCATCGATGGTCGCATCGTTCAACACGAGCGCTCCATCGACCTCCAGCGATCGGGGGTCGGTTACCGTCGATCCCTGATCGATGGTCAGCTCGGCTTCAGATGAAACGGTGATCGCGCCGCCAACCGTGACGTTCTCGTTGTGAAGCGCGTTGTCCACTCCGGAGACGACAATGTAGTTATCATCCTCCAGCGTGCCGTTCTTCAGAACGGCGGAGCCGGTCAGGTCGAAGGCGCCCGAGTTCACCACCAAAGCGCCGTCGATGGTCGCATCATTCAGTACGAGCTGGCCAACATTGAGATCGATGCGGTCGATGCGAATTTCGCCGTCACCCGTCACCGTCGAGCCATGGTCGATCGTCAACGCAGCCGTCGCATCGATCGCGATGACGCCGGTGTTGCCGACCGTCTCGCCGTCCAACACGACGCCCGTTCCGGAGATGTTCACGGCGCCGACATTGTCGAGCTGGCCGCTCTCGAGTTTGCTCGAATGCGCCAGATTCAGCGCGCCCTCGACGGTGACAAGGCCACCGCTGATGAAGGACGCGCCCGAGAGCGTCAGCGACGCCTCGCTCTCGACCGTCACCGCGTCGCCTTCGCCGTTGCTGACACTCGAACCGTTCTGCAGCGTCAGCGCGCCGGTGATGTCGATCGAACCGGCGCCGGTGTTGCTGACCGCCTCCTGGTTGAACACGACGTTGCTGCCGGAGACGTTCACGCGTCCGGTGTTGTCGAGCTGATTGCTCTGCAGCTCGCTCGAGCCGGCAAGATTCAGCGTGCCCTCGTTGATGACGCGCCCGCCGCTGATCGAGGACGTGTCCGACAGCGTCAGCGAGGCCTCGCTCTCCACGGTGTCGGCATTGCCTCCGCCATTTGCAATGGTCGACCTGTTCTGCAATGTCAGCGCGCCGGCGATGTCGATCGAGCCGGCGCCCATATTGCTGACCACCTCGCCGTCGAACACGACGCCGCTGCCGGAAACGTTCACGCTGCCGGTATTGTTGAGCTGGCCGTTTTCGAGCTCGCTGGATCCGCCGAGCTTCAACGCCCCCTCGTTGGTGACGAGGCCGCCGCCGATGAAGGACGTATCCAAGAGCGTCAGCGACGCATGGCTTTCCACCGTCTCGGCAGCACCCTCGCCATTCGTGATGCTCGCCCCGTTCTGCAGCGTCAGCGCGTCGGTGATGTCGAGCGCGCTGGGCGCATTGTTGGTCACGGCCTCGTTGTCGAACACGACCGTGCCGCCGACATTGACCTCGCCGGCATCGACCAGGGCCCCGTTTTTCAGGACGCTCGTGCCTTCAAGGTTCAGCGTTCCGAAAATGCTCAGCGTGCCCTGGGCGTCGCCGCCGTCGATCGTGCCGGAATTGAGGGTGAGGGTCGT
This sequence comes from Bradyrhizobium sp., assembly GCA_035293585.1. GTDB lineage: Bacteria > Pseudomonadota > Alphaproteobacteria > Rhizobiales > Xanthobacteraceae > Bradyrhizobium. The sequence continues at coordinate 60,472 of DATGMN010000020.1, read as the reverse complement.
CCCCTTGTCGGCCGTGAACTGTCCAAGGTTGGCGACATCGACCGAGACGGTCAGCGTACCGCCGGCGATCTCGATCGTGCCGCCGTCACCAACCATGACCTGGCTCTGATCCGAAAAATCGCCGCCGTTCTCGAGCGTCAGCGTCCCGGAAATGTGAAGCTTCGAGTCGCTGTTGAGGAAGATGCCGCCCGAGCCGTTGCCGTTGGCCGAGCCGATGGTGAGCTTTGCCCCGCTCAGAATGTCGAGCTCCGGCGCGATGCCGGAGTAGTCGTTCATTGTCACCGAGTGGGCGGCATCCTTGGCGCCGACCTTTACGGGATAGTTCGGCGTGAGCCCGATCAGCTGATTGGTGATGATGATGACGTCATCGGCCGCGGTGGGAACCGTCTTGGTCTCCCAGTTCGCCGCATCATTCCACGACGCGCCGGTCGGCTCGCCCGTCGTCGTTGCGATCCAGACCACCGCAGGCTGCTCGGTGCCGGTAATCGTCACGGTCAGGGTCGTGTCGGCGAACTTGCCGTGCGAATCGATCACCGTGACCGTGTAGCTCAGCGTGAGCGTCTGCCCCGCCGGGATGAAATCAGCCAGATAGACCGGAAGCTGCGCGAGCTGCCAGGCGACAACACCGTTCCCCGTGCTGCTGCTGTCGGTCGCGAGCGAGATCTTCAGCGCATTCTTGAAGATGTCCTGCAGGCCGCTCGATAGCTGCTCTCCGTCGGACATCACCGCAGACATGGTGAGAGCCAGCGTGTGGGTGTCGCCAAGGTCGATGTCGGTGAAGCTCAGCGTTCCCGACAGCGGGTTGCTCGACGACAATGTGCCGCCGGGCGTATGCTGCCCACCGGAGAATTTGATCGGCTGCGCGCTGCTGGTGAAACTCGGCGGGTGATCGATGAAGCCGATGGTGATCGGGCCTAAATTGTCCGGCGTCGTCCCCGTCGGCAAAGTGCCGGTGAGCGCCGTCTGCTGGTAGACCGGCGTCGCTGTGGTGCCGTTCGCGAGCTTGATCGGCGAACCGAACAGCAGCGGATTGATGGTGTCGGTCTGCGCCGTCGTGGTCTTTGGATTGGTGTCGTTGGCGCTGAATTTCAGCGTGAACACGTCCTGGATGAGCTTTTCGATGTCCGGCGACAGCGGCGTGCTGCTCTGGCTCAGGACGCCGTTGGAGATGTTGATCTGCTGGCCGGCCTGGTTGACCACCGCAAGCGGCTGCAGCGTGGTCTTGTCGAACAGGATGTAGGAGCCGGTGGTGCCGTCGGGCTCGACCAGCACCTGGAAATGCGCATCGGGGGTCGCGCCCTGGCCCGGAACGGTGAAATCGATCTCGACCAGCACCGCGGTGCCGCGGATGCCCATGGTCGCGACCGGCGTGTCGACCTTCATGTCGCCATGCTTGGCGGTCTCGCCGGCGACGAAGGTGATGGTGCCGGCGACGAGGCTCAGCAGCGACGAATTGTTGGACCCGTTGGGGTCGTAGACCATCTCGTTGAGCACCATCCGCGCATTCGCCGACAGGCCGAACACGGTGCCGTCGATGAAGGTAATGCCGAGCGTGGAATCCGAGCCGGACTGGACCACGTCGCCCTTCTCGACATTGTCGCCGTTGTTGAGAATGATCGAGACGCCGTTGCGGATCGCGGTCGCGCTGCCGACGAGCTTGGTGACGTGGCCGATCACCTGGCCGGCCGCCGCCGCACCGCCCGCCTGCGCCACGTCGACCGAGCCGGTCAGCGCATTGACGATATCGCCGGTGAGATGGGCGCCATCGGGCGAGGCGAGCGCCGCGCGTTTCTCGCCCTTGAAGTAATCGTGCAGGACGAGCTCATGGTCGTCCTGGTGCAGGAGAAGGTCGAGGCCCGACCGCTTGAAGTCCGCATGAAACAGGAAATGCGCATCGGGAACGACGATGGCGTCCGCCGGGGCATGGCCATGCACGGAATCGACATGAAAATGCGACTGGGACGCTCCGCTGTGGTCAGCAGACGAAATCGTGGCGTCAAATTTGCCAGCGTAATTCAATGAGCCACCGCAACAGGGTTAATATTTACATACCAATAAGCCGCGAATGCTTGCATATCACTGGAAGCTGGGTTCCGGAACCATCTTCAGCTTGTGTTAGTGATAGTGACAAGGCACGCGAATTTCGATTAAGGCCGGCCAGTCTCCCATGCAGGAAAGTAAAGGCTGTCGCCAACAAGCCGCAGGCCGACGCATTTCCGTTCAAAACAAGCAAATCCGTGTAATTCAAAGTATTCATTGGCCCGGCAATACTTGCATCACCTTTCCCTGAACCAGCCTCGCCGCATACTGCGCTAGTTTCAGCGCCAAAACTGTGAGCTGAGTAACAAATCCTCCGAGTCGCGTCCATTAGCCATATCTTGAGGAAACCGGCCCAAATTCAACCACCGCGCGTAATCCTTGCTGCTGCGCGGCAAAGCATCCGGCGACCACTCGAATCGTCGGTAAATCCTTAACGCCGATTTCAGCCTGTTCTCGGCTTTCCGCAGGGCCGCCGCCGCTCTTAAGCAGACGAAAAGCCCCTCGCCCCGATCATCGCCCCTGAAACGATCCGGTCACGCGCGGGTGCAGAAGGCCCCCGGCGATGGCGAGGACAGGGGCGTCAAATGGGGTTTCTCAGTCGTCAGCGCGTTGCCTGCGCCGCCGCACTTGCCTGCGGCCTTTTGTACCATGCCGGTCCAGCCGGCGCGTTCGACCTGGCCGCGCCGCTGCAACTTGGCGCACAGGTGCGCGGCACCGCTTCCGCCGAGCCATTCGGCCTGACCGCGATCCCGGTGACCACGGGCCCGGTCCATGACAAATGGAGCGCGCTCGCGCGCAAGCTCGACGACGAGCGGGTTCAGCTTGCGCTTTGCGATGGCGATCGCGACGGCTGCGTCTCCGATGCCGCGTTGCAATTCCTGGCCATTGTCGACACCGGCCGCGCCCGCGAGGGCCGCGCCCGCTTTGGCGAGATCAACCGCGCCATCAACCTGGCCATCCGCGCGACCAGCGATCTCGCAGAATATGGCCAGATCGACGTCTGGAGCTCGCCGCTTGCGACCTTCGCCCACGGCGCCGGCGATTGCGAGGACTATGCGATTGCAAAATTCACGGCGCTTCGGCAGGCCGGCGTGAGGCCCGAGGACCTGCGCATCGTCATCATGCGCGACATCCTCCACGGCGAGGATCATGCGGTTGCGGCAGCGCGGCTCGACGGACACTGGCTGATGCTCGACAACCGCCGCATGGCCATGGTCGAGGACGGCTATGTCCGCAACGTTCGGCCGCTGTTCGTGATGGACGAGACCGGCGTGAGCCAATATGTCGATCAGCCGCTCGAAGCCCGTCTCGAGCGCGATGTCGTCCCGGCGGCTGCCGGCGGCGCCGTGCGACCCGGCCTGATTGCGGCGTCGAACTAACGCACCGACGGGTACCGTGGCACGGCCAGAATCTCGTTTCGCCGCAGCTTTCGACCGGTTAGCATGGCGACACGACGTTCTCGGAAGCGGGCTTTTCTCACATGCGGTCACTTTGGCTGGCGATGCTGGCGCTGCAGCTTGGTGTTGCGCCGGCACTCGCACAGGATTCGCCCGGCCAGGACCGCTCGATACAGGAGCTGCTGCCGCTGTTTGCAGAGAACCATTGCGAGCAGCACCGGGACCAGGCCAATCGGCTGTTCTGCGGCGATGCCGAGCTCAACGCCGCCGGCGCGAAGCTCGCGGACGCGGTCCAGGCGCGCTTGAACCGGCTGCCCGATCGTCTGGTGGCGATCGAGGAGAACGCCGAATGGATCAAGGACCGCAATCTGAGCTGCGGCATCTTCCCCGGCGAAGCCATTCGTTTCGCCGACATTGCAGCCGTCAAGGCCTGCCTGCTCAAGGAGACGGAGGAGCGGGTCGCCGTCCTGCGCGACCCCAATTTCGACTGTCTCGCCTCCAATACCGCGGCCGGCGCGCTGATCTGCAGCGACCCTTCGCTTGCCATTGCCGAAGGCGAGCTCAATGAGCATGTGCTGGCGCTGATCGCAAAGCTCGGCGACGTCGACGCCAAGGACGCCTTTGTCGAATATGCCAGATGGATCAGGGAGCGTGACCGCAAATGCGCCCTCGCCGGCAAGGAGAACGTGCCGCTGGCCGAGCTCGAGCCCGCGCTGAATTGCCTTGCCACCGCCCTTGCGGACATGAACGCGGACGTGGTGAGAGCGAAGGGCGAGCCCAGGATGATGTTCGGCCGTCAAGCACGCGCCTCGCTGCCGAACGCCGACGCCGTCGACATCTGCGTGACGCGGATTCATCTGGCCAATTCCTGCGAGGATTTTCTGCGGGTCAGGCAGGTGCGCGAGATCGCGCGCGAGACCGGCAGCGGCGGCGCCGACAGAAGCGCGCGCGTCACCGCCGAGGTCGAAATGGTCGTGCTGGCGCCCTTCACGGTCTGCAGCCCGATCGCCGCAAGCTGCACCGGCACCTGCTGGGATGCCAGATCGGGCAAGCCGAAGCCGCCGCCGGGGACGCGCGACAGTTTTGCGGTGGCCCACCGAATCAGGATCGAGAAGGCCTTTGCGCTGCAGAAGGGCGATGACGGCGGCTGGCACTGCGACATAACAGCGCTTGCTCCGGTCGATGCCGGCGTTGCGGTGAGCGGACCATAGAATCCGCATTATCTCGACGGTCATTCGGCGGCGGTGCGTCGCAGCGCGACCAGCATTTTTCGTTCGGCGAAAAAAGCCGCGACACAAATCTTCTCTTTTTGATTTCGGTTCGACCGTTTGATTGACGCGATCGCTTCGTCGCGACTAGCATTGCACACGATCCGCTAGAGATCGCCAAGAGAGAGTGCCAAGAGATGGCAATGGGAGAAAACGCATGAACCGCTTCGCGTTGGCGGCCTGTCTTGCTGCGCTCGCACCGTTTGGTGCAAGCGCCCAGACGGCCGATCAGTTGATCAAGGGTGCGACCGATACATCGAACGTCCTGAACTACGGCATGGGCTACAATCTGCAGCGGTTCAGTCCGCTCACGCAGATCAACAAGGACAATGCCAAGGATCTGGTGCCGGTGTGGAATTACAGCCTCGCCGACGATCGCAGCGAGGAATCCCAGCCACTGGTGTACCAGGGCGTGATCTACGTCACCACCCACAACGCCACCATGGCAATCGACGCCAAGACCGGCAAGCAGATCTGGAAGAGCAAGGTCGAATATCCGGCGGAGACGCCGCGCATCGTCTGCTGCGGCATCATCAACCGCGGCGCGGCGATCCAGGACGGTAAGCTGTTCCGCACCACGCTCGATGCCAATGTCATCGCCATCGACATGAAGACCGGCAAGGAGCTGTGGCGGCAGAAGGCGGCCGACATCAAGGAAGGCTACTCGATGACGGTGGCCCCGCTGGTTGCCGACGGCGTGGTGCTGACCGGCATCTCGGGCGCCGAGTTCGGCACCCGCGGCTTCATCGACGGCTGGGATCCGGAGACCGGCAAGCATCTCTGGCGCACCCATTCCATCCCCAGCCCGGACGAGCCGGGCGGCGACACCTGGAAGGGCGACACCTGGAAGCTGGGCGGCGGCTCGACCTGGATCACCGGCTCCTATGACCCCGAACTGAATACCGTGTATTGGGGTATCGGTAACCCCGGGCCGTTCAACGCAGCGGTGCGGCCGGGCGACAACCTCTACACCTGCTCGGTGCTCGCGCTGGAGCCGAAGACCGGCAAGGTCAAGTGGCACTATCAGTTCTCGCCGAACAACCCGTTCGATTACGATTCGGTGGCCGAGATGGTGCTTGCCGACATGAACGTCGAGGGCAAGCCGACCAAGGTCCTGATGGATGCCAACCGTAATGGCTTCTTCTATGTGCTCGACCGCACCAACGGCAAGCTGCTCGCGGCCAACCCGTACGTGAAGGTGAACTGGGCGAGCGGCATCGACATGAAGACGGGACGGCCGATCGAAACGGATGTCACCAAGGATGCCCGCGACGGCAAGAAGGTCACCGTCTATCCGTCGATCCTCGGCGGCAAGAACTGGGAGCCGATGTCGTTCAATCCGCAGACCGGGCTGGCCTATGCCAACACCCTGACCTTCGGCGGCCACTACAAGACCGAGCCTGCCACCTACAAGGCCGGCGAATGGTATCTCGGCATGGACCTGACTGATCTCTGGGATTGGGGCACCGGGCCGCGCGGCGCGCTCAAGGCGATCGATCCCATGACCGGCAAGGCCAAATGGGAAATGCCGAGCGACATTCCGCGCTTCTCGGGCGTGCTGTCGACCGCCGGTGGCGTCGTCTTCTCCGGCCAGCTGACCGGCGAGTTCGAAGCCTTCGACGCCGACACCGGCAAGAAGCTGTGGCAGTTCCAGACCGGCTCGGGCATCGAGGGTCAGCCGGTGACCTGGCAGCAGGATGGCGTGCAATACGTTGCCGTCAACTCCGGCTATGGCGGCGTCTACTCGCTGTTCTCCGGCGACGAGCGGCTGGCCAACGTGCCTGCCGGCGGATCGCTGTGGGTGTTCGCGGTCAAGTCGAAGTAAGCCAGTCAAGCAAGGCAGATCGCGCGTGATGGAAGGACGTTTCGGTGGGGCGGCGGCATTCGCCGCCCTTGCAATTCTGTCGATGGCGTTTGCGTTCGCGCGAGCCGCCACGGCACAGCAGAATGCGGAATCCGAGCCGGTCAAGGCCGACCAGGCAGCCGGCGAGCAGGCAAACCCGGCCAAGATCGATCTGGGCAAGGCGATTTTCGCGGAGCGATGCTCGCACTGCCACGGCCCCAACATGGTCAATTCCGGCACGATCACGCCGGACCTGCGCCGGTTTCCCGACGACCATGATCGCTTTGTCAACACGGTGAAGCACGGCAAGAACAACAGGATGCCGCCCTGGGGCGACGTTCTCAACGACGACGACATCGCCGACCTCTGGGCCTATGTCTCGAGCCGGAGAACGCCATGAGAAGCTGGGCAAAGGTGATCGGCACGGCCGCGTTGCTGGCCGTGGCGTTGGCGGCGACATCGACCATGCCGGCCGCGGCATCCGACGAGGTCCTGAAAATCTGTCTCGACGAGGACCTTCCGCCGCTGTCGCTGCATCGCCGCGGCGCGCCCGATTCCGGCTTCGATGTCGCGCTGGCGCAGGCGCTGGCCAGAGAGCTCGATCGGCCGCTGCAGATCCAGTGGTTCGAAAGCAAGCTCGACGAGGATTCCAGCCCGGCGCTGGAAGCGAACGCGCTGCTGTCTGACGGCCGCTGCGCGCTGCTCGGCAGCTACACGCTGACCAGGGACTCGCTGGTCGTGCCCGGGGTGAAAACGGCAAAACTGCCCGACTTCGCCGGGGCCACGCGCGACGACCGCAGGCGGCGCGTCCCGCTCGGCGTGCTGACGCCGAGCCAGCCTTATGTCTATTCGGCGCTCACCGTCGTGCTCGGCCCCAAGGTACGCGACCGTCATATCGGCGATGTCGGCGACCTCTCCGGGCTTCGCATCGGCATCGAAAGCGGCACGCTGGCGGATGCCATCCTGATGAACTTTCACGGTGGCCAGCTGATCGACCAGATCACCCACGTGGTTCCCGGACGGCAGGACCTCATCGGCGCGCTCGAGCGCGGCGAGTTCGACGCCACGCTGCTCGACCTGCGCCGCTTCGACGCCTATCGCGCCGCGCATCCCGACACCAAGCTCACGGCCTCCGGCTATTACTATCCGATCGGCGCCAATCGCGGCTATGTGGCGCTGGCAAGCGATGCCGCGCTGCTCGCCGCGGTCAACAGGGCGCTGTCCGACTTGCAGGCGAGAGGCACCATTGCCGCGCTCGCGCACGATGCCGGGCTGACGTATCTCGCGCCGCGCGAGCCGATCGTGCTTGGGGACGTGCTGCAGCAGATCTTGCAGAAGTGAGAGCGCACCCGTCATTGCGAAGCGAAGCGAAGCAATCCAGAGTCGCGCGTGAGGCCCTGGATTGCTTCGTCGCTTCGCTCCTCGCAATGACGGCCGCGTGTTGGGTACGTCATTCCGGGACGATGCAAAGCATCGAACGATGGTACGCAATTGCGGACCTGACAATCTCAAGCTTCCGGCTTCGCCTCTTCGAGGCGTCCCGGAATGATGGTGCCCCATTCATCAAAACATCAGATTATCCTTCACCAGCACCCACCGCCCGTTCTTGATCTGCTGCACCTGGGTGATGGTGTTCGCCAGATGGTCGGTCTTGGAGAACTTGGTCGGCGGCGAGTTGAAGATGTCGTTGAACTTCTCGCCTGACTCCAGCGCATCGAGCACCTTCTGCCCGGTCAGGTCCTTGCCCGCCTTCTGCACGTAGAAGGCAAAGGTCTCGACCGCGTTGTAGCCGATGATGGCCTGGGTGTTGGCATCGGTGCCGAACATCTTCTTGTAGTTGGCGAGCCAGTCCTTGACCTTGCCCTTCGCAGTGTCCTCGTAGGGAATCTCGAAGCCCGAGGCCGCATAGAGCCCCTCGACCGAGTCCTTGCCGAGCGTCGGCACTTCCAGCACATTGGTCGGCGTCGCGCCGAGGAAGGTGACGTCCCAGCCGAGCTTCTTCGCCTCGCTCATCGCGCCGATGGTCTCGCGAATCACGGTGCCGAGCACCACGAGATCGCAGCCGTCCGACTTCATCTTGGCGACCTGGGCGGAAAAGTCGGAGGCGCCGCGCTTGTAGCTCGTGATCGAGGCCGGCTGGATCTTCATGGCATCAAGCTGCTGGTTGAAGCCGTCGAGCACGTTCTTTCCGTACTCGTCGTCCTGATGCATGATGCAGGGCTTCTGGAAGTGCTTCCAGTCCATCATGTATTTCAGCGCCGCGCGGGTGCTCTCGACATAGGGCAAGAGGTTGTTGAACTTCAGCCGCTCCTGCGGCTTGCTCGGATCGAACTTGAAGGTGAACTCGGCCGCGGTGAGCGGAAACAGCTGCAGGACGCCGGCATCGAACAGGATGTCCTGCGCCGCGAGCACGGTGGGCGAGCCCATCGGCCCGATCATCGCAAAGACCTTGTCGCGCTCGACCATCTTCTGCGAGGCCAGCACCGCCTTCTTCGGATCGTAGCCATTGTCCTCCAGGATCAGCTTGAGCTTGCGGCCGTTGATGCCGCCGGCCGCATTGATCTCCTCCACCGCCATCTTCATGCCGTTGGACACCGGCACGCCCCACACCTTGATCGGTCCCGACAGGTCCTGGTGCGTGCCGATCACGATCTCGTTGGCCGAGATTCCCTCATTGGTGACCTTGGTCGCTTGCGCCAAGGCAGGCCCGCACGCCAGCGCCAAAGCGCCGAAGGCAAGACCGAACGCGGCAAATGTTCTCGACATTCCATTCCTCCTCTTCCCTGTGCCTGCTCTTTTGTGGCCCCTTTTGCCGGGCGAAGGCGCTGGGCCTTCCGATCCTTCGCTTTGTTGGTCTCACCTTGCGCGCGTCACGCCACCGCGCGATCCCGATACATCGCCTCGATCTCCGCGGCGTAGCGCTGGTTCACGAATTTCCGCTTCAGCTTCATGGTCGGCGTCAGCTCCTCGTCCTCCGGGGTGAGCTGGCGCTCGATCAGATGGAATCGCTTGATGGTCTCCACGCGCGCGAAATTCGCATTCACGCTCTCGATCTCGCGCCAGATCAGGTCCTGGATCTCCGGCGCTCGGCAAAGGCTGGCGTAATTGGTGAAGGGAATGTCGTGGTCCTGCGCGAACTTCTCGACATTCTCCTGGTCGATCATGACCAGGCAGGTGAGGAAAGGCCGCTTGTCGCCGATCACGACGGCATCCGACACGTAAGGCGAGAACTTCAGCTGGTTCTCGATCTCGGACGGCGTGATGTTCTTGCCGCCCGAGGTGATGATGATGTCCTTCATGCGGTCGGTGATCTTGACAAAGCCCTCATTGTCCATGGCGCCGACATCGCCGGTGTGCAGCCAGCCGCGCGCATCGATGGTTTCCGCCGTCTTCTCCGGCTGGTTGAGGTAACCCATGAACAGGAAGTCGCCGCGGATCAGGATTTCGCCCTGTGGCGACAGCATCACCTCGCCCCACGGCACGGCCTTGCCGACCGAGCCGAGCTTGATCCGATCGGACGGCATCAGCGTAGCGACGCCGCAATTCTCGGTCTGGCCATAGACCTCGCGCATGTCGATGCCGAGCGCGAGATACCAGCGGATCAGATCCGGCGAGATCGGCGCGGCGCCCGTGAAGGCGATGCGGCAACGATCGAGCCCGATCATGCGGCGGATGTTGCGGAACACGGCCCAATAGGCGACGCGGTCAGCGAGCTTCAGCCAGGCCGGCGGCGCCTCGCCGGCTATTCGATATTCGCTCATGCGATAGCCCACGTCCATGGCGCGGCGATAGGCCCAGTTCTGGAACGCCGTCGCATCCTTCAGCGCGATGGTGATGCCGGAATAGAATTTCTCCCAGATGCGCGGCACCGCCAGGAACAGCGTTGGCTGCACCTCGCGCAGATTGTCCGGCACCGTCTCCGGGCTTTCGGCGAAATTCATCACCGAGCCCAAGGCAAGCGAGGTGTAGTAGCCGCCGACCCGCTCGGCGACATGGCAAAGCGGCAGGAACACCAGCCGCTCGTCATGGCCGGTGGAGGGAAACAGATCATTGGCGTGGCGCATCTGGTGCACGACGCTGCGGTTGGCGTGCATGGCGCCTTTGGGCGGACCGGTTGTGCCCGAGGTGTAGACCAGGATCGCGAGATCATCCGGGCCGCGGCTTGCCACCATTTCTTCCCACAGCGCCTCGCGTCCCTGCCTGTGGTTCTGTCCGAGTGCCAGGAATTCGGCGAGCGACATCACCATGGGATCGCAGAAGCCCGAGAGGCCCTCCATGTCGAACACGACAATGTGCTGCAGCGTCGGACAGCGCGACCGGCAGATCAAGAGCTTGTCGAGCTGCTCCTCGTCCTCGGCGAACACCACGCGGGTGCCGGAATCATTGATGAGATATTCGACCTGCGCTGCGGAGTCGGTCGGATAGATGCCGGAGGAGACGCCGCCGGCGCAGAGAATGCCCATGTCGGCATAGACCCATTCCGGCACGGCATTGGCCATGATGGAGGCGGTGTCGCCCGGACGGAAGCCGATCGCATGCAGCCCGTAGGCGATGTTCCTGGAGATCTCCCGCCATTCGCGCCAGCTGGTCGGCTGCCAGATGCCGAACCTCTTTTCGCGGATCGCAGGTGCGTCGCCGCGGGTTTCGACCGCCAGCACAAAGCTCCCAGCGATCGTATCGGCGACCGTCAGCACTGCGGTGCCCGCCATGCCCGTTCCTCCTGCCTGCTGTCGCCCCGGGTGCCGGCTTTTCCTGCCCAGTCTTCTTGATGGCGAAGCAGCTCCATATTTAACGCCACGTTTTCTTCCTTTTCCAGCGCCGTTCGCCGCGCGCGCCGGCTTCCTTGGCGCCGAGATAGAATTCCTGGATGTCGGCCGACTTCATCAGCCGCGCGCAAGCGTCGTTCATCACGATGCGGCCGATTTCCAGCACGTAACCGTAGTGTGCGGTCTCCAATGCAATCTTTGCGTTTTGCTCGACCAGCAGGATCGAGACGCCCTGCTCCTCGTTGATGCGCCTGATGATGGCGAAGATTTCCTTCACCAGGATCGGCGACAGGCCGAGCGACGGCTCGTCCAGCAAGAGCAGCACGGGCCTGTTCATCAGCGCGCGGCCGATCGCCAGCATCTGCTGCTCGCCGCCGGAAAGCTGGCCGGCCGGCTGCTCCAGCCGCTCCTTCAGGCGCGGAAAATAGCCGTAGACCCGCTCGAGATCTTCCGCCACGGCGTCGCGATCCCTGCGCGGGAACGCCCCCATCATCAGGTTCTCGCGCACCGACAGGAATGGAAACACCTCGCGCCCTTCCGGCACGTGGCTCAAGCCGAGCCGCACGATCTTGTCCGCTTCCATGCGCTGGATCGGCATCCCTAAAAAATCGATCGAGCCCTTCTGTGGATCGAGAATGCCGGAGATTGTTTTGAGCACCGTGGTCTTGCCGGCGCCATTGGCTCCGAGCAGCGTCACGATCTGCCCGCGCGCGACCTCGAGGCTGATGCCGCGGATCGCCATGATCGGCCCGTAATAGCTCTCGATATTGCTGAGCTTGAGGATGATGTCCGGCGCGCTCATCTGCTCATGCCCCGAGATAGGCTGCGACGACGTCGGGATGGCGCTGCACCTCCGCAGGCGTCCCCATCGCCAGCACACGGCCGTAGTTCAGCGCGATGACACGGTCGGAGACGCGGCTGACCAGCGTCATGTCGTGCTCGACCATCACGACGGTGATGCCGAGCTCGGTCTTCATGTCGCGGATCCAGAACGACATGTCGTCGGTCTCCTCGACATTCAGCCCGGAGGACGGCTCGTCCAGCAGGATCAGCTTCGGCTCGGAGCAGAGCGCACGCGCAAGCTCGATCACCTTGCGCACGCCATAGGGCAGTCCCGAGATCAGCTTGTCGCGATAGGGCTCGAGATCGAGGAATTCGATCACCTGCTCGACCCGGCGGCGATGCAGCTTTTCATTGGCGCGAACGCTCGGCAGGAACAGCAGCTCCTGCCAGAGCCGGGTGGCGGAATGGCGATGGCGGCCGACCAGGAGGTTGTTGAGCACCGTGGCGTTCTCGAACAGCTCGATGTTCTGGAAGGTGCGGGCAATGCCGAGCCGCGCGATCCGATAGGCCGGCTCGCGGGTGATGTCCTGGTCCTCGAAAAAGATCCTGCCGAAGGTCGGCGAGTAGATGCGCGAGATCAAATTGAAGATCGAGCTTTTTCCCGCGCCGTTCGGCCCGATGATGGACAGGATCTCGCCCTTTTCCACTGCAAAGGAGACGGCATCGACCGCCTTCAGGCCTCCGAAGTGCAGCGACAGGTTTTCGGCGCGGAAATAGCTCATCGGTTCCGCTCCGACTTCACATAGATCTTCTGCCGCTTGAAGGTCGCGCGCTTGTAGAGCGGGAACAGCTGGAAGAAGAGCTTGATCTTGAGCCAGCGGCCATAGAGCCCGAGCGGCTCGAACAGCACGAACAGCACGATGATGACGCCATAGATCGCGCCCTTGAGCCCGTTGGCGGAGGCAAAGGCCGCAACGCTGTCCTGGATATGGGCGGCACGCTCGCCGCCGGCGCCAAACGTCGCGGCAAGGCCGCCGACCATGCCGGGCACGTCGTCCTTGAGGTAAGTAAGGAACGGATCGATCATCACGATGAAGATCGCGCCGAGCACGGCGCCATGCAGGCTGAAAGTGCCGCCGATCAGGATCACGATGATGAACTCGATCGAGAGCTGCAGCGTGAACATTTCCGGGGAGATGAAGGACAGCTTGTGGGCGAACAGGCAGCCGGCAAAGCCGGTGATGGCAGCCGAAATCGCAAACGACTTCACCTTGTAGAGCGAGACGTTGATGCCCATGCTGCGCGCGGCGGTCTCGCTGTCGCGGATGGCGATGAAGGCGCGGCCCGTGGGCGAGCGCAGCAGGTTCAGCGCGCCGACGATGGTCAACACCAGCACGGCGAGGCAGAGGAAATAGAACGCCGGACTGTCGCGCGACACGGTGACCCCGAGCCATTGGATGGTCTTGACCCGCATCCCCTCATTGCCGTGGGTGACGCTCTCCCAGCGCGCCAGGATTTCCTCGACGATGAAGGCAAAGGAGATGGTGGCGATGACGAGGTAGATGCCCTGCAGCCGCAGCGCCGGAAAGCCGACGATGGCGCCGATCGCGCCGGTCAGCAGTCCGGCGGCGAGGAAGTAGACCGGAAACGGCACGTTGTACTGCTGCAGATAGGCCGAGGTGTAGGCGCCGATCGCCAGGAACGCCGCATGCCCCAGCGAGGCCTGCCCGGTAAAGCCGGTCAGGATCAGCAACGCCACGCCGACGGTGGCGTAGATGCAGACGAACACCAGCTGGCTCATGATGTAGCTGGAGAGCAGGTAAGGCGCGACGATGAGAACCGCGAACAGCGCGCCATAGGACACAACGTATCCGGAATGCGGGAACAGCCGGATGTCGTCTTCATAGTCCGTCTTGAACAGGAAGCGCATGCGGCTCAGACCTTCTTGCGCATGGGAAGGCCGAACAGGCCTTCGGGCCGCAGCAACAGCACGAGCAGCAGCACGATATAGGGCGCGACGTCCTTCCAGCCCTCCGGCAGATAGAAGCCCGCCATGCTCTCGATCACGCCGATCAGGACGCCGCCGACGACGGCGCCGGGGATCGAGCCGAAACCGCCAAGCACCGCGGCCGGGAAGGCCTTCAGCCCCAGCACCAGGCCGACATTGGAATGAATGAAGGTGATCGGCGCCAGCAGCACGCCGGCGCAGGTCGCAACCGCCGCGCTGATCGCCCAGACGATCGAGACCACGCGCTTGACCGGAATGCCCATGTAATAGGCCGCGAGCATGTTCTCGGAAGAGGCCCGCATCGCGGTGCCCAGCGTCGTCTTGTTGAAGAACAGATAGAGCAGCGCGCAGAGAATGATGGTGGCGGCGATCACCGAGAGCTTGTCATAGGCGAGCACGAGGCTCCCGATCCGCAGGACGCCCTGGCTGAACGGCGTCTCGATCTTGAAATCGTCGGTGCCCCAGATCATGCCGGCGACCGAGCGCAGGAAATAGCCGAGCCCGATGGTCGCCATGATGATGGAGAATTGCGGATAGCCCAGGATCGGGCGCACCACCAGCCGCTCCGCCAGCATGCCGAAGGCCGCCATGCAGGCGACCGCGGCGGCGAAGCCGATCCAGTAATTCAGTCCGAGGATGCCGATGAAGGTGAAGGCGAAGAAGCCGCCCAGCATCATCAAATCGCCCTGCGCGAAATTGACGACCTCGGTGGCCTTGTAGACAAGCACGAAGCCAAGCGCGATCAGGCCGTAGACGCAGCCGAGCGCAATGCCGCTGACCAACTGCTGAACGAAGTCCAGCATCGTCTCCTCCCCGGAAGCGCGCGGGCGATTCTTTTGACCGCCTTTTGCTCGCTCAGGTATCGGCCCTTTCGTGCAGGATCTGTCGCCCCGCCGAAAGACCAACGCATTCGTCCCGCCACGCATTCAGCCCAAAGGCGGAACTCCTGTCAACAAAGCGCTCATCATCCGCTCATTATCCTCTTGGCCTACGGTCGCCCTTCCGGTCTCATCCCCCTTGGCTTACCGCATTTGCGGCCCCAGATTCACGGTGGCGAAACATGTTCCGGTCCATGCTGGTGCCGGAGAACCGCGCACGAATCATCTCGGTGACATCTTCATGAAATCCGAACAGGCGGCCCTGCAGGTGCAAGGGTTAACAAAGCGTTTTGACCGGCTGGCGGTCGATGCGCTCGATCTCACCGTCCGCGCCGGCGAGTTCTATGCCCTGGTCGGTCCCAATGGCGCCGGCAAGACCACCACCTTGCGCATGGTCGCGGGCCTGCTGCGGCCCGATGCCGGATCGGTTGCGATCTTCGGCGTCGATGCGCTGTCCGATCCCGTCGCCGCCAAGCAGATCATGGCCTGGGTCTCCGACGAGCCGATGATCTATGACAAGCTGACGCCGGTGGAATATCTCGAATTCGTCGCCGGCCTCTGGGGCGTCGATCCAAAACGTTCCACGCCTGCGGCGCGCGACCTGCTGGTCTCGCTCGGGCTCGAGCCGCATCTGAACGAGCGCTGCGAAGGCTTCTCCAAGGGCATGCGCCAGAAGGTCGCACTGGCCGGGGCGCTGGTGCACGATCCAAGCCTGATCATCCTGGACGAGCCGCTCACCGGCCTCGATGCTCTGTCCGCGCGGCACGTCAAGGGGATCCTGAGCGAGCGCGTGCGCGCCGGCTGCACCGTGATCATGACCACGCATATCCTCGAGGTCGCCGAGCGCATGGCTGACCGCATCGGCGTCATTGCCGCCGGCCGCCTGGTCGCCGAGGGCACGCTCGACGAGCTGCGCGCGCAGAACGGCCACCGCAATACCAGCCTCGAAGACCTGTTCATCGCGCTGGTCGATGAGAACGCGGAAGCCGCATGAGCGGGTCGACCACGCTCACCTGGTTTGCCCGGCACGAGCTGAAGCTCGCCTGGCGCGAATGGCTTGCCATGATGACCGGCGGGCGGCGCGGACGAAAGCGCGCCGCCGCAATCGGGCTCATTGCGTTTGCGGCGCTGATGCATCTGCCGGCCTATGCGGTGATCGGGCGCTTTGCAACGCTGCAGCTGCCGCTGGACAAGACCTCGCTGATCGTCCTCACCTCGACCATCCTGCTGGCCTGGGCCTTGATGCTGTCGCAGGCGATCGAGTCGGTGACGCGAGTGTTCTACGCCCGCGCCGACCTCGACCTCATCATGTCCTCGCCGGCCAAACTGACCAACATCTTCTCGGTGCGGATCGCCGCCATCGCGCTCATGGTCACCGGCATGGCGCTGTTGTTCTCGACACCCTTTGTCGATGTGCTCGTTCTCAACGGCGGCGCACGCTGGCTGGCGGGATTCGGCGTCGTCGTCGCCATCGGCTTCTCCGCAGCGGCGCTTGCGATCGCAATTACCATTCTGCTGTTCCGCCTGATCGGGCCGGCCCGCACCCGGCTGATCGCGCAAATCGTCGCCGCCATCATCGGCGCGGGCTTTGTCATTGCGCTGCAGGTCGCCGCGATCCTCTCCTACGGCACGCTGTCGCGCTTTGCGGTGCTGACCTCGGACGCCGCGGCGGCTTTCGCACCGGGTCCGGACAGCCTGCTCTGGTGGCCGGCGCGGGCGGCGCTCGGCGACATCGAGGCGCTGCTGGCGCTGCTGGCGGCGAGCCTCGTCCTGCTCGGCGGCGTGATGGCGATCTTCTCGCCGCGCTTTGCCGATACCGCGATCGGCGCCTCCGCCCAGGCGATCACCAGCCGCCGGGGCAACAGGGCGCTGGCGTTTCGCGGCGGCTCGCGCCAGCAGGCGCTGCGGCGCAAGGAGTTTCTGCTGCTCAAGCGGGATCCCTGGCTGATCTCGCAGACCTTGATGCAGCTGCTTTACCTGGTGCCGCCGGCGCTCTTGTTGTGGCGCAGCTTTTCCGACAGCTCCGCGGCGATCGTCCTGATCACGCCGGTCGTGGTGATGGCGGCGGGCCAGCTCGCCGGCGGGCTCGCCTGGCTGACCATTTGCGGCGAAGACGCCGCCGACCTGGTCGCGACCGCGCCGCTCTCTCCGGCCGCGGTGCTGCGCGCCAAGATCGAGGTGGTGCTGATCGTGATCGGCGCGGTCTTCGCGCCCCTCGTCGCAGCGCTCGCCCTGGCCTCCCCGCTGCAGTCGGCGGTCACGGCCGTCGGCGTCGCGCTCGGCGCGGCGTCAGCGACCGCGATCCAGCTCTGGTTCCGCGTTCAGGCCCGGCGCAGCCAGTTCCGCCGGCGCCAGACCTCGTCGCGCCTCGCCACAATCGCGGAGGCCTTTTCCTCGATCGGCTGGGCCGCCACGTCGGCCCTTGCGCTGTCGCTTCCCGCTGAAGCTGCGGCCAGCGGCCTGCTGACGGCTGCGATCGTGGCCATCACCTGGAAACTCAGTCCGCGGCGCGGCTGAGCGCCTCAGGCAGGGCGCAGCGCCTTGCACTTCCCTGGCAATAAGTCATACTTGCAACCTGAGCGTGGACTTTAGCCGGGGGAAGACCATGCGTATTTCGCAGCAAAGCGGACCATTGCGCGTCAAGGCCATCGCGGGCACCCATGTCGTGCTGATGGCCCTCGACATGGACGAGGCAGCCCGCGCCGGGCTGCGCGGCTTCGCCATCAAGCGCGGCCAGGACGGTCAGCAGCAAAGCTGGCTCAGGGGAATAAAATATTTCAAGGACCTGGTGCCCGACCCGAAAGCGAAGGACGATTATCCGTCGCGGGAGCAGCCGTTTCAGACCTTTCTGTGGTCCGACTACGGCGCATCGCCCGGGACGAAATACGCCTTCACCATCATTGCCCTCTACGGCGACCTCCACGACATGGAGGAGCGCTATACGCTGAATTTCTCCATCGAGACCGAGCCTGAATATGACGATCGCGGCCAGGGCGTCTGGTTCAACCGCGGCGCGATCGCAAGCCACGCCTTCGCGACCGAATTCAACAACAAGGCCCTCACCGACGAGATGGCCAACAATGTCAGCGACGACGGCAAGCTGCTCGACAAGGAAACGCAATGGCTGTCGCGCGGCCTCGCCGAGGCCTGCCTGAAATATATCAATGACGCGAAAGCAGGCGAGGGATTGCGCGTTTGCGCCTATGAATTCACCTATCTGCCGGTGCTGCTCGCGCTCAAACGCGCGCATGATCGTGGCGTCGATGTCGAGATCATCTATCACGACACCAAGAAGGACAAGGATCCGAACGTCAAGGCGATCCAGGACGCCGGGCTTCCGGACGCCATCGTGCATCCCCGCACGCGCACGGCGATCCCGCACAACAAGTTCATCGTGAAACTATCAGGCGGAAAGCCGCAGAAGGTATGGACGGGCTCGACCAATTTCACCAATTCCGGCTTCTACGGCCAGACCAATGTCGCCCATGTCACCGCAGACGGCGCGACCGCCAAGACCTATCTCGACTACTGGACCGAATTGAAGAACGATCCTCCGCACAAGGAGGCGCTTGCGAACGCGATCGGCCTGACGCCCAATCCGCCCAATGCGATCGCCGCATCGTCCACCGTGCCGTTCTTCTCGCCGCGCATCGCTGACAACATGCTCGACTGGTACGGCGAGCGCATCGACGATGCCGGCTCGCTGGCGATGATGACGATCCCGTTCAACGTCGCGCCCAGGATCCTTGCCGCGCTCGACAAGGCGGGCGATGCGATGCGGCTCGTCATCCTCGAGGATACGCCGACAAAGGACGTCACCGACGCCGAGAAGCGCAACCGCGGCAAGCTGGTGTTTTCCAACGGCGCGATCATCGGCAAGACCTTCATCAAGTACAAGACGGGCATCGGCGGCGCCAAGGTGGCGCCGATCCCGAACACCGACCTCGACAAGTGGTTCATCGATGAGGAGCTCGACCGGCCGACCAATGCGGGCCATGTGTTCTTCGTCCACGCCAAGGTGCTGATCGTCGATCCGCTCTCGGACGACCCCTTGATCTGCTCCGGATCGGCGAATTTCTCGGCTAACTCGCTGACGGCCAATGACGAGAACATGCTGCTGATCCGCGGCGACAAGCGCGCGGCCGACATCTACATGACCGATCTCGACCGCATCTTCCGGCACTTCTACGCCCGCGACATCATCAATTCGCTGGCGGCATCGGGCAAGAACGAAGACTGGCTGCTGCTCGACACCACCGACAATTGGATCAAGCCGAACTTCCAGGACGGCACCTACAAGAACAACCGCCGCCTTCTGTTCTTCCCCGCAAAGCCGCCCAAGCCGTGGAGCGGCGCCGCGAAGGGCGATACGAATCCGTTCGCCGACGAAGATCAGCGGGCGGAGGCTGCGCGCGAGGCCCGGAACGAAAAAGCCAGGGCCCGGCGCGCCGGCGGCGGCGCAACTGCCAAGAAAGCGCCCGCGAAAGCGGCGACGGGATCGAAGAAGGCCAAGGTTACGAAGAAGGTTACGAAGAACGTTGCCAAGAAGGCCGCGAAGAAGTCCGCAAAGAAGACTCCCAAGAAGGCAAGGAAAGCCGCCAAAGCGGTGAAGAAGGCCAGGACGACGAAGACGGCCAAGAAAGCCGGTGCGAAGAAAGCCACCGCGAAGAAGGCCGGAAAAGCAACCCGCAAGGCGGCAAAACGTCGGAGCTGAAACCGCCCGATTCAGCCGCGGATCAGCTCCAGCACCGCGGCCGAAAACGCCTCCGGCTCCTCCTGCGGCAGGTTGTGCCCGGCGCGCGGAATGACAAGGTGGCGGCGGGGGCCGGCGAACTTTGCCGCTTGCGCCACGCCGTCGGTCGCGGGCACGACGCCGTCGGCATCACCGTCGAGCGTGATTGACGGCACCGTGATCGGCGGCAGCGCGGCGAGCCGGCGCTGAATGTCGCCATAGCGCGGGTCGCCGTCGGCAAGCCCGTAGCGATGCCGGTAGCTGTGGATCGCGACGTCGACATAATCAGGATTGTCGTGCGCCGCTGCCGTGCGCTCGAAAGCCTCGGGGTCGAACTGCCAGTTCGGCGACCATTGCCTCCAAAGCAGGTTCGCGATCTCGCGCCGGTTGGCGGCCAGCCCCGCCCGGCCGCGCTCGGTCTGGAAATACCATTGATACCAGTAGGCCAGCTCCTGCTTCACCGACGCCGGCCGCAATGCGTTGGCAATATCCTGGATCAGATAGCCGTTGACCGAGACGAGGCCGCTGCAGCGCTCCGGCCACAGCGCAGCCCCGATACAGGCCGCGCGGCCGCCCCAGTCATAGCCGGCAAACACCGCAC
Source organism: Bradyrhizobium sp. (assembly GCA_035293585.1). Classification (GTDB taxonomy): domain Bacteria; phylum Pseudomonadota; class Alphaproteobacteria; order Rhizobiales; family Xanthobacteraceae; genus Bradyrhizobium. The sequence continues at coordinate 40,156 of DATGMN010000020.1, read as the reverse complement.
GCGGAATCGCGAGCACATCGATCAGCGCGATCAGGTCCGCTGCGATCGCCGCCTGCTCGCCCGAGCGCGGCGTCGCGGCATCGCGAAAGCGCGTCGGCCCATAGCCGCGCAAATACGGCACGATGACGCGGCAACCTTGTTCCGCAAGCAAAGGCGCAACATCGACATAGGAATGGATGTCATAGGGAAAGCCGTGCAGCAGCACGACCGCCGGGCCGTCGAGAGGCCCCGCCTCGTAGTAGGCAATGGTCAGCACGCCCGCATCGACGAAACGCAGCGGCTCCAGCCGCCTGGACGAAGATGCGCGCTCTGCCATGGTGTCCGCCTCCCGGTCGGCCGCCTGCGCGGCGGTCCTGACATTGTGTTGATTGAGGTGATCATAGTGCTTCCTCCGGTTCGGCGATACAGTTTTGGGCTCGCGGGAGAAGCCACTGCATGCTGCGCCCTGTTTCCGCCGTCATCGCCCTGCTGGGCCTTTTCATCACAGCCGCCGCGGCAGAGGATGTGCAGCGCAGCGAATGCCTGGCGGTCGCGCAAGGCGGCCCGCGCGCCACGCCGGTCGGGCTGCGGCAACCTGCCGCCGCGACCGACGAGGTGACGATCACCTATGGCGGGCATTCCACCTATTTCATCGACACGCCCGGCGGCGTGCGCATCGCGACCGACTATAGCGGCGCCTACCAGATTGGCCGGCTGCCCGATGTCGTCACCATGAACCGGGCCCATTCCACCCACTACACGTTGTTTCCCGACACGCGCATTCCCCATGTGCTGCATGGCTGGCGCGACGACGGGCAGCCGGCGCAGATCTCGGAGCGGATCGGCGACGTCTTCATCCGCAATGTCACCACCGACATTCGCCGCCATTTCGGCGACACCTCCGGCACCGACATGATCAAGGACGGCAACTCGATCTTCATTTTCGAGGTTGCCGGCCTCTGCATCGGGCATCTCGGGCATCTGCACGTCAAGCTCGACGACAGCCATTTCGCGGCGATCGGCCGGCTCGACATCGTGATGGTGCCGATCGACGGCACCTACACCATGTCGCTCGACGGCATTTCCGACATCACCCGCCGTCTGCGCGCCGCGATCGTGCTGCCGATGCATCGGTTCGCGACCCCGCTGGACGAATTCATGGAACGCATCGGCAAGCAGTTCGAGATCGATGTGCGCAGCGAGCGGACGTTGAGGATTTCCCGCGAAACCTTGCCGCCGACGCCTACGGTCATCATCCTCGACGGGGTCTAGGCGCCGGGCGCAATTTCCTCCAAGTCGCAGGCCGCGGCCCGTGTTGATCTCCCCGCAGAGGAGACCGACATGAACACCGTCAAGACCGACTTCCGCACAGTGTTGCACGCAGACGGCCCCGATCCCGCACGCGTCGAGGCGCTGCAGCTCTATGGACGCTTGGTGGGAAGCTGGGAGGCCGAGATCACCGCGCATGGTGCCGACGGCAGCGGCCACGAGGCCAGCGGCGAAATCCATTTCGGCTGGGTGCTGCAGGGCCGCGCCATCCAGGACGTCTGGATGATCCCGCGCCTTGCCGAACGCAACACCGCGCCGGCCTTTCCGATCGCAGGCCACTGGTACGGCACCACGCTGCGCATCTACGACCCGACCATGGAAGCGTGGCGCATCTACTGGATCGATCCTGCGACCAACGTGTTCCGCCAGCAGATCGGACGCGCGAAGGGAGCGGATATCGTCCAGGAGGGCACGACGGACACCGGGGCGCACACCCGCTGGAGCTTCACCAGGATCACGCCGGATTCCTTCCATTGGCTCGGCGAAGGCAAGCCGCCGGGCGCCACCGATTGGCGGCTTGTCACGGAAGTGCGCGCGAAACGCCGGCAGTCCTGATATCGTCGAACAGCCCGAGCACAAGGGCGCCAATATGTCAGGGAGTGAAGCCGATGGCTGCGAGCACGGTGCCGATGTCAAAGAGCGGACTCTATGCCGATCCGCGCGACGACTGGCTCGCGCTGCACGACGAGGCGATCATCGAGCCCGGCCTCCCCATCGTCGATCCGCATCATCATCTGTGGGACCGCGGCGGCCAGCGCTACCTGATCGAGGAGATGGCAGTGGACATTGCAAGCGGCCATAACGTCGTCGCCACCGTTTATGTCGATTGCCGCTCGATGTACCGCGCCCGGGGTCCAGAAGCGCTCCGCCCGGTCGGGGAGGTCGAGTTCGCCAACGGCGTTGCTGCCATGAGCGCGAGCGGCGGCTACGGCAAGGCGCAGATCTGCGCCGGCATCGTCAGCCATGTGAACCTCCTGCTCGGCGAGGCGGCAAGAGGCGTGCTGGAAGCCGAGGTCGCCGCCGGCGGTGGCCGCTTTCGCGGCATCCGCCATTCCTCGGCCTGGGACGCCGACCCCGACATCGCCGGCATGTACGCGACGCGGCCGCAGGGCCTGCTGCTCGATCCCACCTTCCGCAAGGGTTTTGCGCAGCTTGCACCACTTGATCTCAGCTTCGACGCCTGGCTGTTTCATCCCCAGATCGGCGAGCTCGTCGAGCTCGCCCGGACCTTTCCCGACACCCAAATCGTGCTCGACCATTGCGGCGGCCCCGTCGGCCTCGGCCGCTTTGCCGGCCGGCGCGAGGAGACGTTTGCGGTCTGGAAGGCGTCGATCCTGGACATCGCCAAATGCCCGAACGTGGTTGTCAAACTCGGCGGCCTTGGGATGCGGCTCTTGGGTTATGACTTCCACGAGCGGCCGAGGCCGCCTTCGTCCGAGGAGCTCGCCGCCGCATGGCGGCCTTATATCGAAACCTGCATCGAAGCGTTCGGCCCCAGGCGCGCGATGTTCGAAAGCAATTTTCCGCCGGACAAAGGCCAGTGCAGCTACCTGGTGATCTTCAACGCCTTCAAGCGCATCGCGGCGCGGTATTCCGAAGACGAGAAGACCGCGTTGTTCTCGCGGACGGCGGCAGACGTGTACCGGATTGATCTCTCTTAGCTGAGCATGATCATGTCGGAAGGCCGCGATGCGCGTCTCCGGATCATGCTGTCCTAGCCCGCGCCCATCAGGGTTGCGGCCTTCTGGCCGCCGGTCGGGATCAGCATCCGCCTGATCTTGCCCATCGCACGCACCGCAAAGCCGAGCCAGAGCGGCTGGGTCTTGCGGCAGAAGGCGAGCTTCTTCACATGACCCTCGACATGCCATTTGGCATGGGCGCCGTCCTTGAAGAAGATGACGTCGCCCGGGCCGTATCGGGTCGGACGCATGGTGTCGTTCTCGAGCACGATCGAGCCTTCCAGGATCAGGATCGTCTCGTCGACGTCATAATACCAGTTGAACCTGCCCTCGGTGCAGTGCCAGACCAGCGTGGTCGCGGTGCGGTCGGCGCTCCTCGACAGCATGCGGGCGCTCGCCACCGGCTTTCCGTCGATGATCCAGGACGGCTCGATCGGTTGCGGCGTTAGTTCAATGTTAAGATTGCCGATTTCGATCAGCCCACGCATCGCTCAGCCCCCGCTCATGACAAGCCGCTCGCCGTCGGACATCGAGGCGGCCGCTTTTGCTCAAGACTAGCTGAACACTTTTAAGGGTCTCCTTGCAAAATGCATAAAATGCCGCGGAAAGCGGCGCTCACACCTGCCTGTCGCAATGATGGACGCTATTCCTCGTCGCTGCCGGGCGTCCGCCGCAGCATGAAATGGCCGAATGCCGAGGCGATCGGCTTGGTCGGATCGTCCTGCCAGGCCTGCGCCTCGAAGGCGACGACGCGCCGGCCCTGCTTGACGATCGACACCGTGGCATAGCTGTCGAGCGCGCGGCCCGAGCGGAGATAATTGATGGTGAGACCGATCGGCTTCGGCCAGGCGGCGGCGCCGAGTTCGCGCGTGACGCCGACGATCGCCGTGGTCTCGAGAAAGGCGCCGGTCATGCCGCCGTGGATGGCGGGCAGGATCGGGTTGCCGATGATCCTTGGCGAGAACGGCATCACCAGCGTGCCGCCATCACCGAGGCGAATGCCGAGACAACGGGAAAACGGGCTGTTGGCAAACGGGCTGGCAGGATCCTCGGGCGCCTCGAGCACCGGCGGCGGGCCATCGAGGCTCGGCCTGTCCTTGAGCATGTTGGTGCGGTTGGCGCCGATCATGAAGCAGGCGGTTGCGGTCGCGACCGGATCGTCCTCCGTATCGTGATAGGCCGTCGCACGCACGAAGGCGATGAAGCGGGTGACGCGGGTGCACCTGGAATGCGCCTTGATGTCGAGCCCGGGCGTCGCCGGCTTCTGGTAGTCGATGCGCAGGTCGAGCGTGGCAATCGCCCGCGAGCCGTCGAGCGCGAGCTGCACGGCCATGCCGCAGCTCTCGTCCAGCATCGCCGTGACCACGCCGCCATGCAGGACGCCGGTCGAGGTGTCGCCGACAAAAACGGGGCGGTAGGGCAGGCTCGACCAGGCTTCGCCGGCCGCCGCACGATCGAGCGTCAGGCCGCTGATGGCACCATAGACCGAGCGGCGGCGTTTGATGGCCGCGGTGAGTTCGTCGAACGTGAGGGGTTCGCTGGGGATCGATGTATCGGACATGGGAGGGATGTTTAGCCCGTAGCGGGTAGGATGGGTAGAGCGAAGCGAAACCCATCATCGTGCCTTTCCCCGCCGAGGCGATCGGTTCGCCTGCGCTCCACCCATCCTACGCCGACCCGCCGCTAAGCCGCGCCTAAGGTTTCCGGCCTAGCAAACGAGCCGACGGCCTCGCAGGTTTTGGCCCAGCGCGCGGCGTCACTTCACATCAACTCCGCTTGAGCACGAACATGCAGCCTCAATTGAACCGCCGCGACTGTTCAAACGTTGACCTCCTCAGTTGGACACTGGACATCCCACGTGAATGACATCAGCACGCAAAATGACCTCCGCAAGCAACATGCCCTGAGCAAGGTTCCGGAAGTCACGCTGGTCTTCTGGATCATCAAGATCGCCGCCACCACACTGGGCGAGACCGGCGGCGACACCGTCACCATGACGCTCGACTGGGGCTACCTGGCGGGGAGCGCGTTGTTCCTCGCGGCATTGATCGTGCTGGTCGCCGCGCAGATCGCGGCAAGGAAATTCCATCCCCTGCTCTATTGGGCGGCGATCGTCGCATCCACCACTTTCGGCACCACCATGGCCGATTTCGCCGACCGCTCGCTCGGCATCGGCTACACCGGCGGCTCGACCTTGCTGGCGCTGCTGCTGGCCGCGACGCTCATGCTGTGGCGCCTCTCGCAAGGCACGGTCGACGTCAACACCGTGGCAACGCCGAAGGCCGAAGCTTTCTACTGGGCCGCGATCACCTTTTCTCAAACCCTCGGCACGGCGCTCGGCGACTGGATCGCCGACACCGGCGGGCTCGGCTACGAAGGCGGCGCGCTGGTGTTCGCAGCCGGCCTCGTCGCCGTCGTGCTGCTCTATTACTTCACCGGCACGTCGCGCGTGCTGTTGTTCTGGGCGGCCTTCATCCTGACGCGGCCACTGGGTGCCACGGTCGGCGATTTCCTCGACAAGCCGGTCAGTGCCGGCGGCCTCGCGATGAGCCGGCCGCTGGCCTCGGCCGCGATTGCCTTCTTTATCATCATCTGCGTGCTGGTGCTGCCGCAGCGCGCCGGCCGGCATCCCGGCGCGAGCGCAGCCGCGCCTGCTCGAAATTGAACGCTCCACGGTCACATTTTCTTCGCTCCGGCACGGCAAAGTCGCCTGACCGGCGCCTTTTAAATGCAACCTTCAAGGATCCCCCATGCGACTTTCTTTGCTGACCATCGCCCTGTTGTCGACCATCGCGGTGGCGCAGGCGGGCGAAACGCCCGCGCCCGCCAATGCCAAAGTGTATTTCATCAATTTGAAGGACGGCGACACCGTCACCTCGCCGGTGACCATCCGCTTCGGCCTGTCCGGCATGGGGATCGCGCCGGCCGGCACACAAGTGGCGGATACCGGCCATCATCATCTCCTGATCGACACCACGCTCGAAGGCGATGCGCTGAACGAGGCGATCCCGATGGACGAGCATCACTTGCATTTCGGCAAAGGCCAGACCGAAGCGAACGTCACGCTGTCGAAGGGCAGCCACACGTTGCAGCTCGTGCTCGGCGACTGGAGCCACATCCCGCACAAACCGCCGGTGATGTCGGAGCGCATCACGGTGAATGTGGATTAGCGGGAGGTGCGCTCCGTCTCCCCGCCCTTCGCGGGGAGAGGGTTGGGGTGAGGGGCTGCTTCCGCAGATTCGGAAATCGAGGAGCTCGCGGTGAGTCGCCCTCACCCGGATTGCATCTACCGATGCAATCCGGCCTCTCCCGCAAGCGGGGCGAGGCAAATCGAATCCGTGGATAAAGACTACAGCGTAACCACCGTCACTTCGCCCACTCACCCTTCCTGAACACCGGGACGCGACGGCCGTCGGCATGAACGCCGTCGATGTCGGTCTGATCGGAGCCGATCATCCAGTCGATGTGGATGAGGCTCTGGTTGCCGCCTTGGGCCACGATCTGCTGCTGGGTCAGCTTGTCGCCATTCACGAAGCACTTGGAGTAGCACTGGCCGAGCGCGATGTGGGAGGCGGCGTTCTCGTCGAACAGGGTGTTGAAGAACAGCAGCCCGCTTTTCGAGATCGGCGAGGAATGCGGCACCAGCGCCACTTCGCCGAGCCGGCGCGCGCCTTCGTCGGTGTCGAGCACCTTGCTCAGGACCTCCTCGCCGCGGCTGGCGCGCGCCTCGACGATGCGCCCCTCCTCGAACTTCACCGCGATGTTGTCGATCAGCGTGCCCTGGTAGGACAAGGGCTTCGACGACACCACATGGCCCTCGACGCGGCGGCAATGCGGCGTGGTGAAGACCTCCTCGGTCGGGATGTTGGCATTGCAGATGATGCCGTTCTTGGCCCGCGACGCGCCGCCTTCCCATTCATGACCGTCTGCGAGCCCAATGGTCAGGTTGGTGCCGGGACCCGTGTAATGAAGCGCCGCAAATCGCTGGCCGTTCAGCCATTCGGTGCGCTCGCGCAGGATGGCGTTGTGCGACTCCCAGGCGGACAGTGCGTCGGCGCGATCGACCCGCGAGGCCGCAAAGATCGCGTCGGCGAGCTTGGCGACCGCGACGTCTTCCGGTTCCTCCGGAAACACCTGCTTGGCCCAGGACGGGCTCGGATAGGCGATGATGTTCCAGTTGGTGTCGAAATTGACGATCTTCTCCAGGGCCGGCTGGTAGGCCATGGAATTGGCCTTGGAAGCGCGGGCCACCTTCACCGGATCCTCGCCCGACAGCAGCATCGGGTTGTCGCCGACGATGGCGAGCCGCGCGGTGTTGTTGCCGAACGCCTCCGCCATCCCCTTGTAAAGCCAGTTGGCAGCATGATCGAAGCCGGCATCATGGCCGTAGCGGTAGCGCGCCAAGGTCACGGTCTCGTCGGAGAGGATCGGCGTGACGATGCCGGCGCCCGCCTTGTAGGCATGTTCGGCAATCTTGCGCACCAAGGGCAGCGCGACCGCAGGCGCGGTCAGGAGCAGATCCTGCCCCTCGCGCAGGCGCAAGCCGACCTTGATCGCGACTTCGGCGAGACGGTCGAGCTTGACGGGGTCGATGGTGGACGGATGGCGCGGAGATTCGGTCATATGTGGGTTGGCCTGTTGTTGAAGTCCGTTCAAATATAGTGCGATTGGGCCGCGTTGGAAGCGCCATGAGGGCAGACCGGGGTTTTACCGCTGTCGCGCCTCTCGCGGGCTGGCAAGCGGAACGCCGCCGCCCCCGCCGCGCTCACGATGCCGGCATCGCAAACCGCAGCCGGACTTTCAGCCCCGGCGTATTGTCGCACATTTCGATGCTGGCGCCATGAAGACGAGCCACCGCCGCGACCAGGCTGAGACCGAGGCCGTGGCCCGGCGTGTAGCGGCTCTGCTCGAGCCGATAGAAGCGCTTGAAGACATGCTCGTGCTCGCAGGGCGGGATGCCGGGCCCATCATCGGTGATCGAAACCACCGGCTGGCCGTCCATGACATCGCAGGCAACGACGACCTCGCCGCCGGCGCGGCCATGCTTGAGCGCATTGTCGACGAGATTGGCGATGGCATCGAAGATCAGGTCGCGGTCGCACGTCGCGAGCACCTCGCGATCGCCCGCAAGTGCCAGCCTCGTGCCGTACTGCTCCGCCGCGGCATCGTACAATTCGACGACCTCGCCTGCAATCTCGACCAGGTTGACGGTGCGGAAGCCGCCCTGGCGGGCCTGGGTCTCGATCTGCGCGATGCGCACGATGGACGCAAAGATGCGCAACACGGCATCGAGATCGGCGATGGTGTCGCCGATCAGCGCCTGGTCGCTCTCCGCCGCGCGCGCGCCGAGATAGGCCTTCTCGAGCCGGCCGCGCATCCGCGTCAGCGGCGTCCGCAGATCATGCGCGACATTGTCGCTGACCTGCTTGACCTCGCCCATCAGGGTCTGGATGCGGTCCAGCATCTGGTTCAGGTTTTCGGCAACGCGGTCCCATTCGTCATGGCTGCCGCGCAAGGGGATGCGCTGGTCGAGGCCGCTGGCCATGATGGCGCGACTGGTGGCGTTGATCTGCTCGATCCGTCCCACGGTGCGGCGGGTCACCAGCACGCTCGCCATGGCGGCAAGCGTGAAGATCAAAACGGCGCCGGAGATGACGGCGAGCTTGATCGAGGCCGCAAAACTGTCGAGGTCGCTGATATCCAGCCCGGCCAGGAGGCGGTCGCCGTTCGGAAATGTCTGCACGATCGCGCGCAGCAGCGGCTCGCTCGTTGCCCCGGGTGCGGTCCTGGCTCCGCGAAATTCGATCCATCCTGCGGGCCCGACCGCAGCCTGCGGCCACTGCCTGAGATTGCCGGCCAGCACGTGCTGCCGTGGGTCGACGAGCAGGTAGACGTGATCGGCAAAGCTTGGGTCGGCGAGGTGCCGGCCGATCAGCGCCATCAAGCCGTCGCGCCCCGCGCTTTCATAGGCTTTCGCCAGGCTCGCAACCTCGGTGGTGATCTCGCGGTCCGAGCGGCCGCGGACATAGGAGGTGGTCGAGAGATAGACATAGGCGAAGATCGCCGCCGTGATGATGCCAAAGGTGCCGATCGCGATCAGCGCGAGCCGAAAGGTCGACGACGCGAGGGTCTTGGCCAGCAGCATCTTAGCCGGGTGCACGGAGGCGATACCCGACACCGCGGACCGTGTGGATCAGCGGATAGGCCTGCTGGTCGTCGACCTTGCGACGCACGCGCCCGACATAGACGTCGATGATGTTGGTCGAGGGATCGAAATGCAGGTCCCAGACATGCTGCAACAGCATCGCGCGCGACACCACGCGGCCTTCATTTCGCACCAGATATTCGAGCAGCTGAAATTCCTTCGGCAGCAGCATCAGCTCCTTGCCGCGCCGGCTCGCGGTACGCGAGATCAGGTCGATCGCGAGATCGCCGACGCGCAGGATGGTTTCCTTGGCGACCGTCTCGCTGCGGCGGAGCAGCGCCTCCAGCCGCGCCAGCAGCTCGACGAAGGAGAACGGCTTGACCAGGTAATCGTCGCCGCCGGCACGCAAGCCGCGCACGCGATCGTCGACCTCGCCGAGCGCGCTGATGATGAGGAAGGGCGCGGCGATGCCGTCATCGCGCAGCTGGCGCATCACCGCGAGGCCGTCGATATCGGGCAGCATGCGGTCGATCGTGATCACGCCATAGTCATGCGACGCCGCGCGGTTCAGCGCCTCGCTGCCCGTTGTCGCGAGGTCGACCAGATAGCCGCTGGTCGCGAGCTGCTCGGTGAGCTGGCCGGCGGTTTCCGGATCGTCCTCGACGACGAGAATGCGGCGGTGACCTCCCGTCATGAGTTGTCTCGCAAGGATTGTCTGTCCCGAGGATCGCCACCAGCCTATGGCATTGGCGAGGCAAGCGCGCCGGTGGCGATCATCACAATGATGTGGGCCCCGGACCTAGTAGTAGCCGGAGTCTCCGCAGACATCGACCCACTGCGCTCCATACGCCGTCCACACTTGTCGATAGCAGCTATCGTAGCCGTAGTCGTAATAGGGCGCGCCAAAGAAGAAGGCGAAGCGGCGATGATGGAAGCCGTGGTGGAAGTGCGCGAAGTGCGGCCCGAACGCGCCATGCCCAAAGTGCGGCCCGGCGAAGCGCGAGGCGCCAAATCCGGGACCAGCGAATCCCGGACGACCAAATCCGGGCCCCGGGCCGATAGCGGCAAAATGCGCGCCACCCATTCCGCCGGCGCGCATGCCGCCGCCACCCCATCCGCCGCCCATGCCGCCATGCATGCCGCCTCCCATGCCACCGTGCATGCCGCCGCCACCTCCCATGCCGCCACCGCCATGGCCGCCGCCTCCGCCACCACCACCCCCGCCGCCTCTGGCGAAGGCCGGCGCCGCAAGCGCAAGCGCAACGGCGAGCGTGCCCGCGATCAGCGATTTTGCAAACTTGTGGTCCATCCGAGTTCTCCTCTGTCGAGCCGCGAGCATTGATGCCGCTGCGTGAGGAGATCAGGAGACCGAAGTCGCGAGGGCACTTCAAATGACAAATGGGCCAGATTCTGACATCGAAGTTAGCGTCACGCGTACAGCGGCGTTCGCGAGCCACAATCGTGCTCGCGCGTGTCGGCGTGAGGCGTCATCGCGTTTTTGTTACGACGTGGTCCAGGCAAAGGCGTCCACCTCGTGGCGGCGGCCGAGCATGAAGGCGTCGGCGACGAGTTGCAGCGGGGCCAGATCGACATCGCTCTCGCCATTGCGCACAAGCTCGACAAAACGGCTATAGAGCAACCGATAGGACTGCTTCTTCTCGTCGACGAGCACCTCGTCACCATCCACAAGGCGTGAACCGCCGCCGGAGAGCACGACAGGTCCCCTGTCCGTCTCGAAGCGTATCTCCCAGGCGTGATTTTTGGTCTCGCGGAAATCGAAGCTCGCATGGATCGGAAGACCCAAGCTATCCGAGAGCTCGAGCGCGGCGGCAATGGGACATGCGCGGTTGGCAGGAACCTCGAGGCTCGCCGCGGTCACGAATAATGGCTGCGGCAGGATGCGGGTCAGGATCGACAGCGCATTGATGCCGGGATCGAACACGCCAAAGCCGCCGGGCTCGAAGATCCAGTCCTGGCCGGGATGCCAGACACGCACATCCTCCCTCCAGTTGATGGCGACGCGTGCCAGCCTGCGCTCGGCGAGCAGACGCCGCGCCGGCTCGACCGCCGGCGAGAAGCGCGCATGCCAGCTTTGAAACAGGGTGCGATCGGCCTCGCGCGCCGCCGCCAGCAACGGCGTGATTTCGGTCACCGCTCGCGCCGGCGGCTTTTCCATGAACACATGCTTTCGCGCAGCGAGTGCGATGGTGGCCTGGGCGCGGCGGATTTGCGGCGGCGTGGCGAGCGCGACTGCATCGATCTCGGGACCATCGCAGAGCAGCGCCTCCAGCGAACGAAAATGCGGCACATCCGCGGCGACCGGATTGGGATCGGCCATGGCCACCAGCCTCACGCCGTCGGTTGCGGCGATTGCCGGCACATGCTGGTCATGCGCGATCTTGCCGAAGCCAACGATCGCCAGTCGAAGCTCGCTCACTGTCAGTCCTTTGATTCGATTGAGTTGCCTGAAACGGCGGGATGAGGGTCGTCAGAATACCCGCCGCGGCGCCGCTTCGCCACCGGCAAGCGGCCCGAGCGCGCAAATCATTGCACGGCGCAGCACCGGATTTGACCCCGGGCACAATCGGCGAACGCCTGGTTTCAGAGGTCCGCTTGGCTTTGAACCCAAAAGACGCAGGCCTCGACCAAAGGCGCGGCAGCGGTCACCCCGACCACTGTTGTGGGATGACGCGCCCGCCTCGGCCTCGGCCGGAGCCGGCGCCTGGAGCGACGCCGCGCCAATGCGGAGATTGACCATTTCAACGGACGATCTTCCTGACCATCTGGACGATCGAACACGCTTCGAGCTGTGGCGCGACACCTATTGCGAATGGGTGCTCGCAACCGACCTGCATCGCCTGGACGACGGCCCCTTCACGGGCTGGTGGGACTTTGCCGGGATACGCAACCTGCTGCTTGCGCGCTTCCAGGGTTCGCGGCACTCCATCACACGGACGACGCAGCAGGTCTCGGCCTTCCCGCAGGAGCGCTACTTCTTGTGCTTCAACCTGGCCCCGACCGCGTTCTCCGTCTCCAGGTCCGGACGGAAGGAGACGGTCGACACCGACCGGGCCCTGCTGTTCAGCGGCATGGAGGCTTTCTCCTGCCATGGCGTGCAGAGCTGGATGAGTGTCGGGATTCCGAAGCCGGTGCTGCAAAGGCTGGTCCCCGATGTGGAGAACATCGCGGCCTGCGGGCTGGACGGCACCTCGCCCGCGCTCGATCACCTCAAGCGCTATATCGGCCTGTTGATGGAGCCAGGCGCGCTGGCCGACGACCCGGTGCTGACCGAGCATGTCGAGGCGACCATATGCGATCTCGTTGCGCTTGCGCTCGGTGCGGCCGAGAACAATGCCGCTTTCGCGCGTCTGCGCGGCCTGCGTGCCGCGCGCTGCGCGGACATTCTGCGCGAGATTGCGAGCTGTTTTGCCGACCCCGCCTTCTCGATTCGGATGGTTGCCGGCAAGATCGGCGTCTCGCCGAGCTATGTGCAGCAGCTGTTGCGCGAGACCGGGGTCAGCCTGTCCGAACGCGTGCTCGAGCTGCGCATGCAGAAGGCGCGCCGCATGCTCGCCGATCGCCGCAACGACCACCTGAAGGTCAGCGAGATCGCATTTGCCTGCGGTTTCAACGAAACCTCCTATTTCAACCGCTGCTTTCGCCGCCGCTTCGGCGATACGCCGCTCAACTATCGCAGCGAGGGCGGCCAGACGGCTCGGCTCTAGAAATCGAGCACCAGACGATCGGATTCCGGCCCCGCGACGCAGGTGATCAAAAAGCGCTCGCGCTCATAGTTCTCCGGCGAGACTCCGCATGAGGCGCGCAGCCTCGGCAAGCAGAAGGCCGACGTGCTGGTCGTGGTGGCGCAGACCGGCGGAGCATGAGGCGATATCGCCTCAGGGCGCGGCTCACGCCCGGCAAATCACGCCCGGCAGGTCAGCCCGCCATCGACCACCAGCTCGATGCCGGTGACGTAGCGCGATTCGTCGGAGGCCAGAAACAGCGCGGCGTTGGCGACGTCCCAGGCATCGCCCATATGGCCCATCGGCACCTGCGCGTCGCGGGCGCGCCACATCGCCTCGACATCGCCCTTGGCGTAGCTGTGGGCGAGGCCGGCGGAATGCTCGACCATCGGCGTCTTCATCAGGCCGGGCAGGATGACGTTGACGCGGACATGCTTGGGCGCAAACTCGACCGCGGTGGTCCGCGTCATCTGGTTCATCGCCGCCTTGCTGGCACCGTAGCTGACATAGGAGATGCCGACCTGGCGGATCGAGGCGATGGACGAGATATTGATGATGGAGCCGCCGCCCTGGTCGATCATGACCGGGATGACGTGTTTCATGGCGAGATAGGCGCTCTTCAGATTGACCGCGAAGACGCGGTCCCATTCGGCCTCGGTCACCTCCACCACGCTGCCCATCTCGGCGATGCCGACATTGTTGTGGAGAACGTCGATGCGGCCATAGGCCTTCCGGCACGCCGCGACCATGGCTTCGACCTCGGCCGCGCGCGAGACGTCGGCTGCGAAAGCGGTGGCCTTGCCGCCTTCGCCGCCGATGATCTTGACGGTCTCTTCCGCGGCCGCCGGGTTGCGGTCGACACAGAACACCTGCGCGCCCTCGCGCGCAAAGGTCACCGCGGTCGCCTTGCCATTGCCCCAGCCCGGCCCGATCGAGCCGGCGCCCACCACCAGTGCCGTCTTGCCCTTGAGCCGACCCATCGCTTCTCTCCCTTGCCGTTTCTTCTCACAGTGCCTGCCTTCGCCTACGGGGCGGCCACTCGTCAAGCCGGTCGAACGTGCAACGATCCCGCCGGTTTCGCACTGGCAACGGCCGAATTCACCGCGTAGTGTGGCGCCGGAGCCGGCCCGTTCAAGAGGCCGGCCATTCGGGAGAAACGCCTCATGCCTGCCAATCGCTTTGTCCGCGTGTCGTTGTCGGCCGCCCTCTTGCTCTGCGGCACCAGCCTGCTCAGCTCGACATTCGCCAAGCCCTTCATGATCGTCGGCCTGGACGAGAAGACCGTGTGGGACGATGACGGCAAGCCGATCCTCTCGCTCCCCGGCAAGGACCAGGTCCTGATCGTCGACCTCGCCAATCCAGAAAGCCCGAAGATCGTGGCAAGCCTGCCGCTGAAGAACTCGGTGGTGGGACCGCCCGTCAACGTCGACATCGATCCCTCCGGCTCGGTCGCACTGGTCGCCGATTCCGTCGACGTCACCAAGGACGGCGACGCGCTGAAGCAGGTGCTCGACAACAAGATCTACGTCATCGACCTGAAGGCGAACCCGCCCAAGCTCGCCGCCACCATCACCGGCGGCAAGCAGCCGTCGGGCCTGAGCTTCAGCCCCGACGGCAAGATGGCGCTGGTCGCCAACCGTGGCGACAACTCGATCAGCGTGCTCTCGGTCGACGGCACCGACGTCAAGATCACCGACACGGTGCAGATGCCCGACAGCGTCTCGCAGGTGGTGTTCACCCCGGACGGCAAGCGCGCGCTGACCACGCGCTTTCCGATGCACAAGCTGTCGCTGCTCGATATTGCGAACGGCAAGGTGACCTATAGCAAGATCGACCTGCCGACCGGGCAATGGCCCTACAATGTCGTGGTCTCGCCCAACGGCAAGCTCGCGCTCACCTCCGACAATGGCGGGGCCGGCTCTTCCGACGGCAGCGTCGACACCACGAGCGTGGTCGACCTCGAGGCCAACCCGCCGCGCATCATCGACCGCGTCGTGGTCGGCGACGGCCCGGAGGGACTCGCGATGAGCCCGAAGGGCGATCTTGCGGTCGCCGCGATCCTGCGCGGCTCCAACATGAAGAAGGCGTTCTTCTATCAGAAGAACGGCAGCCTCTCGATCCTCAGGATCGACGGCAAGAAGGTGACCAAGACCCAGGACATCGAGGTCGGCGGACTGCCCGAGGCGGTGGTCTTCACGCCCGACGGCAAATATATCCTGGCCGGAAATTTCCTCAGCCAGGATTTCTCGATTCTGAAGGTCAACGGCACCCGGGTCACCGACACCGGCAAGCGCTTCAAGGTGCCGGGCCATCCCGCCTCGGCGCGGATGGGGCATTAATCGATCTGGAGTGCGGATCTCTATCCGCGGTCTGCTCCGCCTCGCCCCGCTTGCGGGGAGAGGCCGGATTGCATCGGAGATGCAATCCGGGTGAGGGGGACTCTCCGCGAGTTCAGGGCGTCGATAGAGCCCCTCACCCCACCCTCTCCCCGCGAAGAGCGGGGCGAGGGAGCCGTCCTTCCTTCGCTCAAACGAGAAACAAGTTGCTCACTGGAACGTCATGTCCAGGCATTTGGAAATATCCGAACCCAGCCCCGAGGAGATGATGATGCAGCCGCGCACCTTCTGCTGGGTGGTGTCGGCGGCCCAGATCGAATAGCCGCCCTGGCCGAAGAAGGAATTGGTGTTCGGCGGCTCGGTCTCGGTGGCGTCGAACTCGTAATGCGAATCGGACTCGAAGATGCGCGGCTTCTTGGTGCAGCTGCCGTCGGTCTGCACGTTGATCACTTCCTTGTTGTCGCGCGTCAGCGCCAGCGAGACCTGGCAGCGGAAATATTCGGAAGTTCTGGTGTTGAAGATGTAGGTGTAGGACTTGCACGTCGCGGTGTTGAGCTTGCCCGGCGCCAGCCCCCGGCTGCAGGATATCTTCTGGTTGTTGGCGAGCTTGAACATTTCATCGGCCCGTGCCGCGCCAGCCAGCGGCGACAGCAACAGCACGGCTCCCCCAAGAACTCCAACAACAATTCTCACGACGTTCATACGAATCATCCCTATGGCCTGCTTTTGTCGAATTGGTTCTAATTGAATTGGGGAAGATAGTCGCCGCACAGGCGGCGGGAAATCACAAAGTCATGCCGCGACGTGTGATCACAGGCCGGCTGGGTCGATGTTGCGCGAATGCGACCGTTCGCTATTTGTTCAAGAGGATGCAACCGTTTCGCTTGGGGAGGATGACGATGGCACGATTTGCAACGGGGATGATGATCGGCGCGCTTGCGCTGGGAGGACTGTCGGGGGCCGCATCTACGACGGGCGCGCGGGCGCAAGCCGCCGGCCCCACACCGTGGGAGCTCAAGCCCGACACCGGTTACGCCTATGACAAGGACGGCAAGACCTTCTCCTACAAGATGGGCACCAACAATGCCGGCACGCTCCTGAAGGGCGCCAAGAAAGTGCCGAAGGGGACCTTGTTCTTTATCGGCCAGAACGGCCAGCTCTACATGCGCACCGGTCCCTATCTCGAAGATAACGGCAAGTTCAAGTTCGGCTCGGATTGAGGTCGCCGTCGCCCCGGCGAAAGCCGGGGCCCATAACCCCAGGGAGCGGTATTGGCGAAAGGCGTCTGCCGGAGTGAGCTATAGGTCGATGCCGCGGCACGGGTACTGGGTCGCGCTTCGCCTGCCCGGGACGACGAGCTAGAACGCCGCAGCCAGTTCCTTTGCGCCGGGCTCCCTGCTGTTCGAATCCATCCGGGCGTCGGTCACCGCGAGCAGCTTTGCGACGGTGTTGTGCCGGATCGCGACCGGGTTGCGCTCATAGCCGCCGCGCTGGAAGAAATTGGACGTCGGCACCTGCTCGCGCATGGCTTGCGGCATGGTGACCATGTCGAGCCCGGTGCCGTCGCCGGTGAGGTTCATCATCTCGAGCTCGGCTGCGGTGAGCGGACGGGTAAAGCCGCGCTCGCGGGCGAAGATCACCGAGGTCATCAGCTTGTGCGTCTGCAGCATCGGGCCGACATCGATGTCGAGCACCATGGCGTGCATCGCCCAGCCCTGCGGGCTGTCGCCGATCTTCTCATGCTGCGACCAGTCGTCCGGCACCGAGCGCGCCAGCGCCACCATCTTCTTCAGCACCGCAAGCTTATGCTCCATGGCCTGGCGCGCCGGTCCCGACAGGCCGGCCGCGCGCTGGGCGAGAATCTTGATGAATTCCGGCCCCTGCTCGGCCAGGAGCTCGACGGTGTTGGTGGTGAGCAGCTGGTTGTAGCCGATCGCGGTCGAGACGGCGTGCGAGCCATGGATCAGCCCGGATTGCGAGTCGGACCTGCCGTCGCCACCGGTCTCGAAGGAATAGACCCGCACCGCCTGCTCGCGCGTAAGCCCCGTCGCCGCGGCAAAGCGTGCATAGGCTCGCTTGAACTCGATCTCGTTGGCCGGGCGCTGCGGCGCCCACTGGAAATAATCCGACGCGGCCTTCAACAGATCGGCGACGGTCGGGATGTGCCTGCGCTCGCCGGGCGGCGGACCGGGCTCGGTTTCCGGCGCCGGATTCACCGGCCGCTTCGGACCGGTATAGACCGGCGGCTGGGTCAGCACATAATCGTCGAGCGTGATTTCGGCATGTGCGCGGCGCTTGGCGTTGCGGCCGCGGCGCTTCTCGGCGATGTCGCTCCAATAGGCGCCGGCCTCCTGCTCGAAGGCATTGCGTGCCTCGAGATACTCCTTGAGCTTGCGGCGATACTCCGCAATGGCATCGGACGAGGCCTGGGCATTGGCTCCGCTCACGGACGGCAGCAGCGAATTCAAGTCGAATGCAGCGGCACGGCCTGCGAGCAGCGGCAGCGCCAGCATGACGGCCAATGGGGCCATGCGAATCGTTCGGTGATGCATGCGGTCCTTGTAGCGCAAACCAAGGCTACTTCCAGGCAAACACCGGCTGTTCCAGCTCGGCGACCCGGGTCTGCCGTCCCGCCAACAGCTCCCGGAACTGATAGATCATGGCCGCGGTCGGGGCATGGATCAGCCGGCCTTCGTAATGGAAGCGGATCACCTGCCGCGTGCTCTCGGGAATGGTGACGAAATCGAAGGCGGCTCCGTGCTCGATGCTGCCGAGCGCAATCCGGTGGACGGATGCGACCTCATCGGGATTTGGCACGATCGCCTGCGCTGCCTCGGCCCACACCACGACCGGCGTGATCAGGTAGCCGGAGCGGGTCGGATAGTCGTCGAGCAGGCCGAGCACCGAGTCATCCGGCAGCGCCAGCCCCAGCTCCTCCCGCAATTCGCGCAAGGCCGCCTCGACCGGCGTCTCGCCGGTATCGCAGCGGCCGCCCGGCAAGGCCCATTGCGCACGGTGAGCGCGCAGGCTGGAGGCGCGGCGCGTCAGCAGGAAAGCCGTCTCGGTCGCCTCGCTCGCACCGGTGAGCGCAATCGCGACCGCCGCGTGCTTGAGGCTGGCCGCGGCCGGATCAAGCGCGGGATCGGCCGGCGCTCTGCGCGCAAAATTCACGCAGAGCTTGGCGATATTCCGCCGCGTGGCATCGTCGAACGGTCTCATGATGCTTGACTACATCACTCCGGCATTCGATGAAATCACCGCATACGCACGATTTGGCATGGAATCCGAGAGATGACCGACAGGACCGTCGCCGCACACCTCAAAGCCGACGGCTGGTCGCAGGTCGAAGCCACCGGATTCATTCAGCTGGTCGGGCCGCTCTGGGAGCGCGTGCGCGACGGCGTCCATGAATACGCGCTGCCGACTGCGGACAAGCACCACAATCGCCGCGGCCTGGTGCAGGGCGGTGTGCTGATGACCTTCGCCGACCGCACCTGTGGCATGACCGCGCGCTATGTGACGGGCAAGCAGACCATGGCGACCATCCAGCTCGACGTGCATTTTGTCGAGGCCGGCCAGATTGGCGACATCCTGATCTCGCGCCCCCGCGTGGTGCGGGCAACCCGGAGCCTCGTCTTCATCACCACCGAAGTCACCGCCGAGAAGCGCTGCATCGCCACCGCCAATGGCGTCTTCAAGATCTTGCGAAGCGAGTGAGGATACGAGCGTCGTTCCGGGGCACGCGAAGCGTGAACCTCAGATGCGCAATTGCGCATCGGGGAACCTCGAGATTCCGGGTTCGGTGCTGCGCACCGCCCCGGAATGACGGCCTGCTTGCCTTGCGCTCGCATTGTCGGCCCCAAGCCGCTATCCTCTCGCCTCGCGCAAATCGAGGACATGCCCATGCAATATCGCCAGCTCGGCCGCAGCGGCCTGAGGTCTCGCCTATCTGCCTGGGCACCATGATGTTCGGCGGCCCGACGGACGAGGCAACCTCGTCGCGGATCGCGGCGAAAGCGCGTGAGGCCGGCATCAATTTCATCGACACCGCGGACGCCTATTCCAAGGGCGGTTCGGAGCAGGTGGTCGGCCGCGCCATTTCCAACAACCGGTCCGGCTGGATCCTCGCCACCAAACTCGCCAATCCCATGGGCGACGACCCCAACCGCGGCGGCCTGTCGCGGCGCTGGGTGCTGCAGGCCGCCGACGAAAGCCTGAAGCGTCTCGGCACCGACTACATCGACATCTATTATCTGCATAAGGAGGACCATGCGACGCCGCTCGAGGAGACCGTGCGCGCCATGGCCGAGCTGATCCGCGCCGGCAAGGTGCGCTATTTCGGTGTCTCCAACTACCGCGCCTGGCGCGTCGCCGAGATCTGCAACATCTGCGACCGCCTCGGCATCGATCGACCGGTGGCAAGCCAGCCCTACTACAATGCGATGAACCGCATGCCCGAGGTCGAGCACTTCCCGGCCTGCGGCTATTACGGGCTCGGGATCGTGCCCTACAGCCCGCTGGCGCGCGGCGTGCTCACCGGCAAATACAAGCCGGACGCGGCCCCCGACAAGGATACGCGCGCCGGCCGCAACGATACACGGATGATGCAGACGGAATGGCGGCCCGAATCGCTCAGGCTCGCGCAGGAGATCAAGCGGCACGCCGAGAGCAAGGGCATCACCGCCGGCCAATTCGCGGTCGCCTGGGTGTTGAACTCGTCCTTCGTCTCCTCCGTCATCGCCGGCCCGCGGACCGAGGAGCAATGGGACGACTATATTCGCGCGCTCGACTACAAATTCACCGCGGACGACGAGGCGCTGATCGAGCGCCTGGTCGTCTCCGGCCATCCCTCGACGCCTGGCTTCAACGATCCCGCCTACCCGATCGAGGGACGGCGCGCGCGGACGGGGTGACGTCATGAACAGCACGCCGCATCACGATCGCTACGGCCTCCCGCTCTCCACCTGCTCCGCCGAGGCCGCCTCCGCCTATTGCGAGGGCGTCGACCTGATGTTCTCGGCCTGGACGGGTGCAGCCGAAACGTTCGAGCGCGCGATTGCGCTCGATCCGGATTTTGCGCTGGCGCACATTGCACGCGCGCGCATCCACACGTTCTATCAGCAGGGCGACGTGGCGCGGGCGAAGGCCGCGGCCGCGCGCGAGATCGCGGCGCGCCATGGCACGCCGCGCGAGCGCGCGCATGTGGAGACGCTGGCGCTCGCAATCGAAGGCCGGGCCGACGCGGCTATCGCGTCGGTTCTCAGGCATCTCGAGGAATGGCCGCGCGATGCGGTCGTACTGTCGCTGCCGCTCGGCGCCTTCGGCCTGTTCGCCTTTTCCGGCATGGCCGACCACGACCAGGCGCGGCAGGATCTGTGCGAGCGTTACGCAAGCCATTACGGCGACGACTGGTGGTTCCTGTCGAGCTATGGCTGGGCCATGACCGAGAACGGCGCGGTCGCCAAGGGCCGCGCGATGACCGAGCGCGCCTTCGCCATGCGCCGCGCCAACGCCCATGCCGCGCATGCGCTGCTGCATGCGATGTTCGAAGACGGTTCGGTCGACGATGCCGATGCGCTGGTCAATGAATGGGCCCCGAGCTACGACCGCAGCGGCATCCTCTATGGCCATATCCGGTGGCACCAGGCGCTCGGCGCATTGGAGCGCGACGACGCGGCGACGGCGCTCGAGATCTACCGCGACGTGCTGATGCCCTCGATCAACCCGGCTCCGCCGTTGAATGTGATGTCCGATTGTGCCGGGCTGCTGTGGCGGCTTTCGGCCTATGGCCACGCCGTATCGGCCGAACTCTGGCGCGAGGCAGAGGACTACGCCGCACGCTACTTTCCCAAGTCGAGCCTGCCGTTCGCCGATGTGCACATGGCGCTACTCGCGGCGGCCACCGGCGATGACACCGCACTCGACGACCGCCTGCGGGTCATCGAGCAGCGCCTCGCCGACGGCCGGCTTCCGGCGGGCCCCGTGGTGCCGCAGATCTGCCGTGCCATGCGGGCCTTTGCGAGAGGCGACGCACGCGGCTGTGTCGCACATCTGCAGCCGGTGCTTGGCGATGTCGTGCGCATCGGCGGCAGCCATGCGCAGCGCGAGATCATCGAGGACACGTTCATCGTCGCCCTGATCCGCGCCGGCGAGTTGCACCGAGCGCGCGAGCAGCTCGACCGCCGGCTGCACCGCCGCCCCTCGCTACGCGATGAGCGCTGGCGCGCGGCGATCGCCAATTAAGACGCGGCTCACATCGGCGCGGGCACCACGCGGATCTTGGCCATCATGCCACCGTCCTCGTGCTCCAGGATATGGCAATGATAGACGAACTCGCCGAGCTGCGAGAACGGGATCTCCACGACCTGCGGCACCGAGCTGCATTGGCCCGAATGCCATTGCGCGATCGTGCAATAGCCGTTCTGCTTGTCGGCAATCTCCTGCGTCCGCGGGACCGCGACAGGCAGCGGCACGTTATCTTCCATGATGCCGCCACGCGCCTGGGTAGCCTCGTCTCCATCCCGACCCACGAAGCGGAATTTGGTCTGGTGGATGTGGAAGTTGTGGTTTTCGGTGGCGAGATTGACCAGCTCCCAGGTCTCATGGGCCGGCTTTTGACCGGGATCGAGCGGCACGCAGATGATGTTCTGCGATGGATCGAAGCTCCTGACGGCAAGGCGCGTGCCCGTCACGACCTCGCCATGGGCGTCGACCTCCTCATAGCCGAGACCAAACCCGTCCGGGTTGTTGGCGGGATCGGCAAGGCCGAAGAAAATGCGGCGGCGATGACCCGGCGCCAGAGGCTTGCACTGTGCGGCGACCGGCACCGGCACGGCGCCCGGGACGGCGGCGCGGAAAATGCCGGTATCCTGGTTGGCGCTCTCCGCGTCTCCGCGAATATCAAGTGCGAACTCGGCAAGCTTGCGCGGCCCGCTCTGATCGAACACGACCTTGGCAAGATCGACCGCGGGCCACGCATCGCCGGCGGGCCCCGTCGTCAGGCCGATCGTCTTGAACGTGGCGGTCGCCCCCTTGGGTGAAGCGACGAGACGTCCCGCTTCGTTGCGATAGGTCACCCACACCTCGGCGCGGGAGCTCGGCATCATCACGAATTCGCTGATGCAGACCGGTGCCGAATGCGTGTTGAAGAGAGGCTGCGGCGGACAGTTCACCACCTTGAAGCGCGCGCCGCCCATCTCCACCATGGTGTCGAACCCGGTGGCCGGCGGCACGTCGATCGAGACACCATCGACCGACACGAGCTGCACAACCAACGGCTTGTGCGTGGCATCGTCGACCAGCTGCAGGTCGTAGGATGCGCTGCCCGATGCGTTGGTCAGCCGCCACAATTCGCCGTCGGGCTCGTCGATCTTGATGGTGGGGAATGGCTCGCCGCTGACGGTGAAGAACCAGCGGCCGCCTTTATAATCCGGTCCCTGGGCTGCGCTGTTGTCCGCGCCCGGGCACGAGCCCTGGCGGTTCTCCCCCGGCGTGGCGGGCAATTGGCTGCAGAAGGCGGGATCTTCCTGGTACAGCACCTCGCCGGCGGCAACCATGGCCGGGCCGTTGTCGAACTGCACCGTGCCATGCGCCAGCACCTGCATGTCCTTCAGGATGAGATGCCGCACCTGTGCCTCGGGAAACGGCTCGTGAAAGAGATCGCCATTGGCATAGTCGCCGGCGCGGCCGACCGAAATGATGCCGGAGAGCCCCGCTGAGACCTGGTTCAGCGCGAGCCCATGCACATGCGGGTGAAACCAGAATGCTCCAGACGGATGGTTGGCCGGAACATCGATGCGGTAATCGACGAAGTCCTTGACCAGCGAGCCATGCTGATGGGTCGTTTGCGGGACCGGGGTACCGTTGGCGGAATTGTAGATCTCGACGAAGATGTCGTCGCCGAAGGTCGGGTCGGCAAGGGTCGGCGCCCGCGCCGGTACGATCATCCCATGGGTGTGCAGGTTGGTGAGGTTGAGCGGCAGGTTGGCGCCGCCGGCATCCGCCGAATGAGTGACCTTGACCGGGTCGAGCTTGGGCAAGCGATTGACCAGCCTGATCTTCAGCTTGTCGCCAGGCTGCAGCGCCAGCCGCACACCGCCGTAGCTCGCAATGGTCGCGGCACCGGCAGGACATTCATTGTCGCCGCGGGCGACTGCGCGCCGACAGACTTCATAGATCCATCCGGTCGGATGCACCGTTATGCCGCGCGGCGCGGTATAGGAGATGCTCGGCACCGGCGCGGCCTTGGCGATCATCAGGAGATCGAGCACGCCGTGCTCGCTTGCGAAGACCGGCGGCTCGACAAATTCGCCGGCGGAAGCGGCAACGGGCATCCAGACGAGCGATGCGACCGCGGCAGTGATCCAGCGGCCTGACTTGATCAGCGAGAATTTTGGCATGCGAACTCGGACAAATAAAAGGCGGGCGATTGAAACGGACGGCGATCTGCAAGCCACGATTGAAATGAACGCGCGAAAGGCGTTCATCGTGACGTCAAGGACCATAAATAGGTATTGCTACCGGTATGTGTCACGGCGGCTCCGCGCTGCTCTTTCGTGGTCGAAATCCTATGGAATCGGTACGCCCGCTGATTTGGCTCTGCTCGCTCGCCTCCCTGTTCTGCGGCGCGCCGGCGAAACCCGACCTTTCGACGCTTCAGCTCACCTATGATCGCGAGGAAGCGCAGGGCAGCACGCGCCACGACAAGGGCCTTCGGATCGTCGAGGCCTCCTGCGAAGCGCCTGCCGAGGGACGCGCGCTGTGCCAGGTGACCTTCCTGTCCAGGGAGGATCCCGAGCAGCGGCTGTATTTCGATGTCATCGCAGTCACCCGCCGCGACGGCCGATGGGAGCTCGAAAGCGGTCTCTGCAAGCGCTGACGTCGGCTTGCTGCGGCCCCTCCCGTCAAGCCGCGCGCGCCAACGGTGTCGCCGGCGGTTCGGGCCTGACCTCGGCCTGGTCGGGCTTCTTGTCGCGCGCCGGCCGCTCGTCGAGGCGGCTGTTGATGACGTCCCAGATCTGCCGCAGCCTGCGAACATGCAGGTCGTCGCGGATGCAGGCAACGGTGACCTGCAGCTCGTCCATCTCGTTGAGCGGAATTTCGCTGCCTTTCGCTTTCGCAACCGCATCTGCCGGCGGCGCTTCATATTTGCAGAGCTCCGTGCCATCGGTGTCGAGCAGCGCGCGAACCGCGCGTCGGCGCAAGGTGTCGTTCTTCAGGCAATGCTCGAGATCGAATATGGTGCGGACGTTGATCTTGCGCAGCTCGAGCGTTCGCGCCGCCCCGACCGCGAGGATGAGCTGGGCCTGCGCGACCCAGTCCATCACCTCGTAGAGGCCGTAGGGCGTCTCCACGAAGATCTGGATCGGGTTGATGGTCGCGAGATTCTGCACGTCCTCGATCTCGAATTCGCCGAGCCGCAGCTTCATGAAGGGATCGATGCCGACGATCATGTCGAGCGGCAGCTCCTCCTGCAGCCGCTTGCTGGCCTCGCTGACGCGGCGCAGGCGAATCCAGGGGAATTTGGCGATCAGGATGCTCAGGAAAAGATCGGGAAAGAAGCCGATGACGAAGGCGAGCCCGATCTCGACGCCCTTGCCGAGATAGTTCGCGACAATCTCGCTCTGCAGGATGCCGAACCAGAGCGCGGCCGCAACGAACACCGCCAGCACGATGTGCATGAACGCCTGGAAGAACGAGATGGGCGACAGATCGAAATTGGCAATACGCCTGATCAGATACTGGATAGACCAGATGTAGCCGCCGAAGAAGGCATAGGAAATCATGCCGCCGAGGCTGCCCATCGGCTTCCAGAAATTGGAGCTCTCGCCGCCCCTGAAGGCGAAGTGGAAGCAGAGCAGGGAAAGGATGACATACATGCTGACCGGGAATAGGTAATAGCGAAACGAGTTCGCGTCTTGCTCTATCGACGAGCGGCCGGGATTCGACTCGGGGTCGTATTTGTATTTGACGAGCTCGAAGGACGGCAGGATCAGCGGGGCCTCGTCCGATTTCGCGAACTGGAACAGCCGTTCCAGATCGCGCACGACCTCGCGGCGACTGGCCCGTACGTTCATGCGGCCGACATAGACCCCGAGCGGGACGAGGATGCTGTAAAGCGCGATCGACAACCAATAGAGAATGATTTGCAAATCCTGCGACATGGAGGAAACCTCCCGGGCTGAAATCCGAAACTCGCTTAAAGGTCGCCGGCTCCCGTACCCTATCGGAGCTCCGCCGCCGGCTTTGTTACCTGGTTCACATTCCGCGCGCCGGCCGGTCACACGCCGGGAAAGCAGCTGACAGGCTTGGCTGATCCGGTTAGGCTTTCGGCAAATGACGGTGCGTCGACGCCGCCGGGACGAACGACACCAGACGGAGGAATGCCCATGACCGAGCTGGTCTCGCTGGAGGCGCTGGCCCGCCGCGTCGCGCCCGGACAGTCGCTGGCCATTCCGGTCGCGGGCGTTGCGATGGCCGCAACCGCTGCGCTGATCGAAGCCGGTGTTGAAGGCCTCAGGCTGATCTGCGTTCCCGTCTCCGGGCTGCAGGCCGATCTCCTGATCGGCGCCAAGGTGGCCACGGCTGTCGAGACCAGCGCGGTCTCGCTTGGCGAGGCCGGCGGCGCGCCACGCTTCACGGCTGCGGTGCGCGAAGGTGCCATCGCGCTCACCGATTCCACCTGTCCCGCCATCCTCGCCGGCCTGCTTGCAGCGCAAAAAGGCGTGCCGTTCATGCCGATCGCCGGCATCATCGGCAGCGATCTGCTCAACGTGCGTCCCGACTGGAAGGTCATCGACAGCCCCGTCGGCGAGCCGCGCAAGGTGGTCGTGGTGCCCGCGATCGCCCCCGATGTTGCGCTGTTCCATGGGCCCGAAGCCGATCGCGCCGGCAACGTCAAAATCGGCCGCCACCGCGAATTGGCGGCAATGGCCTATGCCGCGAAGCGCACGCTGGTGACGGTCGAGCGTATCGTCGAGCGCAATCTGATGGAGACCGAGGAGTCCGCAGCCGGCGTGCTGCCCTCGCTCTATGTGGATGCGGTCGCGGTGGCGCCGCGCGGCGCCTGGCCGCTGTCGCTCTGGGGCGAATACGAGACCGATACCGCGGAGCTCGCCCGCTATGCAGCCATGGCCCGCGCCGAGGAGGGCTTTGGCGCCTATCTCTCGGCGACCCTCGCCCGTTGCCGCGAGGTCGCATAGATGCCCTCGCAGCGCGAACAGCGGGAGCTGCTGATCACGGCCATTGCCGACCTGCTCGACGGCGTGCGCCATGTCGCCGTCGGCGCCTCCTCGCCGATACCGGCCGCCGGGGCCATGCTGCTGCGGGCCCGCAACGAGGCCGGCGGCAGGACGCCGGTGCGCATCTCCATCCTCGGCTCGGCGGAGCACAATTTCTTCACCAATGGGGCGGTCGAAGTGTTCGATTGCGCCGCGCAGGGCCGGATCGATGCGTTCTTCCTGGGCGGCGGCCAGATCGACGGCAGCGGCAACATCAATCTCGTCGGCACCGGTGGCTATCCGCAATCGCAGGTGCGCTGGCCGGGCTCGTTCGGCTCGGCCTATCTCTATCACCTGGTGCCGCGCGTCATCCTGTTTCGCGAGGAGCATTCGCCGCGGGTGCTGGTGCCGAAGGTCGATTTCATCAGCGCCGCCGCCACGACCCCCGAGGTGCCGCGCCGCGGCGGGCCCTACGCGCTGCTGACCAACATGGCGCTGTTCGGCTTCGAGCGGACGCGCGCCCGCTTCAGGCTACGCTCGGTGCATCCGCCCTTTTCCGCCGCCGACGTCGGCGACAACACCGGCTTCGACTACGACACCGCCGATGTCGTGCCGGCGACGCCGGCCCCGGATGCCGCCACGCTCGCCCTGCTGCGTGGGCGGATTCTCGATGAATTGGCCGAGACCTACCCGGCCTTCGCCAATTCTATGGCGCAGGCGGCCTAGACCTGCCCAGTAATTGCCCAAAGTCGTGCTATTGAAGGTCCGATTCACAGCGGTTCCTGGGCGGGGACCAGCTATGGTGTTTGGGGCATTCTGGATCCATTCATGGCCGAGACGGGTGTGACACGGCGCTGTTGCGGGCTTCGGCCCAGGCGAAGAGGTAGCATTACACGGCTGCTCCGGCTGGCCCTGGTGATCAGCGGCGGCCTCGCCGCGACCGCCTCGTTCGCCCAGATGCCGGCCCCCGACGAGGCGGAGCCGGACATCGACCTCTACGCCCTGATGTCGGGCACCTGCACCAAGCTCAGGATCGACGGGCGCGACTTCGCCTGCAAGATGGTGGCCTATTTCCACACCGAGAAGGGCCGTGCCGACTTCACCGTGCCGCTCAATGACCCCGCCGACGACAGCCATGTGATCTCGTTCTCCGGTGACAATGGCCGCCGCACCCAGGACAATCTCTACGTGCTCGCCATCGACCGGATGCTGACCAAGTCGAAGGAGCGGCCGAAGGTCGACGGCCTGCCGGTGCCTGCGGTGCAGACCTCCTCCGGCGTCTGCAGGCAGGTCGGCAATTTCGCCGCCGGCAAGGTCTCCAGCATCTCCTGCTCGGCGACCGACGGCGCCGGCAAATCCTATCAGCTGCAATTCGAATCCGACGGCTCGCCGATCACCATCCGCCGCGTCCGCGCCTCCGAGCCGACCATCAGGCGGGATCCGTATCGCTGAGCGATCCCGGTGCTCCGTCATCCTGAGGCGCTCGCGTTAGCGAGCCTCGACGGATGCACGGCCCCGCTGCCGGAGCCGGGCCGTCGCCCTTCGAGACGGCCGCGGTTCGCGGCCTCCTCAGGGTGACGGTGATAGGTCAGCGCGCGCCCCGGCAAATGACGCCGGCCAGAGCAGCGCGGTTTCGCCTGATGCGACGCGGGCGAGTTCGCTGGCTGCGCGGGCTATGACGCCGTCCCATGCGCGCGGCTTGTCCTGCCGGAACAGCCGCATGGTCGGATACCAGGGGCTATCGGCGCGGTCGCGCATCCAGCGCCAGTCGAGCGCGTAAGGCAGCAGCGTCCAGACCGGACGGCCGAGCGCCCCCGCGAGATGCGCAACCGAGGTATCCACCGAGATCACGAGATCGAGCGCATCGACGGCGGCAGCCGTATCGGCGAAGCTGCCGAGCGCCGGCGCGAGATCGGCGATATCGGTCCCGAGCGATGCCAGCACCGCGGCATCCTCGCTCCGCCTCTCCTTCTGCAGGCTGTAGAGCTGCACCCCCGGCATGACCAGCCGCGGCAGCACCGTCTCCGCCGCGATCGAGCGTTGCTTGTCGCCCTTGTGCAGGGCGTTGCCGGCCCAGACCACCCCGACCTTCAACTTCGTCTCGAGGCGAAGCGCGCGGTGCCAGCGCGACGCTGTCGACGGCTCCGCGCGCAGATAGGGAACGGCGGCCGGAATGGTTTCGAGCGTGGTGCCGAACACGTGCGGCAGCCCCATCATCGGTATTTGCAGATCGAATGCCGGCAGCGTCCCGTCGCGGGCGATGACGGTGACGCCGGGCAGCCCCTTCAATAGCGGCACCAGCTCCTGCTGCACCTGCAGCACCACCTTGCCGCCGCGCGCGACGACCTCCGGCATGTAGCGCACGAGCTGGATCGCATCGCCTATGCCGTAATCGGAGAACACGAGCAGGGTGCGGCCGACGAAGGATCGACCGTCCCATTCCGGCCGGTTGAAATCGGGGTAATGATGGGCCCAGTTCGTGCATTGGCGGCCCCAGCGGAATTCCTCGAAACCGCCCTTCAAGTCGCCGTTCATCAGCAGCGCATGCGCATGGTTGTAGCGGATCAGCGGCGCGTCCGGCTGCAGCGCAACGGCGCGGTGCGAGGCGGCCAACGCCTCGTCGAGCTCGCCCGCGCTGCGCAGCGCCACCGCGAGATTGGCATGGCCCTTGGCATAGTCCGGGTCGATCGCCAGCGCACGCCGGTGCGCGGCGATGGCGCCTTCGAGATCGCCGAGCATCTCCAGGATGACCCCGCGGTTGGTTTGCGCCGGCGCATGATCGGGCTTGATTGCGAGGGCAAGGTCGCTCGTCGCCAGCGCCTCGTCATACTGCCTGAGGTCGCAGAGACAGGCGGCGAGGTTGCTGAGGATGATGTGGTCGCCGGGATCGCGCGGCTTCTGCCGGTAGATCCTGGCCGCCTCCTCCAAATGCCCGGCCTCGTGCAGCGCGACGCCGAGACACCGCAGCGCGTCGCTGTCGTCCGGCGCGAGCACGGTGGCGCGGCGATAATGCGCGATCGCATCATCGAGCTTGCCCTGCTGATGCAGCACGGCACCGAGATTGCGCAACAGGCCGGCATTGTCGGGATCGGTCGCGAGCGCCTGACGGTAGGCCTCGGCCGCCTCATCGCCCTTGTCCTGCTCGATCAGCACATTGCCGAGGTTGAGCCAGGCGGCGCGCGAGGTCGGGTCGGTCACGAGCACGGCCCGATAGGCCTGCTCGGCCGATGCCCAACGGCTTTGCCCCGCCAAGGCGACGCCGAGGTTGAAGCGCACGCGCGTGAGGCTGTCATCGAGCGCCAGCGCCTGGCGCAGGCTCGTCTCGGCCTCCGCGAAGCGCTTGAGGTCGCACAGCGCCGCGCCGAGCTTGCCGTGCAGGTTGGCATCGTTCGGCCGCAGCGCCACCGCGCGACGAAAAGCGTCGGCCGCGCCCTCCTGCTCGCCCTTGACCGCCAGCGCGTCGCCCAGCGTTGCGAGCGCCGGCGCGTGGTTCGGCGCCAGCCTGAGCACATGCGCGAGCCGCTTGGCGCCCTCGGCCGCACGGTCGCTGACAAAGGCGATCACGGCGGACAGATGCAGCGCCGTCACGTGATCGGGGTCCTCGGCGAGGATGTCCGTGCACACCGCGTCGGCCTCGGCCGAGCGGCCCGCGTTATAGTGCTGGACCGCCTGCAATAGCATCCGATCCATCGCTGCTGCTGTCTTCCCCACGATGCCACCCTTCGCACGACGTTCGCTACCGATTGCAGTTAAACGAACGACTGTGATGATTCAGGCTGGGGCGTGACAGCCCGGCAATTTCTGCCGCCGTCAGCGGCCGCCGGAAGCTGACGATCCTCTCGCCACCGTCATTGCGAGGAGCCAAAGGGTCCGCGCAAAGCGCGGCCCGATGACAGGCTCCGGGACGAAACAATCCAGAGCCGTGCACGCGACTCTGGATTGTTTCGCTTCGCTCGCAATGACGCGCGACAAGAACATACGCTCTCCTTCTCGCGGTGCGTTCGCACCCGAGTCTTGCATCGTCTTCGTCCCTCGCGATGACGGAGGGCGCAGGGAAGGCCGGGTGGCCGCATGCACCCGGGGCTCCCGCGCAGAAATGGATTGCGCGAGCGCGAAAACCTCAGGGTACAGCGGTGACAACCGGCCTTCCCTGCGCAGTGGTTTACGGCTTATACGCGCTCTCCTCGGTGAACCAGCGTTTGCCACCGTCGCCCGCGCGAAGCTCTTCAGCTTCGCTCGGACTTGGCGCGGC
The DNA here is from genome assembly GCA_035293585.1 of Bradyrhizobium sp. Lineage (GTDB taxonomy): Bacteria > Pseudomonadota > Alphaproteobacteria > Rhizobiales > Xanthobacteraceae > Bradyrhizobium. The sequence goes on along the minus strand of DATGMN010000020.1, from coordinate 9,474 downwards.
ATGGGCGCGCCAGGACCACACGATTTCGCCGTCCGCATCGATGCCGCACGTCGTTCGGCATCTTCGCGTCCACCGCATTCCGCCCCACGTTCGTGACGACGCGTACGCCCCTCCTGCCGGCGCGGAACGTCGAGATGAAAGCACGATTTCGACAAAAGCGAAACAAAGATATTTTTACCGGGCCCGTCTTGAACGTCCGATCAGGCTGAATCCGTTGCAGAAATTCGCTTCACCGCGCACGCGTTTCCTGCTCGACGCCCCGGGATCTACGGCCTCACCGGAGCCACGACGCATTTGATTCTGATTCGCCCGACAGGCGGCGAGAGGCGCAGGAAGGCTCTCGATCAATGGTACGATTTCGAGACCAAGGAGACTGAACGGGCCCTGCGCGACTGGTGTGCGGACCACGGCATCAATCTTGCCGGAGCAAATGACACGGTTGTTCTCGGCAGCGCGTGCGTCCGCGAGCGGATCGGCGCGCAACCTGCGCCGAGGTCGTCCGATCAGGCGCGCAGCGGACGGAACGCGTCGCGAACCTCCCTGCTGAAGATGTCCGGCTGCTCCCACGCCGCAAAGTGACCGCCGGCCTCGGCCTGATGGTAATAGATCAGCTTGGGATAGGCCTGCTCCGCCCAGCTCTTCGGCGCCACAAAACTCTCGCCGGGAAATGCGGTCACCGCCGCCGGAATCAAGACATTGGCGGGCAGATAGAGGTTGATCTTGTTTTCCCAGTAGAGCCGCGCCGACGAAATCGCCGTATTGGTCAGCCAGTACAAGGTGATGTTGTCGAGCACGTCGTCGCGCGTCAGCGCGCCTGCGGAGTGGCCGTTTACGTCGCGACCGAGCACCGCCGAGGTTATTGCGGCGGCCGGCTGGGCATAGCCGTCGCCGTGGTCGAGCAGCCAGGCGGCGAGGCCAGCCGGCGAATCAGTCAGCGCCGCCAGCGTCTGCGGCCGCGTCCCCATGATCTGCGCATAGGCACGCCGCTTGGTGAACTGGATCCTGAGCTGGTCGAAGGCGTGCTTCTCCTCCGCGGACAGATTGGCCGGTGCGGGATCGCCTGACGCCACCGCCTTGAAGATCTCGGGCGGAACGACGCCGGGCAGGTTGACATGGATGCCGACCAATTCCGGCGCACCCAGTTTTGCCATTTCGTTGGTGACCGGCGAGCCCCAGTCGCCGCCCTGCGCCACGAACTTCCTGTAGCCGAGGCGCTTCATCAGCTCGACCCAGGCGCGGGCGATGCGCTGGGGATCCCAGCCGGTGGTCGTGGGCTTGCCGGAGAAGCCGTAGCCCGGCATCGACGGAATCACGAGATGAAAGGCGTCGTCTGTGCTGCCGCCATGGGCGGTGGGGTTGGTCAAGGGATCGATGATCTTGAGCTGCTCGATGATAGAGCCGGGCCAGCCATGTGTGACGATCATCGGCAGTGCGTTTTCATGCTCGGCGCGGACGTGGATGAAATGGATGTCGAGCCCATCGATCTCGGTGATGAACTGCGGCAGGGCATTGAGCCGTGCTTCCACCTTCCGCCAGTCGTACTCGTTCTGCCAGTAGCGCACGAGGTCCTGCAGCATCGCCAGCGGCACGCCCTGGCTGTCGTCGCCGACGGTCTCCTTGTCGGGCCACCGGGTCGCCGCCAGGCGACGGCGAAGATCGACGAGGTCCGCTTCGGGAACATCGATATGGAATGGACGGATCGCGTCATTGCCGGCGGCGAGCGCCGGACGCACCGGAAACAGGCTGGCAGCACCGGCGGCGGCGATCCCGGCTGCTGCGGTGGTCAGGAGTTTGCGTCTGTCCTGGTTGATGACGTCAGAGACTTGCTGTGATGCCGCAATGGCGACCGGCGATTTGATCTGCGTGGTCATCGCACTTTCTCCTTTTTGTCTTTGGCTTCGTCCTGACGTCCCTTCCGTTGCGTACGAACCGATGCTGCCGCATATTACTATGAAAATCATGACGGGACGTCGGCCAGGCCCGGTCATGTTTGTCGGCTTGCACCGGAAGCTCCCGTGGACCGCATCGATGCGATGAAAGTGTTTGTTTCGGCTGTCGACGAGGGCAGCCTCGCCGGTGCGGGCCGCCGCCTTGGGCGGTCGGCGGCGGCGGTGAGCCGGGCCATTGCCTTTCTCGAGGCGCATGTCGGGGCCGAGCTGCTGCACCGAACGACACGGACCCTGAAACTGAGCGAGGCGGGCGAGCGCTATGTGGCGGCGTGCCGGCGCGTGCTGGCCGATCTCGAGGAGGCGGATATCGCGGCCGGCGGCGAGCGCGCCGCGCCGCGTGGGACCTTGACGCTGACCGCGCCGATCATCACCGGGGAAGACGTGGTGCGGCCGATGGTTGACGCCTTCATGAACGAACACCCGACGGTGTCGGTCCGGCTGCTGCTCATCGACCGCCAGGTCAACCTGATCGACGAAGGCGTCGACGTCGCGCTGCGGATCGCGCATCTTGCGGATTCGAGCTCCGTTGCAATCCGCCTCGGCGAGGTCCGTCGCGTGGTCACGGCATCGCCCGCCTATCTCGCCCGGCATCCTGCGATCAATGAGCCGGCCGATCTCGCCAGGCACCAGATCGTCTCGATGACGCATTTCGGCCAGGACTCCTGGAGCTTCCCGCCGCTGAAGAACTCCTCGGTGCCGCGGACGGTGCAGTTCACGCCGAGGCTCACGGTCAACACGGTTCGCGCCGCGGTGGCGTCCGCCGCGGAAGGCAACGGCGTCACCCGGCTGTTCTCCTATCACATCGCCGACGAGATCCGGGACGGGCGACTGCAGATCCTGCTCGACAAGGACGAGCACCCGCCCTTGCCCGTTCACCTGCTCGCACCGCAGGGGCGCCTGTCGGTGCCGAAAGTGCGTGCCTTCGTCGATTACGCGGTGCCGCGGCTCAAGCGCTATTTCGAGCAATTGTCGCGCGAGGCCAAGGGCAGCGCCGATCGCATTCGTTCGCGGCGCGGAAGAGTGTCTGCCGAATAGCGCATATTCGCCGGATCGCCCGCGCGGCCTACCTTTCACCGCGTCACGCAGCGGCAACACCGCCGCTTCGTTGGAGATCATGGAGGCCCATCATGGGCGCAGAGCAGAAGGTCGCAATCATCACCGGCGCGTCGCAAGGCATCGGCGAGGCCCTGGTCAGGGGATATCGGGAGCGCAATTTCCGCGTCGTCGCGAGCTCCCGCTCGATCAAGCCATCCTCCGATCCGGACGTCCTCGCCGTTGCCGGCGACATCGCCAATCCCGGGACCGCGCGGCAGATCGTATCGCAGGCGCTCGAACGCTTCGGCCGCATCGATACGCTCGTCAACAATGCCGGCATCTTCGTGGCCAAGCCGTTCACCGACTATACGGAGGAGGATTATGCGAGGATGCTGGGCACCAATCTCGGCGGCTTTTTCCACATCACGCAGCGTGCGGCCAGGGAGATGCTGAAGCAGGGATCGGGGCACATCGTGCAGATCACCACCAGCCTGGTCGATCACGCCAGCAGCAGCGTGCCGTCGGTGCTGGCGTCGCTGACCAAGGGCGGATTGAATGCGGCGACGAAATCGCTCGCCATCGAGTACGCGGCCAAGGGAATCCGCGTCAACGCGGTATCACCCGGCGTGATCAAGACGCCGATGCATGGGCCGGAAACGCATGAATTCCTGGCCAGGCTGCATCCGGTCGGACGAATGGGCGAGATGCGCGACATCGTCGATGCCGTGCTGTATCTCGAGGGTGCGGCCTTCGTCACCGGCGAGATCCTGCATGTCGACGGCGGGCAGAGCGCCGGCCGCTAGAGCGTTTTCAAGCGAAGTGGATACCGGTTCGCGTGAAGAAAAAGCGTCAAAACAAAAAGCTGGAGCCCGGTTCTATTTCAATCAGAACCGGACATGCTCTAGGGCATGTTCGCGACCGCAGCTCCGGGCTCACCGCGCGAGCTCGAAGCGCGGCTGCATCAACGGCTTCACCTGCGTCGTCTCCAGACGGCAGATGCTGGTGATGCGGGATTGAGCCTCGTCGTCGACGGTCAGCGTCAGCTCGCGGCTGCCGAGGCTCCAGCGGCTGACGTCGGCGATGGAGGTGCGGACCAGCTTCTCGCGGTCCTTCATGATGCTTTCGCGCATGTCGTTGTCGTCGAGATCGGCCCTGGCGGCGTCGCCGATGAAGTCGTCGAGCTGCGGCCGGCATCTCGCCATCAGCGCATCGGGCGCATCGTGGCGGAAGACGACGTCGAAACCGAGCGGCTTGCCGGCGGCGAGGTCGATATTGATGTTGTCGTGATGATCAACCGGATGCGCGCTGGACGGATATGAGATCACGACCTCGGCCGAGATCAGGGCGGGCGAGGCATAGTGCAGCGTCATGGCGAAGTCGTCGGTTGCTTCGCCGTCGCGGCCCTGGGCGACATTGACATCCTTCAACCGGCGATCGACCGCATCGTTGAACAGCCGCTCGCCGGCCGATTGGGGCGCCGTGAACCGCAGCCCCGAAACGACGCGGCCATCCCTGCCCTTGATGAAGAACGGCCGGATCGCTGCGGCGAGCCCCGGACCGTCGGCAGGCATGCCGGACAAAAACAGCCGGCGCTGCTCGCTCTGTCTTCCCAGACAGGCCGACAGCGCGGCGCCGGCAAGCGCCTTGCCGTCGGGGTCATAGCTGCAGCTGTCGTTACGCGTGGTGATCCAGTGCCGCTGATCGGTGGTCAGCGCGTCGCGCTCGGCCTCCGGGATCTGGCTTCGCAGGGCGGCAAAGGCGTCCGCCATCCGCTCGTCGGCCGATTTCGCGGCCGGATCGGCGCAGATCGCCTTCTCCGGCCGGGTCGCGGCGGCCCGGCAGTCGATGGCCTCGGCAGGACCGGCCGTGAGCAGGCTCGACGCCGCGGCGATGCCGGCCGCGGCCATCATCGTCAGTCTCATCCGCATCGGCCCATCCGGCATCACGGGCATGTCGTGACCTGATTGCTGCAGATGCCGGTGACCCAGCCGCGCACCGCCGGTTTGCCCTCCATACGCACCGCGGCTTCGGCGAAGGCGCCGGAGCAGCTGTAGACATGGTCGATGAACGCGCTGTCGGGACCCGCACTGCCGTCGGCGCTGCGCAGCCTCGCCAGCACCGGCGCCTCGGCGGCTGGCGCGCTGCGCACCTCGGCGCGGTTGATCATGAAGCGGACCTTGTCGGCAAAGACCCAGCCGGGCCCGGCAATCACCGCCTTGTCGCCCTTGCCGCTGCCGTAATCGGCAAACTTCACGCCGCGCACCAGGAACCAGCCGTTGCGGCTGCCGATGATCTCGAACTCGGCTGCATAGCTGTCGCCGGCTTGCGCGCGCGCCGGCGGCACCTTGCCGATGATCTCCGCATCCGCGCGGGGCGCGAGGCGGATGTTGAGCCCGGCAGGATCGGGATCGTTGGACCAGCCGGACAGGCTGCACGCCGTGACGCCTGCGGTGTCGACATTGGCGGCTCGCGCCGGAGCCGCCAGCAGGCACGCCGCGGCGGCGATGCCGAGGCAGAAAAGCCGGATGTCCTGCGTGCTCAATGCAATCCCGGGATCCCCATCGAACCAGCGCCCAGCCGCCACGCCATCCGGCGGCGACCCGTCTCTGTCGGGCGCAGCGTTAATCTGGTTCAAAGTCGGGATCGCGAGGAAGCGGGAGCTGCGCTTGATCGGCGGCGCAGTCCGGCCGCTCCGCCCTGAGCGGCGGCCGGCGCGTCCAGTGAAAACGATCCGGGAGGCTCAGTCCGGCCTGGAGATCACGAAGCCCGCCTGCTGATGGCTCGGCACAAAGCCGAACGGCCTGGCGCGAATGCCGGTTTCGGCGAGCAGCTCCTCAAAGGCCTTGAACTCGTGATCGCGCCAACCCGGATAGTTCCAATACTCGTCGAACACGATGACGGTGCCCGGCACGATCCGATCCCTCAGATTGGCAAAGATCGTCCTGGTCGACGAATAGAGGTCGCAATCGATGTGAAGCAGCGAGAGCGGCACGCCTGGCCGGTCATGCAGGAACGCCGGCAGCGTCTCGTCGAACCAGCCCTTGATCAGCGTCACGTTGGGCGGAACGGCCGGCAGGCGCGCCTGCGCGAATGCGCCCTTGTCGAATCCGCTGCGCCACGCCTCGGGCAGCCCGTCGAACGAGTCGAAGCCGTAGAAGTGAGCCTGCGGTGTGTTCAGAGCCATGTGGTTGATGGTGCGGCCCGAAGCCACCCCGAATTCTAGGAACAGGCCGTTCGGCTCGGCCAGGTCAAGGGCTTTCGAAAGCAACGCCAGATCGCCGTCGAACGCCGGGCATGTCAGAAAATGCTTCTCATAGTGGTCTGCGCTGTCGAGAGCGGCCCTGAAGCAGGCGACTTCCAGAATGTCGAAGCTTTCCCCGCGGGGCTTGGGAAAGTTCATTCCGCCCGGCGGAGTCCGTGCCGGCCCGATCGGGACGACCTGGATGTTGATTTCGGGCGGCCGTCCGTCATGCGTCAGGTAAGCGAGCGCGCCGGCCACCTGCGGGCACTGGCGATGCTGCGCCTGAAGCTGTTGCAGCTTTGCGATGCCCGCCTCGCGCGGCCCTGCGATGCCTTCGATGAAGGCTTCGAGGATATCGAAGACCTTGACCACCTCCGGCTGCTGAAGCGGGCGCAACGCGCCCAGGACAGCGAGGAGGTCGGCACCGTCGCCCTCCTCGACCACCATCCTGAGGAGCAGCCAGAGCTCCGGATGATCCAGGCCGTCCTCCATGTCCCTCACCAGCCGGGACAGCGCGCCGAAGGCCTGCCTCTCCTCGAGCCCTGTCGCGCTGCTGCGCTCGTCCAATTGCAATACGTGTTCAGTCACGATCCACCTCTCGACACCCGAGGATTGAACGGAGCAACGCTCGGTCCCGGGCGCAGAATGTTTCCGTTCGAGATCGGCTCGTGTCTGCGCAAAGGCAAACTCGCCATAAACTCACCAAAAGAACGCTTACTGGCGCGTGCTGAATATGTCGCTATTTCGCCGATATCTTGGCCCGCCAGCCCGCGCGCTGCATGAACCAAGCGTTGCCCTTGTCCATGAAGGCATCGACCTCGGCCTGCGCGGTATCGATCAGCGCCTGGGCCGCACGGGGCTCTGCCCGATAGCGATATTGGTTCGCCTGCGCGAGCAGACAGGCCATCCGCAAGAGCCCGAGATCGCGCTGTTGCAGCAGCCAGCAGAGTGCGCCGGTCTTCGGAAGGAATGCCATGATGCGGTCGGCAAGCGCGGCGGCGCGCATCGCTTTCGCCGGCTTTTCGACGTCGCTCGCCCGTGCGGCATCGAACGTGAACGCATCGATGCAATTGCGCAGCGCGGTCTCGATGAAATCGGCCTCGTAGTGCGGCTTCTTGGACAAGTCGAGCTGCGCGAGCAGTTGCTCGGCCATCGGCATCGCCTCGTCGATCCTGCGTGAGTAGACCGCCGAGCCGAGCGCGCTGTTGAGCCTGTAGAGCGGGTGTTCCATCTCGACGCGGAAATCCGGGCAGTAGCGCGCACGGACCAGCACATCGGGCATCGTCGAGGCAATTGCCTGCAACTGAACCCCGGGCACGTTCTCGTAGCCGAGCGACAGCACTTCCAGGTCGGGCAGGCGTACCGCCAGGTCCAGTGCCGCGTCGATGTTGTCCGGCGTCAGCGTGATGGCGAGGCCCCTGAGGCGTTTCGCCTTGAACAGGTTGCCGGGCAATCCGTGCAGCTTGCAGTCGAGGTCGAGATATTCGAGCGCGGGCGCGTTCCATTGGTCGGCGCGGTGCGAATAGGTCAGCGTCGGCGAGTGCGCATATTTCAGTTCGGCGTAGCGCAAGGCCGGGAACGGCCCAAGGTCGAGGTTGGCGACGAAGTCAACGCTCCGGTCTTCGTAGGAGCCGCCGACGCGCAGGTGTTCGAGCGCCGCAAACCCGCCCGGCAGCGCGGTCAGGTCGTTTTGCTCGACGCAAAGCCTGGCGAGCTTCCGCAATTGTGCGATGCTGTCGGGGATCTTCTTCAACCCGCAATCCGCGGCTTCGAGCACTCTGAGGTCGGCGAAGTCGCCGATCCAGTCGGGCAGCTTCTTCACGGCGTTGCAGGACAGGCGCAGCCTGCGCAGGCCCTTGAACTGCCGGATCTCCTCCGGAACGAAGCGCAGCTCGCATTTCGCGAGGTCGATGTCGAAGATTGCCTCGCCTGCCTCGGCGCGCGCGAGGATCGCGGCGAGGCGCTCATTGCCAGCGCGGCTCAGCGCGGGTTTTGGCTTTTTGCCGATCGCGCCGGCGGGCCGAAGGATCGACTTGCCCCGCTCTAGCCAGCGGATGATCTCGCCGTCCTTGAGGTTGTTCTCGTCGTCGATGACCTCGGCTTCGAGCACGAGATCGAACTGCTTACGGTCATACTTGGCTTTGATGTTCATGCGCGCGCGGTCGGCGAGCGTATAGTCGGCACTCACATGGCCGCCGAAGTGAAACGCGTAGTCCGCCGCCAGGATGACATGTGCCTGCGTGCGTCCCGCGACATGCAGCCGGCCGTGATTGTAGAAGCCGAACAGCATGTCACTCACCGTGAGATCGCCCTCGATCAGCGATACGCTGCCGCCCAGGCAGAGGCTTTTGACCTGCACGCTTCCGCGGACCCAGAAGCGCGGCGACCAGTCGTAATCCGGCTCCATGAGCACGGCGTCGGGCGCGATCAGGTTGCCCATGATCACGATGGCAACCAGTATTTGGTCCTTGCCGAGCCTCGTTGTTATCTCCGGCGCGAGCTGATCGGTCCGGATCAGGCCGGCCCGATCGATTGTCAGATCGCCCTCGACGACGAGAACGCGCGCGTTATGCGGGTCAATCCCGCCGCGAATCGCCATTACACGGTCGGCATCGGCAAAATAGCGGGGGAGTGCGGCGAGGGCCGGGAGCAGAATTGCCATTGAGGGTTCCTTTGCGCGACCTTTGGTCGGCGCCGGACTTGCCGAGGTTCACCTTGAGGGCGCAAACGAGGCGGAGCTGAGGCTTGGCGCCGCGTTGCCTTTTCGGCAATAGGACGTCCCACGCCATGCCTGGAGTGCGTAAGGAGAGTGGACCGTATTGCAGCGTTGTTTTCTAAGGACTCCGCAATCGAAGTCGAAAGAGCGCGTACTTCGCGTACTTGGTGCCACTATGTGTGGTCCGCGCGGAACGATCCCGAAACGTTGCGCCTCTGCCAAGCGACAATGGTTGAGATTGCTCGAACGTTGCAGACGGCGACGAAAAGGGGGAACTGATACAAAGTTTGGCCGGATGCGAATTCTGCACTGGTCGGCGCGCGGCTAGAGCGTAACAAGGCCAAAGACCTGCTCCCACCCCGATAAGATGTCGGTGAGAGCGTTGGTGCCCAGGGGCGGAATCGAACCACCGACACTGCGATTTTCAGTCGCATGCTCTACCAACTGAGCTACCTGGGCGTCTCTTGAGGCGCCCTTATCAGACGAGCAGGGGCCACCGAGCGGGCGGTTTATAGTGGGGTCGGACCGGTCTG
>DATGMN010000019.1:0-30989 GCA_035293585.1 Bradyrhizobium sp. | reverse complement strand
GCGTCACGGCAAGGTTCATCGGAAGCTCAACCGCACCCACGAGCATCGCCGCGCGATGTTCGCCAACATGTGCGCCGCGCTGATCAAGCACGAGCAGATCGTCACCACGCTGCCCAAGGCCAAGGAGCTGCGGCCGATCGTGGAGAAGCTGGTGACGCTCGGCAAGAAGGGCGGCCTCGCCGCGCGCCGCCAGGCGATCAGCGAGATGCGCGACATCGATCAGGTCAAGAAGCTGTTCGACGTGCTCGCGCCCCGCTACAAGGACCGCCAGGGCGGCTACACCCGCATCATCAAGGCCGGCTTCCGCTACGGCGACAACGCCGCCATGGCCGTGATCGAGTTCGTCGACCGCGATGTCGATGCCAAGGGCCAGGATTCCGGTCCGGTCGAGGCGAAGGAAGCCGAAGCGGCGTAAGCCGACGCTCCCGGGTTCAGAGTTTCAAAAGCGGCGCCGCAAGCGCCGCTTTTTTGTTTTCCAATACCCTCTCCGTTGTCATGCCCCCGCGCAGGCGGGGCATCCATTATTCCAGAGGCTTCTCGGCAAGAGCTCCGGCGCCTCCGGATACTGGATCGTCCGGTCAAGCCGGACCCTGACGGCGGAATGGGTGGTTCGCCATGATCACGAGCAGGCGGCGATAGCCCGAAAGTGAAACATGGCCGATTGCGGCCACGGGCGCCTCTGTCAATATCTCCGCCAAACCAACGAAACGGAGACCACGCATGAATATCGAGCTCACAGGCAAGACCGCCCTCGTCACCGGCTCGACCGCCGGCATCGGCTACGCCATCGCCAAGGGGCTCGCCGCATCCGGCGCCGAGGTCGTCATCAACGGGCGCGGCCAGGACAAGGTCGATGCCGCCGTGGCCAGGCTGAGGCAGGCGGTGTCCGGCGCGAAGGTCCGCGGCATTGCCGCCGACGTCTCGACTGCCGAGGGCTGCGACGCGCTCACCAGGGCGCTGCCCGATGTCGATATCCTCATCAACAATGCCGGCATCTTCGAGCCGAAGGATTTCTTCAAGATTCCCGACGCGGACTGGACCCGCTTCTTCGACGTCAACGTGATGTCGGGCGTGCGGCTGTCGCGCGCCTATCTCTCCGGCATGCTCAAGCGCAATTGGGGCCGCATCATCTTCATCTCCTCGGAGTCCGGACTGAATATCCCGACCGAGATGATCCATTACGGCATGACCAAGACGGCGCAGCTTGCGATCGCGCGCGGGCTTGCCAAGCTGACGCGCGGAACGGCGGTCACGGTCAATTCGGTGCTGCCGGGGCCGACGATGTCGGAGGGCGTCGAGACCTTCGTAAAGGATATGGCACGCCAGAACGGCCAATCGCTGGAGGAGGCGGCGACCAATTTCGTCAAGCAGCATCGTCCCGATTCGCTGCTGCAGCGCTTTGCCAGCGTCGACGAGATCGCCAACATGGTGGTCTATGCCGCCTCGAAGGAGGCGTCCGCGACCAACGGCGCGGCGCTGAAGGTCGAGGGCGGCATCGTCAACACCATCGGCTGAACCGGGACGCGGAAAGCGCGACGGCGGCCTGATCGCCGTTCGCGCGTCAGCTGTCGTCCAGCCAGTGCCGCAGCAGGTCTCGCACCGACCACCGCCTGGTCCTGATCTCGTCAATGCGCCAGCGTCCGTCCTCGCGCACGAAATCGTAGATCACGATCGCGGGGTCGGGCCGGACATAGGGTTTTCGATAGGCGAGCGACACTGAAAGCGTCGCTGCCGTTGCGGTCTCCTTCTCGGACTTGATGCGGAAGCTCGTGACTTCAAGCGCATTGGTATCGGTGGTGAGATCGAAATCGATCGGGCCGACGTCGCCGTCCGGTGGCTTCTTGGCATCGCATTTGGCCCACAGTGCAAGCAGCGATCGTGACAGAAATTGGCTGCGGCGCGCGGGCGCCAGCCAATCCGAGGTCGCACCGTTCAAGGCCTCGCGGTAGATTCTGCTCAAAATGTCCGTCGGCGTCGCGGCCGAAATTTCGCGCGCGGTTACGGCCTCGTCGAGCAGCCAGCCTGTGAGCAGGATCGCCGCCGTGCGGCGGGTGATCGGTCCGAGAAACGTCATGTCAGATATTCGCGGGCGAAAGAGAGGCGGCCAAACCGTGCCTCCGATGAAACGAGGTCGCCCGGTTCCACGAGCGCGTGATCGTTTGACGCATCGAGGTCAACGACCGTTCAACAGCGGCATCGGAAAAATCGCGCGGCCGTGAACGATTGCGCCGATGAAGTTGCGCCAAGAGCACACTCTCGGCGAATTCAATCGCCTTTCGCCAGGCGCCTCCAGCGGAAGCGGGCCGTGTAATACTAGCTGCATAATCCAGGCCGAGAGTCGCGGCACCAAACAGCGCGAGAGGTTTTCTATGTTGTGTCACCGACAGGCCGTGCTCGGCTTGCTGGCCGGGGGGCTGGTATTTCAATCGGCTCAGGCGGCGGATCTTCCGCTCAAGGCCAAGGCCGTCGAGTATGTCAGGGCCTGCAGCCTGTACGGCGCGGGCTTCTGGTACATCCCGGGAACCGACACCTGCATCAAGATCGGCGGCTATCTGCGCGTCGATACCACCATCAACGGCGGCGGCTCGCATGGGCAACCGGCCTGGAGCGGCGACTCCGGTCAGGGGAACCGCTTCGCCGACTATTTCGTCTCGCGCTCGCGCTTTGCGCTGCAGGTCGATACCCGCACCGGCACCGAATACGGCGTCGTTCGCACCTACGCGCAGGGCGATTTCCAGTTCAACAATTTCGGCTCGTCCAACCCTTCGACGGTTGGTGCTGCGCCGAGCACGCTCGGCGGCTTGAGCGGTTCGTTCCTCAACGGCGTCGGCGGCGGTTACGTCGCGGTCGAATATGTTTTCATCCAGTTCGCCGGCTTTACGTTCGGCAAATCGGCTTCGCCCTACGCGTCGCCCTGGCAGGGCTTCCCGGGCAACATCAATTCGTTCCTGATCGGCGGCGAGAGCGACGACAATGCCGGCATCAACAACATTCAATATACCGCGCAGCTGGGCAACGGCGTGTCGGTGACCGTCGGCGCCGTCGATCCGACGGTGTGGACCCGCACGCCGGTCTACAATCTGGCGCTGGGTGTCGGCGCCGCGGGAACAGGCACGAATGCCTATGGCGGGTGGACCGCGCCCGACTTCGCCGGCAACATCCGGATCGATCAGGCCTGGGGCTTGCTGCAGTTCTCGGGCGCCGCACATGCGGTCAGCGGCTCCTACAACACGCTGGGCGCCGGCGGCGCTCCGGTCGCGGGTCCGACCGCCACGACCGACTCGGTTCTCTCCGGCCATCCCGACACCAAGTGGGGCGGCGCGGGCATGGTCGCGCTGCAGATCAAGAACATTCCGACCGGCGCGGGCGATGACATCAAGCTCGATGCGAGCTACGCGAAGGGCGCGACCAAATATGTGATCTCGACGTCGGCGACGTCGCCGAGCTTTGCGATGTTCGGCGGCTCCGGCTCCGCCTATCAGAGCGTCGGCTTCGGCGCGACGTCCGATGGCGTCTGGCTGCCGACGGCGTCGGGCGGCGATGGCCGCATTCATTTGACGACGTCCTGGGGCGTTCGCGGCGCCTTCAATCACAACTGGGATCCCTATTGGTCGACCAGCCTGTTCGGCGCCTACGCCCAGGTCCGCTACGACGGCTCGACCAACGACAACCTGACCGGCGTCGGGCTGTCATCGGCGATCGGCGCCTATTGTGCGGCGTTTGCCGTCAGTCATCCCGGCCAGGCTTTGGCCGGAAATACGACCGGCGCCTATACCTGCAACCCCAATTACGAGGCATCGCAGATCGGCCTCCTGACCCGGTGGACGCCGGTCAAGAACCTGACGTTCTCGGCCGAGGTGGACTGGTTTCATCTGTACCAGCATATGTCCGGCAGCTCGGTGTTCACGCCGACCGCTCCGCAGCCGACGGCGCTGTACGAGTTCAAGGACCAGAACACGGTGGCCGGCCAAGTGCGCGTCCAGCGCAACTTCTGACCGGCCGGTTGTGCAAGGCTGCGGTTGACCGTCGGGCGGGCTAATTCCCCGCCCGACGCAATCGGAAGCGCCGCCCGGCGCTTTCCCGCGAGGCGATCGATTGCTATGGTGGGTGCCGGGCGCATGGGGGAAAGCAATGATCCAGTCGCGGCGAGCCATCGCCACTGTTCTGATGCTGCTGTCGGTTTTGTGGCCGTTATCGGCGGCCCATGCTGACCAACCGTTCCAGCGCTTTCTGCCGCTGTTCGTCGATCTCGATGGATGGCAGGGCAAGAAGCCGGACGGCATGTCCGCGGCCATGTCCAATATCAGCATGACCACTGCGCAGCGGGAGTATCAGCGCGGCCCGGCGCAGGTCCGTGCGAGCGTCATGATGGGGCAGGCCGCCGCCGGCGCGCTGGCGCCGATTCAGTCCGGAATGAATCTGCAGACGGCCGATAGTCACATGATCACATCGACCATGCATGGCATGTCGGTGCTCAAGACCTACAACACGCCACAGAAGACCGGCGCGCTCGTGGTCGCGCTCGGCAAGGAAGCGGTTTTCAGCTTCAGCTATAACGGTATCGGCGAGGACGAGGCGTTGGCGCTCGCAGGGAAGTTCGACTGGAAGGCGATCCAGGCCGCGGCCGAGGGAAAGTAGGCTCGCGGGCGGCGCTGGGGAGCCTTGCGCAAAGGGCTTGCAACATCCGCTGTGATCGGCAATCTCGGCGGATGATCCCACCGCTCTCGCCCCGCTCGAAACGACGTCTGAGGCTGCATTCCGCGCGCCTGCAGCGGCGCGCCATCTTCCTGCTCGGCGGCGTCGTGGTCGGCGGCGCCGCCGTGGCGCTCGCACTGCTCGCCGATCAGGCACAGCTTGCGTTCTCTTTCCTGTTGTCGAAATCGCGCTATGCGGCGCTCATCATCACGCCGGTCGGCTTTGCGGCGGCGGTATTCCTGACCAACCGCTATTTCCCGAACAGCCAGGGCAGCGGCATCCCGCAGGCGATTGCGGCGCGGCACCTGACCGATCAGGTGGCGCGCAAGAGCCTGGTCTCGCTTCGCATCGCAATCGGCAAGATCATCCTCACGCTGTTCGGCCTGTTATGCGGCGCCTCCGTCGGGCGGGAAGGGCCCACCGTGCAGGTCGGCGCCTCCATCATGTTCGCGCTCGGCCGGTTCTCGCCGCGACGCCAGCCCGGGCTCATCCTGGCCGGCGCCGCAGCCGGCGTTGCGGCTGCCTTCAATACGCCACTCGCCGGCATCGTGTTCGGCATCGAGGAGATGAGCCGCGCCTTCGAGACCCGCACCTCGAGCCTGATCATTGCCGCCGTGATCGCGGCGGGCCTCACCTCGATCGCGCTGATGGGCAACTACACCTATTTCGGCTCGAGCGCGGCTGCGCTGCGCAACGGCATCGACTGGCTTGCGATTCCCGTCTGCGGCGTCGCCGGTGGCCTCGCCGGCGGCCTGTTCAGCCGCATCCTCATCACCATGGCGCGTGGCCTGCCGAACGGGGTTGGGCGCGCGATCAAGCGTTATTCGCTGGTGTTTGCGTTGGTCTGCGGGCTGGCGGTCGCGATCTGTGGCCTGATCTCCGGCGACACCATCTACGGCACGGGCTATGCGCAGGTGAAGGCGGCGCTGGAGAGCGGTTCGCCATTGCCCGCGGATTTTGGTCTGCTGAAATTCCTGGCGACGACCTTCGCCGCGATCAGCGGCATTCCCGGCGGCATCTTCGCGCCATCGCTCGCCATCGGCGCCGGCATCGGCAGCAATGTCGCGACGCTGTTTCATGGCGCGCCGATCGCCGCGATCATGCTGCTCGGCATGGTCTCCTATTTCGCCGGCGTGGTGCAGGCGCCGATCACGGCCTTCGTAATTGTCACCGAGATGACCGACAACCACGCCATGGTGGTGCCGGTGATGGCCGCGGCTCTGATCGCGCATGCGACGTCGAAGCTGGTCTGCGAGGAGGGCGTCTACCACGCGCTGGCCAAGGGCTTTGTCGAGCGGGCCGAGGCCCCCCGCGACAAGACTTAGCGAAGACGTAGGGTGGGCAAAGCGAAGCGTGCCCACCATCAAGCGCTCGGTTTCGTTCTGAAAGGGTGGGCACGCTTCGCTTTGCCCACCCTACAGGTCCTTCGACCTACCACCCCTCCAGCACGATCTTGCCGCGCGACTTACCGCTCTCCAAGAGCGCATGGGCGCGCTTCAAATTGGCGGCGTTGATGGTGCCGAAGCTCTGGTCGAGCGTGGTGCGCAGGACGCCCTTGTCGATGAGATCGGCGACGTCGTTGAGCAGGTAATGCTGCGCGATCATGTCCGGCGTCTGGAACGAGGAGCGGGTGAACATCGATTCCCAATGCACCGAGATCGCCTTGCCCTTGAACACGCCAACGGTGAACTCGGCGGGATCGTCGATCAGGCCGAACTTTCCTTGAGGGGCCATGAATTCGGCGATGGCCTTGTAGTGCTGGTCGGTGAAGGTGAGGCTTGCCACCAGCGCAACCGGCGGCAGCTTCAGTTTCTCGATCTGCTCCTTCATCGGCCTGGCATGATCGATCACCGCATGCGCGCCGAGCTCGAGGCACCATTTTTGCGATTCCGGCCGCGTTGCGGTCGCGATCACCGTGAGGCCGGTCAGCCGGCGCGCAAGCTGGATCAGGATCGAGCCGACGCCGCCGGCGCCGCCCGTGATCAGCAGCGTGCGCGCGTCCAGGCTCTTGCCGGGCACGGCGCCCAGCCGGTCGAACAGCAGCTCCCAGGCCGTGATCGATGTCAGGGGCAGGGCGGCGGCCTGCGCAAAGGACAGGCTGATCGGCTTCCTGCCGACGATCCGCTCATCGACCAGATGGAACTCGGAATTGGTACCCTGGCGCTGGATCGAGCCGGCGTAGAAGACCTCGTCGCCCGGCTTGAACAGGGTCACCTCGGGGCCGACCGCGTCCACAATTCCGGCCGCGTCGTAGCCCAGAATCTTCACCTGGCCCTCCGGCGGCTCGGCGCGCTTGCGCACCTTGTAGTCGACCGGGTTGGCCGAGATCGCCTTCACCGCGACGCGGATGTCGCGGCCGGTGGGCGCGGGCTTTTCGGCCTCGAAATCGATCAGGGCGTCTGCGGCGTCAATGGGGAGGGATTTCCTGTATCCGACGGCCTTCATCGCGGGTCTCCTTTAAAGCTGACAGCTGACGCCTAACTGTCCTGATGGAACCGACTTGGCAAGTACTGTAAATTCGGGGATATAGTCCCCGTTCGGATACTATTGGACGATCCCCATGAAACGACGGAATTTTTCCCATCGGCCCGGCTGCGCGGTCGAGGCGACGCTCGACCTGATCGACGGCAAGTGGAAGGGCGTCATCCTGTTCCACCTGCAACAGGGCACCCAGCGCTTTGGCGAATTGCGCCGGCGGATGCCCGGCATTACCCAGCGGATGCTCACCAAGCAGCTGCGGGCACTGGAGGACGACCGGCTGATCATCCGCAAGGTCTATGCCGAGGTGCCGCCGCGGGTCGAGTATTGCCTCTCCGAGATCGGCGAGAGCTTGCGCCCCGTGATCGATACACTAAAGGCGTGGGGCGAACGGCATCAGGAGCGGCTATCCTGCGCGCCGGCGCCGGATGCCGTCGCCGAAGAGCACGCGGCTTGAACCCCGTCCTTCCCATGACCGATTGCCTCGCTATATCAGGCCCTACGAATTCCAGGATTTTCCGTATGACACTCATCCGTCTCGCCGCCGCGCTTCTGGTCTCGGCGCTGCTCGCCACGCCGTCGCTTGCGCAGGACCGCCGCGTGCCGGCCTCGGCCGCCGAACTCAGGCTGTCCTACGCGCCGATCGTGCAGCGCGTGCAGCCGGCGGTGGTGAACGTCTATGCGGCCAAGATGGTGCAGAACCACAACCCGTTCCTGGACGATCCGATCTTCCGCCGCTTCTTCGGCGTTCCCGGCGGACAGCAGGAGCAGATGCAGCGTTCGCTCGGCTCGGGCGTGATGGTCGATCCGTCCGGCCTCGTCGTCACCAACGTCCATGTCATCGATGGCGCCGACCAGGTGAAGGTCTCGCTGTCGGACAAGCGCGAATTCGAGGCGGAGATCGTGCTGAAGGATTCGCGCTCCGATCTCGCGGTGCTGCGGCTGAAGGACGCCCACGAGAAATTCCCGACGCTCGACTTCGCCAATTCGGATGAATTGATGGTCGGCGACGTCGTGCTGGCGATCGGCAATCCCTTCGGCGTGGGCCAGACCGTGACCCACGGCATCATCTCGGCGCTCGCGCGCACCCAGGTCGGCATCACCGACTATCAGTTCTTCATCCAGACCGATGCAGCGATCAATCCGGGCAATTCCGGCGGCGCGCTGGTCGACATGACCGGCAAGCTCGCCGGCATCAACACCGCGATCTACTCGCGCTCGGGCGGCTCGCAGGGCATCGGCTTTGCGATCCCGGCCAACATGGTGCGCATCGTCGTCGCCTCCGCCAAGAGCGGTTTCAAGTCGGTGAAGCGGCCGTGGCTGGGGGCGAAGCTGCAGAGCGTGACTCCCGACATCGCCGACAGCCTCGGGCTGAAGACGCCGACCGGCGCGCTGGTCGCGAGCGTCGTGCCGGGCAGTCCGGCGGCGCGCGCGGGCCTCAAGGCCTCCGACCTCATCACCGCCGTCGACGGCCAGACGATCGACGATCCCAACGCCTTCGACTATCGCTTTGCGACCCACCCGCTGGGCGGCACGTCGCAGATCGACGTCATCCGCGGCGGCAGGTCGCTGAAGGTTTCGGTTGCGTTGGAGACCGCGCCCGACCGCGACCGCGACGAGATCACGCTCGCCGGCCGCTCGCCGTTCCAGGGCGCAACCGTTGCGAACATCTCGCCGGCGGTCGCCGACGAACTGCATCTCGATGCCGATACCGAGGGCGTGGTCGTGACCGAACTTCCCGACGATTCCACGGCCGCCAATGTCGGCTTCCAGAAAGGCGACATCATCCTGGCCGTGAACAACAAGAAGATCTCCAGGACCGGCGACCTCGACAAGGTGTCGCGCGAGCAGGCGCGGCTGTGGCGCATCACGCTGCTCAGGGGCGGCCAGCAGATCAACGTCACGCTGGGCGGATGAGCCCGAAACGACCACGCGGTAGCGAGGGCAGCGCATCGCTGTTTGCGGCTGCGGGCCTCGAGCGGGACGCGCCGCATCCGCTGCCAGACCGCCTGCGTCCGCGCCAATTGTCCGACGTCGTCGGCCAGGACCATATTCTCGGCCCAGACGGCGCGCTGACGCGGATGCTGGCGACGCGCACGCTGGGCTCGCTGATCTTCTGGGGGCCCCCGGGCACCGGCAAGACCACCGTGGCGCGGCTCCTGGCCGATGCCACCGAGCTGCATTTCGAGCAGATCTCGGCGGTGTTCTCCGGCGTCGCCGACCTGAAGAAGGCGTTCGACGCGGCGCGCGCCCGTCGCGAGATGGGCAAGGGCACGCTGCTCTTTGTCGACGAGGTGCATAGGTTCAACCGCGCGCAGCAGGATTCCTTCCTGCCGGTGATGGAGGACGGCACCGTTGTGCTGGTCGGCGCCACCACCGAAAACCCGTCCTTCGAGCTCAACGCGGCGCTGCTGTCGCGCGCCCGGGTGCTGGTGTTTCACTCGCTCGATGCGGCCGCCATCGAAAAGCTGTTCCGCCATGCCGAAGAGGTTGAAGGCAAGACGCTGCCGCTGGACGCGGAGGCGCGCGCGGTGCTGGTGCGCATGGCCGATGGCGACGGCCGCGCCTCGCTGACGCTAGCCGAAGAGGTCTGGCGCGCGGCGCGTCCCGGCGAGATTTTCAACGCGGTGCAGCTGCAGGACATCCTGCAGCGCCGTGCGCCAATCTACGACAAGTCCGCCGACGGCCACTACAACCTGATCTCGGCCCTGCACAAGGCGGTGCGCGGCTCCGATCCCGATGCCGCGCTGTATTACTTCGCGCGCATGCTGGATGCCGGCGAGGATCCGCTGTTCCTGGCGCGGCGGGTGGTGCGCATGGCGGTCGAGGACATTGGTCTTGCCGATCCGCAGGCGCTGGTCATCGCCAATGCCGCCAAGGATGCCTATGACTTCCTTGGCTCTCCCGAAGGCGAGCTCGCGATTGCGCAGGCCGTGATCTATGTCGCCACCGCCCCGAAATCCAACGCCGCCTACACGGCCTTTGGCGCGGCGAAGCGCGTCGCCAAGGAAGCGGGCTCGCTGCTGCCGCCCAAGCACATCCTCAACGCGCCCACGGGCTTGATGAAGGACGAAGGCTACGGCTCCGGCTATGAATACGACCACGATGCGCCGGATGCGTTTTCCGGCCAGGACTATTTCCCCGAGAGCCTGGGCCGCCAGACCTTCTACGATCCGCCCGAGCGCGGCTTCGAGCGCGAGATCAGGAAGCGGCTGGATTACTGGGCCAAGCTCAGGCGGGAGCGGGCGGGAAAGGTATGATCCGGAGCCGACGGCGGCGTCGAGCCGCGACGCTGTGGCGCTTTTCGGAAGCATCATGCTCTATTTCTATCAAAGAGCTGGCTTGTGATTGAACAAGCGTTCAGGTTGCAATAGTCTCGTCGTCTCTGCGAAGGGGAGGCGGGCATGGCGGCTGACAATCTCATCAGGTTTTCCCCGATGATTGGCGGAACGATCCTCATGGTCGTTTGCCTGATTGCGCTGCTGCGGAATCCTGCGGCCTTGAACACGTTCGCCGGCCTGTTGTTTTTCGGCGCATTGCTTTTCGTCATCCCGGTGCTCTCGATCTTCGATCTCAAGATACCGGGCGGCGTGGAATTCTCCGGTCAGGCCGCAACCACCGGCCTGGTGACCGAGCAGGCCGCCGGCATCAATGCGCGGCTCGAGGACATCAAGGCGGGCATCGCCGACATCGAGAAGCGGATGGCGCCGGCTGCGGGAGCTACCGCCGCCGCCGCGCCGGTGCCATCAGTCGAATATGGTGCGAACCGCAACTCCACGGTCCTCGTCGTCTATTCCGCCGATCCCAAGACCAAGAGCCTCGCCAGGCAGCTGGAAAACGATCTCCTGAAAAAGGGCTATCAGGCGACGTCGGTGTTCTCCGACTATTCCGAGCTTGGCGAGGCCCAGAAGGGCAAGCCGGGATCGGTCCGCTTTGTCTTCACCGATGCGACGGCTCCGGTTGCCGCGTCCGTCAAACAGATTTTGAAGCCCGATATCGCGAGCCTGTCGGCGCTGCCCGACGACGTCAAGACGCAGATGTCGGCGGATCTGCAGATCCTGCTGTTCTAGTCTAGCGTTCCTGGACGCTTGAAAGCCGATTAGCCGCGATTTCACCGTGACGATTCGCCGCTTTTGGGCTAGTCACTCAAGGATGAGCCGCCGCATCAAGAGAACCCAGCCGAGATCAGACCGTCGGGACGACCGTCCTGTGCAGGGGCGCGACAAGCGCCCGTTGCGGCAGGCTGAGCGGACGCAGACGGAGCGGCCGAAGGTGCACCGGTCGGGCGGAAAGCCGCCGCGGTTCTCCGAGCGGCGCCACGAGCCGTCCGCGGACATCCGCAATGAGAAGCGCAGCGCCCTTGCAGCAGAGCCGCAAAAGCCCGCCGTCGAGCCGGCGCCGCTGCCGACCAAGGTGCAAACCGTCGTCGTCACGGCCGACGAGAACAACATGCGCGTCGACCGCTTTCTCGAGGCGCGGTTTCCGGGGCTGTCGTTTTCCCACATCCAGCGCATCGTTCGCAAAGGCGAGCTGCGGGTGAACGGCAAGCGGGCCGATTCCAAGGACCGGCTGGAGGAGGGGCAGAGCGTGCGCATTCCGCCGCTCCGGCTGGATGCGCCGAAGCTTGCCGCCTCGCTGTCGGAGACCGAGCGCAAGACGCTCGAGCAGCTCAAGGCGATGACGCTGTTCGAGGATGACGACGTGCTCGTCCTCAACAAGCCGGCCGGCCTCGCCGTGCAGGGCGGCTCAGGCACCGTGCGGCATATCGACCAGATGCTGGAGGCGCTGCGCGACGCCAAGGGACAGAAGCCGCGCCTGGTGCATCGGATCGACAAGGAGACGGCGGGCTGCCTGCTGGTCGCCAAGACGCGTTTTGCCGCCACCGCATTGACCGGCTCGTTCCGCCACCGCTCCGCGCGCAAGATCTACTGGGCGCTGGTTGCCGGCGTGCCGAAGCCGAAGCAGGGCCGCATCTCGACCTATCTCGCCAAGGACGAGAGCGAGGAGGACAGCATCATGCGCATCGCCGCCCATGGCGATGAGGGCGCGAGCCACGCGGTGACCTATTATGCGGTGGTGGAGACCGCAGGCAGCAAGCTCGCCTGGGTCTCGCTCAAGCCCGTCACCGGCCGCACCCATCAGCTGCGCGCGCATATGGCCCATATCGATCACCCCATCGTCGGCGACCCCAAATATTTCAACCGCGAGAACTGGGAATTTCCCGGCGGCCTGCAGAACCGGCTGCACCTGCTCGCGCGCCGGATCGTGATCCCGCATCCGCGCGGCGGCGTGATCGACGTCTCGGCGCCGTTGCCGCCGCACATGCAACAATCCTGGAATTTGCTGGGGTTCGACGCGAGCCGGTTCGATCCGATCGAGAACGCCCCCGAGGAATGACGGATCGCGCTCTCACGCGTCCTTGTCGGGACTTTGCCCTGCGCCCTTGCTAGAGGGTGTCCCGCCGCTTCAGGGGCCGCCGCTCGCGCGGACGCATCTGGACCCCAGCGGTTGTAGGGAAATCAACAAGTCTAGAATGGAAATGACGATGACGCGCATACCTTTGCTCGCGGCTGTGCTTTGTGTTGTCCTGGGCGGCCTGCCGGGCCTGAGCATCCAACCCGCCTTTTCGGCCAGCGTGAAGATCACGCCGCTCGGCAGTCATGACGGGGAGTTCTGTGCAGCCGACCGTGCGATGATCTTCGAGGATCCCGACGGAACGCGCATCCTCTACGACGCGGGACGCACGGTGCGCGGCGCCGACGACCCGCGGCTGGGCAAGATCGACGGCGTCCTGCTCAGTCATGCCCATGTCGACCATCTCGGCGAGGCGCATGCATCGGCCGCCAATGCCGGCGAATGCGGTACGCCGAAATTTGACGTGACCGACGCGCCGAGCTCGAACACCGAGAAGATCGTCGTCGCCAAGAAGGCGAAATTCTTCGTCGGCGGCGAGATGAACAGCTGGTTCGCGTCGAGAATTCCCGCGGCCGGCGGCGACAAGGCGCAGGTGGTCACGCTCCGCTTCGGCGCCATGAGCAAGCTCGGCGGGGTGTCGATCTGGAGCGTGCCGGCGGCGCACAGCAACGGCGTCAGCCCGATGTTTCTGAGCGGCGATCTCGCCAAGCAGCTGCAGGCCAACGGCCTCACGGCCGATGTCGGGCCGGCGGGCGGCTACGTGCTGCGCTTCTCCAACGGGCTCGCGGTCTATCTCTCGGGCGACACCGGCGTGATCGCCGATCAGGAGCTCGTCATACAGCGTGAATTTCACGCCAAGCTCGCCGTCTTGAACATCGGCGACGTCTTCACCACCGGCCCGACCGAGGCGGCCTATGTGATCAACGAGCTGGTCAAGCCGACCTCCGTGATCGCTTCGCACGCCAATGAAGCGGCGACCAAGGACGGCAAGCTGCTGCCCAACACAAAGACGGCGGCCTTCAAGGCTGCGGTCCACGTGCCGAGCTACGTGCCGCTCAGCGGCAAGACCATGGAGTTCGACGTCAACGGCAAGTGCACCGGCGGCTGTTGAGCAATTCACGACCGCAGGCAGACCGCGCCTCCGATCGATGACTGAATCGGCGACGTCGCGCCCAGCTGCGGCGTCGCCGACCTTGGTCCCTGGGCGGAAAAACCGATATAGTGACGCAATGACCCTCAGTTGAGGAGCCGACATGTCCGCCGGCCTTGTGCAGACCTATCGCGCTTTCGCCTACAACAATGCCTGGGCCAACCATCGACTGCTCGGCGCATGCGCAAATCTGAGCCAGGCGGAATTTGAAGCCCCGCGAACAGGCTTCTTTCCCAGCCTGCAGCTGACCCTGAACCACATCCATGTCATCGATCTTTTCTACATCGATGCGCTCGAGGGCGGCTGGCTCGGGCCATGGGCCTGGGAGAACAGGGTGCCTTTTCCGTCCGCGGCGGAATTGCAACGCGCTCAGGCCAAGCTCGACCAGCGGCTGATCGCTCATTGCGATGCACTGACGTCGGACCGGCTCGATGGCACCGTACGGGTCAATCGTGACACGTCCGTGCAGACCGAACGACGCGATCGCCTTCTCATGCATCTCTTCCAGCACCAGATCCACCATCGCGGGCAGGCGCACGCCATGCTGTCGGCGACGTCGGTCGAGCCGCCGCAGCTCGACGAATTTTTCGCCGTTGCGGAGGCGCCGCTGAGGTCGGCCGAGTTTGCCGCGCTTGGCTGGAGCGAACGGACGGTGTGGGGGGACGACCAGCGCGCGGGCTCGTAACGCTCCTTCTCGGTCTTTTCAGGGTACCACGCTGGCTGTTCGCTCCGGCTATGCCCTATACTCGGCAACGATCGCGCAGCATCAATGGAACCGGACGCCAAACAAGTCCGGCGAATTCTCGGAGGGAGCCGCCAGCATGCTCAAATCGATTGATCCACTTCTCAATGCGGACGTGCTCTACGCACTTCGCTCAATGGGCCATGGCGACGACCTCGTGCTTTGCGACACCAACTTCCCGGCGGATTCGGTCGCGCGCCAGACCGTGTTGGGGCGGCTGCTTCGCATTGACAACGTTGCGGCCTCTCGCGCGGCGCGCGCGATCCTGTCGGTGCTGCCGCTGGATTCCTTTGTCGACAAGCCTGCGCTTCGAATGGAGATCGTCGGCCAGCCGGATGAGGTTCCTCCCGTCCAGGCCGAGGTGCAGAAGGAGATCGATGCAGCGGAGGGGCGATCTTTTCCAATGGGATCGATCGAGCGCTTTGCTTTTTACGATCTGGCGAAGAAGGCCTATTGCGTCATCCAGACCGGCGAGCGCCGCTTCTACGGCTGTTTTGTGTTCAAGAAGGGCGTCATCGCGCCTGATGCGCGTTGAGGGGCGGGCTCGATCGACCAAGTGTCGTCTCGCGCTGCGGCAAGAGAGAGCGTCGCAGGTCTTCGCAAGCAAGGCGTGCCGGGCCGCCGTCGTTGACTTCAATCGAGGCTGTTGCATACTGAAAACGGCCTCTGTCATCTCCAGCCCGCATCACGCAAACGGAAGCGGCGCACCGCGACCGCGAGCGGCATGTCCTTGGTACGGTGCTCACTCGACGCAAAAATACGACATACCAAAAAAGCATGGGAGGTTTCGTGGTGACACAGCAGGATCGACGTCCACCAGCAGGACCTGACCGGCGCACCGTGCTCAAGGGCGCGGTGGGCGCTGCCGCCTTGGGTTCCACCGCAGGCCTTGGCGCATGGCCCGCGCTGGCGCAAGAAAAGGCGCAAGACAATCTGCGCGCCCAGATCTCGCAAATTCCAGGTGTCGGCAAGGGCGCGCCCACCGACGACGATTGGCAGAAGGTCGGCGAGCTCTGTCTCGGCCCGACCAAAGCGAACGTCCAGGCCGGCGAGTTCAAGGGCGTCGAGCTGTCCTTCATGGGGCTCAACAACCAGAATCTGCATAACCTGTTGTTCCGCGGCTTTCTCAAGCCCTGGGAGGCCTATACGGGCGCTAAGATCTCCTGGATCGACCTTGCGCAGGCCGACTACAATCCGCGTCTGCAGCAGGCGATTGCGACCGGCACCGTCGACTTCGACATTCTCGAGATGGGTGCGCCGTTCGAAGGCGACGTCTGCGGCAAGGGTCTTGCGTCGGAGATGCCCGACTGGGTCAAGACGCAGATCGATATCGACGACTATGTCGATTACCTGAAACCGCCGGTCGGCACCTGGAACGGCAAGACCTACCGCATCACCATTGACGGCGACTGCCACAATTTCAACTACCGCACCGACATCTTCTCCGACGCGAGCCTTGCCAAGGCGTGGAAGGACGCCGGCAATCAGGGCGAATGGGGCGTGCCGAAGACCTGGCAGCAGGTGCAGGCGGTGACGAAGTTCCTGAAAGGTCGGAAATTCAAGGGCCAGAACGTTTACGGCTACCTCGATGCGCCCAAGCCGTGGGGCGGCTTCGGCTTCTATTTCCTCGGCAGCCGCGCCACCGCCTATGCGAAACATCCCGACGACAAGGCCTGGCTGTTCGACATCGACACCATGAAGCCGCGCATCAACAATCCGGCCTGGGTGCGTGCGATCCAGGACGTCATCGATGCGCTGCCGTCCGAGCCGGCCGACCAGCTCAACGCCGACCCGAACACCACCGGATTCCAGCAATTTTTGGCCGGCATCGGTTCGATGATCCCGTGGTGGGGCGACATCGGCCAGGTGGCGAAGGCGAGCGATACGTCCGTGATCGGCGACGTCGTCGGCTTCGACATCCTGCCCGGATCGGACGACGTCTATAATTCCAAGACCGGAAAATGGGACAGGCTCGCGAGCGGGCCGAACCACGCGCCGAACTGCGCCTATCTCGGCTGGGGCATCTATGTCATGGCGCGGGTCAATGGCGACGAGAAGAAACACAAGGCGGCCTGGAGCGCGGCCGCGCATCTCGGCGGCAAGGACCTGTCGCTGTGGACGGTGATGTATCCGTCCGGCTTCCAGGTGCATCGCGCCAGCCATTTCAAGATCGATGAATGGGTGGCGGCCGGCTATGACAGGACGTACATCACCTCCTATCTGAACTCGCAGCTCGGCTCCTACAATCATCCGAACCGGGCGGTCGAGCCGCGCATTCCCGGCATCTTCCAGTATTACAGCATCGCCGAGGATGAGCTCGCCAAGATCTTCGCCGGCAAGTCCGACGCACAGACCGGTGCCAACAACATCGCCGCCGCCTGGGAAAAACTCACCGACCAGCTCGGCCGCGACAAGCAGATTGCGCTTTATAAGGCGTCTCTCGGCGTCTAGCCTTCCAGGCCGGGCAGTGCCGGCGGATCATCGAACTCGTGGCTGGCGCCGTCCGCGACGCCGGCCGAGGCTATCGCCGGCCGGCCTCTTCGGCAGTCAGTCAGGATCGGTCAGTCAACTTGATGCAGAAATCGATAGCCGTCGCGGATGGCGGACAGGCGAGGCCAGCACCGCGGCCCAACCTTGCCGGACGGAAGATCGCAGGACGTGCGCTCATAGCCATCGCTTCGCTGGGCGGCCTGGTCGTCCTCCTCGTTCAGATCCTGCACACGACCGGAACGATCCGGGCCGGTTTCGCCAACTGGCGCCCGATCCTCTACGCTTATCTCGTCTGGTCGATCGCGCTCGGCATCGGCCAGGTCATGATCCACGGCGAACGCGGGCAGCGCGCGTTGTTTCTGCTGCCGGCCGTGCTGTTCACCGTCGCGGTCGTGATCTTCCCGACGCTGTTCGGGTTCTACATCGCCGCGCTCGACTGGAACCTGTCCTCGCTCGAGGGGCCGCATTTCAACGGCCTCGACAATCTCGTCGCGCTGTTCAATGACGCCTACTACTGGAACGCGCTCGGCAATATGGTGTTCTACACGCTGGCCGTGCTTGCCGAATATGCGATCGCCTTCGCCCTGGCCCTGCTGCTCAACGCCGACATCCGCGGCCGCAAATTCTTTCGGGTCGTGTTCCTGCTGCCGCTGATGCTGAGCCCGGTCGCGGTGAGCTGGATGATCGGCAAATCGCTGATGGAATATCGCTTCGGGCCGGCCGCGACGCTGGCGCGCGCGCTCGGCTGGGACAATCCGGCGTTCTTCGCCCATCCCTGGATCGCGCGCATCTCGATCGATGCGATGGACGCCTGGGTGTCGATCCCCTTCATCATGATCATCCTGCTCGCGGGGCTGCAGGCGATGCCCAAGGAGGTGCTCGAGGCCGCCAAGGTCGATGGCGCCAATGGCTGGCAGTCGTTCTGGCACGTCACCTTTCCGATCATGCTGCCGGTGAGCGTCACCGTGCTGATCATCCGCATCATCTTCAAGCTGAAGCTCGCGGATATCGTGATCAACGTGACCGCGGGCGGCCCGGGCGGCGCCACCGACACGGTGTCGAGCTTCATCTACCGCGTCTATCGCGATCGCTCGAATGTCGGCTACGGTACGGGACTTGCGATCTTCTATCTGCTCCTGATCGTCGTGCTCCTGAGCGTGCTGTTGCGCCTGACCAGCCGCTGGATGCAGAAGGTCGCATGATGTCCACGCTGACCCCGGCATCGGCAACCGCGCGCAGGACCAGGAGCGGTCTGCCTGCAAAGCGCATCGCGGGGCGCGTGCTGATCTACGCGGCGCTGCTGGCCTGGGCCTTCATCTGCCTGTTTCCGATCTATTGGACGGTCTCGACCTCGTTCAAATCGGCGGTCGACGTCACGCAAGGACATCTGATCCCCTGGCTCGACTTTCAGCCCGATTGGAAGGGCTGGCGCTCGATCGGCCTGTCGCCGGACACCATCCTGCGCACCTCCAACCCGCGCGACGAGTTCTTGAGCCGGTTCGAGAACAGCGTCATCACGTCGGTCGGCGCATCGCTGCTGGCGCTGGTGCTGGGTTCGCTCGCGGCCTACGGTCTGAGCCGCTTCCGCTACAAATTCGCCTGGATGCGCAACGACGACATGCTGTTCTTCTTTATGTCGCAACTGATCCTGCCGCCGGTGGTGCTGGCGTTGCCGTTCCTGGTGCTCTACAAGGCGCTGGCACTGCTCGACACGCGGTTCGGCCTGATCCTGCTCTACACCTTGACGGTGCTGCCGATCGTCATCTGGATCATGCGCGACCAGTTCAATTCGATTCCGATCGAGCTCGACGAAGCCGCCTTCGTGGACGGGCTTTCGGTTTGGGGCGCGTTCCTGCGCATCATCCTGCCGCTTGCGGTGCCCGGAATGGCCGCGGCCTTCATTCTCTCGCTTGTGCTGTGCTGGAACGAATATTTCTTTGCCGCGCTCTTGACCAGCACGGACGCCAAGACGCTGCCGGTGATGGTCGCAAGCCAGACCGGCTCGCAAGGCATCAACTGGTGGTCGATGGCCGCGCTCTCCAGCGCCGCGATCGCGCCGCTCGTGCTGGTCGGAATTTTCCTCGAGCGCTATATCGTCAGCGGCCTGACGACTGGCGCGGGGAAATAGGTGAGGCGGTCGCGCACTCTACCCGCGTGCACCGTCATTCCGGGGCGATGCGAAGGGCGAACTACGGTGCGCAATTGCGCACCTGAGAATCTCGAGATTCCGGGTTCGCCCTTCGCATCGCCCCGGAATGACGGTGCGAGAAGGTGCAGGCTCACCCCACGCGTCGGCCGCGGTTTGCGAGATAGACGCGCGCGGCGTTGCCGCCGAAGACGGCGGCCTTCTCGTCGGCAGTCAGGCCGGCGAGCAGGCTTTCCACTGCAGCGAACCACTTTTCGTAGCCGCCGGCGAGATTGACCACGGGCCAGTCGCTTCCCCACAGCAGCCGCTGCGGCCCGAAGCAGGCGAGGGCGTGGTCGACGGCCTCGCGCAGATCCGCAACCTGCCAGTCCTTCGCAGCCTCCGTCGCCAGGCCCGACAGCTTGCAGGCCAGGTTGGGCTGCGCAGCCAGCAGCGCGATGTCGGCTCGCCAATCCGCGATGTCGCCGCTGGCGAGATTTGGCTTGCCGAAATGGTCCAGCACGAACGGCAGCTCCGGATGGCGGCGGACGACTTGCAGCAGGCGCGGCAGATGGCGCGGCAACACCAGCGCATCGAACACGAGACCATGGCGCGCCATCGCGTCCAGCACCGGCGCGAGATGCGGTCGAAGTAGCCAATCGTCGTCGGCAATGTCCTGCACCATGGGCCGCAGGCCGACCAGCAGCTTTCGTGCGGCCACGACGTTGAGGCGGGCGAGGGCATCCGGCGCGTCGAAATCGATCCAGCCGACCACGCCGCGGACGATGTCCGCGGCTTCAGCGATATCGAGCAGAAATCCTGTCTCCGCCTCGGTCGGCGCGGCCTGCACCAGGATCGTTCCGGCAATCCCGGCCGCAGCGAGATGCGGAGCCAGGTCCGACAGATGGAAGTCGCGATGGATCGGCGCGAGCGCAGGCGTCAGCCAGCCATAATCGCCGCGGGCAAGCGTCCACACATGATGATGCGCGTCGATCCGCATCAGTGAGAGCCCGGCGACGGAACGGGCGCATCCGCGTCCAGGAGATGCTCTGTTTTCAGATCGGCCCACAGCGCGGCGGGCACGGCAGTGGACAGCGCGGCCATATTGCGCTCCACCTCCTGCGGGCTCTGCGCGCCCAGCACGACGCTCGCAACCGCGGGATGGCCGAGGGCAAAATGCAGCGCCGCGGTCGGCAGGGCGACGCCATGGGCCGTACAGACCCTCTCGATCCTCGCCACTTTCTCCAGGATGTCGGGCGGCGCGTCCCGGTAATTGTACTTGGCGCCGGCGATTGCGCCCGTGGCCAGGATTCCCGAATTGAACACGCCGCCCAGCAGCACGCCGATGCCGCGCGCGAGGGCGAGCGGCAGGAACTCGGCCAGTGCGGGCTGCTCCAGCAGCGAATAGCGCCCCGCAAGCAGCATGACATCGAACGATCCGGCCTGCGCGAAACGCACGCACATCTCGGCCTCGTTCACGCCGACGCCGATGTCGGCGACGACGCCCTCGCTGCGCAGCCGGTCCAGCGCCACATAGGCCCCGGCCATCGCTTCGCGAAACCGCTGCTCGATGGCCGCAGTGCCGTGGGTCCAGATGTCGACATCGTGAATGAGGAGCAGGTCGAGCCGGTCGGTGCCGAGCCGCAGCAGCGACTGTTCCACCGAACGCATGGTGCCGTCATAGGAATAGTCGACCACGGCCCGGTGCGGCTGTCCGCCAATGAAGCCGGAGCGGTTGCCTGCACCGTGCAGCGGATCCATCCAGCGGCCGACCTTGGTGCAGAGCACGATGTCATCGCGCGGCACGCGGCGGATCGCCGTTCCGGAGCGATGCTCGGCCAGCCCGTGGCCATAGAGCGGGGACGTATCGAGCAGATTGATGCCGAGCTCGAATGCCCGCTCCACCGTCGCGATGGCGGTGCGGTCGTCGAGCTGGAGAAAGAGGTCGCCGAGCGGCGCCGTTCCAAACCCGAGCACCGAGACCTGAAGCTCTGTCCGGCCGATTGCACGGCGTTCGACTTTGGATAGTGGGCTCATGCCGGACAACCTTCTTTTTCTGTTTACGACCGGTCGATCGGGCTGGCGCGGTCGCCGTGTTTGCGGCGATCTTGCCATCGACGGCTGCGTCTCCGCAACGGTCGATCGGACGGCCGACAAGCTTCCGTTTGGCATGTCGCGAAGTCCTGATCGGTGCGCCATCATAGTCGTGATAGCGTCGCTATTGCGGCTCCTCGCAGGGCCGGCTAACGGAGCCCAATGTCGTTTTTGTCTCGCAACCGCGAAGTCTGGCTCCGCCGCGCCGACGCCTTTTCCGACAGCAAATGGGGGGTCGGCGTGCTGGCGCTGATTTCCTTTGCCGACTCCAGCGTCCTCCCGGTCATGCCGGACCTCCTGCTGGTGCCGATGCTGCTGTTGCGGCCGGACCAGTGGCTCAGGCTGTCGGCGGCTTGCGTGGCTGCATCATCCGTCGGCGGCCTCGTGGGCTACGGCATCGGCCATTTCGCCTGGGCAGCGGTCGGGCAGACCCTGGTCGACATGTATGGACAGGCCGAGCATTTCCAGCACTACCAGCACATGGTCGAAAAATGGGGGCTCTGGATCATCATCGCCAAGAGCTTCACGCCCATCCCGTACAAATTCATCGCGATCGCGTCCGGGGTCGCGTCGATGAACCTTTGGACCTTCACCATCGCGACGGTGATCGGGCGCGCGCTGCATTTTGCCATCATCACCGCGCTCGCGGTGCTCTGGGGCCAGCAGCTCCTGCATCTGATCGAGAAATATGAGCGGTGGCTGGTCGGCCTCGGGGTGATCGTCGCCCTCGGCTTTGGCCTCGCCTTCGCCATGCGCTGAGACCGTCGAAGCGTCCCAAGCTCGTTATCTAGCCCGGCCCGAGCTTGCCGAATTTGGCGCTCAGCGTGGGCTGGTCGAAAGGCTTGACGATATATTCGTTGGCTCCGGCGGTGATGGCTTCGTGGATGTGGTCGACATCCTTCTCCGTCGTGCACATGATCACGAACGGCTTCTTGCCCTCCTCGCGCGCGCGCAGATGACGCAGGAACTCGATGCCCGTCATCACCGGCATGTTCCAGTCGAGCAGAATCACGTCGGGCATCCGCTGATCGCAGGCGCTGACGGCCGGTTGACCGTCGTCGGCCTCCTCGACGGCGAAGCCCATGGCTTCGATGAAGCGGCGCGCGACCGAACGCACGACGCGCGAATCGTCAACGATCAGGCATGTTCTCATTTCCGACTCCAAAAAGGGCGATTCAGGCCGAGATGACACGGTCTCTTCCCGTCTTCTTTGCCTCATAGAGAGCTGCGTCGGCGCGCTGGATCCACTCCGCAAGCGGTTCGCCCGGCTCGTAGCAGGCGACGCCTATCGATACCGTCACCGCGCCGACGGCATCGTCGAGATGGCGCGGGACGTACAGTCTGCGCGATAGCGCCGTTCTGATATTTTCGCCGACGCGCATGGCGGCGTCGATCGACGTGGCGGGCAGGATGACCGCGAACTCCTCGCCGCCGTAGCGCGCCACGCAGTCCTGGCCCTTGACGCTCTGCGCGAGCGTGCTGGCGACGAATTGAATGACGGTGTCGCCGGTGGCGTGGCCCCAGGTGTCGTTGACCTTCTTGAAATGATCGATATCGATCAGGAGCAGCGACAGGTCGTCGCCGCTGTTCATGGCTTCGCCGCTCATCGTCTGCAGAACCATATCGAAATAGCGTCGGTTCGCGATACCCGTCAGTGCGTCTGTGGTGGCCTCGCGGCGAAGGTCCTCCAAGGTCCGTTCCAGCGCATCGATTTTGTCGGAGGATTGCTTGAGATCGAGGCCGAGCCGCTCGCTGCGCCCCACGATCCTGCTGGTCTCCTCGACCAGAGAATCGATCAGGTCGGCGAGGGATTTCACGTTGGCGAGGAACTGGCTCGAAATATCGTTGATGGCGACGCCGATGCCGTCGGCATCGGTCCTGGCTTTCTCCACGAGGGCGAGAACGGTCCTTAACGTGTCCCTGGCCCGGATCGTCTTGTCGCACAGCGACTTTTCCGAGAAGGGCGGACCGAAGAACTTTGCATGCAAGTCATCGAGCGTTCGATCGTCGATCGGACAGCGGTTGGAGACGAGGATGTCGATCGCCCGGGTGAGGTCGGAATTGTGGCCCGAATGATAGGCATACCAGACCGAGAAATTCGAAGGAATCGGCAGCACGCCGTGCGCCTGCATGGATGCCATTGCCGCCTCGGCCTGGCTGCCGACCCGCTCAGCACCATTCGAATACATCTTCCATCCTGCCCGCACAGAAATGTACCGCCGAAAGATAGCAAGCATCGGGCAACAAGCGGATACGGAAATGCAGGCTGACGCGCATCGTTTCCGTTACTTCCGCCGTGATACTTAGCCTTGTCTTAAGCGGCACACTCAACCTTAAGCCGGAACCTCAACCTCTCCTGGATTTTCTCACAGTCGAAGCTCTCGAGGCCTGCGGTTGCGCTCGCAGGCCGATGCGCGGTGCGTCTGTGCAGACATGGGGCAGGTCGCAAAAGACCCCTTAACGTCGTCGTCGGCTTTTTAATGATCGATTGCACTGAAGCGATCGCTGCCCGATTGGCGCGACAACGCGCTAACCGCTCGTCAGCGCCGCGTTGCACCGGCCGACGAAAGCGAGCAGATAGCTCCCCATCTCGCGCGCCAGCGCGGCCGTCGCATCGACATTCTGCAGGCTCATGTTCAGCGCGTAGACCGGCAGATCGCGGACGGTAAGCGGCGCTGCGACGGACAGCACGCCGCGTTGCCAGGACACGGCGCAGTATCCGTCCCGTTTCACCGCACGGATCGAATTATGGATCTCGCCGTGCAGAGCGCGGGTCGCGGCCTTGCCGCGTCTTGCGAAGCTTGCCATCAGCACGGCCCGCTCATCCTCGGGCAAGCCGGCGAGATAGGCGCGTCCGAGCGAGGTCAGCTCCATCGGCACCTGCTGCCCGGCCACCACGTTGCGCAGCGCCACGCGCGGATTGAAGCGCACGGATTCCAGATAGACCATCATGGTGCGATCCGCTGCGGCCAGTCCCACATTCAGCTTCCGCTTCATTGACTCGCTGCGCATCAACGGGCCAAGCGCGTTGAGCACCGGCGAGCCGACCCGCACCGCATGTCCGAAGCTGATCACCGCGGCGGCGAGACGATAGGCGCGGTGGGTTCGCACCTCGTCCAGCATGCCGGCATTGACGAGCGTGCGCGTGAGCCGGCTCACGGTCGCCTTGGGCAGCCTGGTCCGCTCCGCGAGCTCGCCATTGCCGAGCATGTCGATGCCGGGCCGAAACGCGCGCAGGATCTCGATGCCCCGTTGCAGCGAGCGATTGTCGCCATCCGCTTTGGACATGCCGCATCCTCCGTTCGTTGTCCCGTCGGGGACAGTTCCACCTGGTGGAATTAACGGGATGCGCCGGCCGGCCGCAAGCCCTTAAGTGGCAGCCAGCGACAGCCCGCCTGCTGCAAACAGGAAAGAGGAAACGCCATGCGCCCCGGTGGCTCCGCCTATCAATTGCTCGACATGTCGGTCGATGACGGCATCGCCCTGATCGCCTTCAATCGGCCGGATCGCCGCAACGCCATGAGCGACGCGATGCGCGCCGAGTTCGTCGACGCGCTCGAGACGGTCGCGCGCGACAAGGCGGTCAAGGCGCTGGTCCTGACCGGGCGCGGCAGCGCGTTTTGCGCAGGCGGCGATATCACGGGCATGAAACGCCGCCTGGAATCCGCGCCAGGAGAAGTCGCCTTCAACGGCTGGAGCCGGCAGCAGGGCGTGCATCGTGCCGTCGCGCTGCTGCACGGCCTGCCGAAGCCGACCATCGCCGCCGTCAACGGGGCGGCCGCCGGGCTTGGCGCCGATACCGCGCTCGCATGTGATTTCGTCATTGCAAGCGAGAAGGCGAAATTCACCTGGTCCTACATCAAGCGTGGCCTGATCCCGGATGGCGGCGGACTGTATTTTCTGCCGAGGCGCACCGGGCTGTCGCGGGCGAAGGAGCTGATCTTCAGCGGCCGCATGGTCGAAATAGAGGAAGCCGCCTCGCTCGGGATCGTCGACCGCAAGGTCGGCGCGGACGCGCTGCTCGACGAGGCGATGCAGTGGGCGCGTCAGCTGTCGTCGGCATCGGCGACGGCGCTCGCGCTCGGCAAGACGATCATCAACGGCACCTTCGAACATTCGGCCGCGGAGATCTTCGAATCGGGCAGCAAGGCCCAGGCGATCTGCTATACCAGCACCGAGCACCGCGAAGCGGTGACGGCCTTCCTCGCCCGATCGGCCGACGGCAAGCGCGCGGGGACGGTATAGATCATGAACGCGATCGACAGACTGCTTCATCCGCGCAGCGTCGCCATTATCGGGGCCTCCGCCGATCGGGCCAAGACGTCGGGGCGGCCCGTCTCCTACCTCGTCAAGCACGGCTTCAATGGCGCGATCTATCCGGTCAATCCCCGGGTCGATCGCATCGGCAATCTCACCTGCTATCCGGACGTCGCCTCGCTTCCCGAAGTCCCCGACGTCGGCATCGTGCTGCTCGGCGCCGATCGCGCCCATCTCGCCGTGGGCGAGCTCGCGGCGCGGGGCACCGCCGCGGCGATCGTGCTGGCCAGCGGTTACGGCGAGACCGGGGCGGAGGGCGCGCGACGGCAGCGGGAGCTGGTCGACGCCGCCGGCGCAATGCGCATCCTCGGTCCCAACACCATCGGCCTCGTCAACTTAACCGACAACATCGTGCTCTCGGCGAGCGGTGCGCTCGAAATGGAGCATTTTGCCGCCGGGCCGATCGGCGTCGTCTCGCAAAGCGGCGGCATTCTCGGTGCGCTGTTGTCGCGCGCGGCCGCACGCGGCGTAGGGCTTTCCAAGCTGATCTCGACCAGCAACGAGGTCGATCTCGATCTCGCCGATTTCATCGATCACCTCGCCGCCGACGACGCGACCAGGGTCATCGCGCTCTATATCGAGTCGGTGCGCCATCCCGACAAGTTCAGGACGGCGGTGCTGAAAGCGCGCGGGGCCGGCAAGCCGGTCGTCGCCTTCAAGATCGGGCGGTCGGAAGCAGGAGCCAAGGCCGCCGTTTCGCACACGGGAGCGCTGGCCGGTTCGGACCGGATGTATGACGCGCTGTTCAGGCAGGTCGGCATTGTCAGGGCCCGGACCTTCGACGATCTCCTGGACATTCCGGCGATGCTTGCGACCGGCCGCAAGCTGGCGGGCAGGCGGGTCGCCGTCCTGACCTCGACCGGTGGCGCCGGCACGCTGGTATCCGACAGCCTCGGCGTTGCCGGTTTCGAGACGCCGGCTCCCGACGAGGCGACCGCGGCGGCGCTGCGCGCGTTGCAGACCGGAAACGAAGCGGTGCTTGACCGCAATCCGATCGACGTGACGCTGGCAGGGCTGCGGCCGGATCTGTTGCGGAGCGCGATCGAGGTGCTGCTGGCGAGCCCGAGCTTCGACGCGCTGGCGATCATCGTCGGCTCCTCCGGGCTTGGCCAGCCGGAATTGATGGCCAATGCAATCCAGGGCTCCCTGCCGGCGTCGGACAAACCCGTGCTCGCCTTCGTCAGTCCCCACGCGCCGCAGGCCGTGGTGGCCCTGACCGCGCGCGGCGTGCCGGCCTTTACCAGTGCCGAGAGCTGTACCGCCGCGCTTGCAGGCCTGCGCGAGACCGAGCAATGGAAGCGGCCCGAACAGCTGGAAGCGACCGGGCCGCAGGTCGCGATCGATGATCTGCCCAGGGGCTCGCTCGATGAGGCGCAGGCGAAGGCGCTGTTCGCGCGCTACGGCATTCCGGTTCCGCCCGAGCATGTGGTGTCGACCGCCTCCGAGGCGGCGGCTGCCGCAAAGGCGCTGGGCGGGCGGGTGGTGCTGAAACTGCTGTCGTCGGAGATCACCCACAAGAGCGATGTCGGCGGCGTGGCCGTCGGCCTTGCGGCCGACACGATCGGCGCGCGGCTGGAGTCGATGGCGCTCGAGGTCGAAGCAAAGACGGGCAGGCGTCCGCAGCGCTTCCTGGTGCAGGAGATGGTCGAGGGCGGCATCGAATTGATCCTGGGACTGCACCGCGACCAGCTCGGGACCGCGATCCTGCTCGGGATGGGCGGCGTGACGGCCGAGCTCTTCAAGGACACCACC
This sequence comes from Bradyrhizobium sp., assembly GCA_035293585.1. Classification (GTDB taxonomy): domain Bacteria; phylum Pseudomonadota; class Alphaproteobacteria; order Rhizobiales; family Xanthobacteraceae; genus Bradyrhizobium. The sequence goes on along the minus strand of DATGMN010000019.1, from coordinate 3,731 downwards.
ATGCGCCTGTTGCCGCCCAAGGGCGGGCTTGGCCGCACCGAGGCGATGGCCATGGTGCGCGAGCTGATCACCTGGCCCTTGCTCAACGGCTATCGCGGCCGAGCCAAGGCCGATGTCGAGGCGCTGGTCAGCGCGATCGTGGCGTTCTCGCGCATGGCTGCACAGCTCGGGCCTCGCCTGGTCGAGGCCGAGATCAACCCGATCTTCGTGCTGCCGGAAGGACAGGGCGTGCGGGCCGCCGACGGCGTCGCGGTGCTCGCGGGCCCCGGTTGATGCGGTTTGCGGGCGCGTTGCGGCACTGGCCGCCTCACGCCTCACGACGACGAGAACAGGACCACCGATGCGGTCGGAAGAGCCGCGCGCGGATAGAGGCTGGAAACGATACGGGAGAGGTTGCCATGACGGCACATGCGGCTGCGAGCAAGGAGACAGGGACCAGAGAGATCGTGATCATCCTGCTCGGTCTTGCGATCATGGGAGCCATCATGCTGGCTCCGACGCCGGCCGGATTGTCGCTTGCCGGGCAGCGCGTCATCGCGATCGTGTTCTTCACCGTCTTCATGTGGATCACCGAAGCCATTCCTTATGGCGTCAGCGCCGTCTCGCTCGTCTTCCTTCTGATCATCGGCCTCGGCTTCTCGCCGCCATCGCGAGCGGGGGGAGATCTGCTCGGCACGACAAAGGCAATTCCGCTGGCACTGAGCGGCTTTTCCAACAGCGGCTGGCTGTTCGTGGCCGCCGGCCTTGCGATGGCCGCCGCCATCACCAGCACGGGTCTGGAAAAGCGGGTCGCCTACATGATCCTCAGGCTGCTCGGAACGCGGACCCGCTCGATGATGCTCGGCATCATCGTCACGTCCTTTGTGCTGACCTTTCTCATTCCCTCGGTGATCGCGCGCGCGGCAACCCTTGTGCCCATCGTGATCGGGCTCGTGGAGGCGTTCGGCCTGCCGCGCAACAGCCAGACCGGAAAGGCGATGCTGCTGCTTGCGGGCATCCTGCCCTCCGTCACCGGCGTCGGCGTGCTGACCGGCGCTGCACCCAATCCCGTGATCGTGAATTTCCTCGCCGCCGCAGGCGAGCCGCGCATCGGTTATGTCGACTGGCTGCTCTACCTGTTCCCGTTCACCGTGGCCTTTGCGGCCGGCCTGTTCTTTCTCATCACGCGGCTGTTCGAGTTCGAGACCGACGAGTTGCCGGGCGGCAAGGATTATCTTGCCACACGCATCCGCGAGCTGGGTCCGATGTCGAGAGCGGAAAAGCGCGCGCTTGCCATCATGGGTCTGACCATCCTGCTTTGGGCGACCGACAAGCTGCACCATATCGATGCATCCGCGATTTCGGTGCTCTCGGTGCTTTTCCTGATCCTGCCGCTGACGGGCGTGATCAGCTGCAACGAGCTCTACAAGCGCGTCGACTGGAATTCGATCCTGTTGTTCGGTGCCGGCATTTCCATGGCCGAGATCCTCACCCGGACCGGCGGCGCCACCTGGCTTGCCGATGTGGCCTTCGTCAAATCGGGCATGGGCGGATTGTCGGTCACGGCGCTCGCCCTGACCATCTTTGCAGTGGTCTTTTTCGTGCGCTTCTGCTTCACCAGCATCACCTCCTGCCTTACCGCGATCACGCCGGCGATCATCGGCTTCCTGGTCGCCCTGCATGATCCTGCGGTGCCGATCAGCGGCATCGTGCTTGGAGTGTCGCTGGTCGCGCAATGCGTGGCCATCCTGCCGGTGACATCGGCGCCGGCGATGATTGCCTATGGCGCCGGCGGCTTCACCACGCGCGACATGATCAGGCTGGGGCTGCCGCTGGCCGTCCTGATGTATGCGCTGATCTTCGTCTGCATGATCGTGTATTGGCCGGTGGTCGGTTTGTGGACGTAAGCGCATGCGCAGGAGGGCTCCGCCAGTTGGCCGAGGCGTCACGGACCGGATTGCTCACGCTGAGCGGTTCGCATAAGGCTGATCTGTACGGGCGCGAACGGGAGGCTTCAATGAAGTGCCTGCGAATTTACGCCACCGCCGATGGCGAGTCGCATTTTGATGAAGTCGAGATTCCAACAAGCCCGCGGCAGGTTCATCCCAATGCCATGGCGTTCGAAGTATCGGCACAATATGCGACGACACAGATCCGCTTCACGCGCATTCCGGCGGGCGCGCGCGAGGTCGATTGGCACACTGTTCCAGGGCGCGTGCTCACGGTGAGGCTTGATGGATCGGCCGAATACCACACCAGTGACGGAGACCAGAGGCACGTCCCGGCCGGTAGCTTCATCTTGTTCGAGGACACTCATGGCAAAGGGCACAAAACGGAACAGTCGCCCGGAGAGCAGACAGTCATCTGGATCAGTCTTCCGCGCGGCCTCGATCCGCCCTGACGATGGATTGCTCTGATCCGGGTGCGTACCCATAAATCTTCATGGAAGTACCGACACCGACCGTCCTTGTGCACCCGAAGCAACCGACGCTGTAGGCCGGAAGCTGCCGTGGCTCGTGCCGCCGAAAACTATGCGCGCCGCATCGATGATGAAGGCTGCTGACAGGATGCTGTCAGCAGCGCGGTGTTACGAGGCGATTGTCGCGAGGGAGCCAACGGAACCTGCAGGAGATCACATGAGATTTGCTTCGACCCGTCTGATTGCCGCTGACGTCAAGGCGCTTGTCAGCTTCTACGAGAAAGTGACGGGCAAAACGGCGGAGTGGCTGGCGCCCGTGTTCGCCGAAATCGTCACCCCTTCGGCAACGCTCGCCATCGGCAGCGTCGAGACGGTCGCGATATTCAAGGAGGGCAGCGCAGAGCCCGCTGCCAATCGAACCGCTATTCTCGAGTTCCAGGTCGATGATGTCGAGGCCGAGTTTGCGCGCTTGAAAGATCAAGTGGAGGTGGTGCAGGAGCCAAGGCTGATGCCTTGGGGAAACTGTGCGGCTCAATTTCGCGATCCCGAAGGAACGCTCGTGGGACTCTACACGCCTGTCAGCGAAGCCGCCAAAAAGCGGTTTGGCTCGCGATGATTTGGGGAGAGAGGATGTCGTGCTGCTCCCTCGTCCCGCATAAGCGCGCAGTTCGAGTGCCGGTCCGCGCAACCACAGGCAGATGTGAAGCAGGAAACCGCTAACCCCACGCGTCATGGCCGGGCTCGTCCCGGCCATCCACGTCGAGCCGCGCGCCAGAAAAGACGTGGATGCTGCCGCCGCCGTCGTCCCGGCCCTAGCCCGACGGGCAAATCACATCAAACGGCGCATCAAGCGGATTGCGCTTTGTCCAGCCCTCGCGGTAAAAATATTTATCTTTCGTTTTTCCGAAAATCATGATCTACTCTTCCGCATCCCGCGCCGGCACGAGGGGCGTACGCGTCGTCACGAACGTGGTGCGGAATGCGGTGGACGTGAACGGGCCAGGTGACGATCGGCTCCGACGCGGACGGCGAAATCGCGTGGTCCTGGCGCCCCAAAGGCTGGCGCCAAGTTGGCGACGGTGCTTGCGCATCGTGGCCCGCGACGGTGGCAATCGGCAAGGTTCACCGAGGAGAGCGCGCCATAAGCCGTAAACCACTGCGCAGGGAAGGCCGGAGTGTATCCGCCTGTACCCTAGAGCGTTTCACGTTTTGATGGAAGCGTATCCGGCGTTTTTGAAGTAGTTGCCGCATTCGCTTGGCTGGATGGTTGTGACGAGGCCGCCGATGTGGCGGCAAACGTCGTCGATGGTGCGCTTTTGGGCGGAGCGCATCC
>DATGMN010000018.1:0-36312 GCA_035293585.1 Bradyrhizobium sp. | reverse complement strand
CGCCGTTCGTTTCTGCGCTCCGGATTGGCAGCGCCGGCCGTGATCGGCGCAAGCGTTGCGATCCATCCGTCGACAATGGCCTTTGCCGATGCTGACGGGCCGACATATGGAGACATCAGCATTCTGCGCTTCCTTGCAGCGCTCGAAATCCTCGAAACCGATCTGTGGGAGCAGTATAACGAGCTTGGCGGAATTCAGGACAGCGAAGAGCTGCTGGGGAGCGGAAACAAGCCGTACAGCGCGCGGCTTGCAGATATCGACGGCGATATGTCGCAATATATCCACGACAACACCGAAGACGAATTCACCCATTTCAACTTCATCAACGAATACCTGGAATCAAAGGGCGCGGCTCCGGTCAACCTCGACAAGTTTCGCACCCTCCCGGGCAGCACGGCCGACGGTTCCTCGGGCAAGAAGCGCCTGACCAATCTCATGCAGCTCACGGTGGATGCGTCCTGGTGGGGCCGGTACCGCAGCCGTACCGGCAATCCCGATCTCGGCGACAACAACTTTGCAAACCCGGTGCCGGGCTTGCTCAAGGGCAGGTTTCCAGCGATCCCGAGAAACAACGAGGATACCAAGGACCAGATGCACCTGCTCGCCATCGTCAACACCGCCGCATTTCATTTCGGCACCATCGAGCAGGGCGGCAGCAGCCTCTATCCTTCGCTCGCCCAGCGCGTCACCAATGTCGAGGTGCTGCGCATCCTGCTCAGCATCGGCCCGACGGAGACGATGCATTTCCAGGTGTGGCACGACAAGGCCGGCAACATCACCAAGGTGACGGATCCGACCAACGGGCTCACGTTCCCGGATATGAACTCGTTCCAGGGCAACGAGGATCTGCAGCTCAACCTGATCATGCCGGAGCCAACGCACTTCCTGAGCCGGCAGCTCCCGGTCTGTTCGATCATTCGCCCGACCGCGACACAAGGCGCAGCGGCGGGAGCGGTGCGGGCGCTCACTGACGACGGTCTGTTCAGGGGCCAGTCAGCGGCCTTCTTTGCGGAGCTCAACGAACTGGCGGCGCAGGCCGATATGGCGCAACGCCGGATCTAGCCGATCGCTGCCTGTTGTCTCGAACGGTCTCGGCGCGCTGGTTTCGATCGGGATCAGCGCGCTCGGACCGTCTGGGCGGGAATGTCGTGCGGCGATGCGCAAAGTCCGTGCGCGCCGGCCTCAATCAATTCGTCCCGGCTGCCGTAGCCATAGAGCACGCCGATCGCGCGCAGGCCGTTGTTCCGCGCGCCGATGATGTCATAGCTGCGGTCGCCGATCATCAGCGCCTCGGCCGGATCGACGCCGGTCGTCTCGATCGCGTATTTCAACAACTCGGTCTTGTCGACGCGCGTGCCATCGAGCTCCGCGCCGAATACCTGCTCGAAATAGCTGTCGAGCTTGAAATGCGCGATGATGCGCGCGGCATAGACATGGGCCTTGCTGGTCGCGACGAACAGCCGGCGGCTGCCATCGGCCAGCGACGCAAGCGTTGCCTCGATACCGGCATAGACAGCGTTCTCGAACATCCCGATATCGCCGAAGCGCTCGCGGTATAGCAGCAGCGCGCGATCGGCGAGACCGATATCGCCCAGAAGCTTCACGAAGCTCGCATGCAGGGGCGGTCCGATGCACCAGGTCAGCGCGTCCTCATGCGGGACCTCGCGGCCGAGGCTTTCCAGCGCGTACTGGATCGATCGCGTGATGCCGATCTTCGGGTCGGTCAACGTTCCGTCGAGGTCGAAGAAGATGGTTTTCATGTCAGTCGCGCCGAGCGCGGGAGGCGCCCTTCTGGCCATCTCCTCGCATGACCGGCACAGGACGGCAATGGGGAGCGCGTGCCGCCGGGTCACCTCTCCCGAAGGGAGAGGTCGGATCGCACCGACAGATGCGATCCGGGTGAGGGGTTAAGTCCCTCGCGAGCGCTGCGGTCCCTCCCCCGATTTGCTGCGCAAATCGACCTCTCCCCGCTGGGGAGAGGCGAGGAGAGAGCGAGCCGGACGAAGACTGTGTCGCGTTACCCCCGCGCCTGCTCCACATTTGCGATCCTTTCCGGCACGCCGAATTCACGCCGGCAGACGTCGGCGAGCACGGCGATGCCTTCGCGGATCTGCTCATGCGAGGGGCTGGCGAAGCAGAGCCGCAGCCGGCTCCTGGAATGGCCGCTATTGGTCGACCATTCCGGACCCGGATTGATCGAGACGCCGCTCGCCAACGCGGCCTGATAGAGTTTTGCCGTATCGACATTGTCGGGCAGCTTGACCCAGAGGAAGATGCCGCCCTTGGGCGTCTCGAACTCGGCCGAGGTGCCGAACTGCTCGTTCAGCGCCTCCATCAGCGTATCGAGCTTCCCGCGAAGCGCGCGCGTCAGCTCCGGCACATGGGTGGCAAAATGTGGCGCGCAATATTCGGCCAGCACCATCTGCTCCAGCGCGCCGGAGCCGGCATCGGTCTTCAGCGCAAGCATGCGCGACATGATCTCCCACGGCGCCACCACGAAGCCGATGCGGAGCGCCGGCGCAATCGACTTGGAGAAGGAGCCGATATGGATGACGCCGCCATTCGTCGCCATGGCGTGGATCGCGGGCGGCCGCTTGCCGTCCCAGATCAGGTCGGCATAGCAGTCGTCCTCGAAGATCGGCACGCCGTAGGCTTGCGACAGTCGCAGCAGCTCGGCGCGCCGCGCCTCCGGCATGATCGAGCCGGTCGGGTTCTGCACGGTCGGGATGGTGTAGATATATTTCGGCCGGATGCCGCGGGTCTCGAGGTCGGCGAGCGCGGCCGCCAGCGCGTCCATCCGCATGCCGTCGCCGTCGAGCGGAATGCCGACTGCGTTGACGCCGAGCCGGCTCAGCCGGTTCAGCGCGCCCTGATAGCTCTCCTGCTCCACGATCACGGTGTCGCCGCGCGCAAGCAGCGTCTGGTTGACGAGGTCGAGCGCCTGCAGCGAGCCGGAGACGATCATGATGTCGTCCGCGTTGCAGCGAATCCCGGCATCGCGGTCGAGTTTCGCGGCAAGGAATTCGCGCAAGGGGCGGTAGCCCTGCGGGCCGTGGGCAAGGTTATAGGTGGCAAGCCCGCGGCCTTCGCGGCGGAGCGCGGCATCGGCCGCTGCGATCAGTTCGTCCACAGGCACCTGGTCGGGGTCGTTATTGCCGCCGACAAAGGAGAATTTGGCAAGCCCGGTCCACCTCGCCGCAGGCGCCGGCAGGCCGGCGGGGAGCAAGGGCGTGAAATCGAAGGCGGCTGAGGTCATGGACGGGCGGTCTCCCTGTGCTCTTGGTTTGAGGCGAGCTTGGCGAGGGAGGGCGGAGCTCGTCAATGATTTTTCCAAAATCGAGCTCCGGCAGCATAGACATTCTGCAGGGACATTAGGCCCTGCATCATTGGACTGGCATAGGGGTTCCAATCCGGCTAATCCTGCCGTCCAACAGACACGGATTTTGCTGACCATGGCCGACACGATTGGGGAAGTTCTGGAAGCCTTTGCCAGGGGCGAGCTGGTCGTCGTGACCGACGACGACGATCGCGAGGGCGAGGGCGATCTGATCGTCGCCGCCTCGCTGTGCACCCCGGAAAAGATGGCGTTCATCATACGTCACACCTCGGGCATCGTCTGCGCGCCCATTACCGGCGAGGAGGCGCGGCGGCTGCGGCTCGACCCGATGGTGGCGCATAACGATTCCGCGCACACGACGGCCTTTACCGTCTCGATCGATTACAAGCCCGACGGCGGCACCGGCATATCGGCGGAGGAGCGCGCCTCCTGCTGCCGGGCGCTGGCCAATCCCAACGTCGGCGCCGACGATTTCGCGCGCCCCGGCCACGTGTTTCCGCTGATCGCCCGCGAGGGCGGGGTGCTGTTCCGCTCCGGCCACACCGAAGCCGCCGTCGATCTCTGCAGGCTTTCGGGATTGCCGCCGGTCGGCGTCATCAGCGAATTGATGAACGACGACGGCACGGTGATGAAAGGCGAGCAGGTCGCCCGCTTCGCGAGCGCGAACAAATTGAAGCATGTCACCATCGCCGACCTCATCGCCTACCGCCAGGCGCGCGAGAAGCTGATCGAGCGGGTCTCGACCTTCACCATGGAGAGCCCGATCGGCCCGTTGCAGGGCTATGCCTACCGCTCGCCCTTCGACGAGATCACGCACGCGGCCTTCGTCTATAACGGCATCGGCGACGGCAAGAAGGTGCTGACGCGGCTGCACAAGCCCAACATCATGAAGGACCTGTTCACGGGCTCGGTGCGGATGCAGGCGGTGCTGGAGCACTTCAGGAAAGCCGGCCGCGGCGTGCTGGTCTATTTGCGCGACGGCGCCGCCGGTGTTCCCGTCGAGCCGGTGGGCAAGTCTGCGGAAGCCGACCGCCACACGCAGTGGCGCGAGGTCGGCGTCGGCGCGCAGATCCTGCGCGATCTCGGCGTTACCTCCATCGTCAATCTCACCTCCTCGGTGCACGACTACAAGGGCCTGTCCGGTTTCGGCATCGAGATCGTCGCCAATGAGCGGTTGGAAGTGTGAGCATCGTTGCCCTTGGCACCGTCATTCCGCGGCGCTCGCAAGGCGAGCGAACCCGGAATCTCGAAGTTGTGGCGCGAGATTCCGGGTTCGATGCTAACGCATCGCCCCGGAATGACGTTCCAGATGGCTACATGCAACGCAATTGCGCTTGGGCCGCTGGCGTTCTAGTTTAAATGTCAATTCCGTTAAGGTTTGGAGCGAAAGGATAACCCATGAGTGTACGCCCTCAGGCGAAGGACAAGCCGGCTGCGGCCTCTTTCAAGTGGGACGATCCGTTCCTGCTCGACGAGCAGCTCACCGAGGACGAGCGCATGATCCGCGACACCGCGCGCGCCTATGCGCAGGAGAAGCTGTTGCCGCGCGTGATCAAGGCCTATCTGGAGGAGAAGACCGATCGCGAGATCTTCAACGAGATGGGCGAGCTCGGCCTGATCGGCGTGACGCTGCCGGAGGAATATGGCTGCGCCAACGCGAGCTATGTGGCCTATGGCCTGGTGGCGCGCGAGATCGAGCGGGTCGATAGCGGCTACCGCTCGATGAACTCGGTGCAGTCCTCGCTCGTGATGTATCCGATCTACGCCTATGGCGACGACAGCCAGCGCAAGAAATATTTGCCGAAGCTCGCGACCGGCGAATGGGTCGGCTGCTTCGGCCTCACCGAGCCTGATGCCGGTTCCGATCCGGCCGGCATGAAGACCCGCGCCGAGAAGGTCGCCGACGGGTATCGGCTGACCGGTGCCAAGATGTGGATCTCCAACGCCCCGATCGCCGACGTGTTCGTGGTCTGGGCCAAGTCCGCCGCGCATGACAACCAGATCCGCGGCTTCATCCTGGAGAAAGGCATGAAGGGCCTGTCCGCGCCGAAGATCGGCGGCAAGCTCAGCTTGCGTGCCTCGATCACGGGCGAGGTGGTGATGGACGGCGTGGTGGTGCCGGAAAGCGCGCTGCTGCCGAACGTCTCGGGGCTCAAGGGCCCGTTCGGCTGCCTCAACCGTGCCCGCTACGGCATCTCCTGGGGGGCGCTGGGTGCGGCCGAGGACTGCATGCACCGCGCGCGGCAATATACGCTCGACCGCAAGCAGTTCGGCAAGCCGCTCGCCGCCACGCAGCTGGTGCAGAAGAAGCTCGCGGACATGGAGACCGAGATTGCGCTCGGCCTGCAGGCGAGCTTGCGCGTCGGCCGCCTGATGGACGAGGGCAAGATGGCGCCCGAAATGATCTCCATCGTCAAGCGCAACAATTGCGGCAAGGCGCTCGACATTGCCCGGATGGCCCGCGACATGCACGGCGGCAACGGCATCCAGATCGAGTACCACGTGATGCGCCATGCCGCGAACCTGGAAACCGTCAACACCTATGAAGGCGCCCACGACGTACACGCGTTGATCCTGGGCCGCGCGATCACCGGCATCCAGGCGTTTTTCTAGACCCTCGCTCCGTCATTCCGGGGCGAGCCGATCAGGCGCGAGCCCGGAATCTAGAGGTTGTGGCACGAGAATGTTTCACGGTTTGCGGATCGAGATTCCGGGTTCGCGCTTCGCGCGCCCCGGAATGACGGCAGAACAAGACGCACATGGCCGATAACGACGACCTCCCGTTCAACCGCAATTTCCCGCTTCAGCCCGGCGTGGTCGAGGAGGTGCGGCCGGACGTGCGGCGCGTGCTGTGCGACAATCCGAGCCCGTTCACCTTCACCGGCACGGTCAGCTACATCGTGGGTCGAGGCAAGGTCGCCGTCATCGATCCCGGCCCGGACAGCGAAGCGCACGCCAAGGCGCTGCTCGATGCGGTCAAAGGCGAGACGGTGACGCATATCGTCGTCACCCATACCCATCGCGACCATTCGCCCAACACTGCGCGCATCAAGCAGGCGACCGGTGCGACCGTCTATGCCGAGGGCGTGCACCGCGCCTCGCGTCCGCGCTATGAAAGCGAGAAGCACAATCCGGAATCCGGCGCCGACCGCGATTTCGCCCCCGACGTCGAGGTTGCCCATGGCGACGTGATCGAGGGCGACGGCTGGCGGCTGGAGGCGATCGCGACGCCCGGCCATACCGCCAACCACATGGCCTTCGCCTGGCCCGAGCGGACGCTCACCTTCGTCGGCGACCACGTGATGGGCTGGTCGACCTCGATCGTGGCGCCGCCCGACGGCTCCATGGTCGACTACATGGCCTCGCTCGACCGCCTCGCGGCGCGCGAGGAGGACCTCTATCTCTCCGGCCACGGCCCGGAGATATTGGAAGGCCCGCGCTATACGCGGTTCCTGATCCGCCACCGCAAGGCGCGCGAGGCCTCGATCCTGCATCGCCTGGCCAAGGGCGCGGCGGACATCCCGACCCTGGTGCGCGCCATCTATATCGGCATCGATCCGCGCCTGATGACCGCCGCCGGCTACTCGGTGCTGGCGCATCTGGAGGACCTGGTCGCGCGCGGCGTGGTCGCAACCGAGGGCGACCCGGTGATCGGCGGGACCTATCGCCTGGCCGCGTGATCGTCATTCCGGGGCGCGCCAGCGGCAAGCTGCATCCCCGTAATGACGAGCTACTTCTTCACCGTCTTGGCCGGCGCCTTCGGGGCCGGCGCCGGTGGGGTCTTCCTTACGGGCTTGAGCGCGTCGGCTTCAGCGGCCGCGTTGAGGTCGTCGATCAGCTTGGAGATCCGCGCGGCGTTGCTGCCGAGGTCGCTGTCGAAATAGCGCGAGGAGGAGCGGATATCGACCCGGGAGCCGTCGCCATCGGCCTGCACGCGGATGGCGACATCCTCGCGGAAGCCCATGATCGGCGTGCGCGCGACCGCCTCGATCAGGCCGATGCGGCGCGGCGGCTGCGGCGGCCGCTCGTCGATGACGAGCCATTTGCGCTTGTTGGCGAGCCGCAGCGTGATGTCGAAGGCGCGCTCCGGCGTAATCTCGAGTTCGACCGGCTCGATGTCGGGATAGGCCTTGCGCTGCAGCTCGGCCGAACGCAGCCCGGCATAGATCGCGGTGTTGGTGCCGTCGCCGGTGCGCAGCCGGCTCAAGGCGTCGAAGCGGGGCGGGTCGATCGGGTCAGTCGTGATGTCGTAGATATGCGGCAGCCTCTGATACTGGATCGCGAGATAGGCGGGATAGGCGAGCACCACGGCGTCGATGACGAAGGCCATCAGGATGCGGCCCATGCCGCGGGTGCCGTTCTGCCAGATCGCGGCAAAGCCCAGAAAGCCGATCAGGATGGAGAGGCAGGCGAGGCCCAGCGCGCCGAAAAAGGTCGCGATCGCCGGCTTCACTTCCAGGAAGCCGAAGCGGACGATGATGATGGAGACCGCAACGGCAACGACCGAGAAGACCGCGAGATTCCGCGCCCATGTGGCGAGCCCCGAGACGGGCTCCGAAAGATAGGGCGCGGAAAACCTGCGGGCCATCGTGACATCCAGTTGCGGACAAGGCCGCCACTAGGTGCAACAGGCGGCCGCGCGCAAGCTGGGTAGCGCATTTTCTGGTCCGCTGTGAAGGCTTTATGCCGGCCTTTTAACGTCCCAAAACGATGCTTGAGAAGGTGCTTGAGGATGGGCGCGCGCCCGGCCCGTCGCCGGGCGCGCTGCCGTTCTCGATAGCAGGTCTCAACGGGACGCGGCCGCGACCAGGGGGCAGGCCGATTCGGACAGCTTGCCGAAGGCTTCCTCGCCGGACATGGTCTGGACCAGCTTGTAATAATCCCAGGGAGCCTTTGACTCCTCCGGCTTCTTCACCTGCATGACGTACATCTCATGCTCCATCAGCCCGTCGGCGCGGATATGGCCGTCGGAGGTGAACATGTCGTCGATCTTCATCTTCTTCAGCTCGGCCATCACCTTGTCGGAATCGGTGGTGCCGGCCGCCTTGACCGCGTTCAGATAGGTCATGGTCGCCGAGTAGTAGCCGGCCTGGTTCATGGTCGGCTCGCGCTTGGTCTTTTCATAATAGCGCTTGGCGAAGGCGCGGGTCTTGTCGTTGAGGTCCCAGTACCATCCGGTGGTAAGGTAGAGGCCCTGCGCGGTCTTCAGGCCGAGGCTGTGGATGTCGCTGATGAAGGCGAGCAGCGCCGCGGGCTTCATGGTCTTGGCAATGCCGAACTCGTCGGCCGCCTTGATCGAGTTGGTGAAGTCGTTGCCGGCATTGGCAAGTCCCAGGATCTGGGCGCCGGAGTTCTGGGCCTGCAACAGGTAGCTGGAGAAGTCGGAGGTCGACAGCGGCACACGCACCGCGCCGACGACCTTGCCGCCATTGGCTTCGACCACCTTGGAGGCGGATTCCTGCAACTGGGTGCCGAAGGCGTAGTCGGCGGTGAGGAAGAACCAGGTCTTGCCGCCCTGCTTCACCATGGTCTTGGCCGTGCCGTTGCCGAGCGCGGTGGTGTCGTAGACATAGTGGACGGTATAGGGCGTGCAGTCCTTGCCGGTCAGCGAGGCGCCGGCCGCGCCGATGGCGATGAACGGGACCTTCTTTTCCTTGGCCACATTGTTCATGGCGAGGCTGACGCCGGTGTTGGAGCCGCCGAGGATCATGGTGACGCCGTCGCGGTCGGCCCATTCGCGGAATTTCTGCGCGCCGACGTCGGGCTTGTTCTGGTGGTCGGAGACCATGAACTCGATCTTGTTGCCGAGCACGCTGCCGCCGAAATCCTCGATCGCCATCTTGGCGGCCTCGACCCCGCCCGGGCCGATCACATCGGCATAGAGGCCCGACATGTCGTCGATATCGCCGATCACCACCTTGTTGCCGCCCGCCTGTGCGGCCGTGGCGCTCAACGAGGCCACGACCAGCCAGGGCAGGGTCCGGGTTGCGAATTTGTTCATCAGGGCGCTCCTCGATTGTGTCGTTCTAATTGAAAGCGGCCGCAAATTAGGGAGGCGAAGGCTTTGTTCCTATTCGCCTTTCGTCGCTGTTTGGCCGATGGCTCGGAACCTGGGTTAACGGCCGGCGAGAGTTTTCGCGTCAAATGCAACGGCCTCCGCCGGGAGGGCGGAGGCCGGCCTCTCCGGTCGTCATTCCGGGGCGGTCCGCAGGACCGAACCCGGAATCTCTAAACTCCGGGTCCGATGCTTCGCAGCGCCCCGGAATGACGGTCAAACCTCGGGCCTTGCGGCGATCCTTACGCCGCCGCGTTCGGGAAGCTGTAGGTCTTGAACTGGTCGCGCAGTGCCGTCTTCAGGATCTTGCCGGTAGCGGTATGGGGAATGCCCTCGACGAAGGCGACGTCGTCGGGCATCCACCATTTGGCGATCTTGCCTTCCATGAATTTGAGGATGTCCTCGCGGCTCGCCTGCTGGCCCTCCTTGAGCTGCACGATCAGAAGCGGCCGCTCGTCCCACTTGGGATGATGCACGCCGATCACCGCGGCTTCCGCCACCGCGGGGTGGGCGACCGCGAGGTTTTCCAGGTCGATGGAGGAGATCCACTCGCCGCCGGACTTGATCACGTCCTTTGAGCGGTCGGTGATGCGCATGTAGCCGTGCTGGTCGATGGTGGCGACGTCGCCGGTGTCGAAGAAGCCGTTCTCGTCGAGGATGTTCTTGTCGACCTTGTAATAGGCCTTGGACACCGCGGGTCCGGCGACCTTGAGCCGGCCGAAGGTCTTGCCGTCCCAGGGCAGCTCCTTGCCGGCATCATCGGTGATCTTCATCTGCACGCCGAACGGCGGATAGCCCTGCAGCTGCAGCACGTCGAGCCGCTCCTCGCCAGTGGCGTTCGCGAACGGCGGCTTCAGCGCCGCCAGCGTGCCGAGCGGGCTCATCTCGGTCATGCCCCAGGCATGGCGCACGGTGATGCCCATGTCGACAAAGGCCTGGATCATCGAGCGCGGCATGGCCGAGCCGCCGCACACCACGAATTTCAGATGCGGCAGCTTCAGATTGTTCTGCGACATGTAGTTGAGCAGCATCAGCCACACCGTCGGCACGCCGGCGGTGCAGGTGACCTTCTCGGTGTCCAGGAGCTCATAGACCGAGGCGCCGTCGAGCTTCGGGCCGGGCATCACGAGCTTGGTGCCCATCGCGGGCGCGGAGAAGGCGATGCCCCAGCTGTTGGCATGGAACAGCGGCACCACGGGAAGCATTGTGTCGGAGGCCGACGTGCCCAGCGCGTCCTTGCAATTGGCCATCAGCGAATGAATGACGTTGGAGCGGTGCGAATACAACACGCCCTTGGGATCGCCCGTGGTACCCGAGGTGTAGCACATCGCGGCTGCGGTGTTCTCGTCGAAGGTTTTCCAGGTGAAGTTGCCGTCGACTTCGCCGATCCAGTCCTCATAGGCGATCGCGTTCTTCAGCTTCGTCTCCGGCATGTGCGCCTTGTCGGTCAGGATCACATAGCGCTCCACGCTCGGCAGCTTGGCCGCAATCTGCTCCAGCATCGGCACGAAGGTCAGGTCGGTGATGACGATGCGGTCCTGCGCATGGTTGACGATCCAGGCGATCTGGTCCGGAAACAGCCGGGGATTGACGGTGTGGCAGATCGCGCCGATGCCCATGATGCCGTACCAGCATTCGAGGTGGCGTGCGGTATTCCAGGCGATGGTGCCGATGCGGTCGCCGAGCTTGATGCCGGCGCGGTCCAGGGCCTGCGAGACCTTCAGCGCACGTTCATGGATCTGTTTATAGGTGGTGCGGACGATGGGCCCTTCGACCGATCGCGTGACGACCTCCTGGTTGCCATGAATTGCCGCCGCGTGTTCGATAATGCGGTGGCAGAGCAGGGGCCAGTCTTGCATCAATCCAAGCATACGGACGCTCCTCCAGTGTTTCCCGTAAACGTATCGGTGTTTCCTTGCGTCAAGGAATTGCCATGAACTTTAGCCCGCGCCAAGAGGCACGCAAATGGCATGGACTGGGCGAAATGGTTACCGCCGTAGCCCTGCTGGGCCTGGTCGGCGCGGTACCGCAGTCCGCGCAGGCACGCAGGGCCGGCGGCTTTGGCCTCGAGCAGCTTTTCGGCGTCCCGCACAGCACCGGCGCGCACCGGCCGCTCCGTGCCGCCGCCGTGCCCCTGCCGCGGCCGCGTCCGCCGGAGGCGCCGCCACGCGAGGTGGACGAAGAGGCCAAAGGTGAGCCGGAAATTCCGCCGGTCACCGCGGCGCCGGCGAGGCCCGCCGGGCAGGAGCCCGCCGAGCAGGCCGCGCCTGCGGCGCCGGCTGCGCCCGCGCCGCCGCCCGTGCCTGCCGTCTCGGCCTGCCGGCAGGCGCTGACCGAGGAGATTGCGATTGCGCCGTCCATACCCTCCGTGCACGGGCCCGGCGGCTGCGGCGGCGATGATCTGGTGCTGCTCTCGGCGATCGTGCTGCCGGACAAGCACCGCGTATCGGTGAGTCCTCCCGCGACCCTGCGCTGTCCGATGGCCTCCGAGGTCGCCGACTGGGTCCGCTCCGACATCGCTCCGCTGACCCAGGCGCTCGGCAGCGAGATCACCTCGCTCGACAATTTCGATTCCTTCGAATGCCGTGGCCGCAACCGCGTCAAGGGCGCGCCGCTCTCCGAGCACGGCAAGGCCAATGCGCTCGACGTGCGCGGCTTCAAGCTCGCCGACGGCCGGGAGATCGGCCTGACCGACCGCAGCGCGCCGCGGTCCTTGCGCGAGGACGTGCTGCATTCGGTCTGTGCGCGCTTCATGACCGTGCTCGGTCCCGACTCCGACTGGTATCACGAGGACCACATCCATCTCGACCTGATGGAGCGGCACAACAACTACAAGATCTGCCAATGGGACGTGCTCGATCCCTTGCCGCATGTCGCGCCGCTGATGCCGGAACAGCGCCCGGCCGAGGCGCCGCCGCGCGAGGTGGCGAAGGAAGAGGGAGCCAAGGAGGCGGGAGCGAAGGAAGACGGAGCGAAGGCGGAGGCACCGGCCGCCGACGCAGATCAGCAGGAGGATGAGGCGAAGCCCGCGGGTGCGTCGCCGGCGCCAGAGCCGCAGCCTGCAAGCAAACCACGCCGGCCGGCGAAGCCAGGCAGCAAGGGAAGGCGCGACTGACGTTCATCCGCCCCTGGGGGGCCGGCAAGGAGCGGCCAATAAAAAAGCGCCGGTCGAACCGGCGCTTTTTCACCCCAAGCCCCCGCTACCGGAGTCCCCAAACTCCGGCGTAAGGCGTCGCTTACTGCATCATCGGCGAGTTGCCGCCGCCCTGCAGCGCAATGGTCGAGTTGTAGGGCGAGTCGCCCTTGTGCGGCTCGAGCACCACCACGATGGTGCCGATCTTGACCCGGTTGTAGAGGTCGATCGCGTCCTCGTTGGTCAGGCGGATGCAGCCCGACGAGATCGAGGCGCCGATATATTCCGGCTGGTTGGTGCCGTGGATGCGGAACAGCGTGTCCTTGCCATTGGCATAGAGATACATCGCCCGCGAGCCCATCGGATTGTCGGGACCCGGCGCCACGAAGGTCGGCACGCCGAGCCGCTCGATCTCGCCCGGGGTCGGATGCCAGGCCGGCCACTCGGTCATGGCGCCGACCTTGGCGATGCCGGACCACGCCATGGCCTCTTCGCCGACGGTGATGCCGTAACGGATCGCCTTGCCGCCATCCAGCACGTAATAAAGGTAGTGGTTGTCGGAATCGACCACGATGGAGCCGGGCGCTTCCTTGCGGTGATATTCGACAATCGCGCGCCGGAAGGGCTCCGCCACCGGAACGTTGGTGTAGCGGATCTTCGCCAGCAATTCCTTGTCGCGCGGCTTGAACGCGGCCGTATTGGTGGCCTCATACGTCGTGGCCTGCATGCAGCCCGACAGCAGGAGACCGGAGGCCAGAATGGCCAGTTTCACTCTCAGCGACGACATCATGTTCTTCCGATTAGTCTGAAAGACAAAAGCGTCCCAAGGCGCCAACTTTACGCCTCAACCGCCACGATTCAGTAAAGGCATTATCGTTGGAATACCGCCACAATTCCAGCATTGAGAGCACACTGCCGCGCTGCGGAAGGCAACCTGTGGCATTTCTGCCGCAAGTACGTTCCCGGCCGTCGTGTTTTTAGGCAAACCGGGACACAGGCGCTCAGAATCGCCACGCTTCGGTCGCCTCCACGCCACAAATGGGCGTGGATGGTTAACGCCGCTGTCATTTGCTAGCAGGCATAGTGGGGATAAGTCGCGCCATTCGTCTGCCTCGCATCGCTCGTCTGGTGCCGTCTGGCCAGTTCCGGAGTTCCTGCCGCATGTTTTCGGTATTCGTTCCAACCGAGTCCTCCCTGAAGAAGGCCGTGATCGAGGATCTCGCCCATCTGCCCGAAAGCGCGGTGTGGATCGACCTCGTCAACCCCTCGGCGGTGGAGGATCGCGCGGTGGAGCGGCTCGCAGGCATCGCGGTGCCGACGCGGGAGGACATGCAGGAAATCGAGATCTCCAGCCGTCTCTATATCGAGAACGGCGCCCGCTACATGACCGCGACCCTGATGTGCCAGTCCGACACCGACATGCCGCGCACCACGGCGGTGACCTTCATCCTGGTCGGCCATCGCCTCGTCACGGTGCGCTACGACACGCCGAAGCCGTTTCCGCAGGTCGAGCACAAGCTCGGCCGCTCCTGCTCGCCCGCGATTACCGGCGAGCAGGTGCTGATGGAGCTGCTGGACGCCGTGATCGACCGCTGCGCCGACATCCTGGAGCGGGTCGGCACCGATCTCGACCAGGTCTCGCACGACATCTTCGAGCCGGAGAGCGAGCGCCACGGCAACGCCAAGCGCTATTCGCAGATCCTGGCCGCCATCGGCCGCAAGGGCGACCTCACCTCCAAGGTGCGGGAATCCCTGGTCTCGATCGGCCGCCTCGTCGCCTTCCTGTCGGCGGTGGTGGAGGGCGTGAAATGGTCCAAGGACATGCGCGAGCAGCTCAAGACCATGCAGCGTGACGTGGCCTCGCTGTCCGACCACGCCTCCTATCTCTCGGGCAAGATCACCTTCGTGCTCGATGCCATGCTCGGCGTCGTCAATCTCGAGCAGAACAACATCATCAAGCTGTTCTCGGTGATGGCGGTGGTGCTGATGCCGCCGACCCTGATCGCGTCCATCTACGGCATGAACTTCAAGGACATGCCCGAGCTCGAATGGGCCCACGGCTATCCGCTGGCGCTGATCGCCATGGTCGCGGCGGCGATCGTCCCGTACTACATCTTCAAGATCAAGAAGTGGTTGTAGTCCGCTCAGCGCCGAGCCGATATGAAAGTCAGAGAGATCATTCGGCTGTTGGAAGATGACGGATGGTGCGCTCAATCAATGCGAGCAGACCGCCTAGCGGTGGTGGCGTTTCCGCACGCTCGGGCCGGCATAATAGGGATTGACCAGGCATTGCGCCGCGCGGCCTGACGCCGAGGCCTGGCATTGCGCCATCGACGTGAAGCCGCAGGCAATGTAGCCGCCGCCTCTCTGATAGACCTGCATGCAAACCGGGTAGTTCGGATCGTAGGTCTGGGCGCGCGCCGGCGCAGCCATCGACACCATTGCGACCGCAACGATCGTCCAGGCAAGTCCACGCATCGAAGCACCTTCTTTGGATGTGACGCCGCATTGTCTTGCGATGTTCCATACCAGCCGCTTCGGCGCCTGTCTTCACGGTATCGTCGGGCCGCATCACCGACATGCCTTTCTCGTCGTGCTGCGCGCGACTCCGGGATTGCAGCAACCCTTCGTTAGCCGCCCGCGCATCCACCCGTAAAATTTGAGCGGAGTTGCGAAGCTTTGATCTAATTTTTGTCGCTAGGCTCGCGCCAGCATGATCGGAAAGATGTCGGGGACGCGCGAGCGCGGAGCGGGCACCGGTCTTCCAAAAGCTCATGCACCGAGAGTTAAGCCTATGCGCGCGCTTCCGCACCCAGCGGAACCGCGCCAGCCGCGCGAGGATCCCATGGTTGACGAAACCGTAACGCAATCGCCCAACGTGATCGAGCTGTGGCGCTACCGCGCCCGCGGAAGTACTCGCGCGCCGGCGCTCTCCGCGCGCCTGTGCCGTCATTGCGGCGCCAAGCTGATGGAAGGCGAGCGCGAGGACGAATGCTCGGCGATGCTCAATGTGGATATCGTCGGCATGCGGCTGCGGTGGCAGGCGGCGCAGATCCTGCGGGGGTTGAGTTAGGGGCCGCGCACCACGATCTCCTCTGTCATCGCCCGGAGGCGGGCGGTCCAGTACTTCAGAGGCCGGTGGTTTGGCGGATCGCCCAAGCCGGGCGATCCCGCGGTTGATGGGCGATCTGTGCGCTTCCTGCCTTCACGTCTCCCCGACGGTCCTTTGCGCTACCGCCGACGCCGTGATCGCCTGCGGAAAGCCGACGTAGAACGCCAGATGCGTGATCAGCGCCGACAGTTCCTCGCGCGTGACGCCGTTCTCTCCGGCCCGCCGCAAATGCGCCGGCAACTCCTCGAACGCGCCGGTCGCTATCAGCGCGGCAATGGTCGCAATCGAGCGGTCGCGCGGGGCGAGATTGGCATCTGCCCAGACCTGGTCGAACAGCGGGCTCTCCACGAATTTGGAGAGCTTTGGCGTGAAAGCCCGCGCGGCTTCGCGCGGACTTGAGAAATCGGGCTCGGCCATCGGCTGGCCTCCTCTGTGTTGTTGGCAGTCATTTGCCGTTGCGCTTCAGCGCCCGCCGCTTGATGCTTTCCGCAAAGGCCGGCGTCTCGCGGCGGTTATGGTCGCCGCCATCGCGCTGGCGCGCGGCGGCCGCGTCGTCGAACGACGTATTGTGCGCCTTGATGAACGCCAGAAACTCTTCCGTCGGATGTGCCACCACGCTGTTGGTGTATTCGCAGGACTTGTCGTCGATCCTCTTCACCGAGAGATCCCAGATGACCTGCACCTTGGTGCGGCCGTTCGGCGTGAACGCATCCGAGATCGACACCATGCGGCAGTGGTGCTTCTCGGCGACCTCGCCGACGTAATGCTGGATCATCAGCGTCTTGCCGATCATCTCGACATTGATCGACATCGGCTTGCCGTCGTCGGTCCAGGTTGCGCCGGCCGAGACGTGATCAGGCGGGCAGCAGCGCTGGTATTCGGCCTCCGGCAGGTTGAACAGCCAGTCCGCGATATCGACCTTCTCGATCGGGATGTCGATCACGTGATGGAAGGCGGACGAGGACAGCGTGAGGTCGGAGACGACTTTGGTCATTTGGAGATCACCGTTTTGTTGGGTGCGGCTTTGGCGGAAGCTGCTTTGCAGCCCCGATATTGTCACGCAAGTCGCGCGCGTGTAGCGCGTTGCGGTGCAAATCGCTTTTGCATATCCTGCAAAGATGACGGATTATCGCTTCGCCGAGCATCTTGCCGCCTTCGTCACCGCTGCGCGCGAGGGCAGTTTTTCAGCCGCAGCCCGTGTGCGCGCCTCGACGCCATCCTCGGTGGCGCGGCAGATCGATGCGCTTGAGGATCATCTCGGTGCTGCGCTGTTCACGCGCTCCACGCGCATGGTGCGGCTGACTGAAGCGGGCCGGCTGCTGCTCGACCGCGCCTCGCCCATCCTCGATGCGCTCACCGATGTCCGCGCCGAGATCGCTTCGCTCGATGGCGCCGTTGCAGGCACTTTCCGCGCCGCCTGCCAACCGACCTTCGGCAAGCGTTTTGTCGTTCCCGCCGCCGAGCAGCTGATGCGCCGCCACCCAAGCCTGCGTGTCGAGCTCGATCTGACCGAGCGCTTGGCCGATCCCGTCGCCGACCGCATGGACGCCGTGATCCGCGTCGGCCATCTCACCGACTCCACGCTGATCGCGACAAAACTCGGCACCCAGCGCATGGTGCTCTGCGCGAGCCCCGATTATCTGAAGGCTGCCGCGCTTCCGCTCTGCCGCGCTTCCGCTCTGCCGCGCCACGCTTCTCACCCACCGCCTGCTCGACAAGCTCCATGGCGACGACCTCCTGGGCTGGCGCGACGTGCTCGGAGCCGGTCAGGCCGAGATTAACCGCCAGACAGTCTTCCGCTGCGACGATTTCGAAGGTTTGCGCGATGCGGCATGCCGCGGCCTCGGTGTCGCGCGGCTCGCGTCATGGATCGTGGCGGATGACATCGCCCGCGGCAAGCTGGCGGCGATCCCGGCGCGGAATGCGAAGGCCGGCGAGCAGGGGATTTTCGTGCTGCGGTCGCTGGCCAAGCCGACGGCGACGTATCGGGCGTTTGTTGCGGCGGTGAAGGAGGGAATGAGGGCAGCGGCGGGATGAAGGGGCTCGGATCGGACGAGGCCGTCCGCAGTCGGGTTTTATCCTGAAGGTTGGTGTGTGGCGTCGTTTGCGACAACTCTGGATTGCTTCGCTGCGCTCGCAATGACCGAGTTTTGGAACGGCTGTGGTGCCAAGCGACTTCGCCATGGGGTTATGGGGCCGGCCGGATGACAAGACGACGGAGGTCAGGACGGCGACGGCAGGAACTTTCCTTCTGCCCAAATGTTTTGCTCGCCGGGTGCGGGGCGCACAGGAGAAAACTCCCTTGGACAAGAAGATCGCCGGACTATTGGGCGCGGTGGCCGCGCTCGGCACCGTTGCGTCAACCGAAGCAGCGCCGCTGCCCCCGCCGTCGGAGGTGCTGCAGGCCAACTCCTATGCCGACCTGCTGGCGCCGATCCCCAATGCAGGCGCGATCCTGCATGCGATGGACCGGCAGGATGATGCTCGCCCCGCCGAGGCGACGGTGCAGCTCGTGCAGTACCACCACCACCATCATCATCACCACCGCACGGTGATCATCACGCAGCACCGGCGCTATGTCCGGCATCATCATCACCATCACCACCACCATCATCACCACAGCCACTACTGATCCGGCAAGACGGAGACGGCAGCGCCGCGGCAAGGCCGCGGCGCTAGCGCGTCACGACCTGCGCCACCGCTGCAAACGCCTCGGTGATGACGCCGTCGCGGGCGAACGGCAACAGCCGCTGCTCGACATCGGCAAGCATGGCGTCGACCTTGTCGCCGAGCACCTCGGGCGAGGACGAGGAGAAGGTCAGCACCCGCCGCGCCAGGTCGCGCACACTGATCGTGTGGCTCGCCTCGGTCCTGATCGCTTGCGCGAGATGGAAGGGGCTGTCCCTGAAGAACGGCGCGGGATCGCGGCGGCTCGGGTTGCCGGTGCCGGACTCCGCCCACAATTGCGGTGACGACCAGGCGCGGCGCGCGGCGTTGTATTCGGTGAACCAGGGATTCCCGGGCGACGTCACCGAGCCGCAGATGAGGACGCGGCCGCTGCGCGCAACCAGCGTCTCGAAACGTTTCAGCGTCGCCTCGCGGTCCATCCAGTGCAGCGCGCGGCCGATGGTGACGACGTCGAATGACCCGACATCGGACGGCAGCGTCTCCACCTTGCCCTCGATCAGCGTGAGATCGACGCCCGCCCGCGCCGCGCCCTCGCGTGCGGCGGCCAGCATGCCGGGCTCCGGATCGACGCCGACGAGGCGGCCGACATGGGGCGCAAAGCCGAGTGCGAGCAGGCCGGGCCCGGTGCCGAGGTCGATCAGCGCATGATGGCGCGAGAGCTTGAGCTGCTCGGCGACATTGCGGAAGAAGGCCGGCGGATAAGGCGGCCGCAGCGCCTCATAGAGGCCGACGGTGGAGGCGAAACGTCCCATGAAAATGGACCCCTCGAGGACTGCCTCAGCTGTCATCGTCCGCGAAAGCGGACGATCCAGCATCCCAGAGGCGGTTGTGATCGAGCCGAGACAGCACGGAATACTGGATACCCCGCCTGCGCGGGGCATGACGACTCACAGTGTGGCGAGGGGCGCGCCCCCATTTGCACACCCCTCACACATGCTGTCCGCCGTTGATGTGGATCTCCGCGCCGTTCACATAGGAGCTGGTGTCGGTGCACAGCACATAGATGATCTTGGCCACCTCGTCCGGCGTGCCCAGGCGATGCATCGGGATCTGCTCGGCGACGATCTTCTCGGTGCCGGGCGAGAGGATCGAGGTGTCGATCTCGCCCGGCGCAATCGAGTTGACGCGCACGCCGACGCGGCCGAAATCGCTCGCCATCTCGCGGGTCAGGGCTGCCAGCGCCGCCTTCGAGGTCGCATAGGCGGCGCCTGCGAACGGATGCACGCGGGAGCCGGCGATGGAGGTGACGTTGACGACGCTGCCCTTCACCCGCTTCAGCTCCTCGATGAGGCCGCGTGCGAGCATGATGGGCGCGAAGAAATTCACCCGGAACACGTGATTCCAGGTGTCGAGGTCGGTGTCGACGGAGCCGAGCCGCGCGCCGCCGGCGCCCTTGGGCGAGATCGCGGCATTGTTGACCAGCGCGTGCAACTCGCCGCCGTCCAGCCGCTTCCTGATTTCGTCGACCGCGCGCAGGGTGTCCTTGGGGTCGGAAAGGTCGACCTGGATATGGTCCTCGGGTCCCGCGTCCCACGGGCACTCCTCCGGAAAGGCATGCCGCGAGCAGGTGATGACGCGCCAGCCCGCCGAGGAAAAGCGGATCACGGTGGCGTGCCCAATGCCGCGGCTGGCGCCGGTGAGCAACAGCGTCCGCCGCGGCAGATTGGATGGGTTCGGCATGTCCTAATCTCTCAGTCTCGCTCCGTCATTCCGGGGCGATGCGAAGCATCGAACCCGGAATCTCGAGATTCCGGGTTCGGTCCTGTCGGGCCGCCCCGGAATGACGGAGACAAAATCGGGCGCCTCGCGGCACAGGCAATCATGGTTCACGGATACATCCGCACCTTGCTCCAGGCGTCACCCGGGGTGTCGCGGCGGAACTCGATGCGGTCGTGCAGGCGAAACGGGCGGTCGTGCCAGAACTCCATGCGAAGCGGCGCGATGCGCCAGCCGCTCCAGCCCGGCGGTCGCGGCACCTCGCCGATCACATATCGGGCGGCAACCTTGGCGATCGCCTGCTCGAAGGCAAAGCGGCTCTCGAGAGCTTCCGATTGCTTCGAGGCCCAGGCGCCGATCTGTGCCTGCTTGGGGCGGGTGGCGAAATAGGCGTCGGCCTCGGCATCTGTCACGGGCGACACAAGGCCGCGGATGCGGACCTGCCGGCGCAGCGACTTCCAGTGGAAGAGCAAGGCGGCCTTGGGATTTGTGGCGAGTTCGCGACCCTTCTGGCTCGCTATGTGGCTGTAGAACACGAAGCCTGCGGCATCATAGTCCTTCATCAGCACCATCCGGACGTCGGGCAGGCCGTCGGCATCGACCGTCGACAGCGCCATCGCGTTGGGATCGTTGGGTTCCGACTTCACGGCTTCCGCGAACCAGTCCGCAAACAGGGCGAACGGCTCCTCGGCCGCAGTAAAATCACCGGATGTTAAGGGGGCCTGTTGTTTGATGGAGGTGGTGTCGTTCATGTAACTGGAGCCGATGTTTGCGCGTCCCCGGCGCAGAAAGCCAGCCGCGGTACTGCCACGTCTTGTATAGGGTCCCCCTATATAGGGCATGGGGCGGCGTTGGCCTATTGCCGATGTCGGCCAAAGGCGCCGCGCTTACACTGATTCTGATCGGCTTGAGCGCCGGCGGTTGCAGCCTGTCGCGCTCCGGCGCCGACAAGGCCTTCGCCAAATATTCCGACGACGACGTCACCGGGTCGATTCCCATGCCGGCCCAGCCGAAGGCTCCGACCGAGACCGATCTCGCCTTTGCCCGCAACGCCGCCTCCGACGTGTTGACCAAGGGCGACAAGGACGCGAGCCAGCCCTGGGAAAACCCCGAGACCGGCGCGCGGGGCTCGGTGACGCCGATCGCCTCGAGCTATGCCGCCGAGGACGGCCGCACCTGCCGCGACTTCCTGGCGAGCTATGTCAATGGCGACACCGAAAGCTGGCTGCAGGGCGCCGCGTGCAGGGGCGGCAATGGCCGATGGGAAATTCACACGCTAAAACCCTGGAAGCGGGGGTAGAAGCGGTTCACGTCATGAGTTGGTCGAATCAGCCGAAGCCACGGGCTCGCCTTACCTCTCCCCGACGGGGAGAGGTCGGATTGCGCAGCAATCCGGGTGAGGGGTCTCAGCTCCCACGAAGGACTTTAACCCCTCACCCGATTTGCTGCGCAAATCGACCTCTCCCTTTGGGAGAGGTGAAGAAAGGCCGTTGCAAAAATGCAACGAAATCACCAGATGAAAACCAAGGGGGGCCGATAGGCTCCTGCTGGGTTATAACTGGGATTTCCGAGAAGGAGTTTTGAGGGATGCGCGACCCCTATGAGGTCTTGGGGGTGCCGCGGAGCGCGAGCGCTGCGGCCATCAAGAGCGCCTATCGCAAGCTCGCCAAGAAGCACCACCCCGACAGCAACAAGAACGATCCGAAGGCTGCGGAGCGCTTTGCCGAGATCAACTCGGCCAACGAGATCGTTGGCGACGAGGAGAAGCGCAAGCAGTTCGACCGGGGCGAGATCGATGCCGAGGGCAAGCCCCGCTTCGCCGGTTTTCCGGGCGGCGGCGCGCGCGGTCGCGCCGGTCCGGGCGGCTTCGAGAGTTATACCTTCCGCTCCGGCGGCGGCGGTCCTGGCGGCCCCGAGGGCAATGCGTTCGAGGACATCCTTAACAGCATGTTCGGTGGGGCCGGCGCGCGTGCCCGTCGTTCGGCCGGAGCCGGCGCCGGCGGGCAGCCGTTCGAGTTCGACATGGGCGGCGGGGTCGGCGTCGATCTCGACCTCAACGTTTCCATGAGCGTGTCGCTGGAAGAGGCGGTGAAGGGCGGCGAGAAGCGGGTGCGGCTGCCGACCGGCAAGGAGCTCAACGTCAAGATTCCGGCGGGCGTCTCTGCCGGCCAAACCATCCGACTGAAGGGCCAGGGGGAGACCGCGCCCGGCCATCCGCCGGGCGACCTGCTGATCACCATCGCCATCGCGCCCCATCCGCACTTCAAGGTGGATGGCATTGACCTGAAGCTCGAGCTGCCGATCACGCTCTATGAGGCGGTGCTCGGCGGCAAGGTCCGCGTGCCGACGCTGACCGGCGCGGTCGAATTGTCGATCCCGAAGAACACGTCCTCGGGCCGCACCTTCCGCCTCAAGGGCAAGGGGCTGCCCAAAGCAGGCGCAACCAACGGGGACCTGTTTGTCACCACCCGGATCATGCTACCGGACGGGAACGACAGCGAGCTTGAAGCATTGATGCAGAAATGGCGTGACGCGCGTCCCTACAATCCGCGCAGCGATCTCTGATCGCCACTCCTCGCGAGCCGGACCCGAATTGAAGAAGACGATCTGAAGAAGAACACGTGAAAAAAGGGTGCGGCCTCGAGGGGGGACCAGCGCGGTACAAAACCCCAACTCGAGGCCGCTTGCGTCGATCGGCGGATCGAACGCACGCTCATTTTCTCGTGAGGAAGCGGTGCGATAATGAGACGCACCCAAGGCTTGATTCCAGATATTCAATGTCGGAATTGGGACGTGTCTTTTTCATCACGCCAGCAAAACGCGACATGCCATCGGCGCGCTGCCAGTAGTTGTGATCGCACGCAGTGCAGGAGGGCCGCGCGATGCTGATGGCGAGCGGGCTTGGGTGAGGGGACGCGTCGGCGAGGCGCTATCTCACCGCTGAATTCGGGGACGCCTATGGCCACCTTCTCCGCCCAAGGGGAGAAGGGGCGGAGCCATCGCCGGATCAATTCAGCCGCCGCTCTTGTCGACCTGCTCGTAGACCGCCCGCGCCACCTGCGTGAGGCGTTCGCGGTCGTTGCCGCCGGTCACGACATAGCCGACGCCGTGGTCGGCCCAGAACATGGCGCTGTCCTTGTCGAGCGTGGTGTAGCGCATCTGCGCAGCTTCGGTCGCCGCCTTTGCGGTATAGATGGTGAAGCGCTCGCCGGACGAGCTCTCATACATCAGGAACGATGCCGGACCGTTCGGACCGGGCAACAGCCGTCCGCCGACCAGCTTCAGCCCGGAAGACGCCAATTCGGGCGCCCGCACGTCCCAGCCGCAGCGCTTGGTGAGCCATTGCTGCAGATGCGTGCGCTCGCTGCCGGGCACCTCGACCGGATGCCGCACTTCCACCACATAGAGCCGGTGCGCATCCAGCGCGTCCGCGGTGAAGCTCTGCAGCAGTGCGGGCGCAGCCGCCTCGCCCCGCGCGAACCAGCCGACGCCGCCGCCGGCGACGAATGCGATCAGCGCTGCCGCGATCGAGCCATAGACGAAGCGCCGCGGCTGTCGCTCCAGCCGCTCCAGCTCCAGCCGCTGCGGCACCGGCTCGTTGGCCACGGAATCGTAGCGCGCATGCAGCGCCTCCGCCATCGTGCGCCAGGACTGCACCCGTTCGGCGTCCTCGGGGTGGGCGGCAAGCCAGGCCTCGACGTCACTGCGCCGTTCGGCCGGCAGCTCGCCGTCGACATAGGCGTGCAGCTCGTCCTCGGTAACGGGAATGGTGCGGTCGGTCATGGCCAATATCTCATTGCAATCAAATTCGGCGAATTTCGCATCACTTCACCCGGCGCAGCGCCGGTCGCTCACCCTCGAGCGAGGCTTTGACATGGGCGCGGGCGCGCGCAAGCCGGGACATTACGGTGCCGATCGGCACGCCCTGGATGTCGGCGACCTCGCGGTAGCTCAATCCCTCCAACACCACGAGCAGCAGCACCGCGCGCTGCTCCTCCACCAGCGTCGACAGCGCACGCGCGATGTCGCGGCTCTCGGCCTCGGTGCCGCTGGCATCGGGATTGTTGTCGAGCAGCGGCATGAATTGCGGCCGCCGCGCCAGCGACCTCCTGCGGTTCTTGTTGAGGTTGGTCAGGATCGTATAGAGCCAGCTCCTGATGTCGCCGCCGAGAAACAGCCGCTCGGAGCGTAGCGCCCGCACCAGCGTATCCTGCACGAGGTCGTCGGCGATATCGGCATCGCGCGCAAGCGCGCGGGCATAGCGGCGCAAGGCCGGGATCATGGCTTCCACACTCTGGCGAAACGCGCTCATTTGCGGCTCGGTCTCAAACTCGCGGCAGGCCGCGCAACATGCGCATTCGCCCCCCGTCATGGAGAACCCCCAAATGCCCTGTCTATTCCGGGAGTTAGATTAGCACTGTACCGCAGCTGAGCGCTGGTGTACCTCCAGATGCTCCGTCATTCCGGGATGGTCCGAAGGACCAGACCCGGGATCTCGAGATTCCGGGTTCGGTGCTTCGCACCGCCCCGGAATGACGGAGCAATAAATCACATGCGAAGCGGGAAGGCGTAAATGGCCCAGATTTCAGGTCTGATGCAGGGCAAGCGCGGGGTGGTCCTCGGGGTGGCCAATAATCGCTCCATCGCCTGGGGCATCGCGAAGGCCTGCCATGCGGCGGGCGCAGAGATCGCGCTGACCTTTCAGGGCGACGCGCTGAAGAAGCGGGTCGAGCCGCTGGCAGCCGAGATCGGCGGGCTCGTGCTCGGCCATTGCGACGTCACCGATGCTGCGACCATCGACCAGGTGTTCGATGTGCTGAAGGAGCGGTGGGGCAAGATCGACTTCGTCGTGCACGCCATCGCCTTCTCCGACAAGGACCAGCTCGACGGCCGCTATCTCGAGACCACCGCGGAGAATTTCTCCAAGACCATGCTGATCAGCTGCTACTCGCTGACCGCGATAGCCCAGCGCGCCGAGAAATTGCTCACCGACGGCGGCTCGATCCTGACGCTCACCTATTACGGCGCCGAGAAATGGATGCCGCATTACAACGTGATGGGCGTGGCGAAAGCGGCGCTCGAGGCCAGCGTGCGTTACCTCGCCGCCGACCTCGGCGAGAAGAGCATCCGCGTCAATGCGATCTCGGCCGGCCCGATCAAGACGCTCGCGGCGTCCGGTATCGGCGACTTCCGCTATATCCTCAAGTGGAACGAATACAACGCGCCGATGCGGCGCACGGTGAGCATCGAGGATGTCGGCGACAGCGCGCTGTATCTGCTCTCCGACATGTCGCGCGGCGTCACCGGCGAGGTGCACCATGTCGACTCCGGCTACCATGTCGTCGGCATGAAGCGGCCGGATGCGCCCGACATTTCGCTGGCCAAGGATTAGCGGGGGAAGGTCGTCATGCGCGGACGTGATCCGCGCATCCATCCAGCAAGGAAAGTTTCTTGCGATGGATTGCCGGGCGAGGCCCGGCAGTGACGGGAGCAGGGCATGCCGACGATCTATTTCCTCCGTCACGGCGAGACCGACTGGAACAAGGCGGGCAGGCTGCAGGGCACGCTGGACATTCCGCTCAACGCGCTCGGGCGCGAGCAGGCGGTGCATGCGGGCCGCCTGCTCGGCGGGCTGCTCGCGCGCGATGGCCGCGACAAGGATGCGCTGCCCTTCGTCGCGAGCCCGCTCGGGCGGGCGCGCATGACCATGGAGTTGGCGCGCGAGCAATTGCGGTTGCCGCCATCGGATTATGCCCTGGACGACCGGCTGCGCGAGATCGGTTACGGCACGTGGGAGGGGCGCACGCTCGCCGAGGCCGAGGCGCAGGATCCGGAGCTCTACGCGCGCCGCCTTCAGGACAAATGGCGGGTGGGCGCGCCCGGCGGCGAGACCTATCTCGACGTACAGCGGCGGATGCAGGCCTGGTACGATGATCTGCGGACCGACACGGTCACGGTCGCCCATGGCGGCACCGCCCGGGCGCTGATGGTTGCGCTCGGCTTCGAGACGGCGGAAAGCGCGGCCGAGCTCTATGTCGAGCAGGGCGTGGTCTATGTGTTCGGCCCCGACGGGCTGACGAAGTATGGTTAAGGCGTCGTTCTTTCCGCCGTCGTGACCAGGGCCCTGCCACATGCTCCGTCGTTCCGGGGCGGGTCCGAAAGGACCGAGCCCGGAATCTCGAGATTCCGGGTTCGATGCTTCGCATCGCCCCGGAATGACGTTGACAAACGGCGTCTGCGCGAACCAATAACACGCATGTCCTTCAACACCTTCGGCCATATGTTCCGCGTCACCACCTTCGGCGAGAGCCATGGGGTGGCGATCGGCTGCGTGGTCGACGGCTGCCCGCCGCTGATTGCGCTGACCGAGGCCGACATCCAGCGCGACCTCGACCGCCGGCGTCCCGGCCAGTCGCGCTTCACCACCCAGCGGCAGGAGCCGGACCAGGTGAAGATCCTGTCGGGTGTGATGGCCCATCCGGAAACCGGCGTGCAGGTGACGACGGGCACGCCGATTGCGCTTCTGATCGAGAACACCGATCAGCGCTCCAAGGATTATTCCGAGATCAAGGACAAGTTCCGTCCGGGCCATGCCGACTTCACCTATGAGGCCAAATACGGTCTGCGTGACTATCGCGGCGGCGGCCGCTCGTCGGCGCGGGAGACCGCGATGCGGGTCGCGGCTGGCGCGATCGCGCGGAAGATCCTGCCGGATGTGACGGTGCGCGGCGCGCTGGTGCAGATGGGGCCGTACAAGATCGATCGCGCGAGCTGGGACTGGGACGAAATCGCGCGCAACCCGTTCTTCTGTCCCGACAAGGCCAAGGCGGCCTTCTTCGAGGACTATCTCGACGGCATCCGCAAGAAGGGCTCCTCGATCGGCGCAGTGATCGAGGTGGTCGCGGAAGGCGTGCCGGCAGGCCTCGGCGCGCCGATCTATGCCAAGCTCGATGCCGAGCTCGCGGCCGCGCTGATGAGCATCAACGCGGTCAAGGGCGTCGAAATCGGCGCGGGCTTCGCCGCCGCGGAACTGTCGGGCGAGGCAAATGCCGACGAGATGCGCAGCGGCAATGACGGCACGCGCTTCCTCTCCAATCACGCCGGCGGCATCCTCGGCGGCATCTCCACCGGCCAGCCGGTGGTCGCGCGCTTTGCGGTGAAGCCGACCTCGTCGATCCTTAGCCCCCGCCAGACCGTGGATCGCGCCGGCCAGGAGACCGACATCCTGACCAAGGGCCGCCACGATCCCTGCGTCGGCATCCGCGCCGTGCCGGTTGGCGAGGCGATGATGGCCTGCGTATTGGCCGATCATTTGCTGCGCCATCGCGGGCAAGTGGGGAAATAGGCACTACCGCAGATTCGGTGCACCTCGCCCCGCCAGCGGGGAGAGGTCGCATTGCATCGAAAGATGCAATGCGGGTGAGGGGGACTCTCCAGGCAACGAGCTCGCGGATGGCGTCCTTCACCCCGACCGGGGACATGGTGGACGGGTGTTCGGAGACATCGTGGACACTTTCGAGCGTTCCGTCGAGAGGCCGGATGTCGACGGTGGCTATCGCGCCATCTCGCGATGGCCTAGTCTTGCCGTCATGGATGCATCACGCCTGCGAGACACCGTCGAATGGCTCACCGATGGGGCGCGATCGGCGCCGACGCCGGTCGCCTTGATGGCGCAGACCTGCGAGCGGCTGGTCGGGGCCGGCGTTCCGCTCTCGCGGGCGGCAGGCTTCGTGCGCACGCTGCATCCGGACATGTATGGCCGCAGCTTCGTCTGGCGGCCGGGCGCCGAGGTGGTGGTCAATTCCGCCGATTTCGACATCGAGGAGTCGCCGGAGTTCAAGCGCAGCCCGATCTCGATCGTCTACTACTCGGGCAAGGAGGTGCGCTACCGGATGGATGATCCGGAGAGCCGTCGCTTTCCCTTTTTCGACGACATGCGCAGCGCGGGCGTGACCGACTACATCGCGCTGCCCCTGCTGTTCACCGATGGCTCGGTCCATGTGTCGAGCTGGAGCACCGATCATCCGGCGGGCTTCACCGACGGACAGCTCGACGCCTTGCGCGGGACGTCGCGTCCCTTCGCGCGACTTTGCGAGATCTTCGCGCTGCGGCGGACTGCGACCACGCTGCTCGACACCTATGTGGGCAATCGCGCGGGCGAGCGCATCTGGGCCGGCGACATCCGGCGGGGACATGCCGAGACCATGCAGGCGGCGATCTGGCTGTCCGACCTGCGCGGCTTCACCTCGCTGTCGGACCGGCTGCCGCCGGAGATCGTGGTCGACATCCTCAACCAATATTTCGACTGCCAGGTGCCGGCGATCAGGAAGCATGGCGGCGAAATCCTGAAATTCATGGGCGACGGGCTGCTCGCGGTATTTCCGATCGCCAGGGATGGCGGCAATCTCGGCGAGGTCTGCTCGCGCGTGCTGGCAGCGGCGCGCGAGGCGCGCGGCAACGTCGATGCAATGCATTATCCGAGCGGGGAGGCGGTCGAGCGCTTCCGCTTCGGGGTCGCGCTGCACATCGGCGGCATCCTGTTCGGCAATATCGGCGGCATGAGCCGGCTCGACTTCACCTGCATCGGCCCGGCGGTGAACCTCACGGCGCGGCTGGAAAAGATCGCCGGGCAGCTGAAGCGCACGGTGGTGGCGTCCGCAGCCTTCGCCGGCGTCATGACCGAGGGCTGGACCGATCTCGGCGAGTTTCCGATCGCGGGCTTCTCGAGAGCACAGCGGGTGTTCGGCCTGCGCGACGAAGCCGAGCTGTAGATGCCGGGATGACGTCGTCAGACGGGAACGTCAGAGTGTCTGACATGATCAGGCCGGCGACGCGGCAGTGAACTTTCTGGCGGCATCAGCTACTTATTGTTATGGTGCGCGGGAATTTGATGGATTGCTTTGCGCGTCTAAAGGCGCGCGTAATGAATTTGTTTCGGCTCACTTGATCTGAGCCGTCGGTCCGGGCCGTTGTAGTTCGGTCCGACCATAACAGGGCGGTACAGGCCGCGGTGCGCTATGCGCGAGAAGGTTCGCGATATCAGTTCTGCCCGAAAGGGCGGCGCGCCCCCGCAGGGACAGCCGCCGCGCCGTCTCGCCGCGATCGTTGCCGGCGATATTGCCGGCTATAGCCGTCTGATGGAGATCGACGAAGAGGGCACGCATGAGCGCGTGAAGAGCATCCAGCGCGATCTCATCGATCCCAGCATCGCGGAACATCATGGCAGGCTCGTCAAGACGACCGGAGACGGCTTTTTTGCCATCTTCGACAGCCCCGTCGAAGCCGTGCGCTGCGGTATCGTCATCCAGCAAAACATGTTCGGACGCAACGCGCTATTGGCGAAGGAGCAGCGGATCGAATATCGGATCGGCGTCAATCTGGGCGATGTCATCATTGAGGAAGACGACATCTATGGCGATGGCGTCAACATCGCCTCGCGCCTCGAGAGTATCGCCGAACCCGGCGAGGTCTTCATCTCGGGCGGCATTTACGAGCAGATCAAGAACAAGCTTGTCTGCGGGTACGAGTCGCTCGGAGATCGCCGGGTCAAGAACATCACCGATCCGGTGAGAGTCTATCGGGTGCTGGCAGACCCGGCTGCTCTCAGCAAGAGACGGCGGCGAGAGAACGTGCTGATCTTCATGCTGGGTATCATCATGCTGGGGATCGGGGTTGCAGCGCTCTGGCATTGGCTGCCATTTCCTGATGGAAAAATGCGAGAGCAGGCTTCGACCTCGGCGTCGTCGCCGACCTCGAATGCGCCGGCGAAGCCGCCGCCCGCGTGGCCGCAAGCCGCACAGCAGGCGCCCGCCGCGCCCTTTGCTCAACAGGTGCCGCCGCAATCCCAGCCTGCTCCCGCCGCCTCGCCGGCGAAGACGCAGGCAGCTTTGCCAAACACGGTGCAAAGCGCACCTCCAGCGCCGCAAACGCCGGTGATCCTTGAACCCGAAATGAATCCGCTTCGGGGCGGGACCTTCATGATGGGCAGCAATGATGATGCGACCGAGAAGCCCGTTCACCAGGTGAGCGTCAAGCCGTTCGCGATCAGCCGTTATCCGGTGTCCAACCGGGAATGGAACCAGTGTGCCGCGGCAAAGGCCTGCGCGTTCACGTCAAACGGCAAGGATGATGCCCCGGTCACCAATGTGAGCTGGAGCGACGCCAAGCAATTTGTCGCATGGCTCGCGGAGGTGTCGCACCGGAACTATCGATTGCCGAGCGAAGCCGAATGGGAATATGCGGCGCGCGGGGGCACGCAAACACGCTATTGGTGGGGCGATGAGTTTCAACAGGGCATGGCAAATTGCAAGACCTGCGCGGATGTCGCGGTCGCGGAACAGCCGATCAAGGTCGGCAGCTTCAAGCCGAACCCGTTTGGGCTGTACGATATGGGCGGAAGCGTCGACCAGTGGGTGGAGGATTGCTGGCACAAAAGCTATCACGGCGCGCCGTCGGATGGTTCAGCATGGGTTGAGGCCGACTGCGGATCGCATGTCATCCGGTCCGGGTCCTGGAAGAACGACTCGCGCTATGTCCGCCCGGCGAACCGCGACAGCTACGACACCAACGTTCGATATCCGACACATGGATTTCGGGTTGCTCTCTCGCCTTGAACGTTTTGAAGGAGCGCGCTCATGAGGACCATCCGGCTCATCGCGCTGGCACTGGTGCTGGTATCCGTCCCGTGTGCCGCGCAGGCGCAGGGAAAGCCGGCGGCCAAGGAAGCACTGCTCTATTTTATCTGGCCGCAGAACGGCGCCGTCATCAAAGGCGGCTTCTGGTGTCGGTTTGGACTGCGCAACATGGGCGTCACCCATGCGGGCGACGACTTTCAGAACAGCGGACATCATCATCTGTTCGTCGACGTCAATGAACCGCTCAATCCCGACGAGCCGATCCCGCAGGACAAGAACCACCTGCATTTCGGCGCGGGTCAGACGGAAACGCGTCTCGAACTGCCACCCGGCAAGCATACGCTCCAGCTTGTGCTGGGTGATGCCAAGCATTACCCGTTCAGCCCGCCGCTGGTTTCAGAGAAGATCACGATCACCGTCAAGTAGGCGCGTGTCGCATCGGCCGCGACCGCCTCACTCCTCCGGCTCGGTCGTGAACAGCAGCGGGTAGCCCTTGG
Organism: Bradyrhizobium sp.; assembly: GCA_035293585.1. Lineage (GTDB taxonomy): Bacteria > Pseudomonadota > Alphaproteobacteria > Rhizobiales > Xanthobacteraceae > Bradyrhizobium. The sequence continues at coordinate 5,140 of DATGMN010000018.1, read as the reverse complement.
CGCGGCCGGCATCGGTGGCGCGGGTAGCCTTGGTCTCGGCGACGTCCTTGGTGAAGACGGCGACGACGCAGACGCCGCGGCGATGGGCGGTGATCATGACCTTGTAGGCCTCGTCCTCGGTCATGCGGAATTCGGACTTCAGCACCATCACGACGAAGTCGCGCGGCGTGTAGTCGTCATTGACCAGGATGACCTTGTGCAGGCGCGGCCGCTCGACCTTGGTCCTGACCTTGGTCTTGCGCTTGGTGACGGTGTCGATCATGTGCAGGCGGCATCTCTGATTGACGTCTGCCGCCAGAATATAGCCTTCGGGCCGCTTCCGGAACCGCCCGTTTCCGTCTGGCTTGCCTGCATTGCAGGGCGCGCCCCGCCTGACTTCCGCGCAATCGCCGCCTGGCTAACTCGAATGTGAAGGCTTGCCGCGGTTCGTGCTTTGCGCGGCCGCATTTGCATGTCACCATCCCGTCACAACATTGGAGGGCGGCTATGCGCTGGTTTGCTTCGATGGGGGCTGTGCTTTTCGCCGGCGTGCTGGCCGGCGGCGATGTGGCAAGCGTGGCAGCGCCAGGTCTGCGATCGCCAGGTCTGCGATCACCAAATCCGCAGTCCGAGGCGCCGCGGCAGATGGCCGACCGGGACAATGCTGCCACCGTCGATGTCGAGCTGATCCTCGCCGTCGACGTCTCCTACTCCATGGACATGGACGAACTCGCGGTCCAGCGCGAGGGCTATGCCCAGGCGATCGCATCGAAGGAATTCCTGCAGGCGCTGAAGAGCCTCCCGAACGGCAAGATCGCCATCACCTATTTTGAATGGGCGGCCTCCAACGACCAGAAGATCATCATTCCCTGGCGGATGATCGATGGTCCGGAATCCGCGGATGCCGTCGCCGACGAGATCATGAAGACGCCGATCCGCCGCGCCTCGCGCACCTCGATATCGGGGGCGATCTATTTCGCGATGCCGCTGTTCGACGAGAGCCCCTACAAGGGCCTGCGCCATGTCATCGATATCTCGGGCGACGGCCCCAACAACAACGGCGCCCCGGTCACGCCGGCCCGCGACGAGGCGCTGTCGAAGGGCATCATCATCAACGGCCTGCCGATCATGGTCAAGGAACCGTCCTACTCGACCATGGATATCGACAATCTCGATTGGTACTACAAGGACTGCGTGATCGGCGGCCCGGGCGCCTTCGTGGTGGCGATCAAGGATCGCGAGAAGTTCAAGGAAGCGATCCACACCAAGCTGATCCAGGAGGTCGCGAGCCGGATGCCGGCGAAGACGATCGTGCCGGTGGCCGACAAGGAGCCGCGGGTCTCCTGTTTGATCGGGGAGAAGATCTGGCAGGACCGCTGGGGGCGGTAGCGGCAGCGAGACGATTTGCCTCACCCCGGCGCGCAGCCGTGCTTAACCGCGCGTTAACCACGGGGCGGTCTTATCGCGGCGATGACCACGATCAGCAGCAGCACCAGCCAGATCTCGCCCGCCTCCGAGCGGGTCTATCATCAGAGCAACCTGCTCGGTGACTGGAAGGGGACGTGGACGAAGAGCGGCCAGCCGGTCGAGTTCAAGGTCATCAACATCAGGGGCACCCAGGCCCAGGTCGAATATACCCATAACGGGCATACCGAGCGGGGGCTCGCCGATGTCAGCGGCGCCACCATCAGCTTTGGCGACGTCACCATCGGGACTAAAAACGGACAGAACGCGGCGCTGGAATTCTCGGTCGGGACCGCGAAGATGACCGCGATCCTGCAAAAGCAGGCTTCGACCACCGAGCAGAGCCAGCTGGTCGGAAGCTGGAGCGGCTATTCGACCGCCAACGGACAGAGCGCATTCTTCCAGGTCGTCTCGGTCGACGGCAGGGATGCCCAGGTCAGCTACACCGCGAACGGCGGGACGACCCAGAAGGGCACGGGCACCGTGTACAAGAACACGGTCATGTTCGGTAAGGCGCAGATCACGTCCAACGATGGCCAGACCGGAAACGTGATCCTCCAGGTTGGCCACAACTCCTATTCGATACCCGTGACCAAGAAGAAGCCGACATCGAGTTCGTCGTCATCGGTCAACAAGGTGGCCTGACAGCGAGCACGTTCACGCGCCGGGTCGTATCGACCCGTCACCCTTCGAGGCCTCCGCTGCGCAACGGCGCCTCAGGACGACGGTTCGACAGCTTCACATGCTCTCGGGGTGACCGAGATAATTTGAAGCTCGCCGATCTCGGAGCTTTCCTATCGTCTGAACCGTGCCACCAGCTCCACATGCGGGGTGTGGCGAAACTGGTCGACCGGAGTCACGGCTTCGAGCCGGTAGCCGCCGTCGACCAGGAGGCGGGCGTCGCGGGCGAAGGTGGCGGCGTTGCAGGATACGGCGACGATGACCGGCACCTGGCTTGCCGCGAGCTTTTGCGCCTGCGCCTGCGCGCCCTGGCGCGGCGGGTCGAACACGATGCAGTCGAACTCGCGCAGCTCCTGCGCCACCAGCGGACGGCGGAACAGGTCGCGCGCTTCGCCCTTGACCGGCTTCAGCCCGGGAGCATGGGCTGCCTTTTGCAGCGACGCGATCGCGGCTGCGTCGCTGTCGAAGGCCGTGATCCGCGCGCGCGCGGCAAGGCGCAGCGCAAACGGCCCGACGCCGCAGAACAGGTCGGCGATGGATTTGGCGCCGCCGCAATGCTCCGCGACCAGCGCGGCGAGCGTCTCCTCGCCGGCGACGGTGGCCTGCAGGAACGAGCCCGGCGGCAGCGGCACCGTTGCCGCGCCCATTTTCACTGTCGGCACGCTGCGCATCAGCACCAGCTCGCCATGCCGTGTCAGCCGCGCCAGGCGGTGCTTTTCGGCTACGCGCGACAGCGAAGCCACCAGGGCAGGCTTCAGCGGGCCCGAGCCGCGGACATCGACATCGAGCCCGCTGTCGGTCGCGGTGACCTGGATGTCCAGCGGCTTGCCGTTCGCGATCAACGGCTCGGCCAGCGCCCAGGCGGCATCCAGCGCGCCGTCCAGCGCGGGATCAAGGATCGGGCAGCGGTCGATCGGGATGATGTCGTGGGTGGACGCTGCGGCATAGCCGACCTTGAGCACCTCATGCGTGCCCATCCGCGCATGCAGCGTGATGCGGCGGCGGCCCTTGCCGTGGGCATCGATCAGCGGCGCCACCGCGCAATCGAGCTTGGCCTGAGTGAGGGCCTCGACGACAAGCGTATGCTTCCAGGCGCGGTAGTGCTCCATTTGCCAGTGCTGGATGGCGCAGCCGCCGCAGACGCCAAAATGCTGGCAGAACGGCGCGATGCGCGCGGGGCTGGCGATCTCGACGGCCAGCAGGCGGCGGCGATCGGGATGATGGCCGGGGACGTCGGCGACCTCGACAGTCTCGCCAGCCAATGCATAGGGCACATAGATGGCGTCGCCGCCCGCAAGCGCGACGCCGTCGCCGCGGTGACCGACGTGATCGATGACGAGACGCTCAACCACGCCGCGCGCCGAGGAAGAACTCGGCGTTGCCGTCGCCGCCGGGAATGGAGCTCGGGAAGACCTCGACATCGGTGCAGCCGAGCGAGGCGGCAAAGGCCGCGAGGTCGTCGCAGACCTTCTGGTGCACGGCCGCATCGCGGATGATGCCGCCCTTGCCATGGGCGCCGTGCGCCTCGAACTGCGGCTTGATCAGCGCCAGCAGATGCATGGGCGCTGCGGCAAGCGACAGCGCGGCCGGCAGCACGAGCTTGAGCGAGATGAAGCTGACATCGATGGTGACGATATCGGGGCGCACGGGCAGGCGCTTGCCCTCATATTTGCGGATGTCGGTTTTCTCCATCGAGACGATCTTCGGATTGCCCTGCAGCGAGTGATGCAGCTGGTCGTGGCCGACATCGACCGCGAACACCAGTGCCGCGCCGTTCGCCAGCAGCACCTCGGTGAAGCCGCCGGTGGACGCGCCGACATCGAGGCAGACATGGCCCTCCACCTCGATCGGATAGCGCTCGAGCGCGCCGGCGAGCTTCACGCCGCCGCGCGAGACATAGGGATGTGCAGGCTTCGCCTGCAGCACGGCATCTTCCGCAATGGTCTCGGAGGGTTTTGCGATCCTCTTGTCATTGGCAACGACAAGCCCGGCTTCGATGGCCGCGCGGGCCCGCGCCCGGCTCTCGAACAGGCCGCGCTCGACCAGCAATGTATCGATGCGTTTGCGAGGCGCCGCCATGTCTCCAACCCCAGTTAGCGCCGATTGGCAGAAAGCCGCTCGGCCGCAAGCCGCACGCAGGTCTCGAATGCGGTCAATTCGTGCCAGATATCCGCGGGCGCTTGCCGCGGCACCACCAGCTCGCAGCCATAACGCGCCAGCGCGTGGATCAGCATCAGATTGTCACTCAGGCCGAAATCTTCAACCGTCAATCCGTCGGCATCCACCAAATGCCCGTCGCGGCCGGTCACCTCGGTGAAATGCCGCAGCCGCTCGGCATAGGTCGTGGGATCGTTGGAATAGCCGAGGCAGAGCTTTCCGCGCCCGGCGGCATAGCCGAGCTCATAGACGGTGCCGGGGTCCGCACCGGCGCCGCGGAACGGCGTCAGGTTGGCGATGATGGCGTCTGCCGCGTCGATCATCGTCTCGTTCGCCTTGAAGATGGCGAGCGAGGCATCGGCGGCGGAAAGATCGACGGTGTTGTCGAGGGGATAGAGGCCGATCAGGCCGTGCCCCGCACAGATTTCAACCTTGCGGCGCCCGACCGCAAGCGCATCCGGCAGGAACACGTCCGGCCCTGCCAGATAGACCTGCATGAGACAAGCTCGCCTTGATCAGGCGAGCTTGACGGTTTCGGTCTTGAAATCCTTGCCCAAGGCCTCGAACACCTTCTTGACGATGCTCTTGGCGTCGAGGCCCGCGCGGGCGTACATCGCCGCCGGCGTGTCGTGGTCGAGGAACACGTCGGGCAGGACCATCGCGCGCACCCGCAATGCGCCGGTGTCGAGCGCGCCGTTGTCGGTGAGCGTCTGCAGCACGTGGGAGCCGAAGCCGCCGATCGAGCCTTCCTCGATGGTGATCAGGATCTCGTGGTCGCGGGCAAGCTTCATCACCAGGTCGACGTCGAGCGGCTTCATGAAGCGCGCGTCCGCAACAGTGGTGGAGAGTCCGTGGGCGG
>DATGMN010000017.1:0-109277 GCA_035293585.1 Bradyrhizobium sp. | reverse complement strand
TGGGCATTTAGATTGCGGTTGCGCTGCATCGCCTCCTGGAAGATGCGAATGGCGCGTGCCAGCGCGCCGATCTCGTCGCCGCGCTCGCTGTGCGGCACCTCGACATGATCTTCGCCTTCAGCCACCCGCTTGATGGTCGCGGTGATCGCCGACAGCGGCCGCGCGATCGAGCGCGCGATGATGACCACGCCGATCACGACCAGCAGCAGGGCGAGGCCGCCAAGACAGGTCAGCACGAAGGAGAGGGTGCGGTTGAATTCGGTATCGGCCGAGATCCGCGCGCCGCGCTGGGCATAGACCTTGGACAGCGCCTCGAGGTCCTTGTTGAGCGCCGATCGCACGGCGCGGTTGGCGTCATTGTCGCCCCATTCGCGGCCTGCCGCGGGGCTGATCTCATAGGCGCGGCGAACCAACTCTCTGCGGAAGTCGACGAACTGCTCGATGCGCTTCTTGAAGGTCGCAAATTGCTCGGCATCGTCGGCCTGGACGATGCCTTCCCACTTGCGCACCACGTCGAGGATCTGGTCGTTGAATTTGAGCAGCCCGTCGCCGAATTTCTTCACCACGGCCGGGTCGGTCGACATGTAGACGCCGCGGGATTCCATCACCACGGCATAAACCAGCGAATTGACCCGCTCGACATTGATGGCGGCGGAATTGGCACGCTCGATGGCGGCCGTGAGATCAATGCCTCGTCGGCTGTTGTAATCGGACAGGGTCGCGATTGCCGCGGTCAGCACCGCGAGCAAGACAAAGATCGAATACAGCCTCGCTGCAAGCGAGAGGCGGGAAAAGATGTTCATGATGACACTTTTCGGCGGTTGGGGTCTCGCGCCAGCCTGCTCCCCCGTGAGCCTGCATCAGCCGATTGCCGATTGTGCCTGACCTGGATGGATAAAGTCTTAATGCGCGAATTTTACCGCTCTGCAACTTTTCGAAATGGCCTTGTGAAATCAATATGTTGCCTGAAGCTTGAGAAGCCTCGCGGACGTCGGCAAAAATGCGGGACAGGGCGCGTGGCTCCCTTTAGGCTCGGCCGTTGATGATTTGAGGATCCATCCCCTCATGGCCTATCGCCATACCATCGCGGCCACGAGCTATGTGTTCGAGAGCCTGCGTGATCTGCTCGCCAAGGCGACCCCGCCGCGGTCCGGAGACCGGCTCGCCGGCATCGCCGCCGAGACCTCCGAGCAGATGATCGCGGCGCGAATGGCGCTGGCCGACATCCCCCTGAGCCGGTTCCTCGACGAGGCGGTCGTGCCCTACGAGGCCGACGAAGTCACCCGCCTGATCCTGGATAGTCACGACAGGTCGGCCTTCGCGCCGGTTGCCGCCATGACGGTCGGCGAGTTCCGCGACTTCCTGCTGTCGGACGCGGCAAGCACGGAGGGCCTGAAGACATTGTCGCGCGGCATCACACCGGAGATGGCCGCCGCAGTGTCCAAGCTGATGCGCAACCAGGACCTCATTCTGGCTGCGAAAAAATGTCGCAACCCCACGGCCTTCCGCGACAGCATCGGGCTGGCAGGGCGGATGAGCGTGCGGCTGCAGCCGAACCATCCGTTCGACGACGCCAAGGGCATCACGGCCTCGATCCTGGATGGCCTCCTGCTCGGATCGGGCGACGCCTGCATCGGCATCAATCCGGCAAGCGACGATCCCGCGACCATCGGCACCCTGCTGCGTCTGTTGGACGAATTGATCGCGCGGCTCGAGATCCCGACCCAGGCCTGTGTGCTGACCCATGTCACCACAACCCTTCAACTGATCAACCAGGGTTTTCCGGTCGACCTCGTGTTCCAGTCGGTCGCGGGCACGGAGAAAGCCAACCGATCGTTCGGCGTCGACCTGAAGCTCCTCAAGGAGGCGCATGAGGCGGGGCGGGCGCTGCGGCGGGGCACGGTCGGGGAGAACCTGATGTATTTCGAGACCGGGCAGGGCTCGGCGCTGTCGGCCGACGCCCATCACGGCGTCGACCAGCAGACCTGCGAGGCGCGGGCCTATGCGGTGGCGCGCGCCTTCGATCCCTTGCTTGTCAACAGCGTGGTCGGCTTCATCGGGCCGGAATATCTCTATGACGGCAAGGAGATCATCCGTGCGGGCCTTGAGGATCACTTCTGCGGCAAATTGCTCGGCCTGCCGCTCGGCGTCGATGTGTGCTACACTAATCATGCCGAAGCCGATCAGGACGACATGGATAATCTCCTGACCCTCCTTGCAGCGGCCGGCGTCAACTTCATCATGGGCGTGCCCGGCGCGGATGATGTCATGCTGAACTACCAATCGACCTCGTTCCATGACGCGCTCTATGTCCGCGACGTCTTCAACCTCCGGCGCGCGCCCGAATTCGACGACTGGCTGGTGCGCAACGGTCTGGCCGATTCCGCGTTCCGCCTGACTCCCGATGCCGGCCGGTTGCCCGATTTCGCCTCCCGCCTGATCGCGAGAGCGATTTGAACCGGAGCGCTGCCGTCTGAACCAATGAACCTAACCCTGGCAACTGGCGTCTGATGGATGTGACCGTCACAATGTTGAGCAATTTTGGGCCCAACCTCGGCCATCAAGCGTCGCGTCAGCGCCTGAACCAGGTTTGCGAGATTGTAGAGGAAGTCGATGAGAGCTGAGGGTATCAAAACGGCTCGCCGTATATTGTTGGCGTTCCCGCGCTACACGTCGGCTTTCGCGACCTGGGAGTATGCCTATCCGCTCACCGACGGCGTGCAGGCCTTGATGCCGCCGCAGGGGCTGTTGTTGATCGCGGCCTATCTGCCGGCAGACTGGCAGGTCCGTTTCGTCGACGAGAACATCCGTGCTCTGACCCGGGACGACTTCGAGTGGGCGGAAGCCGTCTTCGTCAGCGGCATGCATATCCAGCGCAAGCAGATGAACGACATCTGCCGCCGCGCGCACGAGCATGATCTGCCGGTCGTGCTTGGCGGCCCCTCGGTCAGCGCCTGCCCGGATTACTATCCCGACTTCGACTATCTGCATATCGGCGAACTCGGCGATGCGACCGATACGCTGATTGCGACGCTGTCGCGTGACGTCACCCGGCCCGCGCGGCAGGTCGTGCTCACGACCGCCGACCGCCTGCCGATGACCGAGTTTCCGGTGCCGGCCTATGAGCTCGCCGAGCTCAATAAATATTTCCTGGCCAATATCCAGTATTCCAGCGGCTGTCCCTATCAATGCGAGTTCTGTGACATTCCCGGTCTCTATGGCCGCAACCCGCGCCTCAAGACGCCGCAGCAGGTGATCGCCGAGCTCGACAAGCTGCGCGAGGGCGGATCGACCAATACGGTCTATTTTGTCGATGACAATTTCATCGGCAACCGCAAGGCCACGCTGGAACTGTTGCCGCACATCATCGAATGGCAGAAGAAGCACGGCTATCCGACCAGGCTTGCCTGCGAGGCGACGCTCAATATCGCCAAGCGGCCGGAGATCCTGGAGAAGATGCAGGAGGCGTTCTTCATCACCATCTTCTGCGGCATCGAGACACCCGATCCCGACGCGTTGAAGGCCATGCAGAAGGACCACAACATGATGGTCCCGATCCTGGAGGGCGTTAAGACGATCAACTCCTATGGGATGGAGGTGGTCTCCGGCATCATCATGGGGCTCGACACCGATCAGCCCAACACCGCCGATGCGCTGATCGACTTCGTCGAGCAGTCGAGGATCCCGATGCTGACCATCAACCTGCTGCAGGCGCTGCCCAAGACGCCGCTGTGGGACCGGCTGGAGCGCGAGAACCGGCTCAATCATGACGAGAGCCGCGATTCCAATGTCGAATTCCTGTTGCCCTACGACCACGTGGTCAGCGAGTGGAAGCGCGTCATGAAGGTCGTCTACGCACCGGAAAATCTGCTCGCACGCTACGAATACCAATGCGACTACACCTACGCAAATCGCGTGAAGCCGCCGGCCTCGACGCAGGCGACCTGGCCCAACATCAGGCGCGGCCTGATCATGATGCGCAACGTGATCTGGCGGCTCGGTGTGCTCGGTGACTACAGGAGAATCTTCTGGAAGTTCGCGCTGCGGCGGCTCCGCAAGGGCGACATCGAAGGCATGCTGGCTGCCGCCCTGGTCGGTCATCACCTGATCCGCTTCGGGCAGGAGGCGACAGGCGGCAACCAGAACGCCTCCAACTATTCGGTGCGCTTGCGCGAGGCCGCGGTGCCCGCCGAGTGAGCCCAATGAACGAGCCGGTGCTCCGGTCGATCGATGATCTTCGTAAGCTGACGCCGGCGCGCGTGGCGCTTGGACGCGCCGGCGCGAGCCTGCCGACGAAAGCGCTGCTCGATTTCACTCTGGACCATGCACGGGCCCGCGATGCCGTGCACGCCGCCTTCGACACGTCAGGCCTGATCGCCTCGCTCGATGCGCTCGGCCGCGACAGCGTCGCTGTCGGAAGCCGCGCCGGCCGTCGTCAAGACTATCTCAAGCGGCCAGATCTCGGCCGACGGCTCGATCAGCCGTCCGTTGCTCTCCTCAATGGCCGGCAGGGCCGGCCGTGCGACGTCGCGATCGTGATCGCCGACGGCCTCTCGCCGACGGCGGTCCATGCCCATGCGCTCGAACTCGTCCGTCGGCTGTTGCCAGCGATCGAGGCCTGCGGCATCACGGTGGGTCGTCTCGTGGTCGCGACCGGCGCGCGCGTTGCGCTCGGCGACGAGATCGGCGCGTTGCTCAAGGCGCGCATGGTGGTCACGCTGATCGGCGAGCGGCCGGGGCTGTCGGCGCCGGACAGTCTCGGCGCCTATCTGACACTGGCGCCCGCCATCGGCCGCACCGACGCCGAGCGCAACTGCGTCTCCAATATCCATTGCGAGGGACTGAGCTACGACGAGGCTGCCCACAAGATCGCCTGGCTGGTGCGCGAGGGCCTAAGGCGGAATGTCACGGGTGTGGCTCTGAAGGACGAGAGCGGGGAGGTAGCGACACGAATCGCGCCAATATCCGCGTCCGCGTGACATATTCGCCACGCGCGGGGCAAAATTCGTCGAATCGCGCGCATTTTCAACGCGTTGCCGAGGTGAACTTGCGACACGCGCCTCGAACCTGCTAAACCGGCCCGCGCCATTTTTCGTCACATTATCAGGGCTTAACGGCGGTCGATGAGGGTCCTCGCGCGGTGATTTGAGATCGGCCTTGTGGCCTAGTCGCGTGCGCCGAAGTTAAGCTATCGACAAGATTGGTCCCATCCCAGAACTGGTCAGGGCATGCTCGAGAAGAATTACGACAGTCAGGTTCATGTCGAGAAGGCCGAGGAGCGCCCCAGCGGCAGCAGCATCGCCTTCGGCCTGGAGCGTATCGGACTGATCGCGGTCAAGGCCCCGATCCTGTCCATGATCATCCTGGTCGTGCTGATCGTCGGCGCGGTGTTCGGCATCCAGCGCATCAAGATCGACGATTCGCTCTCCCAGCTGTTCCGCTCCAATACGCGAGAGTTCCACCAGTATGAGGAAGTGACCAAGCGCTTCCCGGCGGAAGAGTACGACGCGCTGGTCGTGGTCGAAGGCAAGACCCTCTTGGCGCGCGACAATCTGGAGAAGCTGCGCGATTTCGTCACCGACCTGCAGCTGGTCGACGGCACCCGCGGGCTGGTCTCGCTGTTCTCGGCGCGGCAGGCCCCGGCGCCCGGCAAACTGCCGGCGGCGCTGTTCCCGAACGAGCTGCCGCAAGGCGCCGACTACGACAAGTTCATCCAAACCGTCAAAAGCAACGAGATCATTCGCGGCAAGCTGCTGTCGGAAGACGGCACGCTCGCGCTGATCGTGCTGTCGCTCGAGCCCGATGTCGTTCGCTCCAACAAGCTCGCGACGACGGTGGCCGACATCCGCAAGCTCGTCACCCAGGACCTCGGCGACACCGGCCTCAATGTGGAACTGTCCGGCGTTCCGGTCATGCAGCTCGAGATCCGCAATGCGGTCGAGCGTGACGGGCTCACCTACAACATTCTCGGCATTCTCGCCGGCTGCGTCATCGCCATCATCTTCTTCCGCAAGATCTCGTTCATGGTGGTGGCGGCATTCCCGCCGATGATCGCGATCCTGCTCGCGCTCGGCGCGCTCGGCTGGGCCAATTTCAATCTCAACATGTTCCTCAACGTGATGACGCCGCTCATCATGGTGATCAGCTTCTCCGATTCGATGCAGCTGACTTTCGCGGCGCGCGACCGGCTGATCGCGGGACAGGACAAGTTCACCGCCTTCAAGAATGCGGTGCTGGTGGTCGGACCGGCCTGCGTGCTCACCCACGGCACTGCCGGCATTTCCTTCATCGCGCTGCAATTCTCCGACTCCGACCTGATCCGCAAGTTCGGCGAGGCCGGCTTGGCCGCGACCATCATCGCGCTGCTTGCGGTGCTGTCGCTGGTGCCGGTGTTCGGCGTGCTGTTCGTGCGCAACGAGAAGATTTTCGCGGTGAAATTCCAGGGCGCGGATGCCGGCGTGCAGATGCTGCGCAATTTCTGTTACTGGATCGCCGTGCGCATGGTCGGCCGTCCCGGGCTGTTCAGCCTGATCGCGGTGCTGTTCGTCGCGGGCCTCGCCGCCATGTATGCGAACCTGCAGCCGCGCTACCGGCTCGCCGACCAGGTTCCGGACAAGCAGCAGGCGGTGGCGGCCTCGCAGCGGCTCGATGCCAAGCTCACCGGCGCCAATCCGGTCAACGTGCTGATCGAGCTTCCCAAGGGTGAATCGCTCTATTCGCCCGAGACGCTAGCGACCATCGCCGACGTTCACGCCACCGTGGAGCGTACCGCCGGTGTCGGCAATGTCTGGTCGCTGGAGACGCTGCGGCGCTGGCTGGCCGAAAAGGTCGGCACCACGGACGTCGCCACGCTCAAGGAATATGTCGACCTGATTCCGAAATATCTGGTGCAGCGCTTCATCGATCCCGAGCAGGATGCGGTGGTGGTGGCGGGGCGGGTGCCCGACGTCGATTCCAGCCAGCTGCTGCCCGTGGTCAACAAGCTCGACCATGAACTCGACGCGGTGCGCCAGAAATATCCGGGCTACGAGATCGCGGTCACCGGGCTTGCGGCGATTGCCGCGCGCAACTCGGCCAACATGATCGAGAAGCTCAACCGCGGCCTCACGATCGAGTTCGCCTTCGTCGCGATCTTCATCGGACTAGCGTTCCGGTCCTGGGTCGTGATGCTCGCCTGCATCCTGCCCGGCATTTTCCCGGTGGTGATGTCGGGCACGCTGCTCTATCTGCTCGGCGAGGGCCTGCAATTTGCGAGCGTGGTCGCGCTCACCGTGTCGTTCGGCCTGGGGCTCAGCGCCACCATTCACTTCCTCAACCGGCTGCGGCTCGAGAGCAAGCCGGGCGTGAACTCGGCGGTTGCGGTCGAGCGCGCGACCGTTCTCGTCGGCCCCGCGCTGATCCTGACCACGGTGGTGCTGGCCTGCGGCCTCGTTGTGACGGTGTTCTCCGACCTTCCGTCGCTGCGGCTGTTCGGCTGGCTCTCGGCCTTCTCGATGGTCTCGGCCCTGGTCGCCGACCTGTTCATCCTGCGGCCGACCGCAATGTGGCTGATCAACCTGCACGAGCGCATCCACGGCGCGCAGAGCCGCTCGGTCTAGGCTGCACATGAAAAAGCCTTCGGCTCTTGCGGGCCGAAGGCGTTTTGAATTCCGGATGACAGGTGAGGGCGCGTCAGCCCTTCACCATCGTGATGTTGACGCCGCGAATTTCGCCCTTGGAGCTGATCTGCACGGTCTGCTTGTTGCCGTTGGTGCGCAAGGTCAGGTTGGCGGCAAACCCGTTCGCCTGGACGAACACCTCGATCTGCCCGCCGCCTGCGGTACCCTGGAGATCGCCGTTCACGTTGCGGCTGGCCTCGCTCCAGTTGCCGGAGATCCGGTCGCCGTTGCTGACCACGTCGCTGGAGAGGTCGAACTTGTAGCTGTCGCTGGCACAATGCAGGCTCTGCTTCAGGCCCTTGCCGCTGCCGTCGACCTTGTAATTCGCCTTGCAGCGGATTCGCTCGACCGAGCCGTCCGACAGCGCGACCGTGCCGGTGCCGGACCATGCGCCGTCGAAACCGGCGAACGGACCGCCGGACTGGGCGTGCGCCGCCGCGATCGAGACAATCAGAGCGGCACCGATGCCGGCGGCCTTAGCGCCACGCACAAACCGTGCTGAGCCAAACAGTTTCATCTGGGGTTTTCCATCTCTCAAAAATCGACGCATCCTATATAGGGGGCGTCCGCGCCGCATCGAAGGTTTAGTGTCGCCGTTCCATGTTAGGTTCAAATGACAGTGATGGCCGACTGCGGCGTTCCGACTGTGCCCGCAAAAACACGCACATGGCCGCTTTCGGCCTTGCCGCCCGCAAGGCAAGTGCATGCTTGCAACAGCCGGGCCTGAAATGCAATCGCCGTCAAATAATGTTCTAGTATCAAAAGCTTATTTATGCCAATGACGGACCTTCCGGAAAGCGCGTGAAGGTTCTGCGGGCCGCCGCAAGTTTGGCCGTATTGGTCCTTCGCCTGAGCTTCCGCAAGGCGTGTCGCGCGGGGGTTCGCGGCGCAATCAATCCCACCGTACACCTTCCCGGCGAGGGCTCGCGCAGGGCAGGAAACGTCTGCTTCAGAATGAAGGAACAAGATGCGTAAATTTCTTCTCGCTCTCGCCTTGACCTCGCTTGCCTTTTCGACGGCCGCCAATGCCGATAGCGGTCGCGGAACGCCGGACGAGCAGAAGGCCTGCACCCGCGACGTGGAGAAGCACTGCCGTGCGGTGATTGATCAGGGCGATTTCACCATTCTCGCCTGCCTGAAGGAGAACCGTGCCAAGATCAGCACGGCCTGCGACCAGGTTCTGAAGTCCCACGGCCAGTAATCCCGTCAAAGCTGCCCCGTTTACGTTTGGAATGGCATCCCGGCAAGTCGTGCCGGGACGCTCCGGATTGCTGGGATAGCATTGGTTTTGCGCGCCGATTCCCCTATATGGAGGCGTTCCCTTCGCGGCCCGACGGGCGATGGTATGAGGTTCTATCGTCATCGCCCGTCAGGTCTTGAGTGAGCATGATCCGTTCGGGAAAGCCGCACGGCCGTTTTTTCGGATCATGCCCGCGCGAAGCTTCCGCCGGGGGTCCACCTCCACGCCTCAACGAATGGTTCAGCCAGCCCCGATGACCGCAGCGAGCGAATTGCGATCCGGCAAGACACACCGCGACGAGAATTTTCCGGTTGCCTCCTTTCTCATTCACCCGCGGCACCGGGCGCTTATTCTTGCGTTCTATAATTTCGTAAGGACGGCCGACGATATCGCCGACCATGCAACGCTGGCCGCGGCCGACAAGCTCGCTTATCTCGATCTGCTCGAGGCGGAGCTGACCGGCAAGGGCGACAGCCAGAAGGAGGCGGTCGCATTGCGCGCCGCCCTCGCCGAACGCGCCATGCCGCCGCGCCATGCGCTCGACCTGCTCACCGCGTTCCGCATGGACGTGACCAAGCTGCGCTACGAGAATTGGGACGATCTCATTCATTACTGCCGCTATTCGGCAATGCCGGTCGGCCGCTTCGTGCTGGACGTCCACGGCGAATCCACATCGACTTGGGCGGCCAACGACGCGCTCTGCGCGGCGCTGCAGATCAACAATCACCTGCAGGATTGCGCCAAGGATTATCGCCAGATCAACCGCGTCTACCTGCCGCACGACGCGCTGGAAGCGGCCGGCGCAACCGTCGAGATGCTGGCGGCCGGCAAATCTTCGCCCGCGCTCCTGCAATGCCTGCACGCGCTGGCCGCGCGCAACCAGCGCCTGCTCGAGGACAGCAAGTCGTTCAGCGCGCAGGTGAAGGATTTCCGGCTCGGGCTCGAAATATCGGTGATCTATGCTTTCGCCGACAAGATCGTGCACCTCCTTCAGGTGCGCGATCCCTTGAGCGAGCGGGTGCATCTGTCGCCGCTCGAGCTTCTGGCACGGAGCCTTGGCGGTATGGCAAGCGAGACCGCCCGCCGGGCGATCGGGCGGCGCCCCGTGTCAAAAACGGCGGCGGGCGCATGACGCTTCAAGCCGCAGAGGTCGCCACCGACACCACGAGCTACCAGACCGCCGCGTCGGGAAGCTCGTTCTATGCCGCCATGCGCATCCTGCCGCGCGAGCAGCGGGAGGCGATGTTCCACATCTACAGCTTCTGCCGGCAGGTCGACGACATCGCCGATTCCGACGGGCCCCGCCCCGAGCGGCTCCAGGCGCTGCAGCAATGGCGTGAGGACATCGACGCGCTCTATGCCGGCCGTCCGCCGTCGCGGCTGGTCGACTACGTGGCCTCGGTCAAGAGGTTTTCGCTCCAGCGCGAGGATTTCCTCGCCGTCATCGACGGCATGGAAATGGACGTGCCGCAAGAGATCCGTGCGCCGGACATGGCGACGCTCGATCTTTACTGCGACCGCGTGGCGAGCGCGGTCGGACGGCTGTCGGTCCGCGTGTTCGGGCTGCCGACCGACGACGGTATCCTGCTCGCGCATCATCTCGGGCGGGCGCTGCAGCTGACCAACATCCTGCGCGACATCGACGAGGATGCCGGGCTCGGCCGGCTGTATCTGCCGAGCGAGGAGCTGCGCAAGGCCGGCATCACCTCGACCGACCCGAATGAGGTCGCCGGGCATCCGAACCTGCCGGAGGTCTGCGCGCCGCTGGTCGATCGCGCGCGCGGGCATTTTGCCAAGGCCGACGAGATCATGGCGCGCCATCCGCGGCGCCTGGTGCGCGCGCCCAGGATCATGTCGAAATACTATCGCGCGATCCTGCAATTGCTGATAGCACGCGGCTTCGCCGCCCCGCGCTCGCCCGTTCGCGTCGGCAAAATCGCCCGTCTGGCCATTGTCTTGCGCTACGCGTTCATCTGATGCCAAAGACCGCTCACATTATCGGCGCCGGGATTTCGGGCCTGTCCGCAGCCGTGCGGCTGGCGGATGCCGGCTTTTCGGTCGAGGTGCACGAGGCCACGCAGCAGATCGGCGGCCGCTGCCGCTCCTATTTCGACGCTGCGACCAACCTCGTCATCGACAACGGCAATCACCTCCTGCTCTCCGCCAATCACCATGCGCTCGCCTATGCGCGCGCGATCGGCAGCGAAGCGGGCCTGGTCGGGCCGGCGCGGGCGAAATTCCCGTTCTGCGACCTTACCACCGGCCAGCGCTGGGAGCTCGATCTCGGCGACGGACGGCTGCCGTTATGGGTGCTCGATGCGAGCCGCCGCGTCCCCGACACCTCGCTTGCCGATTATCTCAAGCTCGCGCCGCTCGCCTGGGCCAGTGAGAGCCAGCGCATCGACGAGGTCATCGCTTGCGACGGCACGCTCTACCGCCGCCTGGTGCAGCCGCTGCTGCTTGCCGCGCTCAATCTCGATCCACCCGACGGCTCGGCGGGGCTTGCCGGCGCCATCGTGCGCGAAACCCTGCTTGCGGGGGGCAGGGCGTGCCGGCCGCTGATTGCGCGCGACGGCCTGAGCGCGGTCCTGATCGATCCCGCGATCGAGCATCTTGAAGGGAAGGGCGGGAGCGTCCGCATCGGCCGCGAGTTGCGCGAGTTCGTGATGGTCGGCGACCGCGTCACGGCGCTGAAATTCGGCGGCGAGGACGTGATCGCGCTCGGGCCCGACGACGCCGTGGTGCTCGCCGTTCCGCCGCGCTCGGCCGCCGCACTGCTGCCGGGGCTGAAGACGCCGACCAGGTTTCGCGCCATCGTCAATGCGCATTTTCGGATCGACCCGCCGGCCGGTGCGCCGCCGATCCTCGGCGTGGTCGGCGGGCTCGTGGAATGGCTGTTCGCCTTCCCCCAGCGCCTCTCAGTGACGATCAGCAATGGCGACCGTCTCGTCGACCAGCCGCGCGAGGAGCTGGCGCTCGCGATCTGGCGGGACATCTGCAAGGCGTCCGGCATTGCCGGCGAGCTCCCGCCCTGGCAGATCGTGCGCGAGCGCCGCGCCACGTTCGAGGCCTCGCCGGAGCAGAATGCCATGCGTCCGGGGCCGGTTACGGCGTGCAAAAACCTGTTCCTCGCAGGCGATTGGACTGCTACGGGGTTGCCGGCGACCATCGAAGGGTCGATCCGGTCGGGGGACCGTGCCGCAGATCACGTACTGGCCATGCGGCAGGCCTGAAGAGTAACTCGCGAGGCCTCTTCCGGTGAGCCGCCGGCCGTGAGGCAGCACGGGAGACGTGGAAACATGCTTTCGAATAACAGAAAAGCCGTCGGAATCGAGAACGCGGGCGCGCTTGAAAAAGGCATCGCCTCGGCCACCGAAGCGCTGATGGGATTCCAGCGCTCGGACGGCCATTGGGTGTTCGAGCTCGAGGCCGACTGCACCATTCCGGCCGAATATATCCTGCTGCGCCATCATCTCGCCGAGCCGGTCGATGCCGAGCTCGAGCGGAAGATCGGCAATTACCTGCGCCGCGTGCAGGGCGCCCATGGCGGCTGGCCGCTGGTCCATGACGGCGACTTCGACATGAGCGCCAGCGTGAAGGCCTATTTCGCGCTCAAGATGATCGGCGACGCTATCGACGCACCGCATATGGTGCGCGCACGCGAGGCGATCCGTTCGCGCGGCGGGGCCGTCAACAGCAACGTCTTCACCCGCTTTACCCTGGCGATGTTCGGCGTGCTCACCTGGAAGAGCGTGCCGGTATTGCCGATCGAGATCATGCTGCTGCCGATGTGGTCGCCGTTCCACATCAACAAGATCTCATATTGGGCGCGCACCACCATGGTGCCGCTGATGGTGCTCGCGGCGCTGAAGCCGCGTGCGAAAAATCCCAAGGGCGTCACCATCGACGAGCTGTTCCTGCAGGACCCGCGCTCGATCGGCATGACCGCCAAGGCGCCGCACCAGAGCTGGGCGTGGTTCCTCTTGTTCCGGTCGCTGGATGCCATCCTGCGCGTGCTCGAGCCGCTGTTTCCCAAGAGCCTGCGCAAGCGCGCCATCGATGCGGCGCTCGCCTTCACCGAGGAGCGGCTGAACGGCGAGGACGGCATGGGCGCGATCTATCCGCCGATGGCCAACATCGTCATGATGTATGACGCGCTCGGCAAGGATGCGGACTATCCGCCGCGCGCCGCCACGCGGCGCGGGCTCGATCTGCTGCTTGTCGTCGGCGAGGACGAGGCCTATTGCCAGCCCTGCGTCTCGCCGGTGTGGGACACGACGCTGACCTGCCACGCGCTGATCGAGTCCGGCGGCGACAAGGCGATGGCGTCCGCGAAGCAGGGTCTCGACTGGCTGATCCCCAAGCAGGTGCTCGACCTCAAGGGCGACTGGGCGGTGAAGGCGCCGAACGTCCGGCCGGGCGGCTGGGCCTTCCAGTACAACAACGCCCATTACCCCGATCTCGACGACACCGCGGTCGTCGTAATGTCCATGGACCGCATGCGCAGGTGGAACGGGACCAAGGACTACGACATCGCGATCGACCGTGCCCGTGAATGGATCGAGGGCATGCAGAGCCGAAACGGCGGCTGGGCGGCCTTCGACGTCGACAATCTCGAATATTACCTCAACAACATCCCGTTCTCCGATCACGGCGCGCTGCTCGATCCGCCGACCGAGGACGTCACCGCCCGCTGCGTCTCCATGCTGGCCCAGCTCGGCGAGACCGCGCAGTCGAGCAAGGCGGTGGCTGATGCGATCGAGTATTTGCGCCGCACCCAGCTCGCGGAGGGCTCCTGGTACGGACGCTGGGGCATGAACTACATCTACGGTACCTGGTCGGTGCTGTGCGCGCTCAATGCCGCCGGCCTCAGCCACCAGGACCCGATGCTGCGCAAAGCGGCGGACTGGCTGGTCTCGATCCAGAACGAGGACGGCGGCTGGGGCGAGGACGCGGTCACCTACCGGCTGGACTACAAGGGCATGACGCCTGCGCCATCGACGGCCTCGCAGACGGCATGGGCCTTGCTTGCCCTGATGGCCGTGGGCGAGGTCGAGCACCCGGCCGTCGCTCGCGGCGTCCGATACCTATTGGCAACACAGACGGAAAAAGGACTGTGGGATGAGCAGCGTTACACCGCCACGGGGTTTCCACGGGTGTTTTACCTGCGCTACCATGGCTATTGTAAGTTCTTTCCGCTGTGGGCGCTGGCGCGGTACAGGAACTTGAACAGCACCAATAGCAGGGTGGCAGGGGTCGGGATGTGAATTTGGGGACGGGGGATGGCGTGTCCGCGGAGAATCGGATTGATCCGCGGCCGGTTCTGATTGTGACTGGTCTGGTTCAGGAGGCCCGCATTGCGGCCGGCCCGGGCATGGTGGTCATCTGCTCGAGTAGCGACCCCAGGCAGCTCCGCTCGCTTCTGACCGTGTTCGATCCGAGCACGATCCGAGGCGTGATCAGCTTCGGCGTGGCAGGGGGACTCGATCCCTCGTTGAAGCCGGGCGACATCGTGCTGGCGACCGAAGTGGTGGCGGGCGATGCGCGCTGGCTCGCGGGTCTCTCCCTGAACGAAGAGGTGGTTGCGAACCTGGCGCTCAAGCGCCGCCGCATCGTTCGTGGCGGCCTCGCCGGCGCCGAAGAGGTGATCGTGGCGCAGGCCCGCAAGGCGGCGCTGTGGCTGCAGACGGGCGCAGCGGCCGTCGATATGGAGAGCCATATCGCGGCGGCCTATGCGGCCGACGCCGGCCTTCCCTTCGCGGCCCTGCGGGTGATCAGCGATTCGGCCCACCGCTCGCTGCCGGCGCTGGCGAAGTCGGCGATTCGGCCCGACGGCAAGGTCGACCTGCGCAAGATCCTGAGCGGGGTGGTGCGCGATCCCGGCGCGCTCAGCGCACTGGTCTCGACCGGTATCGATTTCAACCGCGCACTGCGCTCGTTGCGCGGCTGTCGCGACTTTCTGCTGGGCAGCGAGGGCTTCGTCACGGCTGCTTGAGCCGGGTAGCTCGAACCCAGCGCGCCCGGGCGCGCTGGGCCTCACCGGCGCTCTCACTCATTATGCCGCCGTCGAAGCCTTCTGCTGGGCAGCGAGGGCCTCGTCACGGCGTATATCCGAGAGCTTCTTCTGGACCTGCTCCGAGAAGATATACTGCGCCGGGCGCTGCTTGGAGAGATCGATCTCCGGCGCCATCGGGCCCGTGGTGCGGATGCCGCGCATCGCCACCCACATCGCCTTGATCGGATTGTTCAGCGAAGCGGTCGCGGCGGTTGCCTCGTAGCCGCAATGGGCCATGCAGTCGGCGCACTTTTCATACTTGCCGGTGCCGTAGGAGTCCCAATCGGTGGTCTCCATCAGCTCCTTGAAGGTCTTGGTGTAGCCTTCGCCGAGCAGATAGCAGGGCTTCTGCCAGCCGAAGATGTTGCGCGCGGGCATGCCCCAAGGCGTGCACTCGAAATTCTGGTTGCCGGCCAGGAAGTCCAGGAACAGGCCGGAATGCATGAAGTTCCACTTCTTGCCCTTGCCGAGGGCGAAGACGTCGCGGAACAGCTTCTTGGTCTTGGTGCGGTTGAGGAAATGCTCCTGATCCGGCGCGCGCTCATAGGCGTAGCCGGGCGACATCGTTACGCCGACGCCGAGTTCAGAGCAGAAGTCGAGATATTTCGCGATCTCTTCCGCAGGATGGCCGTCGAAGATGGTGGCATTGACGTTGACGGTGAAGCCCTTGGCCTTCGCGGCCTTGATCGCCGAAACCGCCTTGTCGAACACGCCCTTCTGCGACACGGCCTTGTCGTGATGGTCGCGCAAGCCGTCGAGATGCACCGAGAAGAACAGGTAGGGCGAAGGCTCGAACAGATGCAGCTTCTTCTCCAGAAGCAGCGCGTTGGTGCACAGCGAGACGAACTTCTTGCGTGCAACGAGGCCCTTGACGATCTCGCCGATGTCCTTGTGGATCAGCGGCTCGCCGCCGGGGATCGCCACCATCGGCGCGCCGCATTCGTCGGCGGCGTCCAGGCACTCCTGCACCGTCATGCGGCGGTTGAGGATCGCATCCGGATAGTCGATCTTGCCGCAGCCGGCGCAGGCCAGATTGCAGCGGAACAACGGCTCCAGCATGAGCACGAGGGGATAGCGCTTGCGGCCAAGCAGCTTCTGCTTGATGAGATAGCCGCCGATGCGCAGCTCCTTGAGGAACGGTATTGCCATTACAGGTTTCTTTCTCGACTCGACAGTTCGAAACGGTTGCCCGCCTTAGCCCGCCGCAAGCTCGGCAGGCAGGCGGAATTCAATGTTCTCCTCCCGGCCCGGAAGCACCGAGACGGTCACGGGTCCGATGCGCCTGAGCGCCTCGATCACGTCGTCGACCAGAACTTCCGGCGCCGAGGCGCCGGCGGTGATGCCGACGGCCCTGGCGCCCCTCAGCCAGTCCGGATTCAGTTCGCTCCCATCCGCAATCAAATAACTCGCGACGCCGGCCTCGGTGCCGATTTCGCGCAAACGGTTCGAATTGGAGCTATTGGCGGCCCCCACCACCAGGATGACATCCACCAGCTTGCTCAGGTCCCTTACCGCAGATTGGCGGTTCTGTGTCGCATAGCAGATATCCCGGATGTCCGGGCCTTGAATATCTGTAAATTTTGCCTGAAGAGCGCCGATTATGTCCTTGGTGTCGTCTACGGACAACGTTGTCTGGGTGATATAGGCCACGGGAGTGTCGGCCGGCAGGGTTAACGCCTTCACATCATCGACGTTCTGCACCAGCAGCACCGGCCCCGGAACCTGGCCCATGGTGCCCTCGACCTCCGGATGGCCGGCATGGCCGATCAGGATCACGGTCCGGCCCTTGGACATGTAGCGCTTGCCCTGATTATGGACCTTGGTGACCAGGGGGCAGGTGGCGTTGAGCACCGGCAGGCCCCGCTCGGCGGCTTCCTCTTCGACGGAACGCGCCACGCCATGGGCCGAGAACACGGTCACCGCCAGCGGCGGCACCTCGGACAGGTCCTCGACAAAGATCGCGCCCTTCTCCTTCAGGCTTTCGACCACGTATTTATTGTGCACGATCTCATGGCGCACATAGACCGGCGGCCCATACTTCTCCAGCGCCCGCTCGACGATTTCGATCGCCCGCACCACGCCCGCGCAAAATCCCCGCGGCTGGGCGAGGTACACCTGCACGCCACGCCCGCTGTCTGCACTCAAACTCATTCCCGCTCCACCCCTTGGAATGCTGCGGATATTGCAATATCCGCACCACTGCGCCGTTGTTCCGTCCGTTCCCGCTCTACAGCATGGAGGTACAGGGCTTTGTGTCAAAAATCGATCCGTCGGAAAAGGACGGAACTGCGCAGAAAGCCGGCTGAGGTCGTGGAGGTATTTTGGTAATCAATCGCAAGATACTGAACTTGAGAAGTTAAATTCCTTACTTGTTCGTCACTTTACCGCCGGCCAGCCCCGCTATATCAGCGCGGCCACCGGATCGCTGCGGCGCTGGGCTTTCAGTCCGGACCTGCAGAGGAAAAAGCTTCAAAAACAAGCCTGAGCCGGCCTATGGAACTCGGCTGGGCAGCGGACGTTTCCGGCGGACTGTTTCTGGCGAGCCGGCAGGCCGAATTCCGGCAGACTCTTGAACATTGGAAAGCAAACGAAGTGCTGACACGTATCGTCGTCTCGATCGTCAGAGCCTGTACCCGACTGTCCCTTCTGACGGTGCTTGTCGGATTAATTCTGGCGGTAGCCGCTGGTTTCTACACGGCGCGGCATTTTTCCATTAACACCGACATCAACACGCTGATCTCCGAGAAGCTGGACTGGCGGCAGCGCGACCAGGAGTTCGACAAGGCATTCGACCGCGACAGCACCATCCTTGCGGTGGTGGAAGCCCCGACGCCGGAATTGACATCGGCGGCGGCGGCGGCGCTGCTGGAGAAACTCAAGGGCGATACCACGCATTTCCAGTCGATGCAGGCGCTCGGCTGGGGCGAGTTCTTCGACAAAGAGGGGCTGTTGTTCCTGTCGACCGAGGAGGTCGGCAAGGCCACCAGCCAGTTCGAGGCTGCCGCACCTCTGGTCGAGATCATGGCCGGCGACCCCTCGATCCGCGGCCTGACCGGCGCGCTGGAGACCGGGCTTGCCGGCGTCAAGCGGGGCGAGGTGAAGCTCGATAACACGGCGCGGCCCTTCAACATGATCGCGCAGACGGTCGAGGACCTGCTCAACAAGCGCAACGCCAACTTCTCCTGGCGCGAGCTGACCAGCGACCAGCCGTTGACCGATTCCGACAAGCGCGCCTTCATCGAGTTAAAGCCGGTGCTCGACTTCAACGCGCTCGAGCCGGGCAAGGACGCAACCGATGCGATCCGCAACGCTGCCGGCGCGGTCGACTTCTCCGGCAAGTACCAGGCGCGGGTGCGCCTGACCGGACCCGTTCCGATCGCCAACGAGGAATATTCGACCGTGCAGGAAGGCGCGATCGTCAACGGGATCGGCACTGTTGTTGTGGTGCTGTTCATCCTGTGGCTCGCGCTGCACTCGGCCAAGATCATCTTCGCGGTGTTCGTCAACCTGTTCGTCGGCCTGTCGATCACGACCGCGGCGGGGCTTGCGATGGTGGGATCGCTGAACCTGCTCTCGATCGCCTTTGCCGTGCTGTTCGTGGGACTTGGCGTCGATTTCGGCATTCAGTTCAGCGTGCGCTACCGCTCGGAGCGCTACAAGAACGACAATCTGGAAGAAGCGCTGGAGGAGGGCGCACGCCGCGCCGCCGTGCCGCTGTCGCTGGCGGCGATGGCAACCGCGGCCGGTTTCCTCTGCTTCCTGCCGACCGACTACAAGGGCATTTCCGAGCTCGGCGAGATCGCCGGGATCGGCATGCTGATCGCGTTCTTCTCCAGCATCACGGTGCTGCCGGCGTTATTGAAGCTGCTCAACCCGCCCGGCGAGAAGGAGCCTGTGGGCTATGCCTTCCTGGCGCCCGTCGATCATTTCCTCGAGAACCACCGCGTCCTGATCGTCGGCGGCACGCTGGCGGTCGCGCTTGCGGGCCTGCCGCTGCTCTATTTCATGCGATTCGACTTCAACCCGATGCATCTGCGCAACCCGCAGGCGGAATCGATTTCGACCTATCTCGACCTGCGCAAGGACCCGAACACCGGTGCAAGCGCGATCGACGTGCTGACCCGCTCGGAAGCCGACGCCAAGACCATCGAGGCGCGGCTCGAGAAGCTGCCGGAAGTGCTGCGGGTGATGTCGCTCGATAGTTTCGTGCCGGCGGACCAGGCACCGAAGCTGAAGCTGATTGCACAGGCGGCGAAGACGTTGGGGCCGGCGCTCAATCCCGATTCCGTCGATCCGGCACCGTCCGATCAGGAGAACATCGACTCATTGAAGAGCTCGGTCGACGCGTTGCGCCGAACCGCTGGCGATGCAAACGGACCGGGCGCGACGGCCAGCCGCCGGCTCGCCGACGCGCTGGAGAAGCTCGCCGCATCCGACGAGGCGACGCGCAACAAGGCGCAGGCGGTCTTCATCACGCCCATGAACATCGTGTTCGACCAGCTAAGGAACGTGCTGCAGGCCCAGCCGGTCAGCCTCGGCACGCTGCCGCCGGAGCTGGTTTCGGCCTGGAAGAGCAAAGACGGGTTGATGCGGGTCGAGGCGCTGCCGCGCGGCGATCCCAACGACAACGACAATCTGCGCAAATTCGCACATGCCGTGCTCGCCGCCGAGCCGACCGCGGTCGGCGGACCGGTCTCGATCCTGAAATCGGGCGACACCGTGGTCAACGCCTTCATTCATGCCGGCATCTATGCGCTGGTGGTGATTGGGCTGTTGCTCTGGATCACGCTGCGGCGGCTGACCGACGTGGCGCTCACCCTGGTCCCGCTGCTGGTGGCCGGCGCGGTGACGCTGGAGATCTGCGTGCTGATCGGGCTGCCGCTGAACTTCGCCAATATCGTGGCCCTGCCGCTGCTGCTCGGCATCGGCGTCGCCTTCAAGATCTACTATGTCACGGCGTGGCGCTCAGGCAGGACAAACCTGCTGCAGACCAGCCTGACCCGAGCGATCTTTTTCAGCGCACTCACCACGGCGACGGCGTTCGGCAGCCTGTGGCTTTCGAGCCATCCCGGCACATCCAGCATGGGCAAGCTGCTCGCGCTGTCGCTGGTGACGACGCTTGCCGCCGTCTTGCTGTTCCAGCCGGCGCTAATGGGCAAACCGCGCGATATCCGGGAGTAGGCAGATATCCCCGACGGGCTCGCCCGGATGCAGCGCGGCGTGCTTCTGGCCTGCGGGAGCAGGCGCGGGCGCGTTGGTGCTGACCGAGCTGGTCGTTTTCGGTGCAGCGGCAGGGGCTTTGGGGGCGCCGGCCTTCGGCGTGCCTTCCTTGGCCATGCTGTTCACCGGGCTTGAGGGGATCGGTGGAGCGACCCGGGTCCAGGTCTCGCCGCCGCACAGAAAGCCCAGCACGCAGCCCTGGATCTCGAGATGGTTGGCATCCGTCGGGGTAATGGTGGAACTATAGGTCTGCCCGTCCTTGGCGTTGTAGACCTGACCTTCCCATTGCTCGGCGCCCGGCTTGCGCTTCATGTCCAAAAGGATCGGCATGCCCAGGGTCGGCCTGTTTCGTTTTGATGCATCGGGGTTGTTGGAATCGCGCCCGCCGGCCTCTTTTTCCCACGCCACCACGCCCCACATGCTGCCATTGCATTGTGCAACCCGGATATTTGCGACACCATCGGCCACGCGCCAGTCGCCGGTCGGGTCGAAGGCAAAAGCCGGAGCTGCGCCACTCAAAAGAACAATTCCCGCGATAATACTGGTCGTGCGAAGAAGCATGCAAATTGCCTTTCTTGGGCGGTGCAACATGGCTTAAACCTATGCTTGCCTTGATGGGTCGAATGAGGGCAAAACGCCGCATTGACCGTTTTCAGTTGACCAAATGGCCATCAACCGAAGTATGTAGCTGATGCTAAGTCCGAATCTAGACGTTTCCGAGATGTTTGTGGAGCGCCAGGCGCAACGCAGCGCCATGCATTCGCGCCATCTCAATGAGCAGTTCGTCCGTGTGCTCAAAACCATCGGCTACGACGTTGGTTTCCAGAAGGGCCAGGGCCAATATCTCTACGACCGCGACGGAGTGCGGTATCTCGACCTTCTCAGCGGATTCGGGGTGTTTGCGATCGGGCGCAATCATCCGAGCCTGCGCGCAGCGTTGAAGAGCGTGCTCGACAGCGACCTGCCGAATCTCGTGCAATTCGACGTATCGACGCTGGCCGGCGTCCTGGCCGAGCGGCTGCTCAAGCTTGTTCCCTACCTGGACAAGGTGTTTTTCGCCAATTCCGGCGCCGAGACGGTGGAAGCGGCGATCAAATTCGCGCGTGGCGCCACCGGGCGCCCGGGCATCGTTTATTGCGGCCACGCCTATCACGGCCTGTCCTATGGCGCGCTGTCGCTGACGGACGATCCGAACTTCCGCAAGGGTTTTGAGCCGCTGCTGCCGGGCTGCACCTCGATTCCCTTCAATGATCTGGCCGCGCTGGAGCAGGCGCTGTCCTCCCGCGAGATCGCCGGCTTCATTGTGGAGCCGATCCAGGGCAAGGGCGTCAACATGCCGACCGACGAGTTCCTGCCGGGCGCGGCGGCCCTCTGCAAGAAATACGGCACGCTGTTCATCGCCGACGAGATCCAGACCGGTATGGGCCGGACTGGCCGGTTCCTCGCGGTCGAACACTGGAACGTCGAGCCCGACATGGTTTTGCTGTCGAAGGCGCTGTCGGGCGGCCATGTGCCGGTTGGCGCGCTGCTGACGCGCAAGAATATCTTCGACAAGATTTTCAACCAGATGGACCGCGCGGTCGTGCACGGCTCGACCTTTGCGAAGAACGATCTGGCAATGGCTGCCGGCATCGCCACGCTGGAGGTGCTGGAGGCCGAGAAGCTGATCGAGGCCGCAGCCAAGCGCGGCGCCGAGCTGAGACTCGCGCTCACCCGGCTGGTTCCCGGATACGAGCTGATGAAAGAGGTCCGCGGCAAGGGGTTGATGATCGGCGTCGAGTTCGGCCCGCCGAAATCGCTGCGGCTGAAGGCCTCCTGGAACGTGCTGGAGACTGCGAGCAAGGGCCTGTTCTGCCAGCTCATCACCGTGCCGCTGTTCAAGGACCATAAGATCCTCACCCAGGTCGCGGGTCATGGCAGTCACACCATCAAGCTGCTGCCGTCGCTCAACATCACCGAAGAGGACTGCAACTGGATCGAAACCGCGTTCGACCAGGTGATCGCCGCCAGCCACAAGGTTCCCGGCGCGATCTGGTCGCTCGGCAAGACGCTGGTCGACAACGCCGTGCGCAAGTCGGCGTGAGGCGGTAGCTTACCCCTCCGTATTGGTCCGCGCGGCGGCCTGGAACTTGTCGGTGAACTCGGCCAGCTCGTCGGCGCCGATGTCGCTGATCGCCCAGAAATTCAGGCCGCGCTCGCTCCAGGAGCGAATATTGTAGCCCTGGATGGTTTCGGTGCGAGGCGCGCGCTGCGCCATGCTCGCAGTCTGTGCCACGAACAGGTTGATCACATGCGCGCGCCGCTTGTAGACCACCGCGCCGATCGGACGGGCATCGACATAATCCAGCCGGCCGCCGATCAGGGTAAAGCCCTGCGCGGTGAGATCGATCACCGGCGGCGCCACGTCGAGCTTGCCGTTGAACCAGGGCTTTACCGTGTGCTGGTCGGTTGAGATGACGTCGGTCAGATGACCGGCCTGCAGCGAGCGCAGATGGGCGGACACGATCTCGGAGTCGATGCGGTCCATGTCGTCGTTGCGCAGCACGATCGCGAAGAGTGCGGTCGCAGCGATTGCCGAGACGCCCGAGCCGAGCGCAAAACCGCGCAGCACCGCGCGCCGGCTGGGGGCGGCAGGCGCCGCAGCCTTCGGCAGCGCGGCCTCGACGCGCAGGCGCAGGCTCCGCGGCGCGCTGTAGCGCAGATCGGCGCCCGCGATCGCCTGGCTCATCTGGCGGTAGGCCGCAAGCGAGGCTGCGCAACGCGGGCATTGCGCGACATGGGCTTCGACCTCGCGCGCGTGTCCGGCGTCGAGTTCGCCGTCGATCAGCGCGTGAATGAGGATTTCGGCTTCGTCGCAGGTCATTTGGTCGGCTCCTGTTCCGCCATCCATGCATTGCGCAGCATGGCGCGGGCCCGCGCGAGACGGGACATCACGGTACCGACCGGAGCCCCGACCGCGTCGGCAATTTCGCGGTAGGACAGATTGTTGATTTCGCGCAGCACGAAGGTTTCGCGGAACGGCTCCGCAAGCGTGTCGATCAGCCGGCGAATGGCGCCGGCGTCGCGCTCGCGCAACATCTGCGCCTCCGGCGTCTCCTGGGCTTCATTCCAGAGCGGTGTCTGCTCGGCCGTCTCAGGGGAGTCGTCGATCGCGGTCGCCGGTGCAGCTGCGCGGCGTGCATATTCGGCGCGGCAGACATTGCGCAGGATCGCGAACAGCCATGGCTTGATGGCCGGCCCGCGATAGGTGTGAAAATGCTTCAGTGCGCGCAAGTAGCATTCCTGCACGGCGTCCTCGGCGTCCGACGCATCGCGAAGCAGATAGCGCGCGAGCGTGTAGACGTCGTCCAGATAAGGCAGCGTCATCTCGCGAAAACGCCGCGCCTTGTCGGGATCGTTGTCGAGACTTGTGACCGGCATCGCCTCTTGCCCGGCAGTTTCGGAAAATGCAGCTGCCCGGCCGACGTCAACCCACCGGTCGGGCAGCATGGTGATGCCTTGGTTCGGGGCGTTACTCAACCTTGATCATGCCCGTCATATGGGGGTGCAGGGAACAAAAATATCTGTAGTCGCCTGCGTCCGTGAAGGTGAAAGTGAAGCTGTTGTCGGTGTCCAGCGTCTTCGACCTGAACTTTCCCGCCGACACCACGGTGTGCGGAATGTCGTCGTGGTTGGTCCAGGTGACGGTGTCGCCGACCTTGAGATGGAGCTCGGCGGGAGTGAAGGTGAAGTTGTCGATCGTCACCTTCACCTCCTGCGCATGGGCCGGCGAGCTGCCGAGGGGCAGCATGGCGGCCGCGGCGAGGGCCAGGCCCGCAAATTGGCAAGCGAACAGGTGACGGCCGGCGCCGCGGCGAGAAGCAAACATCATCTCTCGGCTTCCCCTTCAGCCCTGCAGCGGCGTGTCGATGATGGCGAGGCGCTGATCGCCGAGCTTGAAATTCACGCTGGCGATGCCGAGCATGCTGCGCAGCTTGGCGTCCTCGACCTTCATCGGCCCCGGCGAGGGTGCGGTGCCCGGCGCCGGCTGCGGGAAGGCCGTCGAGCGCGCGGTGTGGAAGGTGACGCTGCCCTCCACCTTCTGCATGACCTGGTGGATATGGCCGTTCAGCACGGTGACCGAGCCGAAGCCCTTCATCATCTCCAGCGCCCGCCCGCCGTCCTCGGTGCCCCAGCCCCATTCCGGATAGACCGTCCAGAGCGGGATATGCGCGAACACCACGATCGGCGTCGATTTCGACTTGCCCTTCAGGTCGTCCGCGAGCCAGTCGAGCTGCTCGGCGCCGAGATTGCCGAGCCCGCCGGCCTTGAGGTCGACGACGTTGACGAGGCCGATGAAATGCACGCCGTTGGCGTCGAAGGAGTAGTAGCCGGCGCCCTTGGTGCCCTTGCCGTAGCGCTCCTTGTAGAATTTCACCTCCTCATCGAGGAAGTCGTGCTCGCCCGGCACGTAATGCACGTCGAGCTTGGACTGCGAGATGATGCGGTCGGCATTGTCGAACTCGGCGGCCTTGGACAGATGGGTGATGTCGCCGGTGTGGATCATGAAGGACGGCTTCATCGGCATCGCGTTGATCTTGTTGATCGCCTCTTCGAGCGTGCCGAGCGCGTTCGGATTGGCCGGCTTGTCGAAGCCGACATGGCTGTCGCTGATCTGCAGGAACGAGAGGCCCGGAGCCTCGGCAGCATTGGCGGCGTCGACGAGGCCGAGCGAGCGCGGCACGCCCCCGGCAATGGTCCAGAGCACGCCGGTGCCGGCCCAGGTCATGCATTCCAGCACCTTGCGGCGGCTGACGCCGCTCTCGTCGTCATGATTGTGGTCGTGGCTCATCGCGCTCTCTCCATGGACCCGTGATTGGGCAATCGAGAGCCGTGATCGGGAGAGCGCGGGCTTTATTCCCGGCCGGCTGGCGGGGGCCTGCGGGCAGGCCGATGACGTTTCCGTGAGGGCGGGCGCTCAGAGCGCCTCGTGGACGCTGCGCCGGCCGTGCTTGGCGCGCCATTTCGGGCCCGGGCCGCGCATGTAATGCAGCTCCGGCCGGTAGGGATCGGAGGCGATTTCGACAAGCCGCTGCCACCTGGTCACGATCCGGTTCAGGCTGCGGCGGAGCGGTGAGGATGACGGCTGGGCGGACATGACGGCCTCTTCAGTGCGGCTTGCCGAGCACCGAGGTGAAGGGCAGAGCAAAAATCTCGTCGCCCATGTCGTCGGCGACGTGCATGACCCAGCCGCGCCAGTCCTCGGAGCCTGGCTCCATGATCAGCGCACGCATCACGCAGGCGGCGTAATCCTGTGCCTCCGCGAGATCGCCGACCTCGACGCGGTAGCCATCGATATGCGTCTTCTGGCGCGCGTTCGAGCAATGCAAATAAACCTCGGTCACATTCGCCTCCTGCAAAACAAGCGAAGCAGATGCGCAACGGTAACGACGAGCGGGGCCGCGCGGTATTCGGATCATCCCGGTCAGGGATATTACGGGTACCTCTGCGGGGGGCGTTCCGGCCCTCCGCAGCCATCTGTGAGCCCTTTTTGTCCGGTGGTTCGTGACGCCGCGCACGCACACGGAAGGTTCATCCTGCATGCGCCCGCTCGGCCGACGGCAAACTTTGCGCCCATCGGCTTGGCCGCGCTGCGGTGGGCGGCGGAGCGTTGACAGGATGGCTGATTGCCCTTGTAATCCCGGCGTATTTTCAAAACTTGACAGCCGACATTCCGGGGAATTGCGCGATGACGAATTTCAGCCGACGTGACGCTTTGAAGCTTTCCGCGGGCATGGCCCTGGCCGCAACCTCCGGCTTCTCCTGTGTCGAGGTGGCCAAAGCCGGCCCGATCGAGGTGCCGACCATCGACAAGCTCAGCGTGCGGGTCCTGGTCGACAGCGCCAGCGACATCTTCTTCCGGCCGCAGGAGGTGAGCGGGGTCAGGACCGCGCCCGGGCGTCCGTCTGATTCCAGGCGCCCGCTGCACAGCGAATGGGGGCTGTCGCTCTATGTCGAGCCGCAGCGGGGCGATGAGAAGCGCACCTTCCTGCTCGACTTCGGTTGGACGCCTGAAACCATCAACGGCAATCTGGAGCTCCTGAAGATCGATCCGTCCAGGATCGACGCGCTGATCATGAGCCATGGTCACTTCGACCATTGGGGCGGCCTGCTCGGCTTTCTCGAGAGGCACCGCAAGGATCTGCCCGACGATCTCACCATGTATGCCGGCGGCGAGGACAATTTCTGCCAGCGCTATGTCCGCGCCGGCGCACAAGGCGAGCTCAGCGATTTCGGCATGCTCGACCGGCGCGATCTCGCCCGGCAGAATGTCAAGGTCGTGCTCTGCGAATCGCCGGTCGTGATCGGCGGTCAGGCATTCACGACCGGCAAGATCAAGCGCAGCAGCATCGAAAAAGTGCTGCCGAACTCGCTGGTCGAGTTCAAGCTCAAGGACGGCGCCGGCTGCAATGCCAGCCACTATCTGCCGGCGGAGATGGAAGGCAAGATCGTCCCCGACGAGCATATCCATGAGCACGCCACCTGCTTCAACCTGAAGGACAAGGGCCTGATCGTGATCTCCTCCTGCGGCCATGTCGGCATCGTCAATTCGGTGCGGCAGGCGATGGAGGTGTCGGGCATCGACAAGGTCCATGCCATCATGGGCGGCTTCCATCTCGGCCCCGCGCCGGCCGACTATCTCAAGCTCGTGGTCAGCGAGATCGGCAAGCTCAATCCCGATGTGCTGATTCCGATGCATTGCAGCGGGCTCAACTTCACCGAGGAGGCGATGCGGCAGATGCCGGGCAAGGTGCTGACCACCACCACCGGCAGCCGCATCACGTTCGGCATCTGACCCGCGCTTGCAATGAAGGCCGGGCGGTTCTGCGCGCTTCTGCTTGCCGCATGGCTGAGCGGCGGAGCCGCGCTCGCGGCGGAGGACCAGCCCTCCGCCGCGCAGATGATGGACGATCTGATGTACGGCCGCGGGCCGATCGGCGGGCCGTTCACGCTCACCGATCACACCGGCCGCTTGCGCAGCGACAGCGAATTTCGCGGGCGTCTGATGATCGTCTATTTCGGCTACACGTTCTGCCCCGATGTCTGTCCGACCGATCTGCAGGCGATCACCCAGGCATTGAACGCGCTCGGACCGCGTGCCGCCGAGGTGCAGCCGATCTTCATCACCGTCGATCCCGAGCGCGACACCAAGGTGCTTGCCGATTATGTCTCCGCTTTCCATCCGAGCCTGATCGGCCTCACGGGCTCGCCGGAACAGATCCGGAAAGTGGCGAATTCCTACAAGGCGTTCTACGCCAAGGTCGGTGACGAGCGGACCGGTGAATATTCCATCGACCACGCCGGCGTCATCTATCTGATGGGCCGGAATGGCGAATATCTCGGCTTCATGCCGCCGCAGACGGGTCCCGAGCGCCTTACCGAAATCATCCGGACCCACCTCGCGAAATGACCTTGTTATGAATTCCACAGAGCCAGCGTCGCCTGCGCGCATTCGTTCATCACGGTGAGCGCGCGCTGCACGGTGGCCTCGCCCAGCACGAACGGGTTCGGCCCGTCGGCCTTCTTTGCCGCGAGCTTGTCGACCGCGTTGTCGTAATGGTCGTGGTTGGAGATGAAGACCTCGACGCCCTGCTGCTTGGTCACACTAAGGGTGCGGGCGGTCGCATCGATATAGGCCTGCAGCCGGTCTGGCTTCTTGCCGAAATTGAAGGCGGTACCGCCCCAGAGCAGCGCGCGATGTTTTTGCGATCCCGACCAGACGTCGAACAGCGGCGAGATCGTTCCCATGGTATGGCCCGGCGTGACCAGGATGTCGAGCGTGGTGTCGCCGAGCGTCACCTTGGCGCCGTCGGTCACCGACACGTCACGCTTGGGCGGACGGCCCCAGAGCGGGGTGTCGAATTCGAGCTTGGTCTCCATCATGGTCCAGTCGGCTTCGCTCGCGACAAGGCGCGCATTGTATGTCCTGGCGAAATAGCTGGCGCCGCCGTAGTGGTCGCCGTGACCGTGGGTGATCAGGACGGTCTTCACCTGCGCCGGATCGAGCCCGAGCGTCTTCAGGCCGCCTTCGATGATGCGCACGGCCTCTTCCTCATTGTCCATGGCGTCGATCAGGATGATGCCGGCGGAGGTGGTGATGGCCCAGCTGGAAACCCATTTGCTGCCGACGAAATAGAGGTTGTCGAAGGCCTTGCCTGGCGGCGGCGCCGGGATGTCCATCAGCGCCTTGAGATCGGGGACCGGCTGCTTGTAGTTCGGATCGGCCGATCGCCCGAGCGCGAGATAGGTGCCGAGGTCGGAGCCGGCGGCGTCCTTCGCGGCCGCCAGATGCCGCGCCACGTCGGGCGAGGGCGTCTGCCCGAAGGCGAGCTGCGGCGCCGCCAGCATCGCGCAGCAGGCGCATCCGAGCTTGAGGAAGGCGCGCCGGCTCGGCGGCTCGGATGAGGTCTCTTCGGCGCGGAACGGGGCGGGGGCGGGGCGTTGCAACAGCGGCATTCTTCTTCTCCCTGTTTGTTGTTGTTCGTTCTGTCGTGCCGGTTCTACATTGGAGAGCGACCGGCTCTTTAATCCGTCATCCTGAGGTGCCGGAGCGTAGCGCAGGCCTCGAAGGATGGACGGCCCCCGCTGCAGCATCCGGGCCGTCGCCCTTCGAGGCCGCCGCTTTGCGGCGGCGCCTCAGGATGACGGATTGAAATGTTTCACGCCCTCTCAGCGCCCATCTTCCAGGATCATTGTGGCACCTTTTTCGGCGATCATTGCCGTCGGCGTATTGGTATTGCCCGAGGTGATGGTCGGCATGATCGAGGCGTCGACCACGCGCAAGCCTCCGATGCCGAAGAACCGCAGTCGCTCGTCGACCACGGCCATTGGATCGTTCGCGGTGCCCATTTTCGCCGTGCCGACGGGATGGAAGATGGTGGTGCCGATGTCGCCGGCTGCCTTTGCCAGTGACGCATCGTCGTCGCCGACGGAGGGGCCTGGCAGGAACTCGCTCGGCGCGAAACGCGCCAGGGCCTGCTGCCGCATCAGGCGCCGCGTGGTGCGGATGGCATCGGCTGCGACCTGGCGGTCGTCGTCGGTCGACAGGTAGTTCGGCGCGATCGAGGGCGGCGCGGACGGATCGGCGGAGCGGATCTTCACCGTGCCGCGCGAGGTCGGCTGCAGGTTGCAGGCGCTGACCGTGATCGCGGGAAAACGGTGCAGGGGATCGCCGAACTTGTCGAGCGACAGCGGCTGCACATGGAACTGGATGTTGGCCCGCGCGCGCGTCGCGTCGGAGCGGGTGAAGATGCCGAGCTGCGACGGCGCCATGGTCAGGGGACCGCGGCGGCGCAACGCATAATCGAGCCCCATCAGGGCACGCCGCGGCAGCGACCAGTAAGTCTCGTTCAGCGTGCGCACGCCGCTGACCTTGTAGATCGCGCGCTGCTGCAGATGATCCTGCAGATTGCGCCCGACGCCGGGTTTGTCGAGCACGACATCGATGCCGAGCGCGTTGAGCCAGTCGGCTGGGCCGATGCCGGAGCGCTGCAGCACCTGCACCGATCCGATCGCGCCGGCGCTCAGGATCACCTCGCCCTTGGCGCGCGCCTCGATCGTCTCGCCGCCTTGAATGAAGCGCACGCCGACCGCGCGCCCCTGCTCGATCACGAGGCGATCGACCAGCACGTTGGTCTCCAGCCGCAGATTCGGGCGGTTCAGCGCGGGCTTGAGGAAGCCGCGGGCGCTCGACCAGCGCCGGCCGCGCTTCTGGTTGACATGGAAATAGCCGACCCCCTCATTGTCGCCGGTGTTGAAGTCGGCAATCTTCCCGATCCCCATCTCGGTTGCCGCTTCGCCCACGGCATCCAGCACCGCCCAGGACAGCCGCGGCGCCTCGATCCGCCAGCCGCCGCCTGTCCCGTGATGCTCGCTGTCGCCGAGGAAATGATCCTCGAGCTTCCGAAACAGCGGCCAGACATCGTCGTGGCCCCAGCCGGAAAGCCCCAACTGCCGCCAATGGTCGTAATCGGCCGCCTGTCCCCGCATCGAGATCATGGCGTTGATGGCGGAGCAGCCGCCGATCACCTTGCCGCGAGGATAGGCCAAGGAGCGGCCGTTCAGGCCCGGCTCGGCCTCGGTGCGGAACATCCAGTCGGAGCGGGGGTTGCCGATCGCATAGAGGTAGCCGACCGGGATATGAAACCAGATCCAGTTGTCATCGCCGCCGGCTTCCAGGATCAGGACCCGTTTTCCGGTATCCTGCGACAGCCGGTTGGCGAGGATGCAGCCGGCCGTGCCGGCCCCGACCACGACATAGTCGAAATCCCCTTCGATCCGCTTCATAACTTCCTCACCTCAAATGCTTTTTCATGCCCATCGCGGGAGGCTGGGCCGCTGTATAGCGGGGTTTGAGGGTTGGGCGGAACACGGCTTGCATGCTAGACAGACACATATTTGTCGCAACCATAAGAACCGAGACTGTCATGCCCATCGTCAATCGCGTCGCCGATTTGCACCCCGAAATTACGGCCTGGCGCCGCGATATCCATCAGCATCCCGAATTGCTCTATGACGTTCACCGCACCGCGGCCTTTGTCGCCGACCGACTGCGTGAATTCGGCTGTGACGAGGTGGCGACCGGCCTTGGCAAGACCGGGGTGGTCGGCGTCATCAAGGGCAAGAAGCCCGCAGGTCAAGGCGACATCAAGGTGATCGGCCTGCGGGCCGACATGGACGCGCTGCCGATCGAGGAGGCGACCGATCTGCCCTACGCCTCCAAGATCCCCGGCAAGATGCATGCCTGCGGCCATGACGGCCACACCGCAATGCTGCTGGGGGCCGCGCGCTATCTCGCGGAGACGCGCAATTTTGCCGGCGACGTCGTGGTGATCTTCCAGCCGGCCGAGGAGGGCGGCGCCGGCGCCGAGGCGATGATCAAGGACGGCCTGATGGACCGGTTCGGCATCGAGCAGGTCTATGGCATGCATAACGGCCCGGGCATTCCGATCGGCGCCTTTGCGATCCGCCCCGGTCCGATCATGGCGGCGACGGACGAGCTCAACATCACCATCAAGGGACATGGCGGGCATGCCTCGCGGCCGCACAAATGCATCGACTCCGTGCTGGTCGGCGCGC
Organism: Bradyrhizobium sp.; assembly: GCA_035293585.1. Taxonomy (GTDB): domain Bacteria; phylum Pseudomonadota; class Alphaproteobacteria; order Rhizobiales; family Xanthobacteraceae; genus Bradyrhizobium. The sequence continues at coordinate 77,986 of DATGMN010000017.1, read as the reverse complement.
AGCTCGTCGCCGCGCTGCAGCAGATCGTCGCGCGCAACGTCGATCCGCTGGAATCGGCCGTGATCTCGGTCTGCGAATTCCACGCCGGCACCGCGCGCAACGTGATCCCGCAGACGGCGGAGCTGCGCGGCACCATCCGCACCCTGACGCCGGAAACGCGCGAGCTCGTGACGAGGCGGATCGCCGAGGTCACGGCCGGCGTCGCCCAGATGACCGGCGCCAAGATCGATCTCGACATCAAGCGCGGCTATCCCGTCACGGTCAATCATGCTGTCCAGACCGAGCTCGCGACCGGGATCGCCAAGGAGGTCGCCGGCGAGAGCAACGTGCACGACACCCCGCCGCTGATGGGCGCGGAGGATTTCTCCTACATGCTGCAGGCCCGTCCCGGCGCCTTCATCTTCTGCGGCAATGGCGACAGCGCCGGCCTGCATCATCCCGCCTACAATTTCAACGACGACGCGATCCTGTACGGCACGTCGTTCTGGATCAAGCTGGTGGAAAACACGCTGGCGGCGTGAGGTGGCGGTGACGTCGTCGGGCATTGTCATCGGGGCCTTATGGTTCGAGACGGCGCTTCGCGCCTCCTCACCATGAGGGTCTGATATCGCGCCACGCCTCACGACCTCATCCTGAGGAGCCGCGAAAGCGGCGTCTCGAAGGATGGGCCACGAGCGGAACTCCTGACATAGGCTGTCGTTCTCGCGACGTCATTCGCCCGAGCTTTGCATCGTTCTTTGTCCCCCTCGGAAGAGGGCGCAAGGAAGGCCGGGTGGCCGCTGCACCCGGGGCTCCCGCGCAAAAGGAATTTGCGCGAGCGCGAGACCACAGGTACAGGCGGTGATCACACCGGCCTTCCCTGCGCAGTGGTTTACGGCTTATACGAGCTCTCCCCGGTGAACCAGCGTTTGCCACCGTCGCCTCCGCGAAGCCTTTCAGCTTCGCCGGGGCTTGGCGCCTGCATGGGCGCGCCAGGACCACACGACTTCGCCGTCCGCCAACGCGCCGCTCATCTCACGGCGCATTCTGCGTCCACCGCATTCCGCACCACGTTCGTGACGACGCGTACGCCCCTTGATCGGCGCGGAGTAGGCAGAGCAGATCACGATTTCCGTTAAAAAGAAACTGAAATATTTTTGCCGCACACGACTTGAATCGGCGAGCTGCTTGATGGGCCTCGCGAAATTGCGCTCGTCGCGCAGGCGATGGTTGGCTTGTCGAGCATGGCCGGAGAACGCGCGAGACGCGCAAAGCGAGCTGCTTCGCCCGTCGGGCAGTCGGCGCCGGCGGCTCAGCGATGCCTGAGCGGAACCACCAGGACCTGGCCGGGATGGATCAGATTGGGATCCCGGATACGGTCGCGGTTGGCGCGGTAGACGATCGCGTATTGCTCGCCCGCCCCATAGGCGATGCGGCTGATGCGCCACAGGCTGTCGCCGCGCGTGACGACCCTGGTCGAACCGGCTGCCGAACTGCTTTTCGGCGTGGCCGTGCCGTCATCCGTTGCCGACGCCGCCGCCATTGCCTGCCGCGGCGGCGCGGCGGCCTCCTGCGGTTTGGCGACCGGGGCCGCAGCGGGCGGAGCGGCCTCCGCGCGCGGCGCGAGCGAGCCGGTGCTGGCGTCGGCCTCCTGGACCGTGATCGTCACGCCTTGTTTCGACAGCGCCACCGTCCCATCGGGCAGTTTCGCGCTCAGGCTCAGCTCGTAACTGCCGGCGGGCAGGTGAGGCGGAACCATGACGAACTGGCCGGACGCATCGGCCACGGCATGATCGAGCTTCTCGCCACCCCGCATGAGGTCCACGGCCGCCCCCGGCGGCGCGCGACCGGCAATCACGGCATCGCCGCCGGCCTCGACCCGGGCGACGTCAAAGGCGGGAAGCGACGGATCGGCCGCTGGAAGTGGTGGGGCCCCTCCGAGTTGCGCCGACAGATCTGCCACCTTGCTCTGCGTGGACGCGAGCGCGGGCGGCGCCTCGGTGGTCGCGGCGGCCTTGTTGGAACCGATGGCGGCGCTTTTTGCTGATCCCGCGCCCGATTCGGGCTGGGCCGGCTGCGACATCACGCCGACCGCGCCGCTATCAACCTTCGCTCCGTGCGGGATGTTGGTAAAGGCATAGACAAGCGCCGCCGCGCTGGCGGTCCCGACCAGGAGGGCCGGCGCGATCGTCTTGCTGATCGAAAGTGTCTTGCCGATCGATAACGTCATCATGATGAGCCCCTCAGGCCCGTCGACTTGATTACGGATTGTTCAGGACAGCTGGACCGGAACCCTGCGCCGATTTGATCCGGCCATCAAGTCCGCGTTGCAAAATAAATCATTGGGCTGTGATCGCCGGAGCCGCTGATGACGATTGTGTGTCGCCCGAATCGCACGCCGGTGCTCTCCCGGTCCTCCGCAATCTGTAGTATCCCGATGCCGCTTCGAGAGGTTCCAGGCTCCAGCCTGTTTTGGGGGGAAATGCGTGGGTTTTGATGTGGCCTTTGGCGCCGGCCGACGATTGTCCGTCGCCGCCGCCTTGATCTGTCTCGGTCTGTCCGGCGCGCCGGCCGCCGAGCCTTCGGCAATCGCAGAGAATTTTCCAGGCGCCAGCTTCGAGACGACGACGCCGGAAGCTGCGGGCTGGTCGGCCGAGACGCTTGCGGCGGCAAGATCCTGGTCGCTCGAGGTCGCGCCGACCGCCGCCGTCATGATCATCCAGCACGGGCGGATCGTGGCCGAGTGGGGCGATGTTGCAACCAAGAGCAACCTGCATTCCATCCGCAAGAGCCTGCTCAGCGCGTTGATCGGAATTGCCGTCGACGAGCACAAGATCGATCCGGCCGCGACCCTTCAAAGCCTCGGCATCGACGACAATGCGCCGAGCCTGACGGCGGAGGAAAAGAGCGCAACGGTCGCTGACTTGCTGAAGGCGCGCTCCGGCATCTACCATCCTGCGCTGTACGAAACCCCCGAAATGGCCCGCCTTCGTCCCGCACGCGGCAGCCATCCGCCGGGAACGTTCTGGTACTATAACAACTGGGATTTCAACGCACTCGGCACGATCTACGAGCACGCGACGGGCGAGCAGATTTTTGCGGCATTCGAGCAGCGCATCGCCGCGCCGATCGGCATGCAGGATTATCAGCCAAGCGACGGCGCGTATTTTCGCGGCAGCGCCTCCGATCATCCGGCCTATCCCATTCGCATGAGCGCGCGCGATCTCGCCCGCTTTGCGCTGCTCTATCTGCACGATGGCCGCTGGAAGGACCGGCAGATCGTGCCGGCAGGCTGGGTGCACGACAGCACGCAATCCTATTCGGACGCCTTTCTGGAGCTGGGTCCGGGCATGGGTTACGGCTATCTGTGGTGGATCGGTTTTCCGACCGACATGGGCGCGCCGACCGTGAGGCTGCCGCCCCGTTCATTCTTCGCGCTGGGTTTCGAGGGGCAATTCGCCTTCGTGATCCCGGCCTATGATCTCGTCATCATTCATCGCATCAACAGCGATCAGCCGCACAGGCCGCAGCCGAGCTTCCGCCAGATCGCCCGCCTGCTCTGGCTCATCCTGTCGGCTGCGGGCGATCACGATGTCGGGCCGGACATCACGCTGGCGCATGCGAGCGGCACGCGGCTCGACGCTGATGCCTTGAAGACGGCAGTTGCGGGCAAAACGCTGGCGCTCGGCGGCACGCGGGCCGGAGGGCCGTTTGCCTGGCAGATCCGTGACGATGGCACGGTGTCGGTGCTCGCCGGCACCGCACAGCTGGAACTTGCAAAAAACACCTGGCGGATCGACGATCACGGGCGCTACTGCCGTGTCCTGACCGCGGCAGGCCGCGGGCGCGAGGAATGCTTCGACGTCGTCGAGAACGGCCGCGAGCTGAGTTCTTCGATGGTGATGGGCTGATGCGGTTCGATGCAAGGGTGGAGTAGGCGGCGTCAAGCATTCTTCCGGCGCCGGCTTGCGATCAGCACCAGCATGAACGACACCGCCGTCATCAGCGTCGAGATGGCAGCGATGGTTGGGTCGATCTCGTCGTGCAGCGCGGATGCTCTTCACCCCGCGCTCAACTGCCGCCGGGGTGATCAGACAGATGCGTGAGATAGGCGTAGATGGCGCCGAGTTCTTCGTCGTCCATCTTGCCGATCGCCGGCCAAGGCATCCGCTTGCCGTCGAGGTGGTGACCGGCCGGGTCGATGCCGGTGCGCAGCGTGGCGATGAACTCATCCCGGCTCCAGTCCTTGACCAGCGTCAGGCCGGGGCCGATGGGGCCGAACTGACCCTGCACACCGCCCATCAGATCGGCGCCGTGGCACTGGCGGCAGTCGTGATAGGAGAGGATGTATGCGCCATATGCAACCGTGGCGGCCTTGGGCGGGGCGATGATCGCGCCGTTGATGACCGGCCTGACGTCCGGGATGAGGCCTGCACCCACCATGATGAGGCCGAGCGGGCTCAAGCGGTCCGGCGGGTTCGGCGTCGGCGCGCCGGCAGCGGGTACGCTGCGGATATAGGCGATGAGCGCTTCGATGTCGGCATCGCTCAGCCTGCCTGTATTGGTCAGCGACATGATCATCAGCCAGTTTCCATCCGCGTCGATGCCGTTGCGGATCGCGCGGAAAATCTGGCCATCCGACCATCGGCTCAACTGGCCGGCGGGCGTGAGATTGGCGGCGATGAAGCGGCCGAGCGGCAGGGGCAGATGCTCGCCCAGATTCCGTCCTCCCGTCAGGGTGCCCCCGCTCGAATGGCAGGCGTCGCAGTAGGCGGACGCGATCGCGTGGCCGCGCCGAACCTGCTCCGGCGTTCCCGCAACCTTCAGCTCGGTCACGGGGGCGCGCCGCGCGTGCAGCCGATCCAGTCCCAGAAGGGCGACCAGGCCGAGCACGCCGAAGACGGCCGCGGCAAGCCCGGCAACACCTGCACCGCCCCATTTCAGAACGCGCTGCTTCGAACATGCCGCCCGCGTGCAAGCGTAGATCAACGCCACGGCGATTCCGATGAAGATCGCCGGCCACAAGAGATTGAGCATCATGAGTATCGTCTCGCTTGAAAATGTCTTGCCTGTACCTGGACACGTCCAGGTTGGGCGGGCGGCGTTACCGCACGATTTCAAGCCGAGGACAGATGGATTGCATCCGTAACGGAGCGCGTGGCGGCGCGCCGGATCATTCGCGCGGCGCGGGATAGCGCCTCGTGAGCTGGTCGAGCGCCAGCTTCGCCTCCTGATCCGTCAGCGGATAGCGGACGATGACATCCTGACGCGCAAGCTGGCCCCACAACGCATCCGAAGACCATTTCTGCGGCTCGGGTCCGCGCGGGCCTTCGATCCAGACAAGATACCACTCGGTCATAACCGGCGTCCGATGCGTCGCGCTACGGAACTTGCAACAAGTGCAACAAGAGCTGACGGCGTCAAACCGGTTTCTTCACATTCGCGCGAGAGCGCCCGGCAATCGCCGATCGCTCGCGAGGCTAGCTTTGCAATGCCGCAAATGCCAACAGAAAGACGCCCCAGCGGCAAATTTCAGACACAGAGCTGCGGCGAGACAAGGAATCCGACATGACGCATTGCGCAACGGCGACGCCGGTTCCGGCGTTGCCTGCGGTGCCTATTCGATAGGGGTTTTCGTGTCGCACAGAATCTCTCCAGCGATCCTGCTCGCCTGTTTCCTGTTGATCCTGTTGCAGCTTGCCGTGCCTGCATCGGCCCAGCCGGCGCCGACGCCGGCCGCGCCCGTGGCCGACAAGGCCGATGTGCTGACCCAGGATCAGGCGCGGCGCGCGCTCGATACGCTGACCGACGACAAGAAACGCGCTGCGATGATCGAGACGCTGCGCGCGATCGCAAACGCGCCGGCCGCGCAACCTGCGCCAGCGCCGCAGCAGGCCGCGCCGGCGGCGCCGGCTTCCGCACCTGCATCGGCGCCGCAGTCGCCCGTCGAGCTGACCTCGGACAGCCTCGGCGCGCAGCTCCTGCTGGCGGTGTCCGGGCAGATCAGCGACATCTCGCATGAGGTCGCCTATGTCGCGCGGACGCTCACTCATTTTCCGGCATTCTATTACTGGATCGTGCGTACCGCCAACGATCCCGCCGCCTATGATCAGCTGCTCGATATTGCCTGGAAGCTCGCACTGGTGCTGGCCTGCGCGCTGGCTGCCGAGTGGGTGATCGTCCGTCTCGTCAAACGGCCGGTGGCGTTTCTCGAGGCCCGCATGCCGCGGGCGGCGCGTCCGCCGGTCGCGGCCATGCCGATCGCCGATCCGCCGACGTCAGTCACCGACATCGCGACGCAGGTGGAGGTTCACCGGCGTCGTCTCAGCCTGGAACACGCCTGGCAGTCGCTGGTGCGGCTTCCCTTCGTGCTCGGGCGACTGGTGCTCGAGTTGCTGCCGGTGCTCGTCTTTGTCGGCGTCGCCACCATGCTGCTCGGCACCGAGATCGGCGATTTCGTCACCACGCGGCTGGTGATCCTTGCCGTGATCAACGCCTATGCGTTCTCGCGCGGATTGATCTGCGTGGTGCGGGCGCTGGCGGGGCCGTTCGCGCTGTTTCGCGTGCGCGCCGAGACCGCGGCCTATATCGAGATCTGGGCGCGGCGCGTCCTCGCGGTGGCCGTCTCCGGCATCGCCTTTGCGAACGTCGCACTACTGCTCGGGCTGCACCGCGCCGGCTACCTGGCACTGCTGCGCATGGTGATGCTGGTCGTGCACCTCTTCATCGTGGTCATCATCCTGCAGTGCCGTCGCCAGGTCGCGGCCGCCATCCGTGCGCCGGCCGGGCGCTCGGGCCTTTCGGCAAGGATGCGAAACCGGCTTGCCGGGCTGTGGCATTACCTTGCGATCGCGCTCGATCTCGCGCTGTGGGCGGTGTGGGCGCTCAACATCCACAACGGCTATTCGCTGCTCCTGCAATATTTCGTCGGCACCATCGCGGTGGCGCTGATCGCCCGCCTTGCCAGCATCGTCGCGCTCGGCCTGATCGATCGCGGTTTTCGCATCAGCCCGGATCTGCGCCAGCGCTTTCCGGGGCTGGAGGCCCGTGCCAACCGCTACCTGCCGCTGCTGCGCAGGATCGTTGCCTCGATCATCGCGTTCGTCGCCTTCGTCGCCGTGCTGGAGGTCTGGGGCGTGGATGCCATCGTCTGGTTCTATGGCGGCCAGATCGGCAGCCGGCTGCTCTCGGCCGTGGTGACCATTGCCGTCGCCGCATTTGCCGCGGCGGCGATCTGGGAGGTGGCCAATGCGCTGATGGACCGCCAGGTCAATCTCTTGTCGCGGGAAGGCCATTACGCGCGGGCGGCGCGGCTGCGCACCTTTCAGCCGATGCTGCGCACCGCGCTGCTCTGCCTGATCGTCACCGTGGTCGGCCTGACCGCGCTGAGCGAGATCGGCGTCAACGTCGCGCCGCTGCTGGCGGGCGCCGGCATCGTCGGCATCGCCATCGGCTTCGGCTCGCAGAAGCTGGTGCAGGACCTCATCACCGGCCTGTTCCTGCTGTTGGAGAACACCGTGCAGGTCGGCGACAATGTCAGCGTATCCGGCCTGTCGGGGACGGTGGAGAACGTGTCGATCCGCACCATGCGCCTGCGCGCCGGCGATGGCGCGCTGCATGTGGTGCCGTTCAGCGCGGTGACCACCATCACCAATGCAAGCCGTGGCGTCGGCAATGCGGCCGTCAGCGTCAATGTCGCCTACAAGGAGGACACCGACCGCGCCGGCCAGATCCTGAAGGACATCGTGGCCGAGATGCGCCGCGAGGCGGAATACAAGGCCGCGATCCTCGGCGATCTCGAATTGTGGGGCGTCGACAAGGTCGACGGCGCGATGGTGTCGATGGTCGGCCAGATCCGCTGCACCGATTTCGGCCGCTGGCCGGTGCAGCGCGAATTCAACCGCCGCATGAAACGCCGCTTCCAGGACGCGGGCATCGAGATGGCGTCTGCGAGCCAGACCGTGCTGTTGCAAATTCCGGCGCCGGCCGAGGCCGCCAAGGATTCGGCTGCAAACGCGCTGCCGCGGCGGGCTGCGGGCTAGAGCAGGGCGCTCCCTGAATATCAGGCGGAACAGCGTTGTCTTGTACCGTCATTCCGGGGCCCGCGAAGCGAGAACTATGGTGCGCAATTGCGCACCTGAGAATCTGGAGATTCCGGGTCTGGTCCTTCGGACCATCCCGGAATGACGGAGCAAGCTGTTCGTGCGTGCTCGTGACGGGATGGAAAGGCGCGCTCAGCGCGCCGCGGTCACCATGATCTCGACGTTGTATTGCGGCGCGGCGAGCTGGGCCTGCACGGTGGCGCGGGCCGGCGTGTTGCCGGGGGAGACCCAGCCGTCCCACACGGCGTTCATCTCGCCGAACGTCTTCATGTCCGTGATATAGATGGTCGCCGTCAGCAGCTTCGACTTGTCGGTGCCGGCCTTGGCCAGGTGCCCGTCGATGATAGCAAGGATCTCCTGCGTCTGCTTGGTGACGCTTTCGCCCGCGGTCTTGCCGGCGACGACGCCCGCGAGATAGACGGTGTCGCCGTGCACGACAACCTGGCTCATGCGCGGCCCGGTTTCAAAACGCTGGATGGTCATTTGGAAGTCTCCGATTGTTGCGGGCTGCTTCCTAGCAACATTTGCTTCAGACAGTCCAGCCGCGGTTCGCTACACCTCTCCCTCCGGGAGAGGTGAAATTGCTGCCGCAACTCAGCCCATCCCGGCAGGCGAGCTCTTCACGGATCGATCAGCACGCCGGGATTGAGCACCCCGTGGGGATCGAGCTCGCGCTTGGCGGCGCGCAGTGCGGTCGCGAACAGCTCTGGCCGCTGGCGGTCGTACCAGGGGCGATGGTCGCGGCCGACGGCATGATGATGCGTGATGGTGCCGCCGGCCTCGATCAGCGCATCGCTTGCGGCGGTCTTGATGGCCTGCCATTGCTCCAGCAGCGCGCCATGGCGGCCGAGCGCATGGAACGAGAAATAGGGCGCGGGGCCATCCGGATAGATGTGGGTGAAGCGGCAGGTGACTTCGCCCTTGACCCCGGTCGCATCGAGAATGGCGCGCTCGGTCGCGGTCTTGACCTTGTCGTGGAAGGCTTCGAAACGATCCCAGGTGATGGCGGTCTCGAAAGTGTCGTTGATGATGCCGGCGGGATTGAGGAATTCCCGCGCGTAGGGCATACGGATGAAGGCGTTGCGCCAGATGCCGGCGGCGCCTTCCAGGTGCGCATCGGCTTCCGCGGCGACCTCCGGCGTGCCGCCATGGTCGGCGCAGCATTCCAGCGCCCGAGCCATCCAGGCCTCGAGCGGGTGATCGCCGGACTCGAAAGCCAGCACCATGATCGCGACCGAGCCGTCGGCCGCGCCGGTGTTGTAGGCTTCGTTGGGATCGAGGATGCGGCAGTTCGACGGATAAAGCCCGGCCTGCGCGATGGCCCGCACGGCGAGCGCGGCGGCGAAGAAGTCGCGGAAGCGGATCGAGGCGCCGGCGCGGAATGTCGGGCGCGGCTGCAGTCGCATCCAGGCGCGCGAGATCACGCCCAGGATCCCTTCCGAGCCGATGAACATGCGGTCGGGGCTGGGGCCTGCGCCCGAGCCCGGCAGGCGGCGGGTCTCGACGACGCCGCGCGGCGTCACCACGCGCAGGCTTTCTACGAAATCGTCGATATGGGTATAAAGGCTGGCGAAATGGCCGCCCGAGCGGGTTGCGATCCAGCCGCCGAGCGTCGAATATTCGAAGCTCTGCGGAAAATGCCGCAAGGTGACGCCATGCGGCTTGAGCTGGCGTTCCAGGGCGGGACCATAGGTGCCGGCCTCGATCAGCGCCGCGCGCGAGGTCATGTCGACCTCGACGACCTTGTCGAGGTTGCGCAGGTCGAGCGTGATCGCGGCCTTGTATCTCGTGCCATCGGCAATCGGCTCGACGCCGCCGCAGACGCTTGAGCCGCCGCCGAACGGCGTCAGCGAGGCTTGAACCGAGTCCGCCCAGTCCATCACGGCCGATATGTCCGCCTCATTGCGCGGATAGGCGACGACGTCGGGCGCGCAGGCATAGTCGCCGAGCATGGCGTGCAGATAATCGGGATAGGATTTGCCGTAGGCATGTGCGGCGCGGTCGTAGCGCTCGGTGGTGCAGATGTCCGCGAGCGAGGACGGCGGGGTGATGCGCGGGGGTCGCAGGCTGAGGTCCTCGAGAGGAGGAACGGCGATGCTGTCGAATTGGTCGCGGCCGAATTTCTGACGGTAGCGGCCGAGCACGAAGTTCCGTTCTTCGGCGCTCATGCCTTCGCCCTCGCGCCCCCAGCCGTAATGTTTCAGCCTTGCGCCGGTCATGTGCGTTCCTCGTCTGTTTTTTGCAGTCTTTGGTGTTCTTGGGCCGGAACACTACGCTTCGCCGGTTTGTGCTACAAGAAGGCCAATCGTCCCGCCGCAAGGCGCACATTGTGCCTTGCGGCGGCTGCAAATCGTGATGGGTCCGGATATGAATGGTCAGACAGGCAAGGCTATTGCCAGGCGCAAAGGCTCCGATCTTCTTGTCGCTGCGCTGGAGAACGAAGGCGTCGAACGCATCTTCGGCGTGCCCGGCGAGGAAAATCTCGATTTCGTGGAGTCGCTGCGCAAGTCCAGGATCGAGCTGATCTTGACCCGGCATGAACAGGCCGCCGCGTTCATGGCTGCGACCTATGGGCGGCTGACCGGCAAGCCCGGCGTCTGCGTCTCGACGCTCGGGCCCGGCGCGCTCAACCTGACGACCGGGGCGGCCTATGCCCATCTCGGCGCGATGCCGATGATCATGATCACCGGGCAGAAGCCGATCCTGTCGAGCCGGCAGGCGCGTTTCCAGATCGTGGACGTGGTCGCGACCATGAAGCCGCTGACGAAGCTGTCGCGACAGATCGTCAGCGCGGCCAGCATCCCGACCGTGGTTCGCGATGCCTTCCGCGCCGCGATGGAGGAGCGTCCCGGCCCGGTGCATCTGGAGCTGCCCGAGGATATCGCGCGCGAGGAGGCCGACGACGTTCCGTTGATCCCGGTCCATCCGATCGAAATTCCGGTCGCCCATCGCGCCGCGCTCGACCGCGCTGCCGAGATGATCCTGCAGGCGAAGCGCCCGCTGATCATGATGGGCGCCGCGACCAGCCGGCCCCGTTCGACCCATGGTCTCGCGAGTTTCGTCAGGCGCACCGGGATTCCGTTCTTCACGACGCAGATGGGGAAGGGCACCGTCCCCGGCGGCACCAATCTCTACATGGGCACGACGGCGCTGTCGGAGCGCGACTATGTCCACGAGGCGATCGATGCGGCCGACCTCATCATCGCCATCGGCCACGATCCCGTGGAGAAGCCGCCCTTCATCATGGGGCCCGGCGGGCCGCGCGTGATCCATGTCAGCTATACGCCGGCCACCGTCGAGCAGGTCTATTTCCCGAACGCCGAGGTGGTCGGCGACGTCGGGCCGAGCCTGGAGCTGCTGGCCGATCGCGTCGAGGGCAAGCTGCCGAATGCGGCTGCGCTGCTGTCGATGCGGGAGCACATCCTTTCGCGCATCGCCGATCGCGCCACCGAAGCGCGCTGGCCGCCGACACCGCAGCGCATCGTCCATGACGTCAGGCAGGTGATGCCGGAGAACGGCATCGTCGCGCTCGACAACGGCATGTACAAGATCTGGTTCGCGCGCAACTACCGCACCCGCGTCGCCAACACGCTCTTGCTCGACAATGCGCTGGCGACCATGGGCGCCGGCCTGCCGTCGGCCATGATGGCGGCGATGCTCTATCCGGATCGCAGGGTGCTCGCCATCTGCGGCGACGGCGGCTTCATGATGAACAGCCAGGAGATGGAGACCGCGGACCGGCTAAGGCTCAACCTCGTGGTTCTGATCCTGCAAGACAACGCCTATGGCATGATCCGCTGGAAGCAGGCGGTGGATCAATTCCCCGATTTCGGCCTGAGCTTCGGCAATCCGGACTTCGTGCTCTACGCAAAAGCCTACGGCGCCACCGGCCATCGCATCGAGAGCATCGACAGTTTTGTCCCCACGCTCGATACCGCCTTCAAGAGCGGCGGCGTGCACCTGATCACGATCCCGATCGACTATTCCGAGAACGTGCGGGTGCTGGTCGATGAGCTGCGGGCGCGGAAGTCGGAGAGGGGATGACGGTCGAAACCGATGGGATTGGTTTGAGCCGCTGTCGCCGGATGCGTCACCCGCCCCTGGAGGGGGCGGGTCGCTCGCGCATGAAATGCGCGAGCGGGGTGGGGTGACAGTCTATCCACGATGTGTGTGCGTCTATCTGCGAAGTAGGCCGCCGCTGCGGCACCCCCGGCCACCTGCATCTGCACCCACATCGTGGATAGACTGTCACCCATCCCGACCGCATCGACGAAGCTTCGCATCGCCGATGCGCTCGACCTTCCCCCTCCAGGGGAAGGTGGGCAGTGGACTCGGCCCTTGGTGGGGGACACCAGCGTCGCCGAGCAAAAAGCCCGCGCCGTTCAGGCGCGGGCTTCGTCATGTCGTGTGGGCTTGGGCGGATGTAGCCCGCGCTTGCCTCAGAACAGTTTGGCGAAGATGAAGTAGAGCGAGCCCGACAGCATCATCGCGATCGGCAGGGTCAGGACCCAGGCCATCGCGATGTTGCGCACGGTCGACCATTGCAGGCCCGAGCCGTTCGCCGACATGGTGCCGGCGATGCCGGACGAGAGCACGTGGGTGGTCGAGACCGGCAGGCCGTAGCCGTCGGCCGCCGCAATCGTCGCGGCCGCCGTGATCTCGGCGCAGGCGCCCTGCGCGTAGGTCAGGTGGGTCTTGCCGATCTTCTCGCCGACGGTGACGACGATGCGCTTCCAGCCGACCATGGTGCCGAGCCCCAGCGCGATCGCGACCGCGATCTTCACCCAGCCCGGGATGAACTTGGTCGCGGCATCGAGCGAGCCCTTGTAGGCGTTGAGCGTGGCCACATCCGCAGCCGCGAGTTCGGCTTCCTTGTCCTTCATCAGGAAGCGCAGCGCCTCGGAGACAAGGTACATGTCGTTGCGGGTGTTGCCGACGGCCTCCGACGGGAACTTGGCCAGCGAGCCATATTCCTTGACCTGCCTGGCGATGTCCTGGACCAGCACGGCCAGCGATGGGAACGTGCCTTCGTCGAGTTGACGCTCGGCGACGTAGCGGGTCACCGCGGGGCGCGGATTGCCGATCACGTTGTAGCCGAAGGCCTTGGCCCCGATCACCTTGCTCGCGGCGTCCGAGTTGCTGATGAACTTCGCGATCTGGCTTTCCGGCATCGAACGGTTGAGCGCATAGGCGGTCGGCACCGTACCGATCAGGATCAGCATGATCAGGCCCATGCCCTTCTGGCCGTCATTGGAGCCGTGGAAGAAGCTGACCAGCGTGCAGGTCAGGATCAGGATGCCGCGGATCCACCAGGGCGGCGGCTGGTTGCCGACGGGCTCGGCGAACAGCGCCGGCGTGGCGCGCTGCAGCACGGACTTGACGATGAACAGCAGGATGAAGGCGAGCGCGAAGCCGAACAGCGGCGACAGCAAGAGCGCCTTGCCGATATTGGCCGCCTGCGACCAGTCGACGCCCGAGGTGCCGTCGCGGCCGCGCATCAGCGCGTTGGCGACGCCGACGCCGATGATCGAGCCGATCAGCGTGTGCGAGGACGAGGCGGGCAGGCCGAACCACCAGGTGCCGACGTTCCAGATGATGGCGGCGATGAGCAGCGCGAACACCATGGCGAAGCCGGCGCTGGAGCCGACCTGCAGGATCAGTTCGACCGGGAGCAGCGACACGATGCCGAACGCCACCGCGCCGGTCGAGAGCAGCACGCCGAACAGGTTGAACAGGCCCGACCAGACCACGGCAATCTGGGCCGGCAGCGAGCGGGTGTAGATCACGGTGGCCACCGCGTTCGCGGTGTCATGGAAGCCGTTGACGAATTCGAAGCCGAGCGCGATCAGCAGCGCGATGAACAGCAGGATGTAGGGCAGGATGGTCGTGACGCGGGTGCCGGTCGCATCGATGTCGACATAGATGCTGTAGGCCACGAACAGCAGCGCGGCTGCCACGACGCCGGCGTAGATGACACCGGTCAGCGGATGAAAACCTTTATCGAGGTCCGGGCCCTTCTTCAGCGCGGGCTCTATCGAACCGGGTAACGCAACATCGCTCATTTTGAAAATCTCCTGTCCCAACGTGCCCGCGATTTTGCGCGATGCATGTGACACTCAGTTGAAAATGCCCGTAAAAACCACGGTTTGTCCCCACCGCGCTCCGTCATTCCGGGGCGATGCGAAGCATCGAACCCGGAATCCAGAAGTTCTGGCGCGAGATTCCGGGTTCGCTCCTTCGGAGCGCCCCGGAATGACGAGACGGAGCACGGTGCTGCGGTAACAGGGTGGAGGTCAGGCCGCCCGCGCGGCTTTCCGGATGAAATCCGCGACCATCTTCAGGTCGTCGACAAAGCGGGCGTATTCGCGCGCCTTTGCCTCTTCGTCGGGCAACCGCAGCAGATAGGACGGATGCACCGTCACCAGCCCCTTGGCGCCCTCCGGAAGCTCGATCAGGCGGCCGCGGTTCCTGTTGATCGGAGTGATCTTGCCGAGCACGCATTGCGCAGCCGTGGCGCCCATCGCCACCACCAGCGCCGGCTTGAGCAAGGCGAGCTCGCGTTCGTACCATTGCCGGCAGGCCCTGATCTCGGTTGTATTCGGTTTCTGGTGCAGGCGGATCTTGCCGCGCGGCACGAATTTGAAATGTTTCACCGCGTTGGTGACATAGGTCGTCTTGCGGTCGATGCCGGCCTCTTCGAGCGCCCGGTCGAGCATCTGGCCGGCCGGCCCGACAAAGGGAAGGCCGGCGAGGTCCTCCTTGTCGCCGGGCTGCTCGCCGACCAGCATCACCTGCGCATGCTGTGGCCCCTCGCCGAACACGGTCTGGGTGGCATGCTTCCAGAGGTCGCAGGCGCGGCAATGGGCGGCCGCCTCGCGCAGCGTTTCAAGATCGTCGGTGGATGGCTGTGTCTTGCGGGGCATGTCGGCCTCCGGACGTTTCTGGGGCTTGTGCGGATCGGTGGCGGCGTCGGCGATCATCGCGCCGGTTCGCCGGCTCGCGCTCGCGATCAGCGGCCTGATCAGCGGCGCTTCGGGCAGGTTCTGCCAATATTTCCTCGGCATCTCCTTTTCCATCGCCTTCACTTTCAGCCGGGCGGGATTGAAAATGCTGGCGTAATAGCGCCGCCAGATGTCCTCCAGCCTGTCTTCTGAAGGCGCCTCCGCCTTGCTGACGCCGGCCGTGAAAGTGACGCGGCTGCCGTCCCAATGCGCACAGAGATCCGGGGTGAGGATCGACCAGGGCATGTCGGCGAAGCGGCGGGCAAAGAAGGGGGCGGCGAGCTCCACGATGTGATGCTCCGGCTCGAACCAGGCGACATAGCGCGCCTGCCGCTCGCGGCCGATCTCGCGGAAGCGGACGAAGGCGTGCATCTTGTGCTCGTCGCGGCGCACCGCCTTGGCCATGGCCGTGACCTCCGCGACATCGGGATCGGTCGCGATCTCGAGCAGATCGTGATTGCTCTTCAGGCGAAACAGCAGGCGATAGAGCAGCGCGAAGCGCTGGGGCGCGCGGTGCAGGATGGCGATCTGCGCCAGCTCGACGAATTTTGCGGGCACGTTGAAGGTGCCGTCGACCGGCTCGGGCAGGGCCGGCGCCGACAGCTCTTCGAGCAGATCGTGCTCGCCGCCCTTGACGTGCCAGATGATGTCGCTGGGCGCCACATGGTTCATGGCAAGCGTTCGCGCGGCCTGGCGCCAGCCGGCAAAATCGGTTTCATTCTTGAGTGTTACGACCTGCATCAAAAGCCAAACCCGAGCTGCCTTGCCTTCGGCTTGAACCGCGCGGCAAGACCGGTGCTGTCCAAGAGAGCCGGCGACGGGCGGTAGTCGGATAAAACGATGAACGGCAGCGCCTTGTTCCTGATGACGTGCAGGCGCGACAGGTCGGCGAAGCGGATCGTGCCGAAGCGGCGGGTCGAGAGGATCCGATCCACGGTCCTGGTGCCGAAGCCAGGCACGCGCAACAGCTCCTCGCGGCTGGCGCGGTTGACGTCGAGCGGAAAGCGCTCGCGGTGGCGCAGCGCCCAGGCGAGCTTGGGATCGATGTCGAGCGGCAGCATGCCTTCCGCCTCGTCGACGATTTCCTGCGCGGCGAAACCGTAGAACCGCATCAGCCAGTCGGCCTGGTAGAGCCGGTGCTCCCGCACCAAGGGCGGCGGCTGCAGGGGCAGGGCGCGGCTGGCATCGGGGATCGGGCTGAAGGCGGAGTAATAGACCCGCTTCAGCCTGTAGGCGCCATAGAGATTGGCGCTGGTCGCGAGAATGGTGCCGTCGCTGGCCCCATCGGCACCGACGATCATCTGCGTGCTTTGGCCGGCCGGCGCGAAGCGCGGCGGCTTGGCGCCGGTTGCCGTCTTGTCGGCGTCCTCGGCCTCGTCGAGCTTGAGCCGCAAGCGGCCCATGGTGCGGCGGATCGCGCGCTGGTCCTTCTCCGGCGCAAATTTCGCGAGACTCGTCTCAAGCGGCATCTCGATGTTGATGCTGAGACGGTCGGCGTATCTGCCGGCTTCGGCGATCAGCGCATCGTCGGCCTCGGGAATGGTCTTGAGATGAATGTAGCCGCGGAAGTGATGCTCCTCGCGCAGCTTGCGTGCGACCGAAACCACCTGCTCCATGGTGTAGTCGGCGCTGCGGATGATGCCGGAGGAGAGAAACAGGCCCTCGATATAGTTGCGGCGATAGAAGTCGAGCGTGAGCTTCACGACCTCGTCGATGGTGAAGCGGGCGCGGGCGACGTTCGAGGAGGCGCGGTTGACGCAATAGAGGCAGTCGTAATTGCAGGCGTTGGTGAGCAGGATTTTCAAAAGCGAAATGCAGCGGCCGTCGGGTGCATAGGAATGGCAGATGCCCATGCCTGGTGCCGTCGAGCCGAGGCCTTTGCCGTCGCTGGAATCCCGCATCTCCGTACCGCTGGAGGCGCAGGAGGCGTCGTACTTCGCGGCGTCCGCCAGGATTTCCAGCTTGCGCGCTAAATCCATCCTTTGAATCCCTTTGATTCCGCTCGTGAATCACACCCGTTGGAATACGTAATTGACTCCGTCGGCGGTGTTAGCTTTATATTAGAACATATCATGAACAAATGAGCCAGCTCCTGGTTCTCTTCAAAAAGAACCGGTGACAGCCAGACCTCTCGTGAAGGAAGCGACGCCATGACAAGCGCACGCCTGAGCGCGCTTGCGAGCTTGCGCGGCAGTATCGAACGCATCGAGGCGCAGAGCGGCACGTTATCGCTCGCACGCGCCGCTCTCGGCCATGCCGAGGCTGATGCCGTGCTGCAGGGCGGGCTTGCGCGCGGCGCGATCCATGAGGTGTTCTGCGAGGGCGGCCGGCAAAGCGCTGCGGCCACCGGCTTTGTCGCGGGGCTGGCGCGGCGCGTGACGCCGCGCCGGCCGCTGATCTGGGTGCGGCAGGATTTTTCCGAGCGCGAGGTCGGCAGGCTATCGATGAACGGGCTCGCCGAGCTCGGGCTTGATCCGCGCCGCCTGGTGACGGTGCGGGCGGCCGATGTCGAGGATGCGCTTCGCACCACCGCCGATGCGCTCGCCTGCGATGCGGTCGGCGCCGTGGTGCTGGAAGTCTGGGGCGAGACCCACAGGCTCGATCTCGTCGCCAGCCGCAAGCTGACATTGGCCGCGCAAGGGGCAGGGGTCACCGGTCTCTTGCTGCGCATCGCCGCGTCGCCCGTTCCTTCCACGGCAGAGACAAGATGGATCGTGCGCGCAGGCCGCTCGCCGCCCGCTTCCCATTGGCATGCATGGGGCGCGCCGCTGCTCGACGCAGAGCTTGTCCGCAACCGTCATGGCCCGCTCGGGCGATGGATCATGGAATGGAAATGTGATGAGTGCCTTTTCAGCGACCCAGGGACGGCGGATTCTCAGCCTGTGGCTGCCGCGCCTGCCCATCGACCGCATCAAGCGCGAGCTCGCGTGCAAGAAAAACTTGCAGGCTAAGCAAGACGGCGACGCGCCCGGCGTCGTCGTCGCCAAAGAGAATAACGCGTTGAAGCTTTATTCGCTCGACGATGCGGCGGCGCGTTATGGTCTCGACATCGGCATGCCCTTGGCGAATGCGCGGGCCATCTGCCCGCATCTGGTCGTGTTCGATGCGGATGAGGCGGCTGATGCCCGATTGTTGAACGACATCGCCGACTGGTGCGACCGTTTCACGCCGCTGGTGGCGCTCGATTTCCCGCATGGGCTCTATCTCGACATCACCGGCTGCGCCCATCTGTTCGGCGGCGAGGCGGCGCTGCTGAAACTGCTCTGCGATCTCTTGACCGCGCAGGGTTTTGTGGTGAGCGCGGCGATTGCCTCGACCGCGATCTGTGCGCGGACGCTGACCCGGCATGTCCATGGGTCCATCGTTGCCGACGGCGAGGAGGCGCGTGCGGTGGCGCCGCTGCCGGTTTCCGCGCTCGGCGCGAGCGAGGCGATCACGACCGGCCTGCGCCGGGCCGGCCTCAAGACCATCGGCGATGTCGCCTCCCGCGCGCGCTACGAGATCACGGCGCGGTTTGGCGCGGCCTTCACGGCGCGGCTGGCGCAGGCGCTGGGCGAGGCCGACGGGCCGATCAGCCCGCGCAAGCCGCTGCCGGACTATATCGTGGAGAAACGTTTTCCCGAGCCGATCGCAACCGACACGGCGATCGCGGCGACGCTATCGAAACTCGCGCAGATGCTGGTTCAGGCGATGGCCCAGCAGGGCAAGGGCGCGCGGCAGCTCACCGCCTGCTTCTTTCGCACCGACGGGGTGGTGCGCGGCATCGTGGTCGAGACCGGCCAGGCCGTCACCCGGGCCGAGGTGATCGACCGGCTGTTTCGCGAGCGGCTGGAAAGTTTAAGCGATCCGCTCGATCCCGGTTTCGGCTTCGACCTGGTCCGGCTCTCGGCCAGCCGCACCGAGATCGTGGTGCAGCAGCAGCACGATCTCGACGCCCATGTGCACGACAATGACGAATTGGCCGCGCTGATCGATCGCATCGCGGCGCGGATCGGCTCCCACCGCGTTATCGTCCATCTGCCGCAGGACACCCATATCCCCGAGCGCGCGGAGCTGCCTGTGCCTGCGCAGCAGAACCTTGTTGCCGCCTCTCAGGCCGCCTGGCCGCCGCGCGAGGATGAGCCGCCGCTGCGTCCGTTGCGGTTGTTCGAGCGGCCTGAGGAGATCCAGGTGATCGCCGAGGTGCCGGACGGGCCGCCGGCGCGCTTTGTCTGGCGCCGCGCCAGCCATGCCGTGGTGCGCGCCGAAGGCCCCGAGCGCATCGCCATGGAATGGTGGCGCTCGGACGGCCAAAAGCAGGGTCAGGAGCCGGGCCAAGCGCAGGGCCAAAAGCCGGGCCACGAGCAGGGCAGAGGCCTGACCCGCGACTATTTCCGCGTCGAGGACGAGGCGGGCTTGCGGTTCTGGGTCTATCGCGACGGGCTATACGACCGCGAGCGCGATCCCAAGACCGGCCGCCCCGTGCAGCCCGCCTGGTTCATGCATGGACTGTTCGCATGACGGCGGATTATGCGGAGATCGGCGCGACCACCAATTTCTCCTTCCTGCGCGGCGCCTCGCATCCGCAGGAATATGTGCATATGGCCGGCGAATATGGTCTCGCCGCCATCGGCATTGCCGACCACAACACGCTTGCCGGCGTGGTGCGCGCCTATAGCGAACTGGAAAACCCCGACATCAAGCACAAGCCGAAGCTCCTGGTCGGATCGCGCCTCGTCTTCATGGACTCAACGCCCGATATCCTGGTCTATCCGCGCGACCGTGCGGCTTACGGCCGGCTGTGCCAGCTGCTGACCCGCGGCAAGCGCGGCGAGGAGGTCGAGAAGGGCGAATGCCATCTGCAGCTCGACGACCTCCTGGAGTTTGCCGAAGGCCAGCTCTTGGTGCTGGCGCTGCCGCATCGTTTCGACAGCGCGGCTGCCGCAAGGCTGCTGGCGCGACTGAAGGCGACCGCAGCCGATGGCGTGTGGCTCGCCGCGAGCCTCGTCTATCGCGGCGATGACCGCCGCCGGCTGGCGCGGCTGGCGCAGTTGGCGCAAGCCGCAAAAGTGCCGCTGCTTGCGACCAATGAGGTGCTCTATCATCACCCCGAGCGCCGCGCGCTGCAGGACGTGCTCACCTGCATCAGGGAAAAGACCACGATCGATGCGATCGGCCGGCGGCTTCAGGCCAATGCGGAACGGCATCTCAAGCCGGCGCAGGAGATGGCCCGGCTGTTTCGCGATCATCCCGCGGCGATTGCGGAGACCGTCCGCTTTGCCAGGCGGATCACCTTTTCGCTCGACCAGCTCAAATACCAATACCCTGACGAGCCGGTGCCGCCCGGCAAGACCGCGCAGCAGCATCTGGAGGACCTGACCTGGGACGGCGCGACCATGCGCTTTCCTCAAGGCTTAGATGCGGCCTTGCGCGCCACCTTGCGCAAGGAGCTCGACCTGATCGCCGAGCTCAATTACGCGCATTATTTCCTCACCGTGCACGACATCGTGCGCTTTGCGAAGAGCCAGGGCATCCTGTGCCAGGGCCGCGGCTCGGCGGCCAATTCCGCGGTCTGCTACGTGCTCGGCGTCACCTCGGTCGATCCGACCGAGATCGACCTGTTGTTCGAGCGCTTCATCTCCAAGGAGCGGCTGGAGCCGCCCGACATCGACGTCGATTTCGAGCATTCGCGGCGCGAGGAGGTGATGCAATATGTCTACCGCCGCTATGGCCGCCACCGCGCCGCCGTGATCGCCACCGTCATTCACTACCGCCCGCGCAGCGCGATCCGCGATGTCGGCAAGGCGCTGGGCCTGACCGAGGACGTCACCGCGCTGCTCGCCGACACCGTCTGGGGCAGCTGGGGCGACGGGCTCTCGGAAGGGCAGGTGCGGCAGGCCGGGCTCGCGCCCGACAATCCGATGGTCGAGCGCGCGGTGAGGCTCGCGGCCGAGCTGATCGATTTCCCGCGCCATCTGTCGCAGCATGTCGGCGGCTATGTGCTGACGCAGGACCGGCTCGACAGCTATGTGCCGATCGGCAATGCCGCGATGGAGGGCCGCACCTTCATCGAATGGGACAAGGACGATGTCGACGCGCTGCACATGATGAAGGTCGACGTGCTCGCGCTGGGCATGCTGACCTGCATCCGCAAATGCTTTGCACTGATCGAAGAGCACAAGGGGAAGCATTACGAGCTCGCCGACATCAAGTCGGTCGATGACGACGAGGTCTATCAGATGCTGCAGCGGGGCGAGTCGCTCGGCGTGTTCCAGGTCGAGAGCCGGGCGCAGATGAACATGCTGCCGCGCCTGAAACCGCGCACCTTCTACGATCTCGTCATCGAGGTTGCGATCGTGCGGCCCGGGCCGATCCAGGGCGACATGGTGCATCCTTATCTGCGGCGCCGCAACAGGCAGGAGCAGGTGAGCTATCCCTCGCCGTCGCCGGACCATGGCCCGGCGGATGAATTGTTCCGGGTGCTGCACAAGACCTTGGGCGTGCCGCTGTTCCAGGAGCAGGCGATGCGCATTGCCATCGAGGCCGCGAGATTTTCGCCCGAGGAGGCCAACGGCCTGCGCCGCGCGATGGCCACCTTTCGCAACCTCGGCACAATCGGGAAATATGAGTCAAAGCTGATCGGCAACATGGTCGCGCGCGGCTATGCGCCCGAGTTCGCCAAGAGCTGCTTCGACCAGATCAAGGGCTTTGGCTCCTATGGTTTCCCGGAAAGCCATGCCGCGAGCTTTGCCCAGCTGGTCTATGTCTCCTCCTGGCTCAAGCATTGGCATCCGGACGCCTTCTGCTGCGCGTTGTTGAACTCGCAGCCGATGGGTTTCTATGCGCCGGCGCAGATCGTGGGCGACGCCCGCAAGAACGGCGTCGAGGTGCGCGAGGTCGATGTGTCCCACAGCTTCGCGCAGAACACGCTGGAGCAGGGCGACGGCAGATATTGCGCGGTGCGATTGGGCTTCCGCCAGATCGACGGCTTCCACTGGCTCGATCCGGATGAGCAGAGGTTGAAGCGGATACGCGCGGCGTTGCGGGAGGTGTCTGCGGAAGACTCGTTGCTTGAGGCGGTCGGGCCGCAGTCTCAGTTCACCTCTCCCATAGGGAGAGGTCGCGCCAAAGGCGCGGGTGAGGGGTGTGGTCTCTCGAGGGACCTAGACCCCCTCACCCGATTTGCTGCGCTCGACCTCTCCCCGCAGGGGAGAGGTGTGGCACCGCCGGTGTGGCAAGACGATGAGGAAGAAGATTGGGCCGACCGCATCGTCAAAGCCCGCGTGCGGCGGCCGTTCAGGTCGCTGGAGGATTTCGCCCGCGACACTGGCCTGCCCAAGCGGGCGCTGATCCTGCTGGCGGATGCCGATGCGTTCCGTTCGCTCGGCCTCGACCGCCGCGCGGCGCTGTGGGCGGTGCGGCGGCTGCCCGACGACGTGCCGCTGCCGCTGTTCGAAAGCACGCAAGCCCGCGAGCAGCCGGACGAAGTGGCCGCGGCGCTGCCGGCGATGCCGCTGCCGGAGCATGTGGTCGCCGACTATCAGACCATCCGCCTGTCGCTGAAGGGCCATCCGATGCAATTCCTGCGCGCGCGATTTGCGCGCGAGACCGTCATCCCTTGCCACGCGGTGTCGCACGCCCGCGACCGGCACTATGTCCGCTGTGCCGGCGTGGTGCTGGTGCGGCAGCGGCCGGGCAGCGCCAAGGGCGTGGTGTTCATGACCCTGGAGGACGAGACCGGCATCGCCAATGTCGTGGTCTGGCCCAAGGTGATGGAGCGTTTCCGCAAGGAGGTGATGGGTGCGCGCCTGGTGCTGGTGGAGGGCCGGATCCAGAGCAGCCCGGAAAAGGTCGTCCATCTCGTCGCCGAGCGCCTGATCGACCGTTCGGGCGATCTGCTGGGTCTGGCCAATGATGCACTGAGCAGCAAGCCGCCAGTTCCCGCCGGCTCCGCGCTGATCGAGCCGCTCAACGATGACCGCCGCGACCATCCGGAGAACCCGGCGCAAAAGATCCGCCACCCCCGCAACGTCCGCATCCTGCCGGCCTCGCGGGATTTTCATTGAGGTCTCCCCGTCATTCCGGGGCGCCTCGAAGAGGCGAGCCCGGAATCTCGAGATTCCGGGCTCGGTCCTTCGGACCGCCCCGGAATCACGGAGCGTGTGGCTTTCAGCCTGACGCTCGCGCGCCTATCATCGCCTTTGACGACGCAAGTGCCGGAGGCGCCCCATGCACACCCACACCCCCCGCGAAATCCTTACCGATCTCTGGCTCCGCGCCGGCGGCGAGCCGGCCGAGCTTGCGGCGGCAAAACTCACGGGCGAGGAGCCGCTTCTGCCGTCGTCGTTTCGCCTTGCGGCCGCCGCGCAGACGAGCATTGCGGCGAGCGGGCTTGCCGCGGCCGACATCTGGCGCGCGCGGAGCGGTGAGGGGCAGGAGGTCGCGGTCGACATGTGCCACGCGGTGGTCGAATGCCGCTCGGAGCGCTATCTGCGCGTCGACGGCAAGCCGCCGCCGCCTGCCTGGGATCCGACCGCGGGCATTTATCGCACCGGCGACGGCCGTTTCGTCCGGCTGCATACCAACTTTCCGCATCACCGCGCCGCCGTCTGCAAGGTGCTCAACTGCGCCGAGGAACGGGACGCCATCCAGGCCGCATTGAATAAATGGGAAGGCGAGGCGTTCGAGACCGCGGCCTATGCCGGTGGCGCCGTGGTCGCCATGATGCGCTCGCATCAGGAATGGTGTGCGCATCCGCAAGCCAAGGCGCTGGCCGAGCTGCCGCCTTTCACCATCGAGAAGATCGGCGAAGCGCCGCCGAAGCCCTGGCCGGCCGGTGACCGGCCGCTCGCGGGACTCCGCGTGCTCGATCTGTCGCGGGTGATCGCGGGCCCCGTCGCCGGTCGTACGCTCGCCGCCCATGGCGCCGACGTGATGCTGATCTCATCGCCCGCGCTGCCCTCGATCCCCTGGCTCGTGATCGACACCGGGCGCGGCAAGCTCTCGAGCTTTGTCGAGCTCAAGGACCCGGCCGGACGGGCGGCACTGCGGGGCCTGCTCGCCGAGGCCGACATCTTCTCCCAGGGCTATCGCCCCCGTGCGCTCGGCGCGCTCGGCTTGTCGCCGGAGGAGGCCGCCGAGATCAATCCCGGCATCGTCTATGTCTCGCTCTCCGCCTATGGCCATGTCGGCCCATGGGCGGACCGGCGCGGCTTCGACTCCCTGGTGCAGACCGCGACCGGCTTCAACCATGCCGAAGGGCAGGCGGCCGAGATCGACGGTCCGAAGGAATTGCCGGCGCAGATGCTGGACCATGCCACCGGC
Source organism: Bradyrhizobium sp. (assembly GCA_035293585.1). Taxonomy (GTDB): domain Bacteria; phylum Pseudomonadota; class Alphaproteobacteria; order Rhizobiales; family Xanthobacteraceae; genus Bradyrhizobium. The sequence goes on along the minus strand of DATGMN010000017.1, from coordinate 53,601 downwards.
TACCTGATGGCGTTCGCCGCCATGATAGCCAAGGAGCGCCAGGCGCGCGAAGGCGGCAGCTGGCTGGTTCGCGTCTCGCTGGCGCAGACCGGCCGCTGGCTGTGGAATCTCGGCCGGATTCCGCATGGGCTGGAGACGGCAGATTTGCAGGCCGAGGCGGTGCTGCCCTTCATCGAGGAGCACCCGTCCGGCTTCGGCTCGCTGCGCGGCGTGGCGCATGCGGCGAAGCTGTCGAGGACCCCCGCGCTCTGGGCCCGCCCGGCCATGCCGCTCGGCAGCCACAAGGCGGAATGGCCGGTGCGCGGCTGACGGTGCGGGCTCGCGGGATTATGCAACGGCGCCAAGCGGTTGCAAGTCGTTATTGAGCTGGCGCTGAAGCGGCTTGTCGCGCTGAAGCGAGGCATCACGTCAAGCGTCGCGACCTACCCGGCCAGCCGCGCTGGCCTCGCCGCTCGCTCGCGCGCCGCGGCCTCGACCCGCGCCGCCGCAAGCTCACCGGCCGCCGTCACATAGGCTGCGTCGCGATGGACCAGCATCACGGTGGCCGCGCCGTCGAGCAGCAGCACGATCTGGCGGGCCAGCTCGTGTGTGGCCTCGATGCCGTGCTCGGTGAGGACATCGGCGAGCCATTGCTCAAACCGCTTCTTGTGCGCGGCGCCGGCCTTCACCGCCGGATGGCCCGGCGTTGACGCAAGCTCGGCGACCGTGCGCAGGAAGCCGCAGCCGCGCCAGCGCGGGTGGCTCGCGGCTTCTGCGAACTTCACGAACAGCCCGCGCACCTTGTCGGCCGCCGATCCCGCGGTCTCGCCGAACCAGCGGGCGTAGAGATCGAGCGTCGGCTGGTCCTGGGATTGCAGATAGGCGGCGACGAGGTCGTCCTTGCCGCGGAAGTGATAGTACAGCGTCTTCTTGGTCACGCCGGCCTTCTCCGCGACCGCGTCCACGCTGACGGCGCGAATGCCCTCTTCGTAGAACAGGCGCGCCGCGGCTTTCACGATGCGGTCTCTGGTCGGCTCGGCAGCTCTCGACATGGCCGGAAGGTATACCGCCTGGTGAGTATACACAATTGGTGCTCCCGGCCTAGCTTCGCCGGCGGTCAGTTCTTTGGAAGGAATCAACGCATGTCCGATCTGGTGTTGCAGGAAACGCAGGGCGCAGTCGCCATTCTCACGCTCAACCGGCCCGAAAAGCTCAATGCCCTGAGCTACGCCCTGATCGATCGGATGATGCAGCGCCTCGACGCTATCGAGGACGATGCGGCCGTCCGCGCCGTGATCATCACCGGTGCCGGCAACCGCGCCTTCTCGGCCGGCGCCGACATCGCCGAGTTCTCGGCCAGCATCAAGGAGGGCGCGGATGCCGCCGTGAAAGCCTTTGTGCGCCGTGGCCAGGCCATGACCGCGCGCATGGAGGCGTTTCCGAAACCGATCATTGCGGCGGTCAATGGCATTGCCTTCGGCGGCGGCTGCGAGATCATCGAGGCCATGCATCTGGCGGTGGCGAGCGACGAGGCGAGCTTTGCCAAGCCCGAGATCAATATCGGCATTCCCCCGACCTTCGGCGGTACGCAGCGCCTGCCGCGCCTGGCCGGGCGCAAGCGCGCGCTGGAATATCTGCTGACCGGCGATGCCTTCCCGGCGCAGCGCGCCTATGAGCTCGGCCTCGTCAACCGCATCGTCCCGCACGACCGCGTGCTGGCCGAGGCGCTGGCGCTGGCGGAGCGCATCCTCAGGCATTCGCCGCTGACCGCGGCGCGGATCATCTCGGCGGTCTCGCGCGGGCTGAATGCCTCGATTGCGGAAGGGCTCGCAATCGAGAGCGAGCAGTTCGCGCGCATGGTGCCGACGCACGATCTGACCGAGGCGCTCGATGCCTGGCTCAACCGCCGCAAGGCGGTCTACCAGGGGCGGTGAGAGCGCTGCTCAGACGTCCAGCATCTGGAGGACCGTACCGACGAGCTCCGCCACCGGACGCGATCCGTCCAGCCGCAGCACCGGGCAGGGCAGGGTGGCGAGCCAGGCTTCGTGACGCGCGAGATTGCGGCCCTCCCGCGTGCCGTCTTCATAATGGGAGGCCCAGTCGAAAAACGCCGCCGCTTCCTCGAAGCGCCAGCCGCCTTCTCCGATGCTATCGGCGCCGAACCGCGTCGCCTCGCGGGCGCGGAGGCGCTGCATGCGGACCTCAGGTGATGTCGTCATGAACACGACCAGGTCGAAGCAGGGCACCAAGGGATCGCCCCAGCCGTCGAGCGAGCCGCTCAGGACCCAGCCGGCCCGCGGCACGAACAGCTCCTGCATCAGCCGCAGACGATCGCCCGCCGCGCGCTTGTCGCGGTACGGTGGCTCGGTCGGCTTCCAGTAGTAGTCGTCGGTGTCGTGGCTCGGCAGCGCCAGCGCATTCGCAAGCGCACGGCCGAGCGTGGTGACGCCGGCGCCCGAGGCGCCCGTGATGTGAATGCGACGGGTCTTCATGGGAGGTGACCTTGCACTTCAATGCGCCCGGAGCTGCGAACAGTCTCCCTGACGACGCGAACATCCATCCTCGTCGTCCCGGCCAAGCGCAGCGCAGAGCCGGGACTCACACCGCAGAATCTCTCGGGTAGGCAAAGCGGTCGACGTTCTTCGCGCTAACCACAGCCTGTGGTCATGGGTCCCGGCTCTTCGGCGGGGACGACGGCTATCTGGGTTGGAGCTACCTGTTCTTGTTCACCGGCTTGCGCTTCTCGATGAAGGCGGCCATGCCTTCCGAACGGTCTTCCAGCGCGAAGGTCGCATGGAACAGGTTGCGCTCGACATTGAGGCCCTCGGCCAGCGTCGTCTCGAGGGCGCGGTTGACGGCTTCCTTGGCCATGGCCGCTGCGGGGCGCGACATCGCGGCGATCTTCTCGGCCGCAGCCAGCGCCTCCTCCATCAATTTGTCGGCCGGCACGATGCGGCTGACGAGGCCGCTGCGCTCGGCCTCCTGCGCGTCCATCATGCGCCCGGTGAGGCAGAGGTCCATCGCCTTGGCCTTGCCGACTGCGCGGGTCAGGCGCTGGGTGCCGCCGATGCCGGGAATGGTGCCGAGCGTGATCTCGGGCTGGCCGAATTTGGCGGTGTCGGCGGCGATGATGATGTCGCACATCATGGCGAGCTCGCAGCCGCCGCCGAGCGCATAGCCCGAGACCGCGGCAATGGTCGGCTTGCGGCAGCGCGCGACGCGGTCGCCGCCGATCGCGGCAAAGTCGCTTGCGAACATGTCGATGAAGCCCTTCGGCTGCATCTCCTTGATGTCGGCACCTGCCGCAAAGGCCTTCTCGCTGCCGGTGACGATGATGCAGCCGATCGCATCATCGGCCTCGAGATCGTCGATGGCCGCCGCGATCTCGCGAAACACGCCGAACGACAGCGCATTGAGCATTTTCGGTCGGTTCAGTTTGACGATGCCGACCGCGCCCTTGCTTTCGACAATGATGTGCTCGAACGTGCTCATGATTCACCCGCAAAGTTGACCTGTTGCAGGCGAATTTGCCCTCACCGAGGGTGGGCTTCAAGTAAAACCATGGTCACGACCGCCTCCCGGGGCGCCGCGCCGGCAGCCGCCCCGGGACCATGGACGACCCGCCGTCAAGCCATGAACATGCGCGCCGCGGAGGCGATCGTCAGCAGCGCGCCAAAACCGATGAAGATCTTTCCGATCAGCGAGGTCTCGTCCCACACCGAATGCTCGCCGCTTGCCGCCATCACCGGCGCGGAGCGCGCCGCCGGCGCCTCACTGGAGGTGGGGGACGCTGCGTTGTCGCGCACCGCGCGATCGGAGTCGTTGAGCTGGTCGGGCGCGGCCGCCTGGTTTTCGGCGGGCGCTTGAGCGACAGGCGCTTGACCGACGGGAGCTTGACCGAAAGGAGCCGGGCCGCCCGGCGCTTGCACGGCGTTGGGCTGCGCAGCGCTATTCGATGGCGTGACAAAGACCGGGGAATTGAGGTCGTCGGCGGCATTGGTCGGGGCCGGGAGGCCCGCCAGAAGTCCTGCTGCCAGGGCTGTTGCAACTATCAACGCCGGACGCCGATTGGCCTTGATCATTGTGGCACTCTCCACGCTGCCAACCCCACAGGCGCCGCAATGAGAACTCGTGGCGTGACGACAACGGGGCAGAAAAGGGGAATCTTCGGGTTATCCCCGCCGAAGCCGGGGCAGTGGTGCAAACCGGCTACGCTCGTGCGTCTCTCGCGCATAGCTCGCGCCGGCGTTCGGCGGCGCGCCTGCCCGATCGCGGCGATCGATGCTATGAGGCCCGAAGATCGCGATCGACATCGTCCGGACGGCCGCTCGCGCATGGCGGGATGATGGATCATGGATCACGAATTCGTGATTGTCTTTTTTCGACGTAACAAATTGAAACATCGGCCGAAATGAACGGTGGGAGCGTGCGTGCGCGAACATGAGGGCGAGTGGACCGACCTGATGCGGTCGGCCATGGCCGGTGACAATGCGGCCTATCATCGTCTGCTCAAGGCCATCACGCCGGTCTTGAGGGCGGCTTCGCGCCGCGGGCTCGCGCGCGCCGGACAGCCGCCGGACCAGGCCGAGGATATCGTGCAGGACATTTTGCTCGCGGTGCATCTGAAACGGCATACCTGGGATGTGAACGCACCGTTCGCGCCCTGGCTGTTTGCGATCGCCCGCAACAAGCTGATCGATGCGCTGCGCCGGCGAGGCCGGCGCGTGTTCGTCAATATCGATGATTTCGCCGAGACGCTGCCTGACGAGCCCAAGGCCGAGACGGCCTCGGCGGCGGAGGTCACGGCCCAGCTCAACACCCTGCCGGCGCGCCAGCGCGAGGTGCTGCAGTCGATTGCGGTCGAGAGCGCCTCGATCAAGGATACCGCGCGGAAGTTTTCCATGAGCGAGGGCGCGGTGCGGGTCGCGCTGCATCGGGCGCTTTCAAGCCTCACCGCCAAGCTAGGGGAGCAATGAGGATGGACACCGACCAGCTCATTCGCACGCTTGCGGCCGACAATTCCTATCGGCCGCGCCCGGTCGGCTTCGTGCTCGCCCTGATGCTGCTTGCCGCCGCGCCCGTGTCGCTCCTGATGTTCTTCTCCATGCTCGGCGTGCGGCCCGACGTGATGACGGCGATGCATAATCCGTTCTTCGACCTCAAATTCGCGGTCACGCTGGCGCTCGCCGCCGCCGGGATTGCGGCGAGCCTGCATCTGTCGCGGCCCGAAGTGTCGCTCGCCGGCTACGGCTGGCTGTTTGCGATTCCTGCCGGCCTGCTCGCCGCAGGGATTGCCGGCGAAGCCATGATGCCGCAGCGGCTGCCGATGATGACGCGGCTGGTCGGCTCCAATTCGCGCATCTGCATGACCGCGATCCCGCTGATGTCGCTGCCGCTGCTCGCCGCCTCGATCTTCGGCCTGCGCCATGGCGCGCCGACGCATCCGGTGCTCGCCGGCGCGGTGGCCGGGCTGATGTCGGCGGGGCTTGCCGCGACGTTCTATGCCTCCCACTGCACCGACGATTCACCCCTGTTCGTGATGACCTGGTACACGCTGGCGACCGCGCTCGTGACCACCATCGGCGCGCTGGCAGGCGCGAAGTTCCTGCGATTCTAGGGAGCGTGTCCCGCGAGCTTCGCGGCATAGACGCTCTGCGTTTGCGTGAGCATTATTTCAATCGCAGGATGAAAGTGGCATGCAAAATGCCGCATGTAAGCTGGCTCACACGGGCCGGCGGACGACCTCGCTAAGTTCAGGGGCAGTCAGTGCCTACGAACGAATGCGAGGCCGTGTATGGAGCAACCTCCTCATTCGACGCTACATGCTCTCTTCGCTGCGCAAGCCCCGAAGCCAGGCAGGGCGGCGGCCGACAGCTGGATCGCCGTCTTCCTGGAGGCGCTCTACGACTTGCAACGCCACCAGGCGCTGGGGGTCATTCGCGCCTATGAACATTTCCTCGGGCTGCCGGACGATCGGACAGAGCCGTCGCAGGACGCCGGCGAGGATCGCGGCGACACCGTGCAATAGGGCAGGACGGCAACAGGACAGGACGGCGCGGCCGCGTTCGTCAGGCGGCCGGCGCCTCGGCCGTGGTCTGCTGCATGCGATGGAAGCGCAGGACCTGCTGGGCGGTCGAGGGCCGCAGCCGCTCATAGGTGGCCCTGCAGGAGGGCAGGTCGGTCGGCTCGCCGCCCGACAGCTGGTTGCGCATGTCGACGATCGCCTTCACGGTCGGCCAGGACAGGCCCGACACCTTGCACAGGATCATCACGCCTTCGGCGCGCGATTCGACCATCATGTTTTCCGCGATCGCCACCGGCACATTGGCAAGCGCGGCAATCGCCGCATTGGCCTCGTCGAACTTGCCGGCTTCGGCAAACTGCGCGACCTGGCTCTCGTCGAGCCGGCCGTCCTCGAACAGCGACTTGACCAGCGCATGCGCGATCTCGGTCTGCCTGGTCATGGCGGACGATGCGGAGCGCGCGCGCCGCGTCGCCTCGCGCACCGCGCCTGAGACGTCGTCGGCCTGCCTGGGATTGGCGGCCTCCAGGCGCTCGCGCACCGTGGTTGAAGCCTTCGCAAGCAGTTTCAGGTAGAGGTGCCGGGGCAGGTTCGGGCGCAACCCGACGCAGGTCGCGAGATTGTCGTCCTCCTCGGCGCGATTGACCAGCCGCGTGAAGCCGCGCTCGGTGAATTCGGCGCCGGGATTGTTGACGGTGGTCTGCACCACCTCGTCATTGCCGTGCATCACCAGGACGTCGGTGACGGCCCCCGACAGCGTGCGGCGCTTGGAGATGGCGAGCAGATGCGCCTGGCTCCGGTTGCGCGCGGTCTCGATCAGCGCGTCGTCGTCGAGCCGCTCCGATTGCGTCAGCACGGGGCCGGCGACCTCGATCGCCTCGTCGAAGGCCAGCGTCCGGACGGTGTTGTAGGGTGCGGTGTCGATCGGCGCCAGGCGATTGGCGAGCAGCGCCTTCGCCGAAATCTCGATGTGCTGGATCAGGCACTGGAAGACGTCGTCGAACAGCGCAATCTGCTCGTCGGAGTAATCGACCGCGCCGTTGACGAAGAGGTCGGTGACGCGGCGCAGCGTCTCGACGCGGCGCGCGACCGTGCCGTGCGAGAGCGCAGACTGCAGCTCGTCGAGCAGGTTGTTGTCGGAAGCTGCGGCAGCTCTTGGAATCATCGTCTTCTCTGTCCTGGAGTATTCTTGCGTTCGATCTGTTTTCTGCGTTCCGAAACGTATGCAAACTCAAGCGCTGGTGATGCGATTGCGGCCTCCGGCCTTCGACGCGTAGAGCGCGCGATCGGCGCGGGCGAGCAACGTATCGCTGCTTTCGTCCCTGCGCAGCGTCGCAAGGCCCGCGGAGATGGTCACCCGCATGCCCGCGGAGAACGCGCTCCAGTCGAGCTCGGCGACGATCATGCGCAGCCGGTCCATCATCCGGGCGGCCTCGCGCTCGGCCGTGTCGGGCAGCAGCAGCAGGAATTCCTCGCCGCCATAGCGGCCGAACTTGTCGATCGAGCGGATGTTGGCGAACACCGTGATGGCGAAGGTGCGCAGCACCTCGTCGCCGGTCGGGTGGCCATAGGCGTCGTTGATGCGCTTGAACCAGTCGAGATCGATCAGCGCGACCGAGCAGGGGTTGTTGAGCCGCTGCGCGCGGGCGATCTCCTCGTCCAGCGCGCGCATGATGCTGCGGCGGTTCAGCGAGCCGGTGAGCTCGTCGAGCTCGGCAAGCTCCTCGATGCGGCGATAGGCTTCCTTGAGCTTGAGCCCGCGCTGGTACAGCGAATGCCGCATCGCGCTCGAGAAGATGCCGAGGAACATGCAGCGCCCGATGCCGAGGACGAACACCGACATGGTCGCGAAGCGCTCGATCGGGCCGTCATGCGGCATGGTGATCGGCTTGTCGGTGAGCAGAAACAGTGCGGCAAGCCCAAGCACCAGGATGGGCCAGACCAGCGCGGTCTGCCGCGGCGTCGCCCGCAGCGCGCCGAACGAGAATACCACGAACAGCCCGCACAGGAACATCACGCCCACTTGCGGCGCGATATAGCTGAAGGCGAGCATGATCAGCAGGCTGATGATGAGCTGCGGCGTGACGAAATAGTGGTCCTTGAGGCGCTCGGTGACGCCCGTCTCCGACAGCATGAGGTAGAACCCGACCGACGCGAGCCCGCAGGCCGCATAGGCGGGGGCGATCGTCACCGGAATCGTGCCGGCATAGGCGTAGACCTGCAGGACCCCGGCATCGATCAGGTAGCTGGCGGCGATCATCAGCTGGATCTGGCGGCGCTGCCTGGCGCGACGCGCGAGGGTGAAGGCATTCGGCCTCAGACCGGCGCCTGGCAGCTCGGCAGCAATCGAATGCAGGAAAGGCGATGCCGTCGTGCCCATGATCTTTCCAGCGTTGGAACCGGAGCGAAAATCTACCGGGGAAAGCCTTTAGGTTTGGTATCTTTCAGAACCTCGATCGGCCCTCGCTCGACTTAACCCTATGCCTTGTTTGGCAAGGCATTTTTCCCGCCGATGCGGTAGCTCAATGCGGCGTAAACCGTGCCTTGCTAGGGAACCCCTGCTAAGCTCGCGTCACCGGGGGCCAGGGCACGGCCCTGGAGTAGAATTATTACCATGATACCATTTTTAGGCTTCAGCTTTGTCCTGTGTGAGATATTTCCGCATGCAGGGCGCCATTTGTGCGGTAAATCACACATGCAATCGCGCGACCATGGCATCTTGAAGAATCTTGCCATAGCCATCGAACCACCCCGTAACCCCATCCGACAAATCTTGCGAGACGGACCTTGAGTGCACCACAGGCGGCTTCGGACGAAGTCCTGATCGCCCGGATTGCCCAAGGCGACCGGCTTGCCATGCAGGTGCTGTACGGACGGCACCATGTCAGGGTGTTTCGCTTCGGGCTTCGGCTGGTTCGCGACGAACAGGTCGCGGAGGACCTCATCAGCGAGGTCTTCCTCGATGTCTGGCGTCAGGCCGGCAAATTCGAAGGCCGGTCGGCGGTTTCCACCTGGCTCTTGGCGATTACGCGTTTCAAGGCCCTTTCGGCGCTGCGGCGCAGGAAGGACCTCGAGCTGGAAGACGAGGCCGCGCAGGCGATCGAGGATACCTCCGACGATCCGGAAGTGGCCGCGACGAAGAAGGATACCAGTGAGGCGTTGCGTAAGTGTCTGGGCGGACTTTCGCCGGACCATCGGGAGATTGTCGATCTCGTCTACTACCACGAGAAATCGGTGGAGGAAGTGGCCGAAATCGTCGGCATCCCGGAGAATACGGTGAAGACGCGCCTGTTCTACGCGCGTAAGAAATTGGCCGAACTGCTGAAGGCAGCCGGCATTGAGCGAGGCTGGCCATGATGGCTTTGAGCAAAAAGATGCTGGAAGACGAGCCCAGTGAAGTCGAGCTGCTGCTGCCATGGCATGCCGCGGGCAGGTTGAGCGCGCGCGACACCCGCCGCGTCGAGGACGCGCTCGCGACCGACCCCGCGCTGGCCCGGCAATATGCCGTGATCCAGGAGGAATATGCCGAGACCATCGCCTTGAACGAGAGCCTGGGGGCTCCGTCCGGCAACGCGATGCAGAAGCTGTTCGCGGCAATCGACGCCGAGCCCGAGCGCCGTCCGCCGGTGACCGCAGGCTGGTCCGCGAGGATCTCCGGTTTTTTTTCTAGTCTTTCGCCCCGCACGCTCGCCTGGACGGCGACGCTCGGGGCGGTCGTCGTGGTCGCCCAGGCGGCCCTGATCGGCACCGTGCTGATGAAGAATCCGTCCGGCAGCTTCCACACCGCCTCGCTCAGCATGAACGAGCCGGTTGCGCGCAGCCTCGACGGCACCCCGCCACGGGCGCTGGTCCGTTTCGCGCCCGACGCGCGCGTCGCCGACATCACCGCGCTGCTCGACAAATACCAGGCCTCGATCATCGGCAATGCCCGCGGCGGGATGTTCCGCCTGCAATTCGGCGACCAGACGATGAGCAAGGACGATCTGACCGGCCTCATCAATAAGCTGTCCAGCGAGAAGATCGTCAATCTCGCCGTGCCCGCGTCCTGAGATTCCGAGGACGGCGAGGCTCGAGGCCAACTCGCGAGGTCCCATGCGTTGTGGTGCAATGAAGCAGCGGGCGAGGGGCCGCCTGTTGGTCCGGCTGGCGGTCGGCGCGGCGGTCTTGATGCCGGCGCTCGTGCTCGGCACGGTCGCTGACGCACAGGGCTTCATGCGCGCGCCCAGTCTCAATATCGCGCCCCGCGTGCCCGCCGTCAGCGTCGATCACGGGCCGCGCATCAATCCGAATTTGGGAAACATCGGTGCGGCCAGGGCGCCGCGGCCGGTGCTGACGGCGCGTCAGGCCCCGATCCCGACGCTGCCCTATGCGCATTATTCACCCAACCTCTACCCAGCCTGCACCACCGCCTATCGCGACAGCGACGGCGAATGTGCCGACAGTCCGGTGTCGGGCGGCGGCGGCAGCGCGTCGGGCAAGAAACATGTGGCCGACGTCAGGCGAAACAGGCAATCGGCGAGCGTGCCCGCGCGCAGCATCGCGGGCGAGATCGTCGCCGAGATCGAAGGAACGCTGTCCGATGCACAGGCCGACGCGCTTGCGCGGCGCCACGGCTTGATGCGGATCGCGTCGCAGAACTTTCCGCTTCTTGGCGCAACCATCGGCCTGTTCCGTATCACCGACCGCCGCTCGGTCGAAGCCGCCAGCCGCGATTTCGCCACCGATGCCAGCGTGCATTCGGTGCAGCCGAACTTCCGCTATCTGCTTCAGGATCAGAGCTCGGCACCGAGCGAAGGCGACCCCGCGCAATATGCGTTGTCGAAGCTTCACCTGCCGGAAGCCCATACGCTGGCGCATGGCGCCGACGTGAAGATCGCGATCATCGATTCCGGAATCGATGCCAAGCATCCCGAGCTCGCCGGCTCCGTCGTCGACAGCTTCGATGCGCTCGGCTCCAAGGAGGGGCCGCATGTTCATGGCACCGGGATTGCCGGTGTCATTGTGTCGCATGCCAAGCTGATGGGCAGTGCGCCGGCGGCGAAGATCCTGGCGATCCGCGCCTTCGGCCAGGCGGGGGGCGGCGCCGAAAGCAATTCCTACGTGATCCTGAAATCGCTCGACTACGCGGTGGGTCACGGCGCACAGATCGTCAACATGAGCTTTGCCGGACCGAAGGATGCGCTGATCGAGCGCGGCATCACGGCGACCGCTGCCAGGGGAGAGGTGATGGTTGCCGCGGCCGGCAATGCCGGCGCCAAATCGCCGCCGCTCTATCCCGCCGCCAATCCCAATGTCATCGCAGTCAGCGCCACGGATGCGCAGGACAAATTGTTCGCGGCATCGAATCGCGGCAGCCACATCGCGCTCGCGGCGCCCGGCGTCGATATCTTCCTTCCCGCGCCCGACGGGAAATACCAGATCACGTCAGGCACCTCGTTTTCGGCAGCCTTTGTCAGCGGACTTGCCGCCCTGATGCTTGAACGCAATCCTCACCTCAAGGCGGAGGAGTTGCGTTCGATGCTGACGGGCAGCGCACGCGATCTCGGTTCACCAGGTCGTGATGACGAGTTCGGAGCGGGTGAAGCCGATGCCTATGCAGCGGTAACCGCCGCGATTGCGGCAACGGCCGTGCCGACGGCATCATCGGAACCGCGCAAGGCGTCCGAAAACGCGCCGGAACCCGGGAAAAACATCAAGGAAAACATGGAGCAGAATACCGGGACCAGCGCGCCGGTCGCCGCCGCCGCGAGTGCGGCCAGTGAAACCAGAGGCGCCGCCCCGCAATGATTTTGCGCGGGGAAACGAGCTTGCCGGAAGGTTAAAAAAATCGGCCGCGCCATTGAACGTGTCGCGCGGGTGCATCGACAAAATGGTGTGGGAGCGGAAATCCCTCCCCGACAGTCATATCAGGCGCGAGCGCCCATCCACCCCAAGCGCCCATATGGCTTTGACCCGTCCGGTTGTCCCCCCGGACGGGTCTTTCATTTTGGATGATGTTTTGACGCAGGCACTGACCCGCCGCAATCGGCGCGAGTGGCCGAGGGATCGGTCGCAACCATCAGGCGGCGATCGTCCGACTCACCGGCGATGCAGATAGGCGAACTCCGGCGGATTACGGCTTTTGGTTGCCGTATGGGCGCTGGACAACAAAAAGGTTTTCCACAACATATTCACGTCACGTGCAGTTGATTCGCGTCAGTGTAATCTGCGTCCGTCTCTCTCCTTTCGGGCTGGAATTCATGACACAGGTCCTGGACGTGGCCTTGCGGCGCGATCTCGTCGCGCGCTGGTGCACGCTTGCCGAACAGCGGCTGCAACATCTGACCGATCTGTTCGAGAGCGGCCGCTGGCGCCGCTACTATGGCGAGCGGGCGTTTCTCGAGAATATCAAGGAAGCCAAGAAGGCGGTGGAGACTTGGCGCGCACTGGTCTCAGGCCAGCCGGTCACCCGCACGGACGATCCGCCGGGCGGCCTTGCTCGCGAGCGGCAGCCCGCGCTCAAGCCGCTATGGCGCGCGAGCGCGCCTCCAACCGAAAGCCCCATTTCGGACATCGATCTCGCAGCGGAGGAGGCGCCACGTGAGCTGACCGTGGACCTCGACGCGCTGGAGCAGGCCCTGATCGTGCCGCCGCCGGCGGCGGACCTCGCCACCATGGAGCAGCGCTATCCGCTGCTGCGCAATTCGCTATTGTAGCCCTTTCGCTGGGCATGATCCTTGCGGAGGAGCGGCGTTCGCTTCGACGCCAAGGGGAATGCCAAAAGGGATTGCCAGATGAACGCGCCGGTCGGCTCCGTCTTTTACCTCGCCTGGACGGCGATCATCGTGCTGGGCGCAGTTTTCGAATTCGTCGACCGGCGATGGATCAAGGGGCCGGCGCTGGGCCTGCTTCTGTTCGCCGGAATCCCCGTCGGCTACATCATGACAAAAGCCAGCCCGTTCAATTTCGCCGATGGCGGCCTTGGCCTGCAGGGCTTCCTGCTGGTCGCCACATCGGGCGTGGCCTTGATCAGCTATGCCGCGAGCTGGCTCTTGAACCTTGCGCGCCGGCGCTTCGGCAAGCGTGCGGATCGTTGAATGCAGCGTCAGGGCCGAACGACGTTGCTGCCGACCACGATCTGGGGGTGACGTTCCGCGCCGTCGGCAGCGAGATCGGCGGTCACGACATGGGCGTGGTCGAGCCCGACCACCGCGCCGCGCGGGGTCTCCGCGATCATGTTGTTGTTGACCAGCGCAGTGCCGGCGCCTGCCGCAACCGACACGCCGATGCCGGCAAAGGCGTTGCGGATGACGTTGCCGGAGATGGTGACGTCGCGCAGATATTTGCCCCAGCCGGCGACGATGCCGAAGGCCGGCGCATTCTCGATCACATTGCCGGTGACGCTGCAATCGGCCTCGACATAGATGCCGATGCCGCCGTCGTCGTCGGGTGCGGTGCCCGCCGGGCGCTTGGGCAACAGGTTGCGGACGATGTTGCCGGTGACGACCGCCAGCCGCCCGCCTTCGTTGAAATTGCAGACGGAGACGCCGAGCGCCGCGCCGTCGACGGTGTTGTTGGCAATGACCGCGCCCTGAAAGGCGAACTCCGAATACAGCGCGACCTCGCGGACGTCGCTGACGCTGTTGCCGGTGATCTGGATGTTGGAGGCCGAATTGCCGCGCACCGCGGAATAGTCGCAATTCCTGATCCGGTTGTTGCGCACGATCACATTGCCGGCGCGAAAGGCGTTGATGGCGTTGCCATATTGGCCGCTGCCGCCGGGGCCGGCCTTGATGTTCTCGATGCGGTTGTCGGCGACCAGCGTGCCGTCGTCGCCGATCTCGTAGCGCAGGATCTCGATGCCGTTGTCGCTCGTGCCGATGATGGTGTTGCGCGCTACGATCAGGCCGAGCGCATCGAACGACACCAGCGCGGTTGCCGCGATGTCGGTGAAGATGTTGCCGCTGATGTCGCCGGACACCTGCTCGATCCAGATGCCGCTGCCGCCGCTGTTGGTGATTTCGCAGTCGGCGATCGCAACCGCGCGGCCGCCGAGCAGATGGACCAGGCCGCGCCGCGCCGGCAGCGCAATGCCGCCGCCGTCGAGCACAAGGCCGGACAGCGTGACGTGGCCAGCCCCTTCGCCAGACAGCAGCGACGAGCCGCCGGTGAACACCAGCCGGGTCGCGCCGCGCACCCCGATCAGCTGGGTGCCGTTCTGCAGATTGAGCAGGCCGGTCCGATAGACGCCGGGCGGCAGCACCAGCGGTGCTTGGGCCCGCGCGGCCTCGTCGATCGCGCGCTGCAGGCCTCGCGTCTGGTCGTCGGGGCTGCCGGGCCGCACGCCATATTGCGTGACGTCGCGCCCGAGCGAAGCCGCCAGCGCATCGCGCGGCGCGGCAAGCGCACCGGCCGCGCCGGCAACGGAAGCGCCCAGCAGATGGCGGCGGTTGAGGTCCATGGCCTGTGTCTCTCTCGACCGAGAGAACTAGCGCAGAAATGCGGTGGACAACGGCGGTCGCGAGGACGCGGAAACAGGATTGTTGCCGGTAGGGTTAAATCTTTACCTCGGGCAGTCGAACGAGAAACTGGTACGCTGCGCTCGAGCTCGTCGTACAAGCGCTACGGAGGCGATGAACATGAACGGAAATCGTTACTACGGTGTGAGGGTCGAGGGAGCGAAATATGGCGTGAGCTTCGGCACCGCTCTCGCGATCGCGATATCCTATACCGCCAATCACTCGATACTCTGGGCAATCATCCACGGCATTTTGGGCTGGCTCTACGTGATCTACTACGCCCTGTTTCGGACCTAGCAATCGCCTGCCCCCTACATCTGCGCGAGCTCACCCTCACGCTCCCTCTGCCGCAACAATTGCAGGGTGGGAAAAGCGCAGCGTGCGCACCCTTGGCCGGGTGGTGAAAGATGGTGGGCACGGCACTGCGCGCCTTTGCCTACCCTACGGGGCTATCAGCTCCGGTGGGCGCAAAGCTTGCCGCGTCAGCTTGACCATTTCCATCAGGATGGCTTCACCGGCATCGACCAACTGCTCCAGCGTGATGCCGGATGCTCGGCCGTTTGCGAGCAGCGGCACGTGGACGAATTGCGCCAGCTCCGGCCCGCCGGGCTGTCGTGTCGCCTCGATGGCGCGCCAGCTCAGATAGTTGCACAGATAGGCGCCGGCATCGTGCGAGTGCCGGACGTCGATGCCGGTGGCGCGCGCGGCCTGCAACAGGCGCGCGGTGTGCGGTCCGAACGGCCTGGCGTCGGCGCCAGCGACGATCGATGAAGTCTGCGCCCGGTTGCCGTCGGCGTCGGGCAGATGCGTTGTGACGGCGTTGCGCGCGCGGGTCTCGATCCGCAGGTAATTGGTGCGCGACGCCAGCCCGAACATCAATAGCGCCTGCGGACGGAGCCTCGCGATCAGCTCGGGCAGTTCGCGATCGACGGTCTGATAGGTGACATGAAAGATGTGACGGCTCAGCGCGACGTCGTCGAGCGCGGGCCGCCGCAGCGCGGTCAGCCGCTCCACCAGCGGCATGGTCGGGTTGAACGGCGCGCCTGGAAACGGCCCGAAGCCGGTGACGAGGATGCGCAAGGGCGCGCTCATCGCAGCCACTCCATGATCTGTTCGGCCGCCAGGGCCGGCGCGACGCGGCCCTCGGCGACATCGGCCTCGATCTTCTTCACCTTGCTGCGGATCGAGGCTTCGGAGCGCAGCCGCGCCATCATGCGGCTCTCCAGCATCGACCACATCCATTTCACCTGCTGCTCGCGCCGCCGCGCGGCGAACTCGCCCGCTGCCGTCATCGCGCTGCGATGATCGAGCACCTTCTGCCAGAGCGCAGGCAGACCCGCGCCCGTCAGCGCCGAATAGGTCACGACCGGCGGCTGCCAGTGCTCCGAGCGCGGGGTGAGAATATGCAGCGCGCTGCGATATTCGCCGGCGGCGGCATTGGCACGCTTCACATTGTCGCCGTCGGCCTTGTTGATGGCGATCATGTCGGCGAGCTCGACCAGGCCTTTCTTGATGCCCTGCAGCTCGTCGCCGGCGCCGGGCAGCATGAGTGCGAGGAAGAAGTCGGTCATGTCGCAGACCGCGGTCTCCGACTGCCCGATGCCCACGGTCTCGACCAAAATCACGTCGAAGCCCGCCGCCTCGCAGAGCAGCATCGCCTCGCGCGTCTTGGCGGCGACGCCGCCGAGCGTGCCGGAAGACGGCGAGGGACGGATGAAGGCGTGATCGGAGGAAGCGAGCTGCGCCATCCGCGTCTTGTCGCCGAGGATCGAGCCGCCCGAGCGCGCCGACGACGGATCGACCGCAAGCACCGCCACCTTGTGACCGCGCCCGATCAGGAACATGCCGAGCGCATCGATGGTGGTGGACTTGCCGACCCCGGGCGAGCCGGTGATGCCGACGCGAATCGCCTTGCCCGTATCGGGCAGCAGCGCCTGCACCAGCTCCCGCGCGAGAGCCTGGTGATCGGCCCGCCGGCTCTCGACCAGCGTGATCGCCCGCGCCAGCGCCGCGCGATGCCCGGCGCGGAGGTCGCGGGCGAGGGCTTTGATGTCGAGTGGCAGCTTGCTCATGCCCTGCTTTACAACGGCAGGCTCATGCAGGCGAGGGGGCAGAGAACGCTCTGCACCGTTCAGCGGCTACGGCTGCTCCTCCGCATCGCCCTTCGGCCGGCTGCCGCCAAAAATCCGCGTTCCCTCGGCGGTCAGATAGGGTTTCAGCGTCTCCCAGGGCACGAAGGCGACGTATTGTCCTTCGACATAGGGGCCGACCGCGTAGGGCGGATAATGGAAGGTGAGGCCGGAGCTCTTGCCGGCTTCTGTCGAGGGCGCGAGCGTCACGGCGCCGATCTTCAGCAGTTTCGGCTCGAGCCCCTTGAACCATTCGGCGGTCGCGGTCTCCATGGAGTCGCGCTTCTTCTTCTCGACCTTGAGAGAGGCGATGACGGCCTTCAGCATCGCGGTCATGGTCGGGCCGTTGTCGGCGGTCTCGTTGAAGAACGGGCGGATGCTGATCGGCTTCTTCTCGGTCTGGTCCCAGAGGATGGTGTTGACGTCGGTGTTGGGATGGGCGCCATGACCGTCCATGAAGTCGTCGCGGAGAACCGAGATGTAGCGGTCGCCGACCATGGAGCGGACGGAATATTTCCGCTCATAGCTCCAAGGGCCGTCCTTGAACAGCTGCGGGTCCTGCTTCATTTCGGAGGCCGCCTCCGCCGCATTCTTGTCCAGCCACTTCCTGCCGTCGGCGAGGCAATCGGCCGCCAGCGCCGGGTCGGCCTTGATCCTGTCGTCGAGATAGACATCGGCCTCGATCGACTTGGTCTTGATGCTGGCGTCGGGCTTGGGATCGGCGGCGAGGGCGGGCTTGACGGCGAAGAAGGCGAGGAGCAGGGCGAGGGCAAGTTGGACGCGCATGGGAAATTGAATCCATTTCTTTGGCAATGTGTGCGGCGAACACGTCCGGAGGTTCAACCGCGCGCGCGGACATTTCGTGTCGGCCGTGCCGCACGTTAAGGCACGTTCATCGATAGCAGAGACGCGCGGCTATTCCGCCGCCGCGCTATGGCCGAGCCGCGCATTGAGCTTGTGGATCAGCTCCTCGGCGGCATCCGCGATCACCGTGCCCGGCGGGAAGATCGCCTCTGCGCCGGCCGCATAGAGCGCATCATAATCCTGCGGCGGCACCACGCCGCCGACGATGATCATGATGTCCTCGCGGCCCTGCTTCTTCAGCGCTTCTTTCAATTCCGGCACGGCGGTGAGGTGGGCGGCGGCGAGCGAGGAGACGCCGAGGATATGCACGTCGTTCTCGACCGCCTGGCGCGCGGCCTCGTCGGCGGTGGCGAACAGCGGCCCGATGTCGACGTCGAAGCCGATATCGGCGAAGGCCGACGCAATCACCTTCTGGCCGCGGTCGTGGCCGTCCTGGCCGATCTTGGCGACCAGGATGCGCGGCCTGCGGCCTTCGGCCTCCTCGAAGGCCTCGATCAGCGCCTGCACCTTCTCGACCCGGTTGGACATGCTGGAGGCCTCGCGCTTGTAGACGCCGGTGATGGACTTGATCTCGGCGCGGTGGCGACCGAACACCTTTTCGATTGCATCGGAGATTTCGCCGACGGTCGCCTTGGCCCGCGCCGCCTCGATGGCGAGTGCGAGCAGATTGCCGTTCCCCGCCGCCGCCTGCGTCAATGCCGCCAGCGCCGCGTCGACGTCCTTCTGGTTGCGCTCGGAGCGCAGCCGCTTCAGCTTGTCGATCTGCAGCCGGCGGACGTTGGAATTGTCGACCTTGAGGATGTCGATCGGCTTCTCGTCCGATGGCTTGTACTTGTTGACGCCGATCACCGCCTGCTTGCCGGCATCGATCCGCGCCTGGGTCTTGGCCGAGGCCTCCTCGATGCGCAGCTTCGGCAGGCCGGCCTCGATCGCCTTGGCCATGCCGCCGAGCCCCTCGACCTCCTGGATGTGCTCCCAGGCCTTGCCGGCGAGATCGCGGGTGAGGCGCTCGACATAATAGGAGCCGCCCCAGGGATCGATGATGCGGGTGGTGCCGCTTTCCTGCTGCAGGAACAGCTGGGTGTTGCGGGCGATGCGGGCGGAGAAATCGGTCGGCAGCGCCAGCGCCTCGTCGAGTGCGTTGGTGTGCAGCGACTGGGTATGGCCTTGCGTCGCCGCCATCGCCTCGATCGTGGTGCGCATCACATTGTTGAAGACGTCCTGTGCCGTGAGCGACCAGCCCGAGGTCTGGCAGTGCGTGCGCAGCGACAGCGAGCGCGGGTCCTTCGGGTTGAACGGCTTCAACAGCTTCGCCCAGAGCAGGCGCGCGGCGCGCATCTTGGCGACTTCCATGAAGAAGTTCATGCCGATCGCCCAGAAGAACGACAGCCTGGGTGCAAAGCGGTCGACATCAAGCCCTGCGGCAAGTCCCGCGCGCAGATATTCGACGCCGTCGGCAAGCGTATAGGCGAGCTCGAGATCCTGGGTCGCGCCGGCTTCCTGCATGTGATAGCCGGAGATCGAGATCGAGTTGAACTTCGGCATACGCTGCGAGGTGTAGGCGAAGATGTCGGAGATGATCCGCATCGACGGCGACGGCGGATAGATATAGGTGTTGCGCACCATGAACTCTTTCAGAATGTCATTCTGAATGGTGCCTGAGAGCTTCTCCGGCGGCACGCCCTGTTCCTCGGCGGCGACGACGAACAGCGCGAGGATCGGCAGCACCGCGCCGTTCATGGTCATCGACACGCTCATCTGGTCGAGCGGGATGCCGGCAAACAGCGTGCGCATGTCGTAGATGGAATCGATCGCGACGCCCGCCATGCCGACATCGCCCGACACGCGCGGATGATCGGAGTCATAGCCGCGGTGGGTGGCGAGGTCGAAGGCGACGGATAGCCCCTTCTGTCCGGCCGCGAGGTTGCGGCGGTAGAAGGCGTTGGAATCTTCAGCCGTGGAGAAGCCGGCATATTGCCGGACCGTCCAGGGCTGGTTGACATACATCGTGGGGTAGGGGCCGCGCAGATAGGGGGCGATGCCGGGCCAGGTTTCCAGAAAATCGATGCCGGCAAGATCGGCCTCGCCATAGGCCGGCTTGACCGGAATGCCCTCGGGCGTGAGCCAGGGCTCGGCGTGGCCTGCGGGCGCGGCGGCTGCGACCGGCTCGAAGGCAACATCGGCGAAGTTCGGTATGCGGCTCATTCCTTGGCTTCCTCAAACTTGCGATTTCGCGCGACCAGCTTTTCGACATTGGTCTTGTAGACGGGATCGTCGCGGACGTTTTTCGCGGCCGGGATATCGGCCAGGGTCTCGACCGCCTTGACGATCAGCGTCTCGATCAATGCGCCAAACATGGTTCGACCCTAGCACATCTCGCCCGTCTCAATCATGGTCCGGATGCTGGTGGGACACGATGCTGCCGAGCTTCTCGGAGCCGTAATTCTGCAGCGTGGTCTGGCTCGGCAGGTTGGCGATCCCGACCACCCAGCCGAGCCGGGATTCGGTGCCATATTGGCGGGTGGGAATCACCCGGTCCGGGCGGTCGAAGGCGCCGGTCATGATCTCGATGCTCTGGCCGTCGATGCGGCGGAAGCTCAAGGGCGTGCCGCAGCTCGCGCAGAAATCGCGCATCGCGATGGATGAGGAGCGGAATGCGGCGGGCTGGCCGCGGGTCCAGCTGAAATCCTCATTGGCGATGTCGGCAAAGGAGGCGAACGGCGCGCCTGATGCCTTCTGGCACATCCGGCAGTGGCAGATGCTGATCTTCAAGGGCGCGGCCTTGATCGCAAAGCGGATGGCGCCGCACTGGCAGCCGCCGGTCAGCAGGGGCTTTGCCGCGTCGCTCGTCGTCTCCTTGCTCATGCCTGCTCAACCTTCCGGTAGGCGTCGTCCAGCACGGCGAGCGCGTCGGAGCCGGCAAAGACGAATGCATCGACGCCGGCCGTCTTCAATGCGGCCTCCAGCTCGCCCGGGCGGCCTGCCAGATAGATATGTTTCGTTCCGGCGACCTGAAGGGCCCGGGCGGCATCGATAGCCCGCTCGGCATAGACCTTGTCCGAGGAACAGAGGCAGGCCAGGGCGGCGCCGGAGGCCTTGTAGGCCGCGGCGAGCCTGGCCGTGTCGGTAAATCCCTCGCTGTCGATGGCCGCGATCCCGCCGCTCTCGAAAAAGCTCTTGGCAAAGGTCGCGCGCGCGGTGAAGTCGGAGGCCGTGCCGAGATTGGCGAGGAAGACCTGCGGGCGCTTTCCGGTCCGCTTCAGGATGTCGTCGGAGCGGTCGCGCAGCCGCTCGAACGGCGCGGCGAGCCGCGTCGCTGCCAGCGGCGCAAAGCTGATTGCCGCCGCCTGAGGCGGCAGCACCACCGGCGCCACGTCCTCGACCGTGACGTGGGCTTCCCGCAGATTGGGGAATTCGCTGGCGCCGGTGAGCACGTCCTTGCGGCGGGCGATATTGGCTTCGCGCGCGCTTCGCGTCGCCGCCACCTTGCCCTGGATCAGGCCCTGCTGCAGCGCCTCGAACACGCCGCCGGCTTTTTCGATCTCCTGGAATTGGGCCCAGGCTGCATTGCAGAGCTCTCGCGTCAGGCTTTCGATGCCGCCGGAGCCGGCCGCGGGATCGCTGACCTTGGCGAGGTTGGATTCCTCCAGCAGGATGAGCTGGGTGTTGCGCGCGACGCGTCGGGCGAACGCATCCGGCAGGCCACAGGCCAGCGTGTGCGGCAGCACGGTGATCGCATTGGCGCCGGCGAGCCCTGCGGCGAATGTCGCCATGGTGGCACGCAGCATGTTCACGTCGGCGTCGCGCTGGGTGAGCATGCGCCATGCCGTCTCGGCGGCGACGAAGACCGGCTTTGGCGTGAGGCCGCAGGCCTGTGCGACGCGCGCCCAGAGCAGGCGGAGCGCGCGGAACTTGGCCATGGTCAGGAACTGGTCGGCATCGGCGACGAGGCGGAAGGATAGTGCCGAACGCGCCTGGTCGAGCGCGATGCCGCCGGCCTCCAGCATGCGTAGATAGGCGGCCGCGAGCGACAGCGCGAAGGCGAGCTCCTGCACCTCGGAGCCGCCGGCGTCATGCACCGGCCGGCCGTCGGCCAGCACGAACGGCCCCTTGAAGCCGCGGCCCATCAGGCCGCTCACGACCCTGGCGAACGGCGGCGCCATCTCCCGCCAGACGGCAGGGACCGCGCCGCGCACCGCTATGGTGGACAGCGCCTGGTAATTGAAACGGACATCGACCTTGGCGGGATCGATGCGCCTTGCCTCGATCACCGCAGCAAGGCTCTCGCCGGCATTGCCGCGGCCGACCACCGGATTGAGCGCAATCGAGATGCCGGCGTCGAGCATCACGCCGTCGAACAGCCTCTTCAGCGTCTCCGGCTTGGCGTCGATGACGCCGAAGCCGCGTCCGCCCGGTCCGCCGGCGAACTCGATGTCGAGGCCGGTGGCGCCGTTCTCGAGCTCGTCGAGCACAATGGCATTGGCGCGTACCGGATCCGGATGGTCGATCCGCTGCATGATCTGCCAGGGCGCCGCCTCGGCGCGGCCGGGCAGGAGCGCGGCATTGGTCGCACGCCGGTAGATCGGCTCGATCCTGACGCCGTCATAGGTCCTGGCCGTGAGCTTTTCGAACGGCGCGCCCTTCAGCACCCCGTCCACCAGCTTGCGCCAATCGTCATGGCTGGCTTGCGGAAAATCGGACGCCAATGGCAGGTCGGTGGCGGAGGTCATGCAGTCGTCTACTCCCACGTCATATTGCGCCGGAAATTGCCATGACACGGCGGCCAAGCCAAACGCTTGTTTTGGGTCAATCCGGCGCCGGCAGCCGCTCGATACCCGCGCTCGAGAGCTCGGCCAGGGCCGCTTTGACGCGGCGTCCGCCGATCTTGCGTCCAGCGGCTATTTCGGAGAGCGGAACCAGGACGAAGGCGCGTTCGAGCACGCGCGGGTGGGGCAGCGTCAGCGTCGGCGTCCGCAACGCGAGGTCGTCATAGGCGATCAGGTCGAGGTCGAGCGTGCGCGGTCCCCAGCGCCGCTCCTTCGACCTGTCGCGGCCGAATCTCCGCTCCACGCTCTGCAGCACCGCAAGCAGCGCATCCGGCGCCAGCGCCGTCTCGATCTCGATGCAGGCGTTGACGAAGGGCGGCTGCTGCTCCTCGCCCCAGGGCGGCGTCGCATAGTCGGAGGAGCGTGCCAGGAGTTTGGCCTGCGCCTGCGCGCAGATGTCGATGATCGCAAGCCTGAACGTCGCGCGGACGTCGCCGACATTGCCGCCGAGCGCAATGATCGCGCTGGCCAGATGTTCGCTGGCCGCGTGTTCGCCAGCCAAGCCTTCGCTAGCCATGTGTCGGCGGATGCCGGTTGCGCGTCAGCACCACGCCGACATCCTCGAAGATCTCGGCGATCGGCGCATGCGGCTTGTGCACGGTGACCTTGACGGCGCGCACCCTCGGAAACGACACCAGGATCGCGTCCGCCACCGCGCCGGCGGCGCGTTCCAGCAGCTTGTAGTTGGTATTCTTGAAGGCGTCCGTCGCGGTCGCGACCACGTTGGAATAGGAGGTCGTATCGGACAGACGGTCGGTGCGCGAGGATTCCGAGAGGTCGGCATAGAGCTCGAGATCGATCACGAAGCGCTGCCCGACCTCGGTCTCATGCCTCATCACGCCATGACGGGCATGGACGACGAGGCCCTTGATGAAGATGGTGTCGGTCATCGCTTCTCCTCGATCGCGGCGGCGAGGCGCAGCGCCTGCACGGTTTCGGCGACATCATGGGCGCGAATGATGGCGGCACCCCGCTGGACGGCGATCAGATGCGCCGCGATCGATCCGCCGAGGCGCTCCTCCGCTTCGGCGGGGCCGACGCTCGCGATGAAGCGCTTGCGCGAGGCGCCGACCAGGATCGGCAGGCCGAAGGCCTTGAGTTGCTCGAGCCGTGCCAGCGCGATCATGCTCTGCTCCGCCGTCTTGCCGAAGCCGATGCCGGGGTCGAGCACGATGTTGCCGGCGGCAATGCCGGCCTTGGCCGCGATGTCGAGCGAGCGCGCGAAGAAATCCGCGATGTCCTTCATGATGTCGATCGCGGGATCGGCCGCGTCGCGGTTGTGCATGACGATGACGGGGATGTCGTGGGCCGCGACCACGGCCGCCATCTCGGGATCGCGCTGCAGGCCCCAGACATCATTGGCAATGGCCGAGCCGGCCTCGAGCGCGAAGGCGACGACCTTCGCCTTCATGCTGTCGATCGAGACGGGCACGCCGAGCTTCACGACCTCGCGCAGGATCGGCTTCAGCCGCCTGATCTCCTCGTCCTCGCTCACCGGACTTGCGCCGCCATAGGGGCGGGTGGATTCCGCGCCGACGTCGATGATGTCGGCGCCATCTGAGACCAGCCGTTGCGCATGCCTGATCGCCGGACCGGGCGCGTAGAACTGGCCGCCGTCGGAGAAGGAGTCCGGCGTCACATTCAATACGCCCATCACGGCGGCGGAGGGCCTTGCGAGCAATTTCCGCAGCAGCGGATGCGTCAGGGCCCGACCCGTGAGGGGCAATCGGGACGGAGTAGCGCTCATGCCGGGAGGCTTTGCGCGGTTAGCGTCTCCAAGTCAAGACGCGCGGTACGAAGCACGGCGGCTGCGTCAATAACATAGGATAAATTTAAGGATTTGTTGGCGGAAGACGCAGGTCCGATGCGCAAAGCGATGATCGGGAAACGATCAACCTATGGTCGATCGTCGTCTGCCGGGACGATTGGATGATCTCAATACGTGATCTTCGGCTGCAGCTTGCGCGCCTGCGCGATCAGCTGCTCGACGGATTTTTCGGACGGCAGGATGCGCACGAGCCTGCGTTTGGTGTTCACTTCTTTCATGTTCTGCGCCAATCGCGCCGGATTGCGATGTGCGAGCTCGCGCACGGTGGTGGCGCCGGCGGCGCGGACCAGTCCGACCTTGGCCTTGCCCATGCCGGGAATGCGCATGTAGTCGGCGACATTGGCCCATTCCAGCAATTGCTGCTCGCTGATGCCGGTCTTTGCGGACAGCGCCTTGCGTCCCTTCACGGTGCGCGCCGCCTCAAGCAGCGCGTCGGTGGTCCGAAGGCCAAGCGATTTGAGCTTTTGAGCGGAAAAGGCCGTCATGCCTTCCAGCTCGGAGAGGGGGTATGTCATGATACACAATGATAGAAGGTGATTTAGGCGAACTGGCTGAGCCCCGGTGTCCCCGCGATGATCTCGCCCATTTGATCCGCTCCGATTTTGTCGCGGCCGTAGCGCAAAAGTTCACGGGCAACGGTCTGGATTTCCGCCATGCCAAGACCGAGACCCATCAGCTTGGTACCGACGGCCATCAGGCCGTTGCCCATCAGGCGCGCAAGGCCGCCACCATTTGCTGTTGCGATCGCCGCTTCCGCGCCTGGAATCTGGTCGATCAAGGCCTGCACCTTGTCTCGAGGTCCCTCACTGCGCAGGAACCCAAGAATGATCCCTATGGTTTTTTCGGCGACAGACCGATCGATGCCGGCCTTTGCGGCCAGCCGTCCAATCAATTCGTCCATATTGCCCCGCCTCAACCGGCTGCGCACCGGCCCCTCGTCTTAACGAAATCATCTTGAGCTTGCGAACTGCGAAATACAAGCGATGACGTCATCGCGAGCAGGTTTCATCCGCGATCGGGCTGCGAGTGTTGCAGCGTTGCAAGAGCGCTGACGGAATTTGCCGGATTCGCATTATGAAGAGTGACTGTTGCATCCGAGAATCTATCCAAAGCACATAACCGTTCGGTTGATATGCATTGATCATGCCGCGATGCGGCGATTGGACGGTTTAATTCGGCTTGCAAGATGCAGTATGATCCTACTTATACTTGACCAGAGACCCGATGGCGATGCCGACTTTCGACGACAAGATGGCCGACGCAGATACAAAGATTTTTGTTGGCAAGGGCGAGCAGACGGCTTGGCTGACGCTCGCGCTTGCCAACCGCCACGGCCTCGTCACCGGCGCGACCGGAACCGGAAAGACGGTGACGTTGCAGGTCATGGCCGAGGGTTTTGCGCGTGCCGGCGTTCCGGTGTTCGCGGCCGACATCAAGGGCGATCTTTCAGGCGTCTCGCAGGCCGGCGAGGCCAAGGACTTTGTCGTCAAGCGCGCCGGCGAGATTGGACTTGCGTTCGAGCCGGACCGTTTCTCCACCATCTTCTGGGACGTGTTCGGCGAACAGGGCCACCCGGTGCGGGCCACCGTGACCGAGATGGGGCCACTCCTGCTGTCGCGCATGCTCGATCTCAACGACGTGCAGGAAGGCGTGCTCAATGTCGCCTTCCGCGTGGCCGACGAGAACGGGCTCGCGCTGATCGACATGAAGGACCTGCGGGCGCTGCTGGACGCCATCGTGCCCGATCCCTCCAGGAAGGGCGCCGATGGCGCCGACGATCCGCTGGCGCCGATCCGCAAGGCCGCGCAATCGTTCGGCAACGTGACGCGGGCGACCGTGGGCACCATCCAGCGCCAGCTCCTGGTGCTGGAAAACCAGGGCGGCAGCAAATTCTTCGGCGAGCCCGCGCTGGCGTTACAGGATTTCATGCGCACCGACCGCGACGGGCGCGGCATGATCAACATCCTGGTCGCCGACAGGCTGATGCAGAACCCGCGGCTCTACGCGACCTTCCTGCTGTGGATGCTGTCCGAATTGTTCGAGCAGATGCCCGAGGCCGGCGATCCGCCCAAGCCGAAGCTCGTGTTCTTCTTCGACGAGGCGCATCTTCTGTTCAACGATGCGCCGAAGGCGCTGATGGAGAAGATCGAGCAGGTGGTGCGCCTGATCCGCTCCAAGGGCATCGGCGTCTATTTCGTCACCCAGAATCCGATCGACGTGCCCGACAGGGTGCTGGGCCAGCTCGGCAACCGCGTCCAGCATGCGCTGCGCGCCTACACCCCGCGGGACCAGAAGGCGGTGCTGGCGGCCGCGCAAACCTTCCGGCCCAATCCCAAGCTCGATACCGCCAAGATCATCATGGAACTCGGCAAGGGCGAGGCGCTGGTGTCGTTCCTGGAAGGCAATGGCGTGCCCGCCATGGTCGAACGGGCGCTGATCCGCCCGCCGTCGGCGCGGATCGGCCCGATCACGCCCGAGGAACGCAAGGCGATCATGGACGCCAGTCCCGTGAAGGGAAAATACGACACGGCCATCGACTCCGAGTCCGCTTACGAGATATTGCAGAAGCGCGTCGCAGGAACCGCGGCCCCTGCGGGGGCGGCCGGCGGCAGCGTATGGGACAGGATCGGCGGCATCGTGAGCACGGTTTTCGGCACCAATGTCGGGCGCGGGCGGCTGTCAACCGGACAGTTGATCGCGCGCAAGGTCACGCGCTCCGTCACCGACCAGGTGGTCGGCGGCATGGCCGCCGATATCGGCAAGTCGGTCGCGGGCTCGATGGGCGGCTCGATCGGACGCGCGATCGTGCGCGGCACGCTCGGCGGACTGCTCCGCCGATGACCTCCAACCGCTGGTTTGAACGCGCGTGACATCCGACAAAGCGAGCCTGCCGAGATATCCGTCGCTGCGGATGCCGGTCGATATCATCTTCTTCATCTGCTGCGCGCTGCTGATCGGCGACGTGCTGGTTCCCGAGATCTTCGGCAACGGCAAATCCAAGGACTATCCGTTGTGGTTCTGGGCTGGGCAGCAGGTCCTGCAGGGCAAGGACCTCTATCCGAGCGACCCGCACAGCTATTTCGGGTTCATCTATCCGCCGCTGCCGGCGGTGTTGCTCGCGATCCCGGCCTGGTTCGGCAAGGTCGTGCTCTACACATGTCTGTCGCTGCTCAACGTCGTCGCCTGGTGGGTGACGGCGCAGCTCTCGCACGCCATGACCGGATCGGGCAGGGTGCCCGGGCAATGGCTGTATTTCCTCTCGGGCCTCGTCACCATCGGCTTCGTGTTCGACATGTTCGATCTCGGCCAGCCCAACCTCGTGCTGCTGGCGCTGATGTTGTATGGCTTCTGGTCCATCCGGCAGCAGCGTCCGTGGATGGCGGGAAGCATGTTTGCACTGGCGACCGCGATCAAGGTGTTTCCGGTGGCGGTGTTTCCCTATCTGGTCTGGCGCAGGCAATGGACCGCGCTTGCCAGCATGGCGGTCTTCACCGTCGTGTTCCTGTTCGTGGTGCCGGCGCCGGTGCGCGGCTTCCAGCACAACATCGCCGAGCTCGAGACCTGGTACCAGGGCATGGTGGGCTCGAGCTCGGAGAAGGGCTTTGGCCAGCGCGACGAGCAGAACTGGTCCTGGGTCAACCAGTCGATCATCGCCGTCACCCACCGCCTGACGCGGCCGGTCAACTATAACCAGGACGATCCGTCAAAACCGGTGCGCACCATGAATGTGGTCGACCTCTCGTTCAAACAGGCCAACCTGGTGGTGCTCGCGGTGTCGCTCCTGGTCGGGCTCGGCTTCCTGGCGGTGATGCCGCCCGCATCAAGGCGCACGGCGGCTTCGGACGCCGAGGAGATCGGCATCCTGTTCTGTCTCCTGACCGTCGCCTCGCCGCTGGCGCGGCAATACTATTTCATGTGGCTGTTCTATCCCGTGGTCATCCTGATGCATCGGGCGGTCTACGACCCGCGAGCGAAGGCGCGGACGTTGAGCTGGCTCGCCCTCGGGCTTGCCGGCGCGCTGATGTGCCTGTCCTTTCCGGTCTTCCCCAAGGATCTGCAGGCCTATGGCAACAATCTCGCGGCGACCTTCGTCATCGCCCTCGGCCTGGTCTGGCATATCCTCAATCCGGTCGCGCGCCCGGCGATTGCCGATACATCTGGCCCGGAAGGGGCAGCGGCGGTAAAAGTATCGACCAGCCAGGCATAAGGACGCGCGGAATGTCGGACCTCTCGCATCTCAATTCAGTTCTCGATCGCATCGACGCCGATTTCGACAACAGCCTCGAGCGGCTGTTTGCGCTGCTGCGCATCAAGTCCATCTCGTCCGAGGCGGCCTATGCCGGGGAGTGCAGGAAGGCCGCCAACCATCTCGCCAGGGATCTGGGCACGATCGGCTTTTCCGCCGAGGTGCGGCCGACCGCCGGCCATCCTGCCGTCGTCGGCAAGGTTGGCGACAGGACCAGCGGCAACGGCGGCGCGCGGCCGCATGTCCTTTTCTACGGCCATTACGACGTGCAGCCGGTCGATCCCGAGGCGCTCTGGCACCGGCCGCCGTTCGAGCCCGTGGTGACCGACCATGCCGACGGCCGCAAGATCATCGTCGCGCGCGGCGCCGAGGACGACAAGGGCCAGGTGATGACCTTCATCGAGGCTTGCCGCGCCTGGAAATCCGTCACCGGCGCGCTGCCGCTCGACATCACCATGCTGATCGAGGGCGAGGAGGAGGTCGGATCGAAGAATTTCGTGCCGTTCCTCGAAGCCAACAAGGACGAATTCAAGTGCGACTACGCGCTGGTCTGCGACACCGGCATGTGGGATCCGAACACGCCCGCCATCACCACCTCGTTGCGCGGGCTCGTCTATGATGAGGTCAAGATCACCGCCGCCAACCGCGACCTGCATTCGGGCATGTTCGGCGGCGGCGCACAGAATCCGATCCGCGTGCTGACGAAGATCCTCGGCGCGCTGTTCGACGACAACAACCACATCACCATTCCCGGCTTCTACGACGGCGTGAAGGATCTGCCGCCGGATATCCTGGCGCAGTGGAAGAAGCTCAACGTCACGCCGGAGAGTTTCCTCAAGCCGATCGGGCTGTCGATCCCCGCCGGCGAGACCGACCGCATGTTGATCGAGCAATTGTCCTCGCGGCCGACCTGCGACGTCAACGGCATCGTCGGCGGCTATATCGGCGAGGGCTCCAAGACGGTGATTCCCTCGCACGCTTCGGCCAAGGTTTCCTTCCGCCTGGTGGAGGGGCAGGACCCAGCCAGGATCCGCAAGGCCTTCCGCGATTTTGTCGCGGCACGCGTGCCGAAGGATTGCTCGGTCGAGTTCGGCGACCATTCCCTGGCGCCGGCGATCGCGCTTGACTGGAACATGAAGCCGCTCGCGGCCGCCAGGAAGGCGCTGACGGAGGAGTGGGGCAAGGAGGCGCTGCTGATCGGCTCCGGCGCCTCGATCCCGATCGTCGCCGATTTCAAGAAGACGCTCGGCCTCGACTCGCTGCTGGTCGGCTTCGGGCTCGACGACGACAACATCCATTCGCCGAACGAGAAGTACGACCTGAAGAGCTTCCACAAGGGCATCCGCTCCTGGGCGCGCATTCTCGCCGCGCTCGCCGAACTGCCGCGGACGTGAGGCGGCGGCAGTTCCTGGCGCTGGCGGCAACGGCCGCGCTTGCGCCAGGTTTCGCGGTGCGGGCCGAGCCGGCAGCCAAGGTCTGGCGCATCGGCCAGGTCACGCTCGGCACCGATCCGGCGGCGCCGATCGCGACCGCGCTGGAGCGGCAGTTGGCCGAGCTCGGTTACGAGCAGGGCAAGACCATCATGCTGACCAGCCGGCTGGTGGTGCCGACGCCGCAAGCCGTGGAGGACGCGGTCCGGTCGCTGGTGCCCGATGTCGATCTGCTGGTGGTGTGGAGCACGATCGGCGCGGTCGCGGCCAAGAGGCTGGTGACCGGCATTCCCGTCGTGTTCCTGTCGGTCGGCGCGCCCGTCGATATCGGTCTCGTGCAGAGCCTTGCCCATCCCGGCGGCAACATGACCGGCGTGACCTTTGAAGCCGCACGCGAGACCTATGCCAAGCGCCTGCAGTTCCTGACGGAGATCAACCCGCAGTTCAAGCGCGTGGCGGTGCTGCGCGCGCATGGCGATGTCAACGGCGACTTTGCGCTGACGTCGATGGAAAAGCCTGCCGCCGAATTCGGCATTACGCTCATTCCGGTCGACATCGAGACGTCCGAACAGATGGAAGCGGCCTTTGCGCGGATGAAACAGGCGCAGGCCGAAGCCCTGATCGTCGTCGCCGGCGGGCTCACTTACGACCGGAGCAAGGAGATCGCCGCGCTCGCGCTGCGCTATCGCCTGCCGTCCTGTCACGGCTTCAAGGAAACCGTGGAGCAGGGCGGCCTGGTCAGCCTGGGGCCCGACGTCATCATGATGGCCGCACAGGCGGCGTCCTATGTCGACAAGATCATCCACGGCGCGAAGCCCGCGGACCTGCCGGTCGAGCAGCCCACCCGCTACGAGGTGTACGTCAATCTGAAAACCGCGAAGGCCCTCGGCCTCACCATGCCGCAGACCCTGCTCGCCGTTGCCGACGAGGTGATCGAGTAGGTATTTGCAACCACAGATTGTAGGACGGGTTCCGCTGCGCTCTACCCATCCTACGGTCCACAATCAGGCAAAAATGAAAACGCCGCCCGGGATTGGGCGGCGTTTTGATTCCGAAACGTGTAGAGGGTGTGTGGAGATAATCTACCGCATTTGCGCGGGCTGGTCCACCACCTCCGGCCCTCAGGTCTTGTAGCTCGGATCGAGGCGGTCGAGCTTGCGCAGGAGCGGCGGCCAGACCAGTTTGGTCGAGCGCAGCTCGGCGCGGTCGGCATTGCCGAACAGCGCGGTGTTCTTGTCGATCACGGCGTCCTCGACCGGATAGGCGGTCGGACCCAGCATGCGGGTCGCCACCTGCATCGAGCAGGCCCGCTCCAGATGGTACATGCGCTCGAAGGCCGAGGCGACCGAGCGGCCCACGGTCAGCGTGCCGTGATTGCGCAGGATCATGTGGTTCTTGTCGCCGAGGTCGCGCTGCAGCCGCGGCCGCTCGTCGTGATCCAGCGCCACGCCCTCATAGTCGTGATAGGCGAGGTCATGGGTGACGAATTGCGCGGTCTGGTTCAGCGGCAGCAGGCCGTCCATGCAGCTCGACACCGCGGTGCCGTCGATGGTGTGCAGATGAAGCACGCAGATCGCGTCCTCACGCACCTCATGGATCGCGGAATGGATGGTGAAGCCGGCCGGGTTGATGCTGTAGTCACTCTTGCTGAGCTGGTTGCCGTGCAGATCGACCTTCACCAGGCTCGACGCCGTGATTTCCTCGAACAACAGGCCGTAGGGGTTGATCAGGAAATGATGCTCCGGTCCGGGCACCCGGGCCGAGATGTGGGTGTCGACCAGATCGTCCCAGCCATACAGGGCGACCAGCCGGTAGCAGGCCGCGAGATTGACCCGCTGGGTCCATTCGGCCTCCGTCATGTCGGAGGGAACTTCCTTGAGGCGCGCTTCTGCCGGCGACATCGTCTTCTCCCGTGTTGCTTTTCGCCGGTGAGCGTAATCCTCCGCCGGCCTGCCAGCAAGAGATCGGCCCTGGCTGACAGCTATGCCGCCATGGCGCCCGGCTATGGCTCAAGGCGGCGGGATCGACAGCAGGGTGGTGATGCTCTGGCCGCGGATGTCGTAGACGCGGGCGTAGACCACGTCGTCGCGCTTGACCTCGACCATCACGGGCGCGTTGAGGCCCTTGCAGTAGAACTCGCCGAGCGTCATCGCGAAATCGGCGGCGGGGCTGCGCCAGTCGATGGAGAAGTCGGGACCCAGCGCCACCTGCGCCGGCCGCTGCGGGCCGCAGACCGCGACCTTCCATTTGCGGCCCTCGGGCGGAAACTCCTGTTTCTCGGCCAGCTGCTCGCGCAGCTCGTCGGAGGCCTGTTTGAAGGCGAGCCCCCAGTAGTCCAGCATGAAGCGGTCGTCGGCGCCGCGCACGGTGCCGGCGATATGGTTGAAATATGTGTACTGGTAGGGATGCAGGCGGATCATCTCGCCGAGCGAGAGCAACAGGCCGAAGCAGAACGCGGCGAGCAGCACCGGCTGCCAGGCGCGGCGATTTTGCCCGAGCCGGTTCATCGCCCAGGCGAAGGCGAAGCCGCCGACCACGGCCATCGGCGGGATCACGAACACGAAATGCCGGATGCCGTTGTAGAGCGCCGGGCGCTTCACCATGGCAATGGCGATCGGCAGCGAGGCGGCCAGCGTCAGCATCAGCAGGATGGTCTTGCGCCGCGCGGGGACGCCGCGCCGCCCCAGCATGATGAAGGTGCCGATGCCGCCGCCGATCGCGAGCGCCAGCAGCACCTCCGGCATCTGCAGCGCAAACAGCGTCGGCAGGTAGGACCAGGGCATGTCGGGCACCGACACCAGCGCGCCGTCGAACATCTCCTTCCACGGCCGCTCGAAGAAATGCGAGAAATAGGTCAGCGCCAGGAAGGGATTTTGCGGCTCGATGATCGACCACGGCCAGATTAGGCCCATGATGAGATAGCCGAGCACGAGGCCGGGGATCAGCACATAGATCACATGCAGGAAGCGCACGCCGGCTTCGCGGATGCCCTGGCTGCGGATATCCTCGATGAAGACAGGCAGGAAGCCGATCAGCGCATAGACCAGCGCAAGGCCAGCGAGAATGCGCGAGCCGATCGACAGCCCCGCGCCGAGACCGATGATCAGGATGGTGTGCGGCGAGGGCTTCGGATAGTCCTCGGCCAGCCGCACGAGCCCGAGCATCAGGATCACCATCGCCACTGCGAACGGCGCGTCCTTGGGGTTCATGAACATGTGGCCGTAATAGATCGGGCAGAGCGCAAGCAGGAGCAGCGCTGCGAGTCCCGCCAGCGGGCCGCCGACCCGGCGCGCAAGCCGCCAGGTCACGGCAAGGCCGATCACGCCGACGACGGCGCCGAGCAGCCTGCGGGTTTCGAACAGCTCGAGCGGGATGACCTTGTGCAGGAGCGCGGCCGCCATGTCGAAGCCGCCGCCATACATGTAGAGATTGGCAAAGGAGAGTGCGCCGGTGTCGTGGAATCCGCTCGCGTACATACGCAGCAACAGATCCGCATACTCGGCATGCGTGTAGTCGTCCCAGCCCAGGCCATAATCGCGAAAGGTCAGCGCCGCGACGAGGCCAACCACGGCCAGCGCGAGCCAGGCGAGGTCATCGCAAGTCTGTTCCACCGAGCGCCGCGATGGCGTATCGATGGCGGAAGTCGTGATGGAAGACATGGTCAGATGGAAGACATGGCTATTGGTGACCCGACATCCCTATTGAGCCCAAACCAGCGCTTTGGGCCGCAATCCCCAGCATCCATATAGCGCGGGATGCCGCGGCGCGTAATTGTCCATTGTGTCCAAATTCCTGATGCAGTGCGGTAATTCCAGTTTTCTGATATGCTTGTGCATGACTACTCGCGCCCTGCTGAAGGGAATGTGAATAACCGTCTGGACGCTCTTTCTTTATTGGAACCGGCGGGACATTTGGCCATTGGCCCCATGCACAATATGACGATATCGTGGCGGGGCGGTTTTGCGCGAGATCAAGTCGCGGAGCCAGGGGTATCGGGATGATGATTGGTCTCTTGGTCGCGGGAATCGTCGCCATCGTGGCGGGTGCCCTCGCGATCGCATACGGGTTCATGCTGGAGCTCAGCTTCGGCAATACCCTGATTCTTGCCGGCGCTTTTGGAGCGTGCAGCGGGATGATCGTGCTTGCCCAGACCCTGGTGGTGTACGAATTGCGCAATCTTGGCCGCAAGCTCGGCCCCCGTATGGCCGGTGACGCGCGCAGCCGGCCAGCCACGGCCGAGGAGGGGCTCGCACCACCGCGTGATCTGGCGGGCGAGGCGGAGACGCCGCTCCCGGGCGGGTCGGCGCCGCCCTGGCGGGACGAGCCCGATCCGCGCGATCGGATGCGTCCGGAGCCGGCCGTCGCGCCGCCGGAGATGGCAGAGCCCACCCCGCCGCCGTCGCGGCGGCGCAACCTGATGTTTTCGTCGAATGTGCGGAAGGACCGCGCCCAGCAGCCGGGCGAATCGGCCGACCAGCCGGACTTGCCCGAAGCCGCCGACGCCCCCCCGGCGAGCTTTGAGGATACCTGGCCGCGCGCCGAGCGTCCCCCGCCGCGCCCCTCCGAACTGATGGCGCAGCGGCGGGCCGCCCGGGCGGGCTTGGCCGAGGGCAAAGCGGGCGCGGCTGCGCCGGAGCGGCCCGCACCGCCGCCGATGCCACGCGACGAGCCGCCTCCGAGCGCGGGGGTCACGGTCATCAAATCCGGCGTCGTCGACGGCATGGCCTATTCGCTCTATTCGGATGGCTCCATCGAGGCCCAGATGCCCGAGGGCATGATGCGCTTTGCCTCGATCGACGAGCTGCGCGCCCATCTCGATCAGCGCGCCTGACGGCTGTATTGCGGCTGAATTTTCATGGTCGAGGGCAAGTGTTCTTGCAAGAGCTGCAGTATTCGGCCCATATTCGCAAGGTGAATGCGAATCCGACGGCGTATTGAGGCGTTTCGATACTGTCGTTCGGAGCTGGCGCAGACCAAGGGGTTTCGGGATTTCGGATCATGACAGATGCCGCCGGCAAGAGCTTCATCGACCTCACGGCCAGCATCGTCTCCGCCTATCTCAGCAACAATCCGACGCCGGCGTCGGAAATCCCGAACCTGATCAGCCAGATTCATGCCGCCCTGTTGCGGGTCTCCTCCGGCCGCAGCGAGACGCCGCCGGAGCCGGCAAAGCCGGCAGTGTCGGTGAAGAAATCGGTTCATGCCGACTATCTGGTGTGCCTTGAGGACGGCAAGCGCTTCAAGTCGCTACGCCGTCATCTGCGCACGCAGTACAACATGACCCCGGAGCAATACCGCGACAAATGGGGCCTGCCGCCGGACTATCCGATGGTTGCGCCGAACTACGCGGTGGCACGCTCGCAGCTCGCCAAGAAAATGGGCCTCGGCCAGCAGCGGCGGGAACGGAAGTAACCGACGCGGGCGCTTCGCCGGGTCAGGCGACACGCAATGCGCTGGGGCTCAGGCCTCAGCCAGCGCGGCGCGGGCGTCGTTGCGGATGCGCTCGACCATGGAGCGCAGGCCGTTCGAGCGCTGCGGCGTCAGGTGCTCGCGAAAGCCGAATTCGTCGAACACGTCGATCGCGTTGGTCGCAAGAATGTCCTGCGGGCTCTTGCCGGAATACAGCGTGAGCAGGATCGCGATCAGCCCGCGCACGATATGGGCGTCGCTGTCGCCGCGATATTTCAGCACCACATCGGCACCATTGCGCTCGAGCTGCTTCGACAGCCAGACTTGGCTGACACAGCCCTGCACCTTGTTCTCGGGCGAATGTTCCGCCTCCGGCAGCGCCTGCAGCGTGCGGCCGAGCTCGATGACGTACCGGTAGCGGTCGTCCCAGTCGTCCAGCAGCGCGAAATTGTCCCGGATGTCGTCGATTGTCGTCATGGCGGCCCAGATTGATGTCCTGGGCCCAATATAGGTGCGCGCGCTGCCGAAAGCGATATGTTCCGACGCCTCGATCTTACGGCAGCCCGCGCCATTCGACCGCGAGATCATCCGGCGTCAGGGTGTCGCGCGGGGTGCTCTCGGCCCATGCGGCGTCGGCGTCGCTCTCGCCTCCGATCGAGCCGGTGTGGTCGGGCGACTTTTTGTCCGCGTCGGGCTTCTTGTCGGACTTGTTGTCGGGCTTGTTCTCGGCCTTGTCGGTGATCGTCTGGTAGATCTTGCGCGCGCCTTCCTGGGCCCGCACGCCGATCACGGTCGCGGCCTGGCCGCCCACCTCGCAGGCCTGCGGCTGGCGCTTGCAGAACTGGCTCATGTCGGACACGGCCGCGCTCGCGGCAGTCACCGCGTCGGACACGCTGAGTTGTGGCAGCTTCTCCGATTCGGGCGTCTTTTCCCTCGGCAGCAGCACGAGCACGAGCCCGAGCCAGAATGCCATGCGCAGCAGAAAAAACATTGTCGCGACCCCGGTCGTCCTTGCGTCACGTCCGCTTGTTGTCCTGACTTGCGATTCCGGCTCGCAATCAGCGCGGCCCTTTAACAGCCCTCGATAAATCGCAAGTGCTTGCATTGACCTTAATTCGACGCGCATTTTCTGAAAAAATCGGCTGCATGCGGCCCGGTGAGGATTTCGGTTGCGATTCGCATCGAGACGCGCGGCGGGCCCGCGCTGGCGCGGCGCCTCCACTCTTTCGAAACCATAACGAGCGGCCGGCAGAAACCTGTCGTTCACCATTCGCGTTGAATGGCGTGCGCCGTTGCCGGCAAAAGCCCCGCAGGGACACTGAGTTGTGCCGCAGCCAGCCGCGCCTTAGCGTTCGTTTAAGGTCGCTCTGACACGGTGCGGCTTGCGAAGGGGGGCGTACCGGCACGTCTGACCGACGAACAGCCGAGGCGCGAGTGTCGTGACCGTTTTGAACATCATCCGCGATTGCCTCGATGCGCTGCTGCACCCGTCGGCACGTTTCGATGCGCTGACCCGCGCACGGCATCGCGCCTTCATCGCGCCGCGGCTGCTCGGCAGCCTCGCGGCATTCGCAGCCTTTCCGGTCTATCTCGTCGCGCGCGGTGCGCCGACCGCGCTGGAAGTTGCGGGCTTCACCTGGCTGATCGCGCCGATCCTGCTGTCATGGTTCCTCTCGCGCACCGGCCGCTATGAAAGCGCCCATGTGCTGTCCTCGCTTGCGCTGGCCTGTCTGGTGATGGCGGTGGCGATGACGACCGGCGGCATTGCCTCCTTTGCTGCGGTGTGGCTGGTGGTGGTTCCCCTCGAAGCGGCGCTGTCGGCCTCGCGCCGCGTGGTCGCATTCGCCTCGCTCCTGGCCTTGGCCTGCGCGGCGCTGCTGATCGCGTTCGGGCAGTTCGACATGCTGCCGCATGCCGATGGCGGCGCGCCGCGGCAGGCCATGATGATGGCGTTCGGCGTGGCATCGGCAACGCTGTACGCGGCCGGGCTCGCGTTCGGCGCCGAATCGCTGGCGCGCACCAGCGTCGCGCTGCTGTCGCGCGAGGAGGAGCGCTACCGCCTGCTCGCGCTCAACATGAGCGACGTGATCTCGCGCCATCGCCGGAACGGCGCAGTGCAATTCATTTCACCGGCCGTCGAGGCGCTGCTCGGCGTATCTGCCGCGCAGCTCGCCGGGCACGGCCTGTTCGATCGCGTCCATGTCGCCGACCGGCCGGCCTATCTGACGGCGCTGTCGGAGGCTGCACGCGGCGGCGAAGCCAGGAGTGTCGAGTTCCGCCTGAAAAAGGACGGCACGCGCGGCGCCGTCGATTTCGTCTGGGTCGAGATGCGCTGCCGGCCGCTCGAACAGCCGGCCGCTGCGGGCGGCGAGGCCGAGGTCGTCGCCGTCATGCGCGACATCACCGACCGCAAGCTGCAGGAGCAGGCGCTCGATGTCGCGCGCAGCGCCGCGGAAGCGGCCGATGCCGCCAAGACGCGGTTCCTCGCCACCATGAGCCACGAGCTGCGCACGCCGTTGAACGCGATCATCGGCTTCTCGGAAATGATCGCGCGCGAGGACGGCCTGAAGCTCGATCCGGCGCGGCGCCAGGAATACGCCCAGCTGATCAATGATTCCGGGCAGCATCTGCTCGGCGTCGTCAACGGCATTCTCGACATGTCCAAGATGGAGACCGGCAATTTCGAGATCGCGCCGGAGCCGTTCGCGGCCCGCGCGGCCGTGATCAATTGCTGCAACTTGCTCGCCTTGAAGGCGCGCGAGAGCGGCGTCGATCTCATCGCCAACGTGCCGCAGGACCTGCCGCCGCTGAACGCCGATCCGCGTGCGTTCAAGCAGATCGTGCTCAACCTCGTCTCCAACGCCATCAAGTTCACCGAGCGCGGCGGCGCGGTGACGGTCGCGGCGCAGGTGGAGGGGGCGCGGCTCGTGCTGCATGTCACCGACACCGGCGTCGGGATCGCCGCCGACGACCTGAAGCTGATCGGCGCGCCGTTCTTCCAGGCCGGCAAGACCTATCAGCGCCGCCACGAAGGAACCGGCCTCGGGCTTTCGATCGTGAAGAGCCTCGTTGCCTTGCATGGCGGCGAGTTCAAGGTACAAAGCAAGCTGGACGAGGGCACAACGGTCACGGTCACGATCCCGCTCGTGTTCGAAAAGCCGCAAGCTCCGCTGGTGCCCAGCAAGATCGCCATGCTGACGCCGGCGGCGCGGCCGGCCGCGCAGGAGGCGATGCTCCAGTCGATGGTTCAGACCGCCGGCCAACCGGCCGTTCAAGCGAAGCAGAGTGTGAAGAAGAGTGCCTAGGAAAAAAGCCGGTGATGACGAGACACCGCGGCGCCGCCGTGGCGCCAGCACCGCCGCGGCCGAGCCCGAGCGCGGCCTGTTGCTGCGCGTGCTGCTCTATAGCCCGAAGGACATGCTCGCGGGCCTGATCGCCTTTGCGGCCGCGAGCGCCATCATCGCCAATGCGCTGTTCCTGCAGAGCGGGCCGCACCCGGCGCCGATGTTCGGCACCGTCGTCACGCCGCCGACCACCGTGCTGATGCCAAATCCGCTGCCGCGCCCCCGTCCCGTGGAAGCCGATCCGCTGCCGCTCAATGAACCGAAGCGCTCCGATCCCAGCCTGTTCGATCCCAAGCCCGTGGAGCCGCCGCCGGAACCGAAACAGGTCGAACAGAAACCGGCGGCGCTGCGGCCGGCCGAGCCAAGAGCCAACGATCAACGCGCCAACGATCAACGCGGCAATGATCCGATGGGCAATCTGGTCAAGGCCACCACA
Source organism: Bradyrhizobium sp. (assembly GCA_035293585.1). Lineage (GTDB taxonomy): Bacteria > Pseudomonadota > Alphaproteobacteria > Rhizobiales > Xanthobacteraceae > Bradyrhizobium. Next base: position 14,590 of record DATGMN010000017.1, on the reverse strand, counting down.
TCGACGCCGCCGTCGCCCTCGTCGAACGCGTTGCGTCCGCCCGCATCGATCCCCACCACCGGCTCGATCGGAGGTGCCAAGCGCATCACGGCCGTGCAGCGCGTGCTCACCGAATATGGCTATGCCCAGTTGAAGCCGACCGGCATCCTCGGTCCCGACACCAGGGCGGCGATCGAGCATTTCGAGCGCGAGCGCAGGCTGCCGGTGGACGGGCAGGTCTCGGACCGCCTGGTGCGCGAGCTCTATGCCGCGACCGGGCATGCGGTCGAGTAAGGCTGGCCTTTGCTCGAGCGCTCGCCTATCGTCTGATCCATGCGATTGAAGACCAGCATATGGGTGGGCGCCTATCTGCGCCGCTGCCAGGTCGAGGGTGCGTTCGCCGCGGTGCGGCGGCGTGGCGCGGAGGAGGCGGGCGCCGTCTTCGTCAAGGTCGCAACACTCGACGGCAACGCCATGCTCTATGTGCCGGCACCGCAGACGGTCTACGACGACAGCCGCCCGATCGAGCGCTACTTCGTTCCCATCGCCAAGGAGCCGCTGCCGGAAGCCGCGGTGGAGGCGCGCCTGGTCAAGGAAATCCGCTTCGATCCCGACGCCTGGATCGTGGAGAGCGAGGACAAGGCCGGGCGGCATTTCCTGGATCTCGCCGCCTGATCGTCATTCCGGGGCGCCTCGAAGAGGCGAACCCGGAATCTAGAGGTTGTGGCGCGAGATTCCGGGTTCGGTGCTTCGCACCGCCCCGGAATGACAGTAGATAATGACGACCTACGACCCGTCCGTCCCCGTGCGTGCCGGCGGACTCGCGCCCGGCTGCACGGTGCTGCGCGTTGCGCTGCCTGCAGCGCGGGCGCGCTGGCGTTCGTCGTCATAGAGGGTCGGGCGGAATCTCGCGCGCGCCGTCGCCGTGGTCGCGCCGCGCCAGGCTGCGAGCATGACGAGCGCCGACCGCTCGCTCAGCCGATCATAGAGCCGCGACAGCCGGTAGACCATGTGCACGGAACTGCCGATCTCCTGCTTGAGAAACAGCAGCACGCGCTGAAACACCGGGGCCGGCATCGCAAGCGCGCGCATCGCGACCGCCAGCGGCTCGCCGCCGGCATCGTCGACGATCTCGGCGGCCAGCCGCATCGGCAGGATCAGGCTCTCGCTGACCTCGAGCTTGAAATTGTCGACATCGGCAGCGAACGCCGCCATCTCCAGCGTCTCGATGGCGCGCTTTGTCAGTCGGTCCGGAATGCGCGGCGCGGCCTTCAGCGGGGTGTCGGCGAGACTGTGCAGGATCGATACGCGTTCGCTGGCGCTGGCACGAAAGAACAGCTCGTGGATTTCGGCCGCGTCCTTCGGCTGCATGGCAAGGTTGTTCGCCGTCCGCGCCGGGACGTCGGCGATGGCTTGCGGCGTTTCGGCAGCCGGCGACGGTGCTGCGATTTCCTCGGCACGCGGCTCGGACAAACTGGAGTCAGCAGGCCGCAGGCCCAGCTTGCGCAACACTTCCGGTGGCGTGCCCGGATAGACGGCAAGACGCGCGCGCACGGCGGCGCGCGTGGCATCGTCGACTTCGTCGATCAGGCGCGAGGTGAGTTCGATGAACTGCCGCGCCTCGTCCAAAGAGTGGGCGCTGGTCTGGACATAAAGATCGGTCAGCACGCGCAGCAGCGTGGGCCTGATGTCGACGCCTTCACGGCGCGACAGCGTCAGTAACCCGTCGAAGCCAGGAAAAAGCGGTGGTTTGGTCATGAAAACTGAACGCGACTTGTTCGAACTTCGGACAAGTCTAGAGCAAGGTGCTTTAACAGCTCGTTAAGGATGAGAAACGGTGAAAATCACCTGTGCTTTTGCGGTGTTGTCCGCGCGCAACGCGAACGGGCCTTGTCGGAGACCAGTAGTTGTCCGCGAGGGGCAATTAAGATGCCGTTAACCACGTCCTGATCTTAATCGTTGCCATACCGCCGCAGCACGATCCGCGGCAAGCAGTCAGAGAACTGACTTGAGAAGAGAACCGATATGGCGACCATCATCGAATTTCCGGTGTCGCGGCGGCTGGGCACAACGACCGAGTTGGCTCCGCTCGAGACGGTCGGGACCATCCTGATCCTGCCCGTCATTCGCATCGAACGCCACGCCGAGGAGACCAACGGGGACCGCGGGCCCGAGCAGGGCACGGCTACGGGCCGCCGGCGACGCCGCCGCTAACAAAGATTGGACATGTAAATGCCGGAGACGGTTTCTCCGATCAGGTCGCTGTTGCCGCTGCCTGCATTGCTGGTGACGCTTCTGCTCGCGGGCTGCAGCGGCGGCGACTTCTGGCGCACGCGCCAGGACATGCGCAGCGACGACATGCACAGCTGGATGGGTCGCGAGGCCACCTCCAGCGTCGGAGCGCATGCCTCGGAGTTTCAGCTCACCGAGAATGAGCGCCAGCTCCGCGACTATGCCTTTCCCCTGATCGAGCCGCCGCATTCGCGTCCCGCCTGGAAGAGCGTGTTCGGCGACTACACCACGATCGCCTCGCCCTGGCGGCAGGCGCCGGTGTTCGACCGCACCGCCTACGGCCGCGCGCTGATCGACGAGCCGCATCGCACCCATGCCTCGCGCTACGCGCAGCTGATCGACGACGTGCGCGAGGACACCAGCCGCTTCGAGCTGTTCTACGGCACCGCCGTGCGCGTGGTCGATCTCGACCGCAAGCGCAATGCCACCATGGCGCATATGTCGGAATTGTCGCCGCGCGAGCACGCCGACGCGGTCGCCCGCATGCAGGAGAACGCGCTGATCATACAGTGGGTGCAGCAGTGCCTGGAGCGGCGGGTGTCGTCCTATCGCTGGGCGCTGGAGCGGCTGGTGCTGCAGGCTCCCGACAACATGGCGGCCGACGCCGACCGCCTGATCGGCGAGCTCGCCGCGCAGACCGCAAATCCGCCGATCGCCGCCAATCCGCCGGTGATCGGCCGCCCGCTCACGACGCGGGGATAGGCCGGCGGGCCCGGATCGCCGGATGTCGTTTCACTGGCGTCGACCCTGCAGCGGCAGCGGCTGGTCGCCGAGCATCGCTTTCACCACGACCTCGCGCGCCTTGACGGGATCGAGCGCGTGCGCGGCAACGAGGTCGAGGCATTCGGCCATGATCAGGTCGGCGTCCTGCAACAGCTTGAGCTCCTTGTAGCGGTCGGATTGCTGCAGGCCCATCGATGCGCCCAACACCTCCAGCAGGTTGACGATGCGGAAGGGCCAGTCGCGTTCATGGGCGCAGAGCTCGCGGTGATCGGAATGATAGACCGCGACCAGCGCATCGACGCCGGCCTCGCGCGCGGCCTCGAGCTCGGCGCGCTGCAGCTCGCGCTTGTACGCCGGCAGCGCGCTTAACGACACGCTCTGCAATCCCGCCGCCGGCACGTCCAGCGTGACAAGCTCGACGCCGGGGACGGCGCAAAGCAGCTCGGCGGCCGCTTCCATCACGCCGGCCACGCCGGGATGACGATGCAGCGCGAGGCGCATGGCGACGGGGCGGGTGAGGTGAGAGGCGAGGTCGGCCAGCCTCTCGCGCAGGAAGCTGATGAACGGCGTCAGCTCGAACGGCCTGGCGCGACCTTGTCGCTGCAATGTCGGCAGCGTGGTCTCGGTGAACTGCACATGGCAGCTCGGGCACCAGGACAGCACATTGCCGGTTTTCGAACGCGCGAGACGCTCGATGGTGCTCGCGCCCATGCGGCCGCTCATCTCGAGGTCGGCGGCGCGCAGCTGCTGCACGCCGCAGCAATGGCTGGGCCCGCCGAGCACGCGGTAGCTGATCGCGAGCCGGTCCATGATGTCGAGCGCGAGCAGGGCGATATGCGGCGTCTTCAGCACATTGCAGCCGGTATAGAAGACGAAGTCCGGCAGCTCTTCGGACGGCGTGGCCGCCGCGCGCCCCTGGCCGAGCCGCTCCAAGGTCGCCTGATCGAGCTGCAGCTGCGACAACACGGCGACGTCGCGGCCGAGATCGCGGAACGCCTGCACGCCCTCGCGCCGCCGCATCGCGAGCTCCTTGCGCGTGCGTTTCACCGATGCGCGCGCCATCGCCAGCAGGAAGCGCGGATTGACGCCGTAGTCGCAGGCCTTGATGCATTCGCCTGACAGCACGCAGGACGCGGCCCATTGGCGCGACGCATCGCTGCCGTCACCATCGCGGATGATGTCGACGATTCCGCTGATGACCGCGACCGGATCGGCGCCCGCAATGCCGGCCGGCTCTTTGGTCGGGCAGGCCTCGACGCATTTGCCGCAGCGGATGCAGGCGTCGAGCATGTCGTGAACGCGCGCGTCGAGCGCCGCTTCGAATGAGACGTCGTCCATCGGACGGGCTCCCTTGCCAACCCCGGAGCGAGACTAGCCGCCCGATGATCCCCTGACCAGTCTGTGGACCCGTCGGCGCGTCGCCAGCAGGCGCTGGTCGATCGCAGCTCCGGACGGAAAACGGGTGGCCGCAAAACCAAAAAAGCGCGATCGACATGACCAGAGCGCAACAGGAGTGACCAACAATGAATGTCCCCCATGTCGTCAGCGAGCCATCCATCCTCTATTTCGGCACGCCGGTCGTGCTGATCAGCAGCGAGAACGAGGACGGCTCGGCCAACCTTGCCCCGATGTCGTCGGCGTTCTGGCTGGGCTGGCGTTGCATTCTCGGTTTGAATGCTCTTTCCAAGACGACGCTGAACATGATCCGCACCGGACAGTGTGTCCTCAACCTGCCCTCGGTGGACAATGTCGCGGCGGTCAATCGTCTGGCCTGCCTCACCGGCAGCGATCCGGTTCCCGCCGGCAAGCTCGCCAAGGGCTATAGCTATGAAAAGCGCAAGTTCGAGACCGCCGGGTTGACGGCTGTCTCCTCACTGACGGTGAGAGCGCCGCGCGTCCTGCAATGTCCGGTGCAGATGGAAGCGGTCGTTGCCGCGAAGCACGACCTCATGGAAGACGATGAGGTCGCCCGCGGCAGGATCGTCATCTTCGAAGTCCGCGTGACGCGCGTTCACATCCATCCCGACATCCTGATGGACGGGTCATCCAATCGGGTCGACCCGAACAAGTGGCGGCCGCTGATCATGAGCTTCCAGCGCTACTACGGCGTCGGCGATGAGGTTCACGAATCGACTCTCGCGCGCATCCCCGAGGACGTCTACCGGATGCCGGACATCGCGAGATCCCGCACCGCCGAGCTGGTGAATTCCTGACGAGGCCTGCTGGCGGATGGCGCTGCCACGGGCATCCGGTCGGATCGTTGCCGTGCTTCGCGTCGGTGGCGCAAGTTGCAAACAGCAAACAGTGGGAGAGAAAGACGTGTCAAAGCAGCAGGACAACAAGGCCATTGTCGGTCGATGGTTCACGCATTTCTGGGGCAAGACCGTCAATCTCGGCGTCGTCGACGAAATAGCAGCCCCCGACATGTTGCTGAAATACTCCTTGCACGAACCCCGCCGCGGTCGTCACGATATCAAAGCGTTCATGACCGACTTTCGCGCGGCATTTCCCGACCTCAACTTCTGGGCGACGGCGGACCTCATCGCCGAAGGTGATTATGTGGTCGGTCAATGGGAGGGTGGCGGCACGCACACGGGCCCGGCGTTCGATGATTTCCTGATGGGCAGCCTGCCGCCTGCGACCGGCCGCAGGATGCACTTCACGGGAACCACGGTCCTGAAGCTGATCGACGGAGAGATCGTCGAGGAAATCGGACTCGACGACGGCGTGACGGCACTGATTCAACTCGGCTTCGTTCTGCATCCGTCGATGCCGTCATGAGCGCTCCCGTTTACTGCGGAAACGCGCTTGCGCGATCATGCTGAGAGCGCTCGATGCGCCGCTGAATGCGGAAGGTGCCGTGTCGACGCGATCAGCGCCGCCCCGCCGGCCTTTGCGGCGGTTCGACCGGCTTGGGCTGATCGGCCTGCGTGCTGCAAGTCGATGCCGCGAGCGAGGACTGCGCCTGCGCCATCAGGCCGGGCTCGGGCGCGAGCGCCTTCAGCACGATCAGGCCGGTTGCGGTCGGGGAATCGATGATCAGCCGGTCGGCGGAGGTGACGTCCTCCTCCTCGGGCAGGTCTTCGTGCTGCTTCTCGGTCATCAGGTCGAGCTCGATCACCTTCTTGCCGGCGGAGCGGTCGTTGATGGCGTAATAGGCGAGTTCGTTGCGGGTATAGAACGACACCGAGGTATAGGCCTGGCTGACCGGAACCTTCAGCTTGATCGGTCCGGTCGACAGATCATAGCGGCAGACCGCGACCGCGAAGGCGGGGTCGAGATAGGGCATCAGCGTGTTGGAGGGATCGGCGGGCGGCAAGGGCGTGACGGCGTTGAGCCTGGTCAGCGGCGTCAGCCGCGAATAGGCGTCCTCGCTCGCGATCCTCGGCAGCGCCAGCACACTGACGAGATGGACGACGAGGCCCAGCAGCACGCCGGCAAGGATGGTGAACGCGAGCCGGATCATGAGCACCCCACCGTGGTAATGGCGGGCATCGGCGCGTCGCGCTTGGAGCGCGTGGCAACGCCGACCGGCGTGTCGTAGAGCCGCAGCATCAGCGCGTAGCGCTCGATGCCGCCGGTCGGCAGCCAGTTGCCGGCGCGCGCGCGCGAGGCGATGTGGATTTCGAACGAGCCGTCGGCGCTGCGCACCACCTCCTCGCTGGTGAAGCCGTAGCGCTGCAGCGAGTTGGCGACGAGATGGCCCTTGCTGTCATAGAGCGTCAGCGTCCAGAACCGCGCCGGCGGCGTCACGCCGCTGACGACCACGTCGCAGCGTCCGTCGAGCGGCCGGTTGCGGTCGTCGCGGCGGGTGGTGAAGGCGATGCCGTCGCCGGTGCCGATCGGCAGCTCGCCGTTGCGGGTGATGGTGGCGCGCGAATAGGGATCGATGTCGGAGGTGCCGGTGCGCGGGCGGGCGGTCCAGGCGCCGATGGTCAGGGTGCCGATCTCGGTGCCGCGGGTGGTCGCCATCCATGTGGTGCCGACGCCGACGACGGCGGCGATGCACAACGCCAGGAGGGTGCTAAAGATCAGCCGCACAGGTGCAAACGTCAGTTCTTGCGCGAGGCGGGCACATCGCCCGTCGCCGCGGCCAGATTGTCGGGGAAAGGCAGCTCGCTCGACGCGGCCGGCTTCGCCGGCTCGTTCGCCGAGGTCTTGTCGGTGGTCTTTTCGAGCGTCTTGGCCACGTCGTCGAGCATCTTTTCAACCTGCACCAGCACCTCGGCGCCGCGGCGGGTCAGGACCGGCGGCGGTCCCGGCTTGATCTCGGGGGCCTTCGCGCCATTGGCCGCCATGGTCTGCGGCCGCTCGGCGGCGGGAAGCTTCTGGCCCATGCCGACGCCCGCCAGTTCCTTGATCTCGATGCCCTGATGGGCGACCGTCATGATGTCGTGCCAGGTCTGCGCCGGCAGCGAGCCGCCGGTCATGCGGTTGGTCGGCGAGTAGTCGTCATTGCCGAACCAGACCGCGCAGGCGAAGTTGCCGGTGTAGCCGTTGAACCAGGCGTCGCGATAGGAGTTGGTGGTGCCGGTCTTGCCCGCGGTCGGAATGCCGTCGAGCGCGGCGCGCCGCGCGGTGCCTTCGCTGACCACGTGGCTCATCATCCCCGCCATGTCGGCGGCGATGTTGGCCGGGATCGCCCGCCGCGGCTTCGGTCCGTCGCGGTCCCAGCGCCAGACCAGGTCGCCGGCGCCGGTGCGCACCTCCAGCACCGCATGCGGCGTCACCGCCATGCCCTTGTTCGGGAAGGTGACATAGGCCACCGCGTGCTCCAGCACGGTGACTTCGTCGGCGCCGATCGGCAGCGAGGGCGTGTCGGGCAGGGGCGCGGTGATGCCGAACTTGCGCGCGGTTTCGACGATCATCTGGCGGCCGAGCTTCGGACCGCCGCCGGCCTTCTTGCCGAGCTCGATCGACAGCTTCACCGGCACGACATTGATCGAGTTGGTGATCGCTTGCGTCAGCGTCACCGGACCGGAATAGGAGTGGCCGTAGTTCTGCGGGCACCAATTGCCGATGCAGACCGGGCCGTCGACGATGATCGACTTCGGCGTGAAGCCGTTCAGGAGCGCCGTCGTATAGACATACGGCTTGAACGACGATCCCGGTTGCCGATAGGCGTCGACCGCACGGTTGAACTGGCTGGCGCCATAGTCGCGCCCGCCGACCATGGCACGGATGCCGCCGTCCATGTCCGCGACCACGGTCGCCGCTTGGGTGGCGTGATAATCGCGGCCGAACTGGCGCAGCTCGTTCTCGATCGCCTCGTCGGCGGCGTGCTGCACGGTCATGTCGATCGAGGTGCGCACCACGAAGACGCGCTCATTGTAGGATTTGGGGAAGGTGTCGACCAGCTTGCGCATCTCGTCGAAGGCATAGTCGAGGAAGTAGTTCGGCGAGTTCTCGTCGCGCCGGTCGACCGCGGTCGCCGGATTGCGCCTGGCGCCGAACACCTGGCCCTCGGTCATGAAGCCGGCATCGACCAGGTTGTCGAGCACGACGTTGGCGCGGGCGCGCGCCGCGGGCAGGTTGATATGGGGGGCGAATTTGGTCGGCGCCTTGAACAGGCCGGCGAGCATCGCGGCTTCCGCCAGGTTGATGTCGCGCACCGACTTGTTGAAATAGAAATGCGCCGCGCCGTCGACGCCGAAGGTGCCGCCGCCCATATAGGCGCGGTCGAGATAGAGCTTGAGGATCTCGTTCTTGGTGAGCCGCGTCTCGAGCCAGATGGCGAGGAACGCCTCGTTGATCTTGCGCTCGATGGTGCGCTCATTGCTCAGGAACAGGTTCTTGGCGAGCTGCTGGGTGATGGAGGAGCCGCCCTGGCGCACGCCGCCGGCCTGGGCGTTGGTGACCAGCGCGCGCGCCGTGCCGGCGATGTCGATGCCGAAATGGTCGTAGAAGCGGCGGTCCTCGGTGGCGAGCGTCGCCTTGATCAGGTTGTCCGGAAAGTCTTCCAGCGGAATCGAGTCGTTGTGCTTGATGCCGCGGCTGCCGATCGGATTGCCGTAGCGGTCGAGGAAGGTGACCGCGAGGTCGCTCTTCTTCAGCCAGTCCTCGTCCGACGTCTCGCGGAAGGCGGGGATGGCGAGCATGAGCAGCAGCACCAGCCCGCCGAGGCCGAGGGTGGCGGCTTCCGAGAACGGCTCGACGAACACCCAGCGCTTCCAGCCGCCGACATAGAAATTGTCCATGAAGGTCGAGAAGCGCTCATAGAGCTCGCGGGTGCCCCGGAGCGAGGAGAACAGCGCCGAGTCGAACCGCGCGTCGAGATCGAGACGCCAGTTGTTGAGCCGCTGCTTCCAATTGTCCGGGAGGATCTTCACTGGGATTCTTTAACCCTTAGCCATAGCCCTTAGCCATTCGAAAGCGCTTCCAGGCGCGCGCCGCAGGCCCCGTCGAAAATGTCTTGCTGCAGTGTTGCGGCAAACCCATGGCGTCGAGCCAGGCCGCGCGAGCAAGCCACGCCTTGCGCCGTTCGGGACTCATCCTTTATCTACCCGAGCGGGCCTCATAAACCAATGGCCCGGCTCGCGATTTCCGTGGTTTAGGACTAATGCACAGCATGCGGTTCGCAACCGGAGCGGAAAAGGCCCGCCGGCCGCCATGCCGGCGCGGCGAAAACGCAGCGGAACGCCCGTCGATCCCTCGGATTCAAGAGACAAGATGACCGCAAGCCCCAAGCGACCCTCAGGCCAGGAGGGATCTTTCTGGAAAACCAAGACCTTGGAGGAGATGTCGCGAGCCGAATGGGAAAGCCTGTGCGACGGCTGCGCGCGCTGCTGCCTGGAGAAGCTCGAGGATGAGGATACCGGCAGGATATTCTTTACTCATGTGTCCTGCAAGCTTCTGGATGCCGGCCTATGCGCCTGCAAGGATTACGAAAACCGTTCCGACAAGGTTCCGGATTGCGTTCGCCTGACGCCTGAGAATGTGCGCACGTTGAACTGGCTGCCGCCAAGCTGCGGCTATCGCCTGGTCGCCGAAGGGCGCGACCTCTATTGGTGGCACCCGCTGATCTCGGGCGATCCCGACACCGTGCATGAAGCCGGCGTCTCCGTGCGCGGCCGGGTCGAGGGCACCGAGGACGAGATCCCGGACCAGGAGCTCGAGGACCACATCGTGAGCTGGCCGGCGCTCTTGCCCAAGCGCGCGCGGCTGAAGAAGCGGCCGAAGGTTTAAGGACGCGAAACCCGCCACCTTTGTATCGCCACACGCACCGTCATTCCGGGGCGGTCCGTAAGGACCGAACCCGGAATCTCGAAATTCCGGGTTCACGCTTTCAGACCGTAGGGTGGGTTCCGCTGCGCTCTACCCATCCTACGCACGACGCGCCGGCTTCGACCCGTCACCCTGAGGCGCGAGCGGAGCGAGCCTCGAAGGGCGACGGCCCGGCTGCGAGAGCCGGGCCGTGCATCCTTAGAGGCTCGGTGACGCTCGCGCCTCAGGATGACGGTTCCGAATGACGGTGTGCGGCGCCCCCGATCACGCATTTGCGAACGGGGTGCGGTGCGATGGGACCCACCCATGCGTCAGACCTGCTGCCTCATCGGCCGTTTACCCCTTAAATTGAGGTCAAGTTAGCGAATCTGCGCTGTTATTGCGGCGCGCTGCACAAAAATATTCCCGGATCATGAACCAGTTCATACGGCAGAGCCGTAACCCTGCCGCCACCACACCATTGCCCGCCGACCTCGCGGCCGAGCTCACGGAACTGCCCGCCCGGGTGGCCGCGATCGCCGACGCGCCGCCGATCGCGCCCGTGCGCCCGCCGCTGACCCAGGCCGAGGTCCGCACCATCCTGTTGAGCCTGCTGCTCACGATGTTCCTGGCCGCCCTCGACCAGACCATCGTCGCGACCGCGCTGCCGACCATCGGCCGCCAGTTCCACGACGTCTCCAACCTGTCCTGGGTGATTACCGCCTATCTCCTGGCCTCGACCGCGGTGGCGCCGGTGTTCGGCACCCTGAGCGACATCTATGGCCGCCGGGTCATGATCATCGTGTCGCTGAGCCTGTTCATCGCCGGTTCCGTGCTGTGCGCGCTGGCCCCGAGCATGCCGATCCTGATCCTCGCCCGCGGCCTGCAGGGGCTCGGCGGCGGCGGCATCATGCCGGTGGTGCAGACCGTGATCTCCGACGTCGTCTCGGCGCGCGAGCGCGGCCAGTACCAGGCCTGGTTCAGCGCGGTGTGGATGCTCGCCGGCATCTCCGGACCGGTGCTCGGCGGCATCTTCGCCGATCATCTGCACTGGTCGATGATCTTCTGGATCAACCTGCCGCTGGCTGCCGCCGCACTCGCGCTGCTGCTGCCCAAGATGAGCAAGCTCCCGGTCTATCACCGAAGGCGCAAGGTCGACTGGCTCGGCGGCGTGCTGCTGATGGCGTCCGCCGTGGTGTTCATGCTGGTGCTGACCTGGGGCGGCAACCGCTATTCCTGGCTGTCGCCGGCCATCCTCGGCATGGTCGGCAGCGCGGTGGCGCTGGCGCTTGCTTTCATCTGGCATGCGAAGCGGGCGGACGAGCCGTTCCTGCCGCTGTCCCTGATCGGCGGCTCGGTCGTGCCTTACGGGCTGCTCGCGAGCGGCTGTGCGCTCGGGGCCATGATCGGGCTGACCGTGATACTGCCGCTGTATTACGAAGTCGTCTATCACCTGAGCGCCAGCGAAGCCGGCCTCGGCCTCATTCCGCTCGCGGCCATCTCGACCTTCGGTGCTGCGATTGCCGGCCGCACCATGGCCCGCGTCAGGCACTACAAGCGCGTCGCCATCGCCGGCTCCATCACCGCCACGATCGCGGCGGCCGCGATGGCGCTGACCACGCCCTCGTTGTGGGCGCTGCTGGCGCTGTTGGCCGTGTTCGGCATCGGCCTCGGCACCGTGTTTCCGATCACCGTGGTCAGCTTGCAGAACGCGGTGCCCCGCGCCCAGGTCGGCACCATCACCGGCGCCATGAACTTCTTCCGGGCCATGATGTCGTCGTTCACGGTCGCCGCCTTCTCGGCGATCCTCCTGATGGCGCTCGGCACCGACATCTCGCTGGGCGGCGAGGGTGGCCATGGTGCCGTCGGCGCAATCGCCGCAGCCGACATGGTCGCCGCCTTCCGCTACGTCTACGCCGGGGCCACCGTCATGCTCGCCGTCGCAGCCTGCTGCATGATCGCGATGGAGGAGCGCCCGCTGGCCGGGCCTGCGGTGCAGGCGGCGGCGGAGATGGCGGAGTAGGGGCTTGAGCCTGGCCGGCCCAAATCCTCGTGGATCGGTTGAATCGCTGGGAGCCGCAAGCTCGGTTCACCTCTCCCGAACGGGAGAGGTCGGATCGCATCGCAAGATGCGGTCCGGGTGAGGGGTCAGGTCCCTCGTAAGGGACGCACCCGCGGACTACTGGCCTTGTGATCAGCCCGATCACCCGGGCGTTACGATGACACTGCACCCCACCCCACTGGCTGGCTCGCTGAACGAGCATGAAACGAACCTTATTGAACGCTCAAACCGAATTGAATGCACTGTCACCGTAATTCGACGCGGCAATCCAGAGTCGTGGGCGTGGCCCTGGAATTGCTTCCACCTTCGCGCAAGCGCGCTTCGGCGGACGCGGTCGTCGCGTTGCTCCTCGCAATGACGGAGCGTGTTGTTCGAAAATCGAATCTGGATGGTGCTACACGCGCTCCTCTCGCACCGTCACCCTGAGGTGCTCGCGCAGCGAGCCTCGAAGGGCGACGGCCCGGCTGCAGCAGCGGGGCCGTGCATCCTTCGAGGCTCGCTGCGCTCGCGCCTCAGGATGACGGGTTGAATTGTCTCACGCGTTGTCAGGACGATCTGAGCCGCGGCGTCTGCTTCAACGCGAAGCAACCGCTCCGTGCAACGCGGCTGCGCCGCACGGGAATCAATCGGTTCGCGCGCCGCCGCGAAATCGAATTGCTTGTGTCTCGTGGACCGCTCGATCTATGTTGCGCGCGCTGATTTCCGGGGGATGGGGAGTTTTCGATGCGCGCGAGGTGTTTGGTCGTTCTGTTGCTGCTGCTCATGCCTGCCATGGCGCGCGCGCAATTCGAGCCGTTCCCGTCGGGGATTCAGACCAGGACGATCCCGGCCAATGGGACCCGGATCTACGTGCGCGTTGGCGGCAAGGGGCCGGCCGTGATCCTGATTCACGGCTTTGGCGACACCGGCGACATGTGGGCGAAGCTCGCCGCGGATCTGGTGCGCGATCACACCGTCGTGGTGCCCGATTTGCGCGGCATGGGCCTGTCGGACAAGCCTGCGGATGGCTACGACAAATGGACCCAGGCGGCGGATATGCGCGCCGTTCTCGATGCGCTGGGGATCGATCGGGCGGCTGTCGTCGGCCATGATATCGGGACCATGGTGGCCTATGCCTACGCGGCGCGATACCGCGACAAGACCGAGAAGCTGGTCGTCATGGACGCGCCGGTGCCGGGGGTGCCGCCGTGGGACGACATCGTCCGCAGCCCGCTGCTCTGGCATTTCGATCTCGGCGGGGCGGACATGGAGCGGCTGGTGAAGGGACGCGAACGCATCTACCTCGATCGCTTCTGGAACGACTTCGCGGGCACGCCGTCCAGGATTGGCGAAGCAACGCGCCGCCACTATGCGGCCCTCTATGCGCAGCCGGGCGCAATGCGCGCGGCGTTCGCCCAGTTCAGGTCGATCCGCAAGGATGCGGACGACAACAAGAAAGTGTTCGCGACCAGGCTGACGATTCCGGTCCTTGCCATCGGCGGCGAGAAGTCATTCGGCGCGATGGAAGCCGTCGTGATGCGAAATGCCGCCACCGACGTCACGGAGGTGGTCGTCAAGGACGCCGGACATTGGCTCATGGAGGAGCAACCTGCTGCAACCATCAAGGCAGTCCGCGAATTCCTCGACCGGACATAGCGGAACCGCCAGGAGCTTGCTCGGGCGCGGTGGACGCCGGCTCGCGTGAAGACGACCTTCGTCGCGATTCGCCGCTCAATTCGCCTGCGCGACCCGGGTGTCGATCTCCTCGCGCAGCGCGGCGAAATCGATCGGCTTGGTCAACAGGCCGGAGGCGCCGTTTTCCAGCGCCTTGCGCTTGGTGTCGGCATCGCCATAGGCCGTGATCATGATCACGGGCACGTCCGGGCGCTCTGCCGCACCTTCGGCAGCATTTCGAGCCCGGTCATGCCGGGCATGTTGATGTCGGAGAGGATCAGGATCAGCGCATTGTCGCCGGTCGTCTCGACGCGGGTCAGCGCGTCCGCGGCCGAGCTGGCAAAATCCATCACAAAGCGCTGGGCGCGCAGATCGCGCCGGAATTGCTGGCGGAACAGCGCCTCCACATCGGGCTCGTCGTCCACCACGAGAACGAGAATGCTCACTCTACTCTGGTCCTGTCTGCAATGATGCTGGTTCGCGGCAATCGGATCGTGAACTCGGTGAATTCGCCCGGCGTGCTCACGACGTCGATGCTGCCACCATGTTGTTTCACGACGATGTCGTGGGACATGGATAGCCCAAGCCCGGTGCCTTCGCCAGCCGGCTTGGTGGTGAAGAAGGGATTGAACATCTTGTCCTTCACCTCGGGCGGAATCCCGGTTCCGTTGTCGCGGA
>DATGMN010000016.1:0-2645 GCA_035293585.1 Bradyrhizobium sp. | reverse complement strand
TCTCGTCCGGCTGCGCGAGCTGCAGGACGAGACGCATGGCTTCGTGACGTTCATCCCGCTGGCGTTTCATCCCGACAACACGCCGCTGCAGCACATCCCGAAGACGACGGGGTTCGCCGATATCAAGAACATCGCCGTGGCACGCCTCATGCTGGACAACATCCCGCACATCAAGGCGTACTGGGTGATGATGACGCCGCGGATCGCTCAGATCGCGCTGCGCTTCGGCGCGGACGATATAGACGGCACGATCGTCGAGGAGCGCATCTACCACGACGCCGGCGCCACCACGAGCCAGGGTCTGCGGCGCGCGGAACTGCTGCAGTTGATCCGCAAGGCGGGGCGCACGCCGGTCGAGCGGGACACGCTGTACCGGGCGGTGGAGCGGAAGGAAGCGACGTTTACGGTGCTGGTGTAAAGCCCTCCTCGACATGGTCAGGTGACCATATTCCTGATATCCTGGTGTCATGAAGGAACGGGTCCTCAGCGCTTCTGAATTTAAAGCCAAGTGCTTGGCCTGCTGCAGCGAGGTCGAGCAGTCCGGCGAGTCCATCACCATAACGCGCCGCGGCCGCCCTGTGGCGGTCATCGGACCGGCGAAGCGCCCGGCCTTCAAGAACTTCGCTAACAGTTGGGCGGGCAGGGCTGAAATCCTTGGCGATATCGTGCGCCCGTTACCCGGCTGGGAATGCGTCCGGCAACAAGGAGATCGCACTGAAGCCCCGATTGCTGTTGGACACCCACGTTCTCGTGCGATGGGGCGTCGACGTAAAGAAGCTGTCCCGGTCCCAGCGGCGGGCACTCGACGAGGCCGCTGAACGCGGCGAACCCGTTGCGCTCAGCGCGATGAGTCTCCTGGAGATTGCGCTACTGGCAAGCGGAACGAGGCGAGTATTCAGAGTCTCGCTCGAAGATTTTCTCCGAGACCTCGACTCGAACCCGGCGATCCTTCTGTTGCCTCTTACCTCCGAAGTCGCACTGGAAGCCGCTGCCATCGGTAATGGCTGGGATCCCGCCGACCGCGCCATCGTCGCCACTGCCCGAGTCCACCGGCTCAAGCTGGTCACGTCGGACCAACGCATCATCGAATCCAGGCTCGTAGCGACGATCGAGTAGCATTTTCTCACTTCCGCACCCACGGCATCAGCACCGTGTACACAGGCACTGCGGTCGGCCTGGGCATCCGACGGCGGAGCAGCCGGCGATCGATCAGATGCCCGAGCGCCGTCTGCACGGAACGCTTCGAGAGGCCCGTCAGCTCCGCGAGCACCTGGTGGCTAACCGCCGTCGATTCCCGTCCTTCGCCGTGCGTGTGGCGGTAGAGCTGCAAGTACACGAGAAATGCGGCACTGGAGCGGCTGTGCGCCACCAGGTCGCGCATCAGGGTATCGACGACATACGGGTCGGTCTTCATCGCTATGGCAGCCATCGCTATAGCATATATTGCCGCGATTCGGCATCGCGCCGTTGATTTCCACACCGGCCGATGGCACTCTGACGCTATGATCAAGCGAATCAAGTTCCTCGGCATTCCGGTGCGGGACCAGGATCGCGCCTTGCAGTTCTACACGGAAAAGCTCGGCTTCCGCATCCTCACGGACCAGGAGTTCTCCCCCACACAACGCTGGATCGAACTCTCGATCCCCGGCGCCGAAACGGGTGTCGCGCTGTTCACGCCGGAAGGCCATGAGGACCGCATCGGCACACACGTGAATACTTCCTGGGAGGTCGACAACATCGATCGGACCTACGGCGAGCTCTCTGCGCGCGGCGTCGAATTCAGCGGGCCCCCACAGAAGCAGCCATGGGGCAGCTTCCTCAAAATGAGGGACTCGGAGGGCAACCAGATCGTCCTCTCGGCGCGCTGAGCGCGGCGCGCGGCGCGGCCTTACGCCTGCCCCACCCGCACCGACTTCCCGCTCCAGTACGCCTCGCGGATCTCGCGCTTGAGAATTTTGCCGGTTCCGGTCTTCGGCAGGGGCTGCGCGCAGAACTCCACCCGGCGCGGCATCTTGAAGCCGGCGAGGCGCGTCGCGAGGAACGCCTTCAACTGCTCTTCGTCCACGGCCCGGCCCGGTTTCAATACCACCACCGCGGCCGGCACCTCGCCCCATTTCGGATCGGGCGCCGCGACCACGGCGCACTCCAGCACGTCCGGATGCGCCGCAATCGCCTTCTCGACTTCGATTGACGAAATGTTTTCGCCGCCGCTGATGATGATGTCCTTCTTGCGGTCCACGATGTGGATGTAGTTCTCGGCGTCCCAGACCGCCATGTCGCCGGTGTGCAGCCAGCCGTCCGTCATCACGGCGCGCGTGGCCTCGGGCTCCTTGTAATAGCCGTCCATCACGTTGTCGCCGCAAATCACGACCTCGCCGATCGATTGCATGTCGCGCGGGACGTCGCGCATCTGCGAATCGACGACGCGGACCTCGCATCCCGGCAGCGGCCAACCGGCCATCGCGAGATGCCGGATGCGGTCGTCTTCATCGGCGTACCGCACGGTGCTCTTGGTGCGCGCCGAGGTCGCGACCGGGCACGTCTCCGTCAGCCCGTAGCCCGCGATCACCTCGCAGCGGAAGGCCTTCTCCATTGCCGCGATCAGCTCCGGCGCGGCCGCGGCGCCGCCGATGTGAATCTGCTTT
>DATGMN010000015.1:0-6981 GCA_035293585.1 Bradyrhizobium sp. | reverse complement strand
GACGTTGCGTTAAAGAACACAACGACCGGTCAGTACGTAGTCTGGAGCACCGACAGCAGCGGCAACTATCTGTCGTATTCGTCGAGCGTCGTCGGCGCGGTTTCCGGCAACAATCCGGCGTTGGAGGCAATCGAGACCACCTTTAACCAGGACCTCAATGGCGACCACGTCATCGGTATCTATGCCGTACCCGGCACAACGCTCCAGATTACGACGCCGCTCTCGGGGCCAAGCGGATCTGCTATCATTGGCGCTGGCGCCACGCTCGAGCTTGGCGCGGCCAATTCGTCATCCGTCACCTTCGCCAGTTCGACCGGGATGTTGGCGCTGGATCATCCGTCCACGTTCGGCGGGGTTATCTACGGCTTTACCGGTGATGGTACGCTCTCGGGCTCCGATCAGATCGATCTGAAAAACATCAATTTCAGCAACGTCCACGACAGCTATGCCAACAGTGTGCTGACGGTCACCGATGGCACGAACACGGCGGCGCTTGACTTCAACGGATCCTACACACTGGCGAATTTCGAGTTCGCAAGCGACGGCAAGGGGGGCACGATTTTGTTCGATCCGCCGGTAACGGCAGGTCAGCAAGGCAATCTGCAACCGCAGATCATGCAGGATCCAGGCACAAGCGCCTTGAACCAGCGGGTGGCCTTGTTCTCCCAGCAGATCGCCGCGGCGTTTCCGTCGTCGGCATTTGGCGACAGCGGAGGTTCAACAGTGGGCGCTACCGCGTTAACTGGTGCCCAACTCGCGCAAATCGCCGCGCCGGTTCTGGCTCAGCTACACGCTTGAGTTATCGGGATAGACGCATACGACTCCGGAATGACCGGTCCGCGAGCCTAGCTTTAGCGCAGGCCGGTGCCGAACCTGGAAAGCAGCGAAATCTCGGTTCGTGGTGTGGAGCCGCGGCCGGTCCGCTCTGCTATACAAAAACTGTTTATGCGGTGGGGACCGCCTTTGTTGCGCGCCATCCGGCGGATGATTGGCCGGTGAAGCCCACGGCGCTGGGTCATTGAGCTTCGCCAGTGGCCACAGGGCGATGCGCCGCGGCGTATCCCCCTCGGGCTCCTAACAGGCTGTTGAAGAAGTCTCTAGCGGGACAGAAGTGAACGTGATTCTCTCGATGATCGAATCGGGAGGCTCGGATGCGCGGATCGGACGAGCGGTCTGGATCGCTGTTCAATTACGTAGACCTTGAAGCGCGGGTTCGCCGGGATCATCCCCTGCGGACGATCCGGGAAATTGTGAACGCTGCGCTGAGCGATCTGTCGAAGGCGTTTTCGGAGCTTTACACAGACTTTGGCCGGCCCTCGATTGCGCCGGAGAGGCTGCTCCGGGCGATGTTGTTGCAGGCATTCTACGGCATCCGGTCGGAACGACAATTGATGGAACGGCTGGAGTTTGACCTTCTATTCCGCTGGTTTGTCGGCCTGGGCGTGGACGATCCGGTGTGGGATCACTCGACCTTCTCCAAGAACCGCGATCGGCTGTTGGAAGGTGAGATTGCCGTTAAGTTCCTTTCGGCGGTGTTGTCCCAGCCGAAGGTGAAGCGGCTGTTGTCGAGCGATCACTTCTCGGTCGACGGCACGCTGATTGAGGCTTGGGCTTCGATCAAGAGTTTCCGCAGGAAAGACGGGGACGACAACGACAGCGAGGGTCCGGGACGCAACGCTGAACGCAGCTTCCACAAGGAGAAGCGTTCAAACGAGACGCACCAAAGCACGACCGACCCGGAGGCTCGGCTTTACAAGAAGGGGGACGGGCAGCCGGCCAAGCTCTGCTACATGGGGCATGCCCTGATGGAGAACCGCCATGGTCTGGCGGTCGGAGGGGTCGTCAGCCAGGCGACTGGCACTGCCGAACGAGAGGCGGCGCTGGCGTTGATCGATAGCCGCGATCGCGGAGGCCGGCGGATCACGCTCGGCGCGGACAAGGCCTATGACGTCACGCAGTTCGTGCATGACCTGAGAGAGCGATCGGTGACGCCGCATGTCGCGATTGACGGACACCTCAGCAAGACCGGCGTCCCGCGCAAGACGGCGGTCGATGCTCGTACCACCCGCCACGCCGGCTACGAGGTCAGCCAGCGCTGTCGCAAACGGATCGAGGAGGTGTTCGGCTGGATCAAGAGTTCCGCCGGTCTGGCCAAGGTGAAGCTACGAGGTCGGGACCGGGTGGACGCCGCCTTCACGCTGGCCTTGGCAGCCTACAATCTGGTCCGGCTGCCCAAACTTCTGGCCGCGCCGGCATGAGCGTCCGGGGTCGATGGCGCCTCGTCGAGACGCCGGGTTACGACATGGCCGGTGCAAGCTCCTATATCCTGTTTGATGAGGTCGGCGGTGAGTTCGCCTTCGATTGCCTCACGGGCTCCATTCATGGTTCCTGCGATGGCGATGCCGTCCAGTTCAACTGGCAGGGAAACGACGAAATGGAGCCAGCCAGCGGTGAGGGATGGGCCGAACTGCAGGATAACGGCACGCTCGAAGGCGAAATCTGCCTTACCAACGGCGACGACATCCCATTCATCGCGCGCCGTTCGGAGACTTCTTCAACAGCCTGCTAGGCGCTGCGCACGACGACCACGGGAACGCGGTGATGGACCTTGCCGGTCATGAGCCCTGGAGCGATGTTCAAAAGGTGCTTCTCCATGCGAGCGACTTTCACGTCGTCTAGAGACCTGCCGCAAGTAGCCAATTCGATCGCGGGCGCTCTGGCCTTTTCAAAGTATGCCTGTCCGGATTTGGGTGAATTGAATTCACCGCCTCGCCTGGTTAGGATTTGTGCCGGATCCGATTGCTGACGTGTCGCTGTAGGGCCAGGACGTCGGACCTTTGTCTTGTGAGAACCGGGATGTGCGCGGACGCGTCCCGCTCGCCACTTGCTGGGATCGAGCACGCACCATCCCGGGTTCCATGTATCCGGATTCGTGGACACCTGCTGGCCGCGGGAGATGATTGGATCAAGGCATCCAGGGCTACTGGCTGCCCTGCAGGCGGCGGAGCTCTGGCCAGGGCAGCCAGTTTCTGATCTGTTTCGCAAAACGTCAAATCGCGTTCCCGCATGTCAGTGGGTCAATCGAATGTCGGTGCAATTTCGTTCGGTTACGTTCGCAGCTTCATTGGTTGCGATGCTGGCGATTACAGGAGGAGAGCTACTTGCAAGCGAGGAGCACTCCAGAGGCGCTGCAGCTGCTCAGCAATCGGCAAGCTCCTCGGAAGACGGCGGGGCAGCTGCACGACAGTCTGACGAATACTCAAAGCTCGAGTTTGAAAAGGAGGCGCTGTGCCTGACGATTGAATCAGCAGCTCGTGCCAACGATCTGCCGCTGGGGTTTTTCGCGCGCGTCATCTGGCAGGAGAGCCGGTTCCGATCGGACGCAGTTGGGCCGGTGACGCATAACGGCCGACGCGCCCTGGGCATTGCGCAATTCATGCCCGATACCGCGAGGGATCGCGGGCTGCTCGACCCGTTTGATCCGGTGCAGGCGTTACCAAAAGCGGCAGAGTTTTTGAGCGAACTGCGGAACCAATTTGGGAACCTCGGTCTCGCTGCTGCAGCCTACAATGCCGGTCCAAAGCGCGTTCAGGAATGGCTCGCAGGAACAGGGAGCATGCCGGATGAAACGCGCAACTATGTTGATGCGATCACCGGAACCAGCGTTGAGCAGTGGGCCAAAGCGACCGGCAAGCAATCGACGTCGGAGCCTGAGCCAAGGACGAGCTGTCGTGAACTGATTGCATTGCTCGAAACCGCGCCGAACCCGTTTGTCACGCAACTTCAAGGACGCGTCACGCGCGGTGTTGCCAAGCCGTGGGGCGTTCAGGTCGCGACAGGCTTCAATCGCGAGGAGGCACTCGCGATGTATGCGCGCACGATAAAGAGGTTGAGTGGTGTCATCGGGCCTCAGGACGACCCGGTGTTGGTTCACGTCCGCGGGACCAGCTCGTTTTTTCAGGTCCGGATCGGCGCCAACACCCATCGCGAAGCTGACGGCCTCTGCAGTCGGATTCGCCGGGCCGCTGGTGCTTGCCTTGTCAAGCGCCGAGGCGCGTGAAGCCGACGTTTTCCCGGGCGTTTTGATTATCACGTGAACCCTTCAGCTCGCGGCAACCTCGACCAGCAACCCTGCGGATTGAAATGATGCAAGTCATTGATTCTGTTTTAATCTGCTTGCAGAAGCCAACATTTCGAGCCAATTTGCTGCCCAAACTTCTCGGGCACCTGAGGGTGCGAAGCCAGATGCGCCGCCTTCCCAGACTGTTGCTGGTATTTGTTGTTTTTGCCGCCTTTGCGCATTCGGCCGCCGAAGCGTCGGAGCGGCGCTTGGCACTTGTGATCGGGAACGGCTCGTACGGAGTGGGGCCGCTGCCGAGCGCGGTCAACGATGCGGCCCTGATTGCCCAGACCTTGATAGCATCGGGTTTTGAGGTCACCAGCCAGCGCGATCTGGATGAGGTCAACTTGCGCCAGGGCTTTGGTGATTTCCTCAGCAAGGTCAAAAATGCCGGCCCGGACACGGTCGTGGCGGTGTATTTTGCCGGACTCGCTCTGCAGTGCGAAGGCGAGAATTACCTTCTCCCCCTCAATGCGCAGGTCGGCCAACCATCGGACCTGGTTCATCATGCGCTGTCGTTGACCGAACAGATCCATTCTCTGGCGGCGCTTCATGTGAAGGCCAGCTTCGTCATCATAGACGGAGCGCGCGCGAGCCCCTTTCTGCTGGCGGGCCGGCCACCGGCGAGCGGCCTCTCCTGGATGGAGACACAGCCGAATCTGCTGATTGCGTTCAGCGCAACGCCAGGGACCGTCGCGCCTGAAAGCGCAGCAAGCCGCGGCATGTACGCCCTCGCGCTTACGGAGATGATCCGACAGGGCGGGCTGGGGCCCGGGGAGGTGTTCGATCGTGTCCGATTGCGGGTCAATGAATTGACGGGTGGCGCCCAGGTGCCATGGGACGCCTCGAACATCCAGTCTCGCTTCCAGTTCTCCGAAGCTGGTGCTGGCGTGCCGCCGCGCGCTGACGCTCCGGCGCGTACCGCAGGGATGCGGTCTCAGCCGATGAGAAAACTCAGCCCGCAGGACGCCTATTGGACGGCGTTGCTGCGCGACACTTTCGACGGCTATGCCGAATTCCTCGCCGAATACTGGAATTATCCGATGGCAAGGCGGATCGAGGCTCTGCTTGCCGTCCGCCGCGAGGCGATCACCTGGCACCGCACGTTCCAGGCGAACGTGGCCGATGCTTATTGGACCTACCTCGAACTTTATCCGCATGGACCGCACGTTGGCGATGCGGAACGGATGCTCACGCACCTCGCCGCCGCGACCACGCCACCAGCCAAATTCACAAGGCTGGATTACGACGTCCCCCCGCCGTTGCCGGCCGAAGCCGAATTCACCGAACCGGCTGTGCTAACCCTCGGTGATCCGGAGTTTGCATTTGCCCCTCTCAAACCGCCCCCCGGGTATTTCCTGCAAGCCGCCCCGTCGCAACAGCAGGTCCTGGTGCAGCCAGCTGCTCCTTCCGGTGAGCCGGCCCTTCCGCGACAAGGCCGGTTAACGTCATCCCAGGCAGCGGACGTGGCCGGCGGCGTGGCGAACGGCACGGGCGCGGCAACGAATGCGGCAGTCAAGAGTGACAAGCCGACCATGCGCGAAGGGCAGGGTGGCTCGTTGTCGCTGTCCGGCGCGGCTGGGCTCGGGATTGAGCGGCCGACCAACGCCAACCAGGGTTCGCGATTCGCATCGCGCATTGGCGGCCCCGGGAGCGCGGCTCCGGCCGCTGTGCAGTCGGGCCCATCAGTACAGGCAAACGCCGCTCCGGAGCCGCCTTTGCCTGCCTGGGCGTCGTTCCTGCCGAGAGATACCAAGAGCTCCGGGCCGCTGCCGCCTGCGGCATCAAACCGCCCGGCACAACCGCTGTTTGTCTCATCCGGGCTGGCGCCGGTCTTGCCCCTGGCGGCGCGCAGGGCAGGGACTGCCATGGTGGCTAAGCCTCCGCCTCACTGGCCCTTGCTTGCCACCGCCCCGGCACACCTGCCGGGCGGCTCCACGCAGCCGCCGACGACCGGAAGCATTGCCGCGGGAAGGCCCAAAGCAGTGACCTTGCCAGCGCAGGCGCACACGCCTCCTGTTTCGGCTCAGGCCACCACGGGCAATATTGTCCCGCCAGGTACCCGACCGGCGGCCCGGTCAACCGGCGCGCAAGCACGGCCCCCGCGGTCGCCCGGCCAAGCGGTGCAAAACACCGCGCTCCCGGGTACCCGGGCGGCAAGCCTGACGCCCTCGGTCGTCAATCGGCCGAAAGCGGCACGAGGGACCGCTCAACCGCCAAAAGCAGCTGATCAGGGTGCTCGACAGGCTGCGCGGAAGGAGAACCCGGAGGCTCCCATAAGCCTTGTGCCAGGTCCTGCTTCTGCGGCTTCCAGACCGCAGTCCGAGAAAAATCCCTGCAGCGTCTCGAACGGCAGACTCGACTGCGGTGATTGAACTCGTGGCCACCTTTGCGGTGCAGCCTGCGAGCTGGGTCAGGCGGTATTGCCGGCATCGATCGTCAGCACGGTACCTGTGATGTTGCGGCCGCCGTCACCAAGCAGGTATTCCACCATGGAGGCGATATCCTCACCCTCAGGCAACCGGCGCAGCGCGCTGCGTCCAGCGATGCGCTGCCGCCCATCATCAGACAGGCTCCTGGTCAATTCGGTAGCGACGAAGCCGGGCGCGATGGCATTGACTGTGATGCCGAGCTTGCCAACCTCGCGCGCCAGCGAGCGCGTGAAACCCGTCGCTGCCGCCTTGGTGGCACCGTAGACCGAAAGGCCATTATAGCCGGTCGTGGCGATGATGGAGGAGATATTGACGATGCGTCCGGCGCCGTCAGCCATCATGTGGCGCACCACGTATTTGGTCAGAACGATCGGCGACAACACATTGAGCCGAACCAGCGCCTCGATGTCGGAATTGTGCATGGTGGCG